>DASZNC010000001.1:0-10961 GCA_035551615.1 Acidimicrobiales bacterium
AACGTGACCTACCTGCTGTGGATGATCATGGGGTACCTGCTGGTGCAGTCCATCCTCGTGGTCACCCTGGGCCGCCTGGGCGACATCTTCGGCCGGGTGAAGATCTACAATCTCGGGTTCGTCGTCTTCACCCTCGCCTCCATCGGCCTGTCCTTCGACCCGTTTCAAGGCACGCACGGCGCGCTGTGGCTGATCGGCTGGCGGTTCGTCCAGGCCTTCGGCGGCTCGATGCTGATGGCCAACTCCGCGGCGATCCTCACCGACGCGTTCCCCCCGGGCAAGCGCGGCATGGCCCTGGGCATCAACCAGGTCGCCGGGATCTCCGGCCAGTTCGTCGGCCTGCTGCTCGGCGGCCTGCTGTCTGCCTGGGACTGGCGGGCGGTCTTCTGGATCAACCTGCCGTTCGGGATCTTCGGCACCATCTGGGCCTACCGGTCGCTCAAGGAGATCGCCACCACCCGCAAGGCGCGCATCGACTGGCTCGGCAACCTCTTCTTCGCGGCGGGCGCCGGCATCCTGCTCACCGCGATCACCTTCGGCATCCGCCCGTACCGCAGCGACCCGACCGGCTGGGCCAACCCGATGGTCTTCGGCGGCCTGATCCTCGGCGTCGTGCTGCTCACGGTCTTCTGCTTCGTCGAATCCAGGGTCAAAGACCCGATGTTCCAGCTGTCGCTGTTCCGCATCCGCGCGTTCGCGGCGGGCAACGTCGCCTCGCTGCTCGGCGCGATCGCCCGCGGCGGGCTCCAGTTCATGCTGGTCATCTGGCTGGCCGGGGTCTGGCTGCCGCTGCACGGCTACGATTTCACCGTCACCCCGCTGTGGGCCGGTATCTACATGCTGCCGCTCACCGCCGGGTTCCTCATCGCGGGTCCGCTGTCCGGCATGCTGTCTGATCGCTACGGCGCCCGGCCGTTCGCCACCGGCGGGATGATCGCAGCGGCGGCCAGCTTCTTCCTCCTCGAACAACTGCCCATCGACTTCTCCTACCCGACGTTCGCCGCCCTCCTGCTCCTGAACGGCCTGGGGATGGGCGCGTTCGCGTCACCCAACCGGGCGGGTGTGATGAACAGCCTGCCGGCATCGGATCGGGGGGCCGGCGGGGGGATGAACTCCACCTTCCAGAACTCCGCGCAAGTTCTCTCTATTGGGATCTTCTTCACCCTGATGATCGTCGGGCTGTCGGCGACCCTGCCGACCACCCTCTACCAGGGCCTCCACGCCCACGGCATCGACCAGGCGACGGCTACGCAGATAGCCCACTATCCGCCCGTTTCCATCCTGTTCGCGGCATTTCTGGGTTACAACCCGGTGCAGCAACTGGTGCCCGAGCCAGCACTCAGAGCGGTGAACCCGGCCAACTATTCGGTCCTGACCGGAAGATCCTTTTTTTCCAATTTGATCTCCGGTCCGTTCCGCCGGGGGCTGCACGAGGCCTTCCTCTTCGCCATCATCGCCTGCCTGGTCGCCGCCGTGGCGTCGTGGTCGCGAGGGCGGCGCTACGTGGACGAGTCGGATTGACGGCTAACGGTCAAGACCGGCCCGGCGATATCCGACATCTGCGTGGAAGATCAGTTACTCAGGGAGCGCACCGTGTCGGTTGCCAACGAAGTCTCACAGTCCACCGTCGTCGACGGTGCCAACGCAGAAGGCGGTTCTGCGGAAGCGCATGAGATGCGGGCCATCCTGGCCGCCATCAGCGCCTCGCAGGCGGTGATCGAGTTCAACCTGGACGGCACGATTGTGACCGCCAACGACAACTTCCTGGGCGCGCTCGGCTACCGGCTCAACGAGATCGTGGGCCAGCACCACCGCATCTTCGTCGACCCGGCGGAGGCGGCGTCGCCCGCCTACCACCAGTTCTGGGCGTCGCTGCGCGCCGGCGAGTTCCAGTCCGGCCAGTTCCACCGGGTGTCCAAGACCGGTGCGGACGTATGGATTCAGGCCACCTACAACCCGATCCTCGACGCCGAGGGCCGGGCCTACAAGGTGGTCAAGTTCGCATCCGTCGTCAACGACCGTATCCGCCTCCAGCAGGGCGTCGCCGAGATCCTCGAAGTGGTGAAGGCGGCCGCCTCCGGCGACCTGACCCGCCAGATCACGCTCCAGGGCGACGACGCCATCGGGCAGATGGCCGAGGGCATGCGCGGCTTCCTCGAGTCCCTCCGCCAGACGATCGCGCCCATCGCCGACAGCGCCCGCCAGTTGCGTACGGCGTCCACCGAGATGCTCGGCGTAGCCGGTCAGATGGGCGTGTCGGCCGACGAGACCTCGGTGCAGGCCGGGGTGGCCTCGGCCGCATCGGAGCAGGTCTCCTCGAACGTGTCGACGGTCGCCGCCGCCACCGAGGAGATGGGTGCTTCCATCCGCGACATCGCCCGCAACACGTCCACCGCAGCCGAGATCGCGTCCAAGGCGGTGTCGATGGCCGAGACGACCAACGCCACCGTCGGCAAGCTGGGTGAGTCGTCGGCCGAGATCGGCCAGATCATCAAGGTCATCACCTCGATCGCCCAGCAGACCAACCTGCTGGCCCTGAACGCCACCATCGAAGCGGCTCGGGCCGGCGAAGCCGGCAAGGGCTTCGCCGTGGTCGCCAACGAGGTCAAGGAACTGGCCAAGGAGACGGCCAAGGCCACCGAGGACATCGGCAAGAAGATCGACGCCATCCAGGGCTCGACCACCGCCGCGGTCGAGGCCATCGCCGGCATCACCGGCACCATCAACCAGATTTCCGACATCCAGTCGACCATCGCCTCCGCCGTCGAGGAACAGGCGGCCACCACCGCCGACATCGCCCGCAACGTCGCCGACACCTCGGTCGGGTCAGCCGAGATCGCCCGCAACATCGCCGCCGTGGCGGCGGCCGCCGAGCAGACCTCGAGCGGGGTGGGCGAGGCGGCCAACGCGGCCGAGCGGGTCAGCCGGGTGGCCGGGGATCTCGACAACCTGCTGGATCGGTTCACATACTGATTGAGGCCATCCCTTCGAGACGAAGGGGAGCGGTCTAGATTCCCCCCGTTCCGGGAAGGGGCTTCGATGGGTCAGAGTTGTGAGATCGAGATGGCCGGCGACACCGCCTCCATCCGCCAGGCCCGGTCGTTCGTCACCGCCACCCTGGCCGCCTGGCACCTGGAGCGGATCAGTGAGCGGGCCGTCCTGCTGGTCTCCGAGCTGGCGACCAACGCCGTGCTGCACGCCCGGACGCCGTTCCGCTTGTCCGTCCGCTTCGACGACTCCGTCACGGTGGAGGTAACCGACGGTTCGGCCGAGTTCCCCAAGGTCGAGACGTCTGACCGCGACGGGGACCGGGGTCGGGGACTGCTCCTTGTCTCCCGGCTGGCCTCGGACTGGGGCAGCCGGTCGGAGAGTGCCGGCAAGACGGTCTGGTTCTCCCTCGATCCGGGCCCGGCCTGAAAGTCCGGTTCGCGCAGAAGGTAGGAACGGCATCCGGCCGGGTATCACCCGGACATGACCTACTTCCGCCCGGCGGATCACGCGATGGGTCTCGAGTTGCAGCTGGAGGAACTCCAGGAGCAGCGCCGTCGAGCCCAGGTGCAGGGCCGTGTCGATGACGTGCAACGACTGTTACCCGAGATCGAGCAACTCCAGTACGAGTTGGCCATGACGGCCGAACTCCTGGATCGCGTGCCCGACGAAGAGGAACCGCCTCAGCTGCACGACGCCGAGAAGCTGAGCGTCACCGAGCAGTAGCCAGGATCGGTGCCCATCCAGCCGGATTGACAGCCTCGACCGGGTTTTAGGAGGATTCCCGGCCATCGTCGGCGCACGCCGGCGGCTGAGTCCAGGGAGGGAAGCGCATGGGTCTGCTCGACGGGAAGGTGGCCATCGTCACCGGGGCGGGGCGGGGGATCGGGCGCGAACACGCCCTCCTGCTGGCCCGGGAGGGTGCCGCCGTCATGGTCAACGATCTGGGCGGTGACGGTCGGGGCGCCGGCGCCGACCTGACCCCGGCCCAGGAGGTAGCCGAGGAAATCCGGGCCGCCGGCGGCGCCGCCGAGGTCAACGGGGCCAACGTCGCCGACTGGCAGGCATCCGAGGGGCTGATCTTCCAGACGGTCGAGACGTTCGGACGCCTGGACATCCTGGTCAACAACGCGGGCATCCTCCGCGACCGGATGGCCTTCAACATGTCGGAGGAGGAATGGGACGTGGTCGTCAATGTCGTCCTCAAGGGCTGTTTCGCCCCCGCCCGCCATGCCGCCGCCTACTGGCGGCAGGAGAACAAGCGGACCGAGGAGCGGGTCAACGGTGTGATCATCAACACCGCCTCCGAGTCCGGCCTCTACGGGAACTCGGGCCAGGCCAACTACGGCGCCGCCAAGGCCGGCATCGCCGCCCTCTCCACCGTTCTGGCCCGCGACCTCGAGCGCATCGGTGTCCGGGTCAACACGATTGCCCCGGCCGCCGCCACCCGCCTCTTGGGCACCGTCATCCAGCACGAGGACAAGCCGGCCGGCGAATACGACGCCCTGGCCCCGGCCGCCGTCGCCCCGCTGGTCGTCTGGCTCTGCTCCGACCTGGCCAAGGATGTCAATGCCCAGGTCTTCGCCGTCAGCGGCGCCCGCATCCAGCTGGTCCGGGGGTTCCATCCGGTCACCCAGATCGACTCCGGCGAGACCCTCTGGACGAGCGACCGGATCGAGGAACTGCGTAGCGACCTGCTCGGCCAGTTCGACGTGGGCATCCCGCCGTTCCTGCCGCCCCTCGGGTTCGAGTAGCCGGGTAAGACTGTCGGGGTGGCGCCAGAGACCAACCTCGAGCGCGAGTACAAGTTCGACGTCGACCCGACCTTCGATCCGCCCGACCTGGCCGCGCTGGTCGGGGCGGTCGAGGAACTGCCCGAGCAGCTGCTGACCACCACCTACTACGACACTGCCGACTTCCGGCTGTGGGCCCGCCGCATCACGCTGCGCCACCGGTCGGAGGCCGGCGTGCCGGCAGGCAAGTGGACGCTCAAAATCCCGGTCGGCGACCGGCCCGAAGGCGATCCGGCCACCCGTTCGGAGGTCACCTGGAAGGGCGGCGCCGACGCCATCCCGGCCGACGCCCTGGGGGCGATGGCCGGGCTGATCCGCCGGGCGCCCCTGGGGCCGGTCGCCACCCTGTCGGCCGCCCGAAAGCGCTCGGTACTGCACGACCGGTCCGGTGAGCCGTGGGCCGAGGTCGACGACGACACGGTCACCGTCACGGCCGGTCGCCGGGAGGGGCTGCAGTTCCGCCAGCTGGAAGTGGAGTTGACCGGGATCTCCGGACCGGTCGACGCCGTGCTCGAGGCGCTCGACCGAGCCGGTGTGCGCCCGGGCGGGGCGTCCAAATTCGCACTGGCGGCCGGCGTCGACGGCGGGCCGGTCGGACCGAATGGGTCGGTCGACGACCTACTCGATGCCGACTACCGCCTCCGGCTACCGACCGCTGGCTCCGATCCAGCCCGACCTGAGCCGTCCGCCGTCCGGGCCGGGCTGCGGGCCACCCGGCGGCTGCTCGGCGACGACGAATCGTCCGGCCCCGTCCGTCGGGTCCACGACATCCTGCGCCGGATGGGCGAGGAGGACGCCGTCGAGCGGTGGATTCGCAACCACAGTGAGCCGGGCGAGGGCGACGCCGCCGAACAGCTGGTCCAACTGCTGAGGGCCGACCGGCACCTGTCCGGAACGGAGCTGGCCGCCGCCCTCGGCGCGCCGGATTGGTTCGAAGCCCTCGACCGCCTGGCCGGCACCGGCACCACGCTCGAACCCGCCACCGCGCCCGCCGCCGGCACCACGCCCGAACCCGCCACCGCGCCCGCCGCGGGCACCACGCCCGGACCCGCCACCGCGCCCGCCGCCGGCACCGGAGCCAACACCCCCGGCGCTCCCGACGGGCGCCCCCTGGCCCGGCATCTGGTGCGGCGGACCGAAACACGCGCTCTCGACCGGCGCCCCCTGGCCCGGCACCTCGTGCGGCGGGCCGAGGCAGCCCGGGTGGCGGTTGTGCTGGCCGAGTTGGCCGCCCATCCGTCCATCACCCCGCCGGTCGCATTCGTGGCCGGCCGCATCGCCGGGCGGGCCGAAGCGGCCGCCGCCCGCACCCATCGGAGCCGGACCCGCTGACGGCGGTGTAAATTTCCGACCCATGGCCGATGAAGTCTCGTTCGAGGTCGAACACAATCCCGGGTACACGCTGATTCGGCCGACCGGATATCTCGATCTGTCCACCTCCCCGAAGCTGCGGGAGAAGATCCTGAAGCTGGCCGACGAACGGCCGGCCGTACTGATCGTCGATCTGGGTCTCATCGAGTTCCTCGACTCCAGCGCGCTGGGCGTCATCCTCAATGGGTGGAAGGTCCTCAATGCCGAGCACTCGGTACTGGCCGTGGTCTCCTCGCAGGCCCGCATCACCAAGATCTTCGAGATCACCGCATTGAACCTCTCAATCCGCCTGTTCAGCTCCGTCGACGATGCCGTCGCCGAGTTGGTCGGCGCCTGAGAAGAGCGCCTCCTTTGACATCGTCATTCCGTGAGAGGGTATGAGGCCGTCGTCAAAACTCTGCCGTTGACGTAAAGGTTGGGGGTAATGTGGCCGGGTGGCCACGAGTACCTCCCCGAACCCGCGGACGGCGGCCGAGACCGGTGCCGGCGGGCCCCACTACAAGTGGATAGCGCTGTCCAACACCACGCTCGGCGTGTTGATGGTGACCATCAACCAGTCGATCCTTCTCATCTCGCTCCCCGACATCTTCCGGGGCATCGCCCTCAATCCGCTGACCCCGTCGAACACGTCCTATTTCCTCTGGACGTTCATGGGATTCCTGATCGTGACCAGTGTGCTGGTCGTGAGCCTGGGCCGGGTGGGCGACATGTACGGGCGGGTGAGGATGTACAACCTGGGCTTCGCTGTGTTCACCTTCTTCTCCATCCTGCTGTCGGCCACGTGGATGACCGGCCGGACGGCGGCGTTGTGGATCATCGTCATGCGGGTGTTCCAGGGGGTCGGCGGCGCCTTCCTGTTCGCCAACTCGAGTGCCATCCTCACCGACGCCTTCCCGGAGGACGAGCGGGGCAAGGCCATGGGCATCAACGGGATCGCCGCCATCAGCGGCTCGTTCATCGGCCTCATCCTGGGCGGGGTGCTGGCCCCCATCGAATGGCGCCTGGTGTTCCTGGTGTCGGTTCCGTTCGGCCTGTTCGGGACGGTGTGGGCCTACCTGAAGTTGAAGGACAACGGGGTGCGCATCCAGGCCCGCATCGACTGGATCGGCAACATCACCTTCGCCGTCGGCCTGATCTCGGTCCTGACCGGCATCATCTACTCCCTGCTGCCCTACGGCGGTCACTCCACCGGGTGGACCAACCCGTGGGTGCTGGCCGCCATCTTCGGCGGTATCGCCGTGCTGATCCTGTTCGTCTACATCGAGCACCATGTGCCCGACCCGATGTTCCGGCTGGAACTGTTCCGGTCCCGGGCGTTCACCGCCGGCACCATTTCGGGCATGCTCGCCGGACTGGGGCGGGGTGGGCTGCAGTTCATGTTGATCATCTGGCTGCAGGGGATCTGGTTGCCGCAGCACGGCTTCAGCTTCGACCGGACCCCGTTGTGGGCCGGTATCTACATGATCCCGCTCACCGTCGGCTTCCTGCTCGTCGGTCCGCTCGCCGGCATCCTGTCCGACCGGATGGGGGCCCGGACGCTCGGCTCGGTGGGACTGCTGTTCTCGGCCGCCTCGTTCCTGCTGCTCGAGGTGCTGCCGATGAACTTCAGTTACGTGCCGTTCGCCGCCCTGCTCCTGCTCTTCGCCCTGGGCATGGGCCTGTTCTTCACGCCCAACCAGGCGGCGGTGATGAACAGCCTGCCGCCCGACCAGCGGGGCGCCGGTGCCGGGATGCTCAACACCTTCCAGAATTCGGCACAGGTACTGTCAATGGGCCTGTTCTTCACGATCGTGACACTGGGGCTGGCGGCCAAGTTGCCCAGGCAGCTGTACAACGGTCTGCATGCGGCCGGGGTCAACTCGGTGTCGGCTCACAGGGTGGCCAGCGAGCCGCCGATCGGCAGCCTGTTCTCGGCCTTCCTCGGGTTCAACCCGATCCAGGAACTGCTCGGCTCGGCCCAGTCGGCCGGCCTGAACAGCAGCCAGTGGACCTATGTCACCGGCCGCTCGTTCTTCCCGCACCTGATCCAGAACTCGTTCGCCTCCGGCCTGCACCTGGCCTTCGACTTCGCCGCCGCCGCAACGATCATCGCCATGATCGCCTCGCTGCTGCGGGGTAGCCGGTACATCTACCGATCGACCGACCGTCCCGAGTCACTGCTCGACGAACTGGCCGACGGGGCGCGTGGCTCGGCCGAGTACGCCGGTCTGGAAGAGATCGACACCTCCGCCGGCGCCACCCGATGACCGGCTCTAGCGTGACCGCCGTGACCGACTGCGACGAGACCCTGCTGTCCATCGGGGCCGCCGCGGCGCGGGCCGGCGTGACGGAGCGGGCGCTTCGCTACTACCAGGAGCTGGGGCTGTTGAACCCGTCCGGCCGGACCAAGGGCGGCATGCGGCGGTATTCGGAAGCCGACCTGCAGAGGGTCGCCCGCATCCGGGAGCTGCAGACGCTCCTCGGATTGAACCTGGACGAGATCGCCGTGGTGCTGGGCAACGAGGACCGCACACTGCAGATCCGGGCCGCCTATTTCGACGAGGCGACCGACCCTACGGAGCGCAAGCGGCTGCTCCTCGAGTCGCTGGCGCTGGCCACCGATCTGCGGGGCACGGTCGAAGCCAAGCGGGCCGCCCTCGACGACTTCCTCACCGACCTGGACGCCCGTATCGAGCGGATCACCACGGCCCTGGCCGAGAAGTTCAACTAGCGAAGTACTCGTCGAACTGGTCGCGGAACCGGCGCAACCCGTCGACCGCTTCGGCCGAACGGCGCCACGGTCGGACGATCACGCGCGTCGCGCCGGCCGACTGGGCGGCCTCGATGTCCTCACGACTGTCGATCGATCCGCCGACGGTGACCTCCGGCAGCTCCTCGCGACCGATGCGCCGGCACTCCTCGACGAGAAGTGGCATGACTGATGCCAACGTGGTGGCGGAGTAGTTCATCGGCAGCCAGCCGGCGCCCAGCCGGGCCACCCGGCGGATGGCTACCGGGCTGTCGCCGCCGATGTGGATCGCCGGGCCCCCGGCCTGCACCGGCTTGGGCTCGAAGGCGACCGGTCCGAACTGGAAGAACCGACCCTGGTGCTCGACCACCGGTTCGGTCCACAGGCGCCGGCAGATCCCCACCGTCTCGTCCACGCGCGGGCCGCGGCTGTCGAAATCGAGCCCGGTCACCTCCCACTCGCCGCGCAGCCAGCTGGCGCCGACGCCCAACAGCAGCCGGCCCTTCGACACGATGTCGACCGTGGCGGCTGCTCTTGCAGTGGTAAAAGGATGACGCAATCCGATGTTGTAGACATACGTGCCCAGACGGATCTGCTGGGTGAGGGCGGCCAACCAGGCCAGGTAGGAGAACGGATCCATGATGGGGACGTCGGGCGGAACCGGCGGGTGGTCGGATTCGGCGAACGGGCTGCCCGCCATCTGCACCGGGAGCACCAGGTGCTCCGGGAGCCACACCGACTCGAAACCGAGCCGGTCGGCTTCGACGGTCACCTCGTCCCAACGGGCGATGTTCAACGTTCCCAGCGTGATGGCGAACTTCACCGCCGGGACCCTAGTCACCGCTCCTGTCTCCTTACCGGTGAGGTGGTCGCGGTAACCTCGTTGACCTGCCCATGGAGCGACCCATCTCCAGTGCCGACCAGGCGCCGCTCGGCCCCCCTCCGGCCGGCGAGGTGACGCCCATCCGCCGTCCGGGCGTCATCGGCGGTGTGGTGCGCACGCTGCGGGTCAAGCAGTGGACCAAGAACGTGCTGGTGTTCGCCGCCCCCGGGGCGGCCGGCGTGGAGTTCCACGCCTCGCCGTTGTTGCGGTCGTTGGCCTGCTTCGCCCTGTTCTGTGCCGTCTCATCGGGGACCTACTTCCTGAACGATGCGCTCGATGCCGAGTCCGACCGGCGCCACCCGGTCAAGCGCAACCGGCCGGTGGCGGCCGGCGTGATATCGGTTCCGCTGGCGCTGGTCATCGCCTCCGTCCTGCTTCTCGGCGGCGCCGGACTGGGTCTCCTCGTGCGGCCCCAACTCGGTCTGGTGCTGGTCATCTACGGGGTCCTGCAGGTCGCCTACAGCAGCTACCTGAAGCATCAGCCGATCTACGACCTGACCTGCGTGGCCGGGGGTTTCGTCCTGCGGGCCATCGCCGGCGCGGTGGCGGTGCCGGTGGCCATCTCGGAGTGGTTCCTGATCGTGACCACGTTCGGCAGCCTGCTGATGGTCACCGGGAAGAGGTTGGCCGAGCACACCGAACTGGGCGAGGACCGCGGCGGCCACCGGGCCACCCTCGATGCCTACTCCATCAATTACCTGCGCATCATCGTGGCCATGTCGGCGACCGGCGCCGTCGTCGGGTACGCGTTGTGGGCGTTCGGTCTGGACGCGTCGGCGGTGGCTGTCCACCACCACGACGGTCTGTTCTTCCAGTTGTCCATCGTCCCTGTCCTGCTGGCGCTCATGCATTTCACCCTTCTGATCGAACGGGGTCACGGCGCCCGACCGGAGGACCTGGTGCTCGGCGACCGGCAACTGCAGTTGCTCGGTGTGGTGTGGATCGCGCTGTTCGCCCTCGGCGTGTATGCCTGAGGACGCAGTGGCCGAACCGGTCCGGCGCCGGGCCGAGTCGCTGACCGGATGGGGCCGCACCGCCCCGTCGGTCGCCGAGGTGTCCGAGCCGGGCGCCGATGAGGATGTTGTGGCCGGCCTGGTCGATCTGCTCGCATCGGCCGGCTCGGCGGGCGATCGCGGCGTCATCGCCCGTGGTCTGGGCCGGAGCTACGGGGACGCCGCCCAGAACGGCGGCGGCCGGG
>DASZNC010000002.1:0-1504 GCA_035551615.1 Acidimicrobiales bacterium
TCTCCACGAGCGGCCCCACCGTGGCGGTGTTCACGACCTTGCCGTAGGTCGACGACGTCGGGGTGGCGTCGATCACGGCGAGGAAGTCAGGGGCCGGGGGGTCAGTCACGGCGTCCTCGTTGAGGACCTTGACGGGGTTCACCGTCAGCGGAGCGTCCTTGATGTCCTGGCTGGTGGTGTCGGCGACGTTCTGGTCGCCGGCCCACACCAACAGGTACTCCTTGCCGTGCCCCGCCGTCGCCGGGCCGCCCGACGAGGCGGCGGTCGCGTTGACCGGCGCCTTCAGCTGCGGAGCCTTGAGCCCCCCGACCAGGTGGTTCGTCACCCAGTAGAGCTGGCCGTCGCTTCCCTTCGTGAACGACCGGCTCACCTGGACCTTCGTCGAAGGCGCCGCCTGGGCCGTCCCCGCGCTCGCCCCCACGAGGATGGCACCGGCCAGGGCCACGGCCAGGCCGATCAGCAGGGACGGGCGCAGTGATCTGACTCGTCGCAGGATTCTCACGTCGGTTGTTGCCTTCCTCTTCGATGGGCCGGCCTCCCGGCCGGCCGGCTGCTTGCGACCAAAATCTGAGCTTGTCCATCAACTTGGTGGACAATATGCTGCATCCTGTGATGCCGCGAACGGTCCTGTCAAGACCAAAAGGGCATAAAGCGGGCATGGCCCTCCGAGCGCTCCCGCAGCTGTCCCTCCGGAGCCGTCGGCGCTTGGTCCGCGGCGTGCTCGCCACCCTGGCGGTCCTCGCCGTGCTCCAGGGCGGCGTCGTCTACCAGCTGGCGGTGCGCAGCCACCGCACCCCGACGTTCCTCCGGGGAGGCGGCTTCGACCAGGCCACGGGACCGGGCGCCGGTCCCGTCGGTGCCACACCTGCGACACCGGCCCCGACCATCGCTCCGACGACCGCCGCCGCCGGGGCCACCGCTGGCGGGACGCCGGCCAGCGCGCTGACCGGTGCCGCCCACGCTGGCCTACCGCGTCCGGCGCTGCCCGGCCCGGGTACGCCCGCAGCGGCGGTGGCGGTCCCCCGTCTGGGCACCTACACGTGGGCGGTCAGTGGCACCGAGACGGCGACCGGCTTCGGGAGCCGCTCGTTCCCCAACCAGATGACGATGGTCGCCCACGGCGGCAGTGGGCTCGGCCCGGGCCAGGTCGTGCTCGACCTCACGTACTCTTCCGACCACACCGAGCGGGAGATCCTCGACCGGGTCGCATCGGGGCTGGCGTTCGACTTCGAGGGAGGCCAGGTGACCTTCGGTGGGGTGGCCCAGAACAACCAGGGCGACTACCGGCCGCCGATGGTGCAGGTCCCCACCCAGCTCGCGCCGGGACAGACGGTGTCCGGCAGCAGCCAGGTGATCGCCTCGGACGGGTCGACCGAGCGCACGGAGGACTGGACCGTCCACGTGGTCGACCAGGAGACCGTCACCGCGGCCGGCCAGGCCGTGCCCACGTGGAAGGTGACCATCGACCGGACCAGCAGGCCGGGATCGTCGCAGAAGATCACCC
>DASZNC010000003.1:0-8492 GCA_035551615.1 Acidimicrobiales bacterium
GACCACGCCCACCATCACGAAGAAATGGAAGTGGGCCACGTCGGATCCGCCGGCCAGGTCGACGATCGTGGCCGAGGCGAACATGAGGCTCACCGTGGCGGAGATGGTGCGGGTGCGACGGCTGGCCTGATCCCACAGGGCCAGTACGGCGGGCAGGGCCACCAGCCCGGCGAAGATCACGCACAGGGCCACCGAATAGCCCCGGATCAGCCCGAACAGCCCGACCCCCCCGGCCTGGGCCAGCGCGAAGCGGACGATCTGTGCGTGTCGGTGCGACCATGTCTGTTGAGGAAGCGAGCGCCCCTCGGGCAGCCAGGAGAAGTAGCGCTTCAGCCAACGACTCCGGCCGGTCGGAGCCGATTGCGTCAGTTCCGAGCTCCGCCTGGCCACTGCCACCCGCGGATTATCGGTGCGACCAGGCGTCATGTTGACGAGGGTTCGAACAAAATTCTGACAACCCCACTGCCGTGGATATGGCAGATATCGATCGAGCGGCAGGCGATACGGTGACGGCCATGACGACGGGCCTACGCGTGTTGCTGATCTCCGGCAGCCTACGTGCTGGTTCGACCAACACCGCCCTGCTCCGTACCGCCGAGGCTGTCTGTCCGCACGGCATCGTGGCGACCCTTTACGGCGACCTCGGAGAGCTCCCGCATTTCGACCCCGACCTGGACGGCGACCTTCTACCGCCTGCCATCGTCGCTCTACGCGACGCAATCCATGACTGCGACGCCATCCTGTTCTGCACCCCGGAATACGCCGGCGCTCTCCCCGGGTCGTTCAAGAATCTCCTCGACTGGACTATCGGCGATGCCGAACCGGGTTCGATCTACGAGAAGCCGGTGGCCTGGGTGAACGCGTCGGCCGCACCGACCGGTGCCGCCGACGCCCACGAGTCCCTTCAGAAAGTGCTCCGTTACGCCCACGCCGATGTGGTGAAGGACGCCTGCCTGCCCATCCCGGTCCTGCGGCAGATGATCGGCGACGACGGGCTGATCCATGATCCGGCCGTCCGCCACGAGATCCAGCGGGCCCTCTCGGCACTGGTCGCCGGGTCGGCCACCGCCGGCTGACCGGGACGCCGGGATGGAGATCAGGTCCCTCGGGTTCAGAACCGACCTGGCCGTCCTCGAGCTGGGCGGATCCCGGATCGAAGACCACGGTGGTCACCTCATCGTGCGCACCCCGCACAACCCGGCCTTCTGGTGGGGGAACTTCCTGCTGCTGCCATCCGTACCCGAACCCGCACAGATCGACGGCTGGCTGGCCCGCTTCGCCGCCGCCTTCCCCGAGGCGGCGCACATCGCCGTCGGGATCGACGACCCGGCCGGCACTCGCGACGACGCGGCCGGGTTCCTCGCACGCGCCTTCGACCTCGACTTCTCCGAGGTCATGATCGCCGGCCAGGTCGGCCCTCCGGCAACTCTCACTTCTGATGCCATCTGCCGGCAGCTGCATTCCGACTCCGACTGGCAGCAGAGCGTCGAACTGCACATCCGCTGCGGTGACGAGCCCGCCTCCGCGACCGCGGAGTACCGCCGCTTCGCGACCGCCAAGGCCGCTTCCAACCGGTCTCTCGTCGGGGCCGGCCACGGTGGCTGGTTCGGCGCGTTCATCGACGACCGCCTGGTCGCCCACATGGGCCTGATCCGGGTGGCTCCTGATCTGGCCCGCTTCCAGACGGTCGGGACCGACCCGGACTTCCGGCGCCGCGGTCTGGCCGGAATGCTGGTACACCATGCCGGCCGGGTGGGGCTCACGGAGTGGGGCGCCAAGACCCTGGTGATGGTCGCCGACCCCGATTACTTCGCCATCGATCTGTACCGCTCGCTCGGCTTCGTCACCGCCGAGAGCCAGCTCCAGATCGCCCGCCGTCCACCCGGCGGCTGACGCACCGGCGCGACCGGAAGGCGGCGCCACCGGCGGTAGCCTGCTCGGCAGTGGCGTCGAGCCGGCGATGGTCCGTGGCCGTTATGGCCTTCCTCCTGACAGCGGTGATCATCATCGGGAGCGCGGCCGTACCGGCGCCGAGTGGCCCGGGGTATGCGAATCCGAGCCCCATCGCCGGGACCGCCTCTGGCCAACAGACGCCCTCCTGCGCACTCAGCGCCAACTGCGCCGGTGGCGGCGCGCTCGCCGGCGGTGGGGCCATCGTCATCAGCGCCGACCGCGGTGCCCAGGACGCGGCCCGCCCGACGTCGTCACAAGGACCGGTCGCGCCGGTCGACACGACCGATCTGCCCAGAGGAATACCGGTCGAGATGTTCCATCCACCGCAGGGTTTCTTGATCCAGAGCCACCGGTAGTAGCTGCGGGCACCCACGATCGGGGCCCGCGTCTGTCGCTCAGTTCTCGTACGAAACAAAGGAAACCTCTCATGACTTCGTCCACCCCCTCGCGCCCCTCGGGGCGCCCTCCTCGCCGCCCCTCCCCCCGCCAGGCCGCCATGCGTCGCCGCCGGCGCAGCCGCATCGTCGCCGGCGGCGCAGTGGCGGCGGTGGTCGCCATCGTCGTCGTGCTCGTCGCCGTCAAGGTGCTGTCCGGCTCGGGCACCCCGGCCACCGCCGACACGTTCCCCACCGGCCCGGCCCCCACCCAGGTCGTCAGCGCGGTCACGACGATGCCGGTGAGCCAGCAGGCCGCGGCCGCCAAGGCGACCAAGACGGTGGCGCCCACACCCATCAATGGCCCCCCTTTGACCGCTGACGGCCGGCCCGAGGTGCTGTACATCGGTGCCGAGTTCTGCCCGTTCTGTGCCGCCGAACGGTGGGCACTGGTCTCCGCTCTGTCCCACTTCGGGACGTGGAGCGGGTTGGAGATCACCCACTCCTCGTCAACCGACGTCTACCCGAACACACCCACTCTGTCCTTCGCCCATGCCACGTTCACCAGCAACTACTTGACGTTCAGATCAGTGGAGGAGACCACGAACCAGAAATGCCAGGTGGGCACGGCCGGCTGCGCCGGTAACGGGTACGGGAAGCTGCAGGACCCGACCGCCGCCGAGCAGCAACTGCTCGACACCTACGACCAGCAGGGCTCGATCCCGTTCATCGACTTCGGCGGTCGGGCGGTGCTGATCGGCTCGTCCTACGACCCTCAGACTCTGGCCGGGCAGAACCCGGCGACGGTGGCCGAACGCCTCGGTCAGCCGACCACGGCCGACGCCCAGCAGATCGGCGCCGCCGCCGCAACCATCACCGCCACACTGTGCCGGTTGACCGGGGGCCAACCGGCCTCGGTGTGCGCGGCTGTCCGGTAGCCGGCACCAAATGTTCTCCTACCGGATCAGCTGGCCACCCGGGCGCGCCCCCCCATCGATTCGAACAGGTACGGCTCCAGACCGGTCGCGGGCATGGGCCGTGACATGTAGAAGCCCTGGGCCCGGTCACAGCCGGCGGCCATCAACGCCTTGTACTGGCTGGCTTCTTCGACCCCTTCGGCCACCACCGACATGCCCAGGGCGTGGGCCATGTCGACGACCGCGGCCACGATCGCCTGGTCGGCCCGATCGGTGGCCGCGCCCCGCACGAACGAGCGGTCCAGCTTCACGGTGTCCACGGGGAACCACTTGAGATAGGCCAACGACGAGTAACCGGTACCGAAGTCGTCGATGGCCAGGCTGACACCCAACGCCTTGAGCTCGCGCAACCGGGCGGCGGCCACTTCGGGGTCGGCCATCAGAAGGCTCTCGGTGATCTCCAGGCACAGCTCGATGCGCCCGGCACTGAAGTCGGCAGTCTTCAGGATGGAATCGACCGTCGCCTTGATATCCGACTGGGCCAGCTGGCGACCCGACAGGTTGACCGCCATCTCCAGGCCGGTCAGACCCCGGCTCTCCCATTCCTTGACCTGACGGCAGGCCTCCCCGAGAACCCACTCGCCGATCGGGACGATGGCCCCCGTCTCCTCGGCCAACGGGATGAACCGGTCCGGATACAGCAGGCCCTGCACCGGATGCTCCCACCGCAGGAGGGCCTCCACGCCGACCAGCTGCCCGGTGGCCAGCGCTACCAACGGCTGGTAGTGCAGGCGGAACTGGCGCTCGTCGAGGGCCGAGTCCATGTCCCGCTCCAGGCGCAGGCGGTTGTCCATGCCCTCCCGCATGCCCTCGTCGAAGACCTCGAAGTGCCCACGGCCGGACGACTTGGCCCGGTACATGGCGGCGTCAGAATCGCGCACCACGTCCTCGGCGGCCGATCCCGGCTCGGCCAGGCACACCCCGACCGAAGCGGTGACATGGACGGTGTCACCTCCCAGCGACACGGGTTCGTCCAGTATGGCCCGTATCCGCTCGGCCACCGTGGTGGCCTCTTCGATGTCGGCCACGTCCCGGCAGATGATGAGGAACTCGTCGCCGGCCAGCCGGGCGACGGTATCGGACGGCCGGACGGCCCGGCTCAGCCGGTCCGCCACCTCGAGCAGGAGGCGGTCGCCGAGGGCGTGGCCCAGGCTGTCGTTGACGACCTTGAACCGGTCCAGGTCGACGAACAACAGGGCGGTGCGGGTGCCGTCGTTCAACGCCTGCCCCAACTGCTCCATGGCCAGCGCCCGGTTGGGCAGCTCGGTCAGCTCGTCGTGGCTGGCCCGGTGGGCCAGGCTCTCCTCGGCCTCCTTGCGGGCGGTTATGTCCCGGGCGAAGGCATAGAAGTCGTGTCCTTCTCCGCGCGGCAGGCTCCACAGAGTGATCTCCAACGGGAAGCGGGTCCGGTCACGGCGCAGACCGGGCAGCTCCAGGGTCTGACCCAGGACCCTCGCCTCCCCCGTGCTCACGAACCGCCGGACGCCTTCGCGGTGGGCAGCCCGGTACTCCTCGGGCACGACCAGATCGCCCACTTCCTGACCGATGGCGTCGGACCGTTGCCAGCCGAACATCTCCTCGGCCGCCTCGTTCCATTCGGTCACGCAACCGGCCGAGTCCATTCCGATGAAGGCGTCGGCGGCACTGTTCAGCACCCGCCGGGTCCGTGCCTCACTGTCCTTCAGGGCCTGCACCGCCTGGTGCCGCTCGTAGACCAGGCCGATCTGGTACCCGACCTGACCGACCACCTCCAAGAACCGCTCGTCGGGGGACATCGCCTCGTGGCAGAAGAACTCCAGCACGGCGACGACGTGGCCGTGGGCCAGGACCGGGAAGGCGAATGCGGCCCGCAGGCCCGACTCCCGGGCGGCGACCGACCGCGGGAAATTCCCGTCGTACCAGACGTCCTCGATCCACGCCGGTGCCCCCCTCGCCAGGACCCGGCCGGGCAGGCCGGTGCCCAGGTCGAACGAAGTGGTGTCGGTGGCCTCCATGAACCGGCGCATGGACGCACCCGATTCGCCGGGGCCCACGGCCCAATCGGTCGGCCGCAGCCGGTTGTCGTTCGAGGCCTCGAAGGCGTGGGCCAGCGGCCAGCCCAGGTGCTCGACGACGTGGGCCAGGGCCCGGTCGAGCGCCTGGCGCGGCGAGTCGGCGGTGTTGGCCGCCACGGCGACGGAGCTCAGGAGGGTTACGGGGTCGAAGTCCCAGACAAATCGCTGAGAACCGGACGATTGCTCCAGGTTCACCGTCTCCTATCGGCGCCCATGGGACCGCGCTGAACCGCCGTCCGCCGTCGTGCCGGTCGATATCCAATCCGTCTCGATCGTCGCGGTGGCGCCCGACCGGTCAGAGAATGCGGGCGAGGAACGTCTTGGTGCGCTCCTCCCGGGGATGGGCGAGCACCTCGGTCGGCGAACCCGACTCGACGATCACCCCGTCGTCCATGAACACAACTCGGTCGCCCACTTCCCGGGCGAAGCCCAACTCATGGGTCACCACCACCATCGTCAGACCATCCCCGGCCAGGCCGCGCATGACCTCGAGCACATCACCGACCAATTCGGGATCGAGCGCCGAGGTGGGCTCGTCGAACAGCATCAGCTTGGGCTGCATGGCCAGCGCCCGGGCGATGGCCACCCGCTGCTTCTGCCCGCCGGACAACTGGTTCGGGTAGGCGTCGGCCTTGTCGGCCAGGCCGACCCTCCGCAGGAGCGCCACCGCCTGGTCCCGTACCTGCTCGCGCGGTTCGCCCTTGACCCGTATCGGTCCGACCGTGATGTTCCCGAGGGCGGTCATGTTGGGGAACAGGTTGAAGTGCTGGAAGACCATCCCGATGGAGGCCCGCCGGGCGCACACCTCCTTGTCCCTCAGCTCGTGCAGGCGATCCCCGTGGCGGCGGTAGCCGACCAGTTCGCCGTCCACGGTGAGAGTCCCGCCGTCGATGTGCTCGAGGTGGTTGATGCACCGGAGGAAGGTGCTCTTGCCCGAACCGGACGGACCGATCAGGCAGACCACCTCACCGGCATCCACTGTCATGTCGATACCTTTGAGCACCTCGTTCAGCCCGAAGTGCTTGCGCACGCCGGCGGCCTCGACCATGACGTCAGGCATGGGCCCGCCCGGCGGCCAGGAACGATGCGTTCTGGGATTTCGGCCTGATCCGGAGATTGCGCGCCAGGCGCGACCAGAACGTGGGCGGTCGCTGCCGCGCCGAACCCCGGGCGTAGTGACGCTCCAGGTAGAACTGACCGACCATCAGGACCGATGTGACGATCAGGTACCAGAGCGACGCGACCATCAGGAGCGGGATCGTCTTGTAGTTGGTCGCGTATATCTCCTGCACGTTGAACAGCAACTCACCCAGGGTGACGACCGAGGCCAACGCCGAGTTCTTCAGCATGGAGATGGTTTCGTTGCCGGTCGGCGGGATGATGACCCGCATGGCCTGTGGCAGCACGATCAGCCGCAGGGTCATCAGCCGGCTCATGCCGATGGACTGGGCCGCCTCGGTCTGCCCTTCGTCCACCGAGAGAATCCCGGCCCGGACGATCTCCGCCATGTACGCCCCCTCGTTGATGGCGAAGCCGAAGGAGGCGGCGACGAACGGGGTCAGGGTGGTGTTCAGATTGATGTGGAACAACGCCGGCCCGAACGGCAGTCCGATGCTGAACGACGGGAACAGGTAGGCCGCGTAGTACCAGAAGATCAACTGGACCAGCAGCGGCGTGCCCCGGAAGAACCACACGTACACCCAGGCCGAGCCGGACACGATGGGGTTGGGCGACAGCCGCATGATGGCCAACAACACGCCGAGGGCGATACCGCCGGCCATGGCGATGGCGGTGATCTCGATGGTCACCTCGAGGCCCCGCAACACCGTGGCGGTGAAGAAGTAACTGTCGATGATGTGCCACTGGAAGCGGGGCTGGCGCTGGCCGCTGCGCACCGTGGTCGAGAAGAACAGGCTGTGGACCAGCATCGCCACCAGCACCAGAACGACGGCGCTGGCCACCCACCGGCCCGGGTGCCGGACCGGGACGACCTTCATCTCGGACGCGTCGCGACTCATCTACCGGCCGTCCCGGTCGCGCAACCAGTCATGCCCGCGGGCCTGTGGCGACCGGGCTCAGCTGGTGGCGCCGTTGATACCCGCAGAGGTGACGGCCCCACCCTGGACTCCCCACTTGGTGAGGATCTGGTTGTACGTCCCGTTCGACATCAGCGCCTGCACGGCCGCCAGAAGCGGCTGCGCCAGTCCGCTGTTCTTGGGTACGGCCAGGCCGTAGGGGGCGGTGGCGAAGGGTTGGCCGACCAGCTTGAACTGACCGCTCGACTGCTTGACGATGTAGCCGGCGACCTGGGAGTCGGCGAAACCGACATCGGCCCGGCCGCTCGAGACCGCCAGGTTGGCCTGGTTCTGATCCGAGAAGCTCAAGACGGTGACCTTGCACTTGCCGGCCTGGGTCTTGGCGTCGGTCTCCTCCGTGGTGCCGGCCTCGACCGACACCGAGTGGTTGCACAGCGACGACAGCCCGTCGAACTGGGCGGTGCTGTTGGCGTTCTGGTAGAAGCCCTCGCCGGAACTGAAGTAGTCGACGAAGTCGACCTGCTGCTCACGGGCCTTGGTATCGGTGAACGAGCTGTCGCCCAGGTCGTACTTGCCGGACTGAAGACCGGGGATGATGCCGTCGAAGGTGGCGTTCACCAATTTGGCGTGGGTACCCATCTGCTGGGCCAGGGCGTTGATGAGGTCGACATCGAAACCACTGATCTGTCCGCTCTGGAGAAACTCGTCCGGCGGGTACGAGGCGTCCAGGGCGACCGTGATGCTCGTCGCGTACTTGGCCGGAAGCGTCGAAGTGGAGCCGGACCCGGTGGTCATCGACGACGACGACCCGGTGGTGGGCGGGGTACTCGCCGTCTTGGCACTGCTACTGCAAGCCGCGGTCAAAGGAACGAGCAGGGCGGCTATCAGCACGAGTTGACGCGACGGGCGATGTGTCCTCATTGGTTCCTTTCCAACGGCGAGGTGGTGGGCAGGAACCTTAGCCTCGATGCACCGATCGGCTTGTGTGAATGGGGTGGTCGGCGACTCGTGGTGTAGATCGCATCCTTGGCTGGTGGTGATGGTGTGGGCGGCCGCGTTGAGTCAGAGGTTCTGGCCGATGCGGGTTGGCAGCGCCGT
>DASZNC010000004.1:0-26971 GCA_035551615.1 Acidimicrobiales bacterium
CGCTGCGCCACCCGGGGTGGCTGTGGTTGCACGAGGCCCGCCTGCCGGCGGTGGCCACGACGGCGTTCGCACCCGAGACCGACGAGGAGTACGAGCGTCGCCTGCGTCGCCTGCTGGAGCTGGCCTACCCGGGCCGTCCGCCGTCGATCGTGTCCCGGGACCATCTGGCGCTGGCCCGGTCCGGGGTGGGCCTGATCGCACCGTTGGCCGAGCGGGCGGCCGGGATATTCGTCAACTCCGAAGCGGCCCGGCGGGCCGTCCTTCTCGACCTGGCCCCGCTGGCGTGGGCCCCCCCGATCGTCGTCCTGCCCCCGGCCTGCCCGCCGCTGCGCCCGGCGGCCGACCGTCGCGACTCGGGCCTGGCGGTGGCCTTCGGTGTGGTCTCGATGGGCAAGCGGCCCGATCTGCTCGTCGATGCCGCCGCCTCGGCCGGCGTCCGGCTGGCCTTCGTCGGGCCGTGCCCCCCGGTGTTGGAGCAGGTGATCCGGGAGCGGGCCGAACGGCGCGGCACGGCCGCCCACGTCACCGTCGAGGGGCCGGTGACCGACGACGAGTGGTGGGCCTGGATGGCCCGGGCCGACGTAGCCGTGCAGCTGCGCGACTCCTTCGGCGGCGAGATGTCGGCGGCCGTGCTCGATGCCTTGTCGGCCGGGGTGCCGGTGCTCACCAACCTGGCCTCGGCCGGCGACTACCCGCCCGGGACGGTCGAAGGCTTCGCCGGCCTGGAGGTCGTGGATCTGGGGGACAGGCTCGGTTCGTTGATGGCCGATAGCGGGCGGAGGGCCCGTCTGTCGGCCGCCGGCTCGGACTTCGCGGCGGCCAATCAAATGGTCGATTTGGTCCGGAAAGTGGCAAAGACCCTTCTGGGACCGGCACTTTCCCGACCATAAGCGGCTTTTGCCGAGTAAAGTTCTAGCTCGGCGTAACCGATTCAATGCAGGGCCCCCGGCGCGTTGGCGCGCTCGGCCACCGCGTTCCAAGACGGGAGTAGATGTATGAGTGGACGTTTGACCCGGACCCTGGCGGCGGGTGCGGTCGCGGCAGTAGCAGCAGGCCTGGTGCTGCCCATTGGCTCGGCCCACGCCTCGTCGGTGCAGGCCGCTTCGACCGGGTTGGCCGTCAGCCGCGTCTGGTCGACTTCCTTCCCGAACACCGGCGTGACCAAGGGGTCCGGGCCGACCATCGGATCCTCCCCGGCAATCGTCCAGCTGGCCTCCGGTCCGGCGGTCGTCTTCGGCGACACCAAAGGCAAAATCTGGGCCCTCAACCTGAGCAACGGGGCCATCGTCCCCGGCTGGCCCGCCTCCTCGACGAACAGCGCGCCGATCGACTCGTCGCCGTCGGCCTACGGGTCGACCGTGTTCATCGGCTCCGGTGACTACGCCAGCCCCAACTCGGGGGGCTACCAGGCCATCGCCTCCAACCCGACCCAGAGCTGGTCGCGGACAGTTGAGGCGATCTGGCAGACCGGCAACCCGAAATCGGCCGTCTACGGCGGCCTGACCGTGGCCAAGCTCCAGGGCAGCCCGAGCGTCTTCGCCGGATCGTTGGGCCAGGACGCCGACGCCTTCCGGGCCGCCGGCGGGGCCCAGCTGGGTGGCTTCCCCTATCTCCAGTACGACTCCAACCAGACCACGGCGGCCGCCGCCGACTTGTATCAGAACGGGCAGACGGAGATCGTCGAAGGCGGCGCCCAGACCGGCAACGCCGCCATGCACATCGCCAACGGCGGCCACATCCGGGTGATCAGCCAGACCGGCGCAACCGTCTGCGACTACCACGCCAGCCAGCCGGTCTCCGGTTCCCCGGCCGTCGGCGAGTTCCTCGGCAACCATCAGGTCGGCATCGTGGCCGGCACCGTGCCCCTCTATGCCAACCAGGGCGGCGCCGATCAGGCGGTGGCCGTGAACTCCCACTGCGCCCCGGTGTGGGCCACCACCCTCGACGGCCTGGTCGACTCGGCCTCGGCGGTGGTCAACGCCTTGAACAACGGCGGTCTGCAGGTCGCCGTGACCGCCCACAACGCGGCCAACACCTCGGGCACGACTTACCTGCTCGACGGCCCCACCGGTCGGGTCATCTGGAGCGCCCCCACGATGGGCGCCGCTCCCGGCGGTCCGGTCAGCGTCGACCTGGGCGGCGGCTACCAGGACCTGGTCGTGGCCGGCACCCAGGGCACGCAGATTCTCGACGGGCGCACCGGTCGGGTGATCTGGTCGGTCGCCTCCTCGAACGGGTCGGTGCCCATGACACAGAACTCGGCCCTCGTGACCGACGACGCCAACGGCCGGGTCGGAATCACGCTGGTCGGCTACAACGCCAACCCGTACGACACCCAGGCGATCCACTACGAGGTCGCCGGCAGCAACGGCAGCCGGGTGACCGAGGCGGGCGGGTGGCCCGAGTTCCACCACGACCCGCAGTTGACCGGTGACGCGGGGACCCCGGCGCCGAGCATCGAGGTCCCGTGCACCGCCCCCCGGGTGGCCAACGGCTACTACATGGCCGCCTCCGACGGCGGCATCTTCAACTACGGCCTGCCGTTCTGCGGTTCCACCGGGAACGTGGCCCTGGCCAAGCCGATCGTGGCCATGGCCGCCACCCCGAACGGCGGCGGGTACTGGCTGGTCGCCTCCGACGGCGGGGTGTTCGCGTTCGGGAACGCCAAGTTCTACGGCTCGACCGGCGGGGTCAGGCTGGCCCAGCCGATCGTGGGCATGGCGGCCACCTCCGACGGCAAGGGCTACTACCTGGTCGCCTCCGACGGCGGGGTGTTCGCATTCGGTGACGCCAGGTTCTACGGCTCGACCGGTGGGGTGAGGCTGGCCAAGCCGATCGTGGCCATGGCCACCAACCCGCGTGGCGGCGGCTACTGGATGGTGGCCTCCGACGGCGGGGTGTTCTCCTTCGGCTCGTCCAAGTTCCGCGGCTCCACCGGTGGCCACCCGCTGGCCAAGCCGGTCGTCGGCCTGGCCGCCACGTCCACCGGACTGGGCTACTGGATGGTGGCGTCCGACGGCGGCATCTTCAACTACGGCGACGCCCACTTCCACGGCTCCACCGGGAACGTCGCCCTCAACAAGCCGATCGTGGCCATCGCTCGGACCACAGACAGCGGTGGCTATTGGATGGTGGCGTCCGACGGCGGCGTGTTCGCCTTCGGTGACGCCCACTTCCACGGCTCGACCGGCGGTGTTCCGTTGAACAAGCCGGTCGTGGCCATGTCCGCCCTGGGCGACTGACCGCCGGGCCGGTGCCCCGGTAGTTCCTTTATGGGGTCCCGGCTCAGCCGGGACCCCATTTCATCGTTCCCAGGTCGAGGTGGCAGGCGCCGGAGTCGAGGTGTTCCTGGGCGGCCCAGCTCTGCACCGCGGCCAGGTAGGTCGGGGCACCGATCTCCTCCATGTTCCAGCCGGCCGGGTTGTAGCCGGTGTATCCGTTGACGGTGGGCACGCCCGTGCGGTCGGCTACGAACATGGCGTCGATCTGCGATTCGTAGAACGGCAGGAGCGGGTTCGACCGGTCGACGACATAGAACCAGTGGCACCCGGCCGGCGCCCGGGTGACCGAGGCCAGCAGGTGATCCTGGGCCTTCCGGTTGATGTCGGCCACCGACGCCGAGTCGATCTGCTCCACGACGATGAGGGCCAGACCGACGGCCACGGCGATGCCCAAGGTCCGGCTCGACCGCGCCCGGGCCGCCGCCCATGCCTCGGACGCGATGGCGACCAGGGCCAGGGCGGCCACCGCTCCGGCCATCACCTCCACCCGGTCGATGGCCCGTATGGCATCGAAACCGGGCAGTACCCACAAGGCCAGCCAGGGCGGGTGCCCGGCCAGCTTGACCGGCAGCAGCATGATCGAGACGGCGGTCAGGGCCAGGATCAGGCCGGCCCACGGCCGCGACGGGGGCGGATCGGGGGCCAGGGTCGCTCGGTGGGCCGGGGCCACGTCCGCCCGCTCCATGTCGGCTCCGGTGACAGAAGTTGGCCGGCGCTGGTGCAGCAGCCGGGCCAGCCACACCCCGCCGGCGATCACCGCCAGCGACAACAGAGGGGTGAGGGCGTAGGTCCCCTCGTAGGAGTCCAGGGCCAGCGACTTGTGCAGGTGCCGGAACAGGCTGCTCCAGAAGAGGTTGCCCGGGCCCACGTTGGCCAGGCCCCTGATGCTCACCGCATAGCCCGTCACCAGGTCGTAGCTCACACCGCCCAGGCTGGAGTGGGCCGGCAGGTAGATGGCGGCGACCGGCAGCAGGCCGAGGACCAGGGCGCCCAGGCCGGCGGCTACCGGGAGGGCGGGCGCCGACCGCAGCCACCGCCACGCCACCCGGCGTCGCAGGAGCAGGCTCCAGACCAGCGCCCCGCCGAAGGCGATGGCGCTGAAGGCGGCGGCGTAGTAGGTCGTGAAGAACACCAGGCCCCAGAGGAGGCCGGCGGCGGCGGCCAACCCGGCCGATCGGCGGGGGCGGGCCGCCCGCCAGAACCAGGCCCGCCGGGCGGTGAGCACGACCGGCGGGATCAGGTAGATGCCGGCCAGCTGGGCGGTCGAGGCGTGCAGGTACAGGTTGTTGGCGAAGGTGAAGAGGCCGGCCCCGGCCAGGGCAATCGGGGCCGGGGCCCGCAGCCAGGTCCGGACCAGAACGTAGAACGTGATGAAGCCGAGGGCGCTCAGGCCGATCAGGGTCAGTTGCAGGGCCAGGACCGGGCCGCATCCCAACTCTCGCAGCGGGGCGTACAGCACCTGGTAGAGGAAGAAGGCGTCGCTCCACCCCAGGAGGTCCTTGACCGGGGTGAAGAACGGCATGTTCCGCCACGACCCCTGGCCGTGCATGGCCCGGAACCAGTGCTCACATATGTAGGCGATCAACCGGGTGTCGCCGTCGTTGCCCATCAGATGGTCGAAGCCGCTGCGCCATACGTCCCGGAAGTACACGAGCGCGCCGACCAACCAGCCGGCGACGGGGATCACCGGGCCGGCGACCGCCGACCGGGACGGCCCCGAGGTGGCGGGACGCCCGGACGGCGAGGCCGGCGGCTCGGTGGAGGTGCGCATCCCTACGGCAGGGCCGGGGCGGCGCTGCGTCCGGCCGGGCCGCGCAGCCAGAGCAGCAGGCCGGCGACGGCGACCGCCTCCACCACCAACTCCAGGAGCAGGGCCCACGCATGGGTGCCGAGCACGCTGGACGTGCGGCCGAACTGTGGCAGCAGGCGGGTCAGCTTCGGCCACCACGTGGGCCAGATCGGGTAGTCGATGACCAGCGGGTTGTAGTACTGGTGACGGTTGGCGAACACCGGCTCGGCCTGCCAGATCCACGCCACCACGGCCAGCCCGAGCGGCCACAGCATCGATCGCCGGCGGTCCTGCACGCGGGCCAGAACCAGGGCCAGCCAGGGCAGGGCGATCGGGATCAACGTCCACATGAACCGGCCGGCCGGCGCCAGGCCGCCGTAGGGGTTGGAGGTGTAGGTACCGTTCAGCACCAGGATGGCCACGAAGGTGACAACAGTTGCCACCGCGGCCGCCGGCAGCCGGCGCCAGCCGTAGAACACCAGCCCGGCCAAGCCGATCAGCGTCCAGGGGACCTGTACGAACAGGCCCATGTCCCGGTCGAACAGCAGACCCAGGGTGAGCTGGGCGCCGAAGCGGCTGAGCTTCGGAGACGGCTCGGGCAGCCCCAGCCAATGCCCGTAGTAGTGGTGGTTGTACAGCAGGAAGGCGATCACCGACAGCAGGACGAGGCCGACCACGACGGCCGGTCCTTTGACCGCTCCCTGACGCCAGGCCACGAAGGCGAAGGCGGCCATGACCACCGCCGCGGCGACCAGGTTCTTCGGTTGAAGCCAGGGCGACACGCCGGCCGACACGGTGACCATCACCATGGTGAGGGGCGACATGCGGCCGGTCAGCTCGGCGCCGGCGACCTCCACCAGGCCGATGGCGATCAGGATCCCGGCCGGCAGGTCCGGGTAGATCTGATTGGAGGCGATCAGGACCGGCGGCAGGGCGAAGGCCACCGCCAGCACCGCCTGGGCCAGCGGGCCGAGGCCGGTGAGCCGGCTGATGCGCTGGTGCAGCCACATGAGGCCGGCGGTGTTGATGCACAGGGCGCCGACGACGGCCCCTTTGACGGCGCCGAAGACGGCGACGAAGACGAGCAGGAGGGCTCCGACCCCGGGGGCGAAGGGGCTGACCACCCCCTGCGGGCCGCCGAACTGCTCGACCATCCTGGTCGTGGCCCCGGGTGGGTAGGTGGTGCGGAAGGTGCCGTTGGCCAGGTCACGGACGGCGGTCGGCAGGATGTGGACGGAGCCGTGGGAGAGGGCCTGGGCCTCCATGATGTAGGCCGGCTCGTCCCCGGTGATGTTGACCCCCTTCGACCGCACGAAGGTGTAGAAGAGGTATTCGACGACCACGGCGACGACGAAGAAGACCACCAGCCCCGCCGCCCACGCCCCCCGAATCCGGTCAGCCCTAGGCAAGAGTTCGCTACCTCCGATCGGGCGGAGACAGTACCTCTCCGTATAGTGCCGACATCTGCATGGCCAGCGAGTCCCAGCTGAACCGGGTCACGTGGCGGCGGCCGGCGTCGACCAGGCCGGCGGCGACGGTCGGATCGTCGAGCACCTGGGCCAGCGCCGCGGACAGGGCATCGGCGTCTCCGACCGGCACGGTGACGGCCGCGTTCCCGACCACCTCCGGTACCGACCCGGCAGCGGTGGCGACGACCGGCACGCCGGCGGCCATGGCCTGCAGCGGAGGGAAGCCGAACCCCTCGTAGCGGGACGGGTAGGCCAGGACGGCGGCGCCGTGGAGGAGGGCGGCCAGGGCCCCGTCGCCCAGGTAGCCGGGGCGGATGACCCGGTCCCGGTGGGCGCAGGCGGCCAACGCCTCATGGAAGCGCTCGGAGCCCCATGCCTCCGATCCGACGATCACCAGACCGAGGTCGGGGCGGGCACCGGCCAGGGCGTCGAACGCCTTGACCAGCCCGGGGTAGTCCTTGCGGGGCTCGATCGTGCCCACGGCCAGGATGTAGCGGCCGATGGAGCCCAGGTCGGGGGCGGTCGTCGGGTCGGCCAGGACCGGGATGCCGGGATGGATGGCCCGCACCCGATCGGGGTCGGCACCGAAGGCCTCGACCACCTCCTCGGCGACGAACTGCGAGTCGGTGTGGACCCAGGCCCCCCGCCGCACCGCCCTCCGGATGAAGTCGGGGTAGACCAGCGTCGCCGGCTCGCACACCTCGGGGAAGCGCAGCGGGCTCAGGTCATGCACGGTCACCACCTGGGCCGCCCGCCACGTCGGCGGCACGATCGAGTTGGTGCCGTGCACCAGATCCAGGCGGCCGGTGAACAGCTCGAGGGGCATGGCCACCCCGGCCTCCCATACGGCCCGGACCGGCCGGGCCGGCATGGGCCGGCCGATGACCTGGGCGCCCGCCGGCAACTGGCGGGCCAGTTCGTCGCGCATGCGCCAGGTGACGGCAAACACGTTGACCTCGATGTCGCCGAGGGCGGCCAACCCTTCGATCAGGCCGGCGCAGAAGTTCCCGACCCCGGTGCGCCGGCCGAGCAGCGGCTCGCCGTCGAGGGCCACCCGGATCATCCGGGCAGGGTACCTTCGCAGTCGTGATCGCCCCTGCGTATCCCGGCGGCCCCGCCTCATGACCGCCCCGGAGTCCGTCGAGCAGGCGGCCGCCCGGCTGGAGGAGATGGCCCCCGGCTATCTGGCCACCGTCCGCTGGCGGGCGGCCGAGATGGGTGTGCCCCGGACCCGGACCGAGCGGGTGCGGCGGTCGATCGGCCTGGTCGCCGAGTACGCCTACATCAATCCGGACGCCCCTACCGACTCGAGCCGCCTGGTCGGCCGGGTCGTCAAGCGGGTGGTGGGTTCGGTCACCCGCTTCTACATCCTGCGCATCGTGCACCAGGTCACGGACCTGGGCGAGAGCGCGTCGTGGATGGGTCAGGCCCTGTGTGACTACGTCGGCAGCCTGGAGGCCGAGGTGGACGACCTGCGGGAGCGGGTGAGGCGTCTGGAGGAGAGATCAGGCGCCTCGTAGGCTGTCGCTGTGCAATTAGCCGCCAGCTACCGGAGTAACCGGGAACTCCTGGTCAACCTCACCCTCCGGGAGCTGCGCTCCAAGTACAAGCGGTCGTTTCTCGGTTGGACCTGGTCGCTCGTCACCCCGCTGGCCACGATGGCCGTGTACACCATCGTGTTCCGGCTGTTCTTCAGGGCGTCGCCTCCCGTCGGTGTCCACAAGATCAACGTGTTCGCCCTGTGGCTCGAGTGCGCGCTGCTGCCGTGGACGTTTTTCTCGACCGGCATCATGAGCTCGATCGGGTCCGTCGTGGGCAACTCGAGCCTGATATCGAAGACCTACTTCGACAAGCGCCTTCTGCCGGGGTCGGCCGTGCTGGCGGCCGGCTACGCCCACCTGATCGAGATGGGCGTCCTGACGACCATCCTGGTGTGCCTGACGGACTGGTCGGCGCTGTACTTCCTGCCCGTCCTGTTCGTCTTCATCGTCATCTTGGGGCTGGCGGCCTACGGGACCGGGATGCTGTTCGGCGCCCTCAACGTCTACTTCCGTGACGTCGAGCACTTCATGGCCATCCTGCTGATGATCTGGATGTACCTGACGCCGATCATCTACCCGCTCAGCGGCACCGGTGTCCGCAAGTACGCCACGTACATCAAGATCAACCCGATGACGGAAATGACCAACTGTTTCCGGGCCGTGCTCTACTACGGGAAGCTGCCCACGCTGGTCGACTTCTCCTACTTCACCGGGTGGTCACTCGTCATGCTGGCCATCGGCTGGACCGTCTTCAGCCACCTGCAGAACGGGTTCGCCGAGGAGCTATAGAGGTTTGCGGGCCACCAGGCACAACAGGTAGCAGGACGCCGCATCCCAGTAGAGGCCGGTGTTGCCGGCCACTTCTTCCGGATCCCAGGCCCCGGCGGCCAGTCCCGCGCCCGAGTAGTTGGCGCCTTTGCAGTCGACCACCTCCAGGCCGGCCTTCTCGATGATCCCGACCAGTTCCTCGAGCCGGTACTCCACCTTGTGGTCGGGGTCGACGAACTCGTCCTGCTGCAACCGGGTCACCCGGGCGTTGGGTGTGTCGATGCCGAGGTGACCGCCCGGGGCCAGGACCCGGTGCACCTCCTGCAGGACATGCAGGCCCTCCTCGGGCGTGACGTGCTCGATCGACTGGCCGGAGTACACCAGGTCGATGGAACCGTCCTGGTAGTCGCTCAGATCGGCCATCGAGTGGTAGCGGTAGCGCACCGGCCCACGGGCCGTCTCGACCTGGTCGGACCGGCTGTCCTCCTGGTAGATCGCGTGGCGGTCCTCGGACGGCAGATCGACGATGGTCAGGCTCTCGAAATCGTAGGGATAGCCCATGGAGACCATCCCTCCTTCGGGGTTGCCCAGGGCGGTTCCCCCCAGGTCGAGGATGCGCCGGCCCGGTGGCAGCGAGCGCATGAACTCGCACCGGCTGGAATGCAGCGAGTGCCCGAACATGCGGGGCGGGAAGCGGACGTACCGGTGGAACTCGCTCGACGCCCTCAGTGCGTCGACCATGTCCCGGTTGGACCAGGCCCCGCTCTGCAGCTGGCCCATGGACGTCTGCAGGCCGCTCGGGTCGGGATGGCGCCGGAGCATCACCTGGTAGGCGGTGTCGACGGCGTCGGCCGGCGCCATCGTCTCGAAGTCGATGCCCCCGCCCCGAGCCGCCCGGGCGACCGAACGGCTCCGGTGGTAGGCCGCCCGCAGGGCGCGCCGGGACTGGCTCATCCGGCGGAGTCTACGGTCCGTCACCCGTTCTGGAGGTTCGACTGCAGTCCCTGGTTGGCCGACTCGGCTGCCTGGCACGTCTGGTTGGCGTTCTTCGACTCCTTGTCGATCGAGCCGAAGTCGAACAGGCTGGTGAAGGAGTTGGCGTCCGAGTTGAGCTTCTTGGTGGCGTCGATGCACTGCTGCAGGTTCCCGGCGACGGTGCCGGCGTTGCTGAGCTGCTGCTGCAGGGTCGAGTTCTGGGCGGTCGAGCTGGACAGCTGGGATTTCAGCGACGTGATCTCCGAGTGCAGCTGGGTCAGCTGCACATTGACCTGCTGGGTCGTGGTGTTGGCCTGCTGAATTTCCGACGACAGCACCGCCACCTGGGCCGCCTTGGCCTGTTCCAGGTGCCGCCACTGCTGGGCCGTCCGGTCGTTGTGGTAGGCCAACCACCCCATCGCCCCGCTGGCCAGGAGCAGCACGGCGGCCGCCCCGACGCTGATGATCCGCCACCGTGGGGACGGTCGGGAGGTCGGTACGGGAGCCGGATCCCACTCGAGCGGGACGAAGGTTCCCGAGCCGTCCAGGTCAAAGGTCGGGTGATCCCACTGGGTCATCGGGAAAAGTGTAGGCAGACATGCCTCGCACCGCTCTTCACGTATCCCCCCATCCCGACGACGAGGTGCTCGGCGCCGGGGCCACCCTCATGGAACTGCGCGACGCCGGGTGGCGGGTCGTCAACCTGGCCGTCACGCTGGGCCGGCCGGCCGACTGGGACCGCCGCCGGGAGGAGCTGGAGCGAGCCATCGATGTGATGGGCATCGAGGGGGTGGTGGCCGACCCACCGGTGGCGATGAGCGGCTCCTCCGATCTGGAGCAGGCCCAGAAGCAGGTCGCCGAGCTGGTGGTCAACGAGGCCCGGCGCCTCGACGCCGAGCTGGTCATCTCCTCCCACCCCGAGGACGGCCATCACGCCCACCGGGTCGTGGGCCGGGCGGTCGGCGACGTGGCCGGCGGCCTACCCGAGGGCCCGGTCCGCTGGTGGGCCTGGAGCCTGTGGCGCGACGTCCCCGACCCGAACCGGTACGTCCCTTACGGCGAGGCCCGGTTGCGGGAGCTGCTCTGGGCCATGCGCCAGCACGCCGGCGAGGTGCTCCGGAACCGCTACGACGAGCTGGTGCCGGCCCGTGGTCGCACCCAGGCCATCCTGGGCTCCGAGCGGGTCTTCGGCTTCGGGTCCGGGGGCGCGTCGGGGGAGCGCTACGCCGACCTGTTCGAGGACCGGCTCCGGTCCGGCTCGGAATGGGTGCCGGCGCCGTCGTCGCTCGGCATCTCGATCTGAGCCCGGGTCCTATGGTAGCGACGCCATGAGCTCAATCGACTTTCCCCTCCCGTACGCCGGCTCCGATCTCTCCGGCCAGGTGGCCCTGGTCACCGGGGCCAGTTCCGGGCTGGGTCGGCGCTTCGCGGCCACGCTGGCCGCCGCCGGCGCCCAGGTGGCGGTCTGCGCCCGCCGCACCGACAAGCTGGCCGACCTGGTCGGTGAGATCGAAGGCCGGGGCGGCCGGGCCGTCGCTGTCGAGTGCGACGTCACCGACGCCGACTCGATCGTGGCCACGGTGCAGGCCGCCCAGGATACCTTCGGCCTGGTCAGCATCCTCGTCAACAACGCCGGCATCCCCGACGCCCAGTACGCCACCCGCATGGAGCTGGATCTGGTCGACCGGGTCCTCGACACCAACGTGCGCGGCACGTGGCTGCTGTCCTGTGAGGTGGCCCGGCGGTTGATCGAGGCCGAGCAGCCGGGCCGCATCGTCAACATCTCCTCGACCGGTGCGCTGAGCTACAGCGGGGGCGCAGCCGCGCTGTACTCGGTTACCAAGGCGGCGGTCATCAGGATGACCGAGGTGCTGTCGGTGGAATGGGTGCGCTACATGATCAACGTCAACTGCATCGCCCCCGGGGCCTTCAACAGCGAGATGATGGACGGCATGCAGTCCCGTCTCGGGGAGCTGGGACCCCACACGCCGCGCAAGCGGATGGGCGACCCGGCCCAGCTGGACAGCACCCTGCTCTACCTGGTCGCCCCGTCGTCGGAGTTCGTGACCGGGGCCATCATCCGCGTCGACGACGGGCAGGGGCCCCGCTAGAAGGCCGTGTTGACCTCGCCGTCGGCCCGCAGGGTGACCGGGCTGCCCACCATCTCCTGCTGCTCGAGGTCACGCATGAAGGCCGGGTCGGTCGAACGGGCGTAGGCCCGGGCCGGGCGGCCGGCCGGGTCGGCCCGATCGGCCGGGTCGCCCAGGTCGCATACGAGCAGGGCGTCGGTGGGCTCGCCGTCGGCGCCGTGGTGCACGGTGTAGGCGGCGATGGTGGCCGGGCCGTCCACCGGGCCGGCGATGGCCACCGTCTCCTGGTCCACCGGCCCGGCCGGGGCGCCCGGCCCGGCCCCCGGATCGGTCGACATGACGGCGGCGGCGTGCTTGCTCAGGTGCATGCCGACGGCGCTGACCAGGCCGAGCGATCCCGGATCGGCGACCAGGGCGTCGGCCATGGCGGCCACCGCGCCGATGGCGTAACCGGAACCGGGGCCGCCGGCGTAGGGCAGGCCACCGGTGACAGTGAAGGGGCCCCGATCGTCGCCGGCATCCAGGCCGAGGGCGTCGAGGGAGAAGGCCACCGACGCCGGGAAGCACGAGTACAGGTCGAAGCGGGCGATGTCGTCGACGCCCACCCCGGCCCGAGTCAGCGCTCCGTGCAGGGTGCCGGCCATGGCCGGCGACCGCCACAGATCGGCGTGCTCGGCGACGTAGTCGGGGTCGCGGTCCTCGGCCCAGCCGCGCAGGTAGACCCGTTGATCGGCGGGCACGCCGAGACGGTCGGCCGCCTCCTCCGAGGCGACGACGAAGGCGGCGGCCAGGTCGACGTCCATGATCGCGGTGACCAGCTTGGTGTACGGGTAGGCGACCATCCGGTTGGCCGGCGTGACCTCGGTCAACTCGGTGGCGGTGCGGGCGACCGGGAACCAGGCGTGCCGGTTGGCCGCCGCCACCTCCGTCATCGGGGCGAACAGCCGGCCGATGGCCCGGCGGTAGTCGTCCGGGGTGACGCCCCGATGGGCCCGGCGGGCCACGTCCCGTAGCGCGAACGTCGTGTAGGCCTGGAACACCTGGTGGGCCAGTTCGCTCGGGTGGAACGGCGCCTCGAACGGGAACGGGCGCTTGACCGGGTCGCGGTACGACCACTCGGGCCGCTGCCCGGCCTTCTTCAGCCGGCGCACCGTCGCCAGCGCCTCGCCACCGACCACTGCGGCCACGTCGGACCGGCCGGACCGGATGCGCTCGGCTGCGGCACCGAGAAGCGACAGCGGGGTGGTGCCCCCGATGCCCGAGTATTCGGTCCGCCTCGGCGTCGCGCCGATCCGCTCGGCCAGACGCCGGGCCGGTTCGTCGTACGGCCAGCTCTGGCAGTAGACCACGTCGAGCGAGTCGATCGCCTTCACCGCCACGCCCGCCCGGGAGACGGCTTCGGCCCAGGCGTCCAGCGGTTCGCCGTCGTACCGGCTGACCTGTGACCAGCCGATGAGGACCGGTCGGGTCACCGGTTCTGCCACTTCGGCGCCCGCTTCTCGGCGAACGCCTTCGGTCCCTCCTTGGCGTCCTCGGACGCGAAGACCACTTGGGACAGCTCCTGCTCGATCTTGTAGGCGTCGCGCAGTGTGCCCTTGGTGCCCCGGATCACCGACTCCTTGGTCGCCCGCACGGCCAGGGGGCCGTTGGCCAGAATCCGGGCCGCGTAGTCGAGGGCCACCGGCATGACCTGGTCGGGGGGCACCACCTGGTTCAGCAGCCCCAGGTCCCGCGCCCGGCTGGCCGGGACCGCCTCGGCCAGCAGCAGGAACTCCATCGCCGCCGCGTACGGCAGCTGGCGGGGCAGCCGGGCGGTCGTGCCGCCGCCCGCGAACAGGCCCCGCTTCGGTTCGAGCACGCCGAACGTGGCCCGATCCGACGCCACCCGGATGTCCACCCCGCCCAGCATCTCCATCCCGCCGGCCACGCACGGCCCGTCGATGGCGGCGATCACCGGCTTGTACAGGTCCACGTTGCGCAGCACCGCCTCCGTCCCGTCCGACAGCCGGCAGCCGTCGATCTCGGTGACCTCCCCCTTGCCGATCTGCTTCGACAGCTCGGTGATCTGCGGGATGTAGTCCTTCAGGTCGGCTCCTGACATGAAGCAGCCGTCCACCCCGGTGACCACCGCCACCCACAGGTTCTCGTCGTCGCGGAAGTCCCGCCACGCCTTGGCCAGGTCCCGGAAGTGGTACAGGTCGAGCGAGTTCTTCCGCTCGGGCCGGTCGATCGTGATCAGCAGCAGGTGATCGTCACGCGGTTCGTAATGGATCGGCACCGGCCGATTATCTCATTCCCTGACACGTGTGTCAGGTTTGCCGCCGGCCACTGGCCGGACCGGGCCGGGCGACCGGTCGAGTCGAATCGGACCGAGCCGCCCGAGCGGCGGTCAGCCCCGGGCCCGGCGGGCCCGGAGGTGGGGTATGCCCTGGTCCAGGGCTGAACGGATCAGACGCTGGTTGTCGGCCGAAATGAAGGCGTGCACCCGGGCCTCGAGCAGCCGGGCCAACCACGGGTTGAACACCTGGTAGGTCTCCTCGAAGGTGATCCGGGTGCGCCCGTCGCCCAGATCCTCGAAGCGGTGCGAGCCTTCGGCCAGCGACCACAGCGGCCGGCCGACCGCCCGGTAACGGACGTATTCGTGCGGCCGGGCTTCGACGATGGTCTCGAACGAGCGGGCCTTCCCGTTGGTCAGCAGCCACTTCGGCACCCGGAAGGTGACGGTGCGCACCAGACCCTGGCCGGCCGCATCACCGGGTTCGAGGACCTCGATGCAGATGTCACCGTGCTCGAGCACCCGCCGGCCGTCGGCCCGCACCCTGGGGGGCGGCGGGTGGATGACCGACCACGCCTCCTCGGGGGTGCCGTCGACGATGAGGGAATGGGAGTGGCGCTGCATTCAACCCTCCAGGTTCTTCAGGAGTTCGAGAGGTGCTTCAGGAGTTCGAGTTGGACGTCGGATTGCGGCCCGGCTCCGGGCCGCGCCGCGGAGATGGTCGACAGGGCGTCGTCCAGGCTGACGCCGTAGTGGAGCAGCACGGCCGCTGCGATGGTGCCGGCCCGACCCAGGCCGGCCCCGCAGTGGACGATCAGCCCGTCGCCCGCATCCAGCCGGCCGGTCACCGCCTCGACCAGACGCGTCGCCTCGGGCCGGTCGGGGGCGTGCAGGTCGTGGACGGGCCAGGTGATCCCGGTGTCCTTCACCCACACCGCGTAGTCCGGGTACCGGTGCTCGTACTCGAACGGTTCGCACAGGCACACCACCGCGGTGGCCCCCACCGAGGCCAGGGCGGCCGGCCCATCGGGGCCGACGTAGTGCTTCCCGGCCAGCCACAGCCGCCCCGGCACCCCCGTCGGGAGCGGTATCTGATCGATCCCTCCGTGGCGGGAGCGGCCCCTCGGCCACGGCTCGCTCATCGGGACGGGGATTCCCTCAACGCCGACCGACCACGCTTCTAGGTTCCCGAGCGAGGCGGGGATTCGATGGTGCCCTCACAGCCGACAGACTGGCACGTCATGGAGGCCGTGATATTCGACTGGGGCGGCACGCTGTCCGTATGGGCGGACGTGGACATCGAAGACATGTGGGCGCTGGCCGCCCGCCACATCGCGCCGGACCGGGCCGACGAACTGGTCGCCCGGTTGGTCGAGGTCGAGAACCGGGCCTGGCAGCGGACCCGCACCGACTGCCGCTCGTTCCGCCTGGCCGAACTCCTGAAGGAGGCGTCCGACGCCGTCGGTGCGGACGTGGCCGAGGCCATCCTGGAGGAGGCGGAGACCCATCACCTGGGTACCTGGACACCCCACGTCCGTCACCAGCCCGACGCCCGGTCGACCCTCGAGGAGCTCCGGTCCATGGGCCTGTCGATCGGCCTGCTGTCGAACACGCACTGGCCCCGCCACTTCCACGAGCAGTTTCTCGAGCGCGACGGGTTGGCCGACCTGATCGACGTCCGCTTCTACACCAGCGACATGGAGTACATGAAGCCCGATCAGCGGGCGTTCGACGCCGTGACCGGAGCGCTCGGTGTCACCGATGCCGTATTCGTGGGCGACCGGCTGTACGACGACGTCTTCGGCGCCCAGCGGGCCGGGATGCGCGCCGTCTGGGTCCGCAATCAGGGCACACCCGACCACCAGGTCCGACCGGACGGGATCATCGACCGCCTGTCGGAGCTTCCGGCGCTGGTGACGAAGCTGACGCCCGTGTCATAAACGAGTACTTTGACCGCATGCGCAACGTCATGCAGGGGGTGCGGGTGCTGGAGGTCGCAGCCTGGACCTTCGTGCCCGCAGCCGGAGCCGTGCTGGCCGACTGGGGAGCCGATGTCATCAAGATCGAGCACCCCAACGGCGGCGATCCCCAGCGCGCACTGATCTCCTCGGGGCTGCTGCCGGGCGGCCCGAACGCGGTCAACTACATCATCGAGCAGCCAAACCGGGGCAAGCGCTCCATCGGCCTCGACATCTCCACCGACGAGGGGCGGGAGGTGCTCTACAAGATCGCCGCGACCAGCGATGTGTTCCTCACCAGCTTCCTGCCCTCGGTGCGCCAGAAGCTGCAGATCGACGTCGAGCACATCCGGGCCATCAACCCCGACATCATCTACGTCCGCGGCTCCGGCCAGGGTGCGCTCGGCCCGGAGGCCGACCGGGGTGGTCTCGACGGCGCTTCCTACTGGGCCCGGGGAGGCATCGCCAACGCCCTGACCCCGTCCGAGGTGGAGTGGCCCATCTCCCCACGGCCGGCCTTCGGCGACCTGCCCGGCGGCATGACCATCGCCGGCGGCATCGCCGCCGCCCTGTTCGGACGCGAGCGCAGCGGCGAGGCCCCGATCGTCGACGTTTCCCTGCTCGGCTTCGCCATGTGGACGTTGTCGCCCGACATCGTGGCCACCAAGGTGTTCGGCAAGGATCCGCTGGCCCAGATGCGCGGCCCCCGTACGCAGAACCCCAACCCGCTGGTCGGCCAGTACAAGACCAAGGACGAGCGCTTCCTGTACCTGATGATGCTCCAGCCCGACCGTTTCTGGCCCGAAGCCTGCGAGCGCCTGGGCCGCCCCGACCTGATCGACGACCCCCGCTTCTCGACCGGCCTGGCCCGCTACGAGAACCGGGAGGAGTGCATCCGGACCTTCGACGAGATCATCGGCTCCCGGACCCTCGCCGAGTGGCGGGAGGCGTTCCAGGGCATGAAGGGCGTATGGGCGCCGGTGCAGACGGCCATCGAGCTGTACGACTATCCGCAGGTCGAACCCAACGGCTACATCGTCGACGTCCACCGCGACGACGGGGTCGACTTTCCGCTCGTGCCCAACCCGGTGATGTTCGACGAGGAGCGCTACTCCCTGACCGCCGCCCCGGAGCACGGCCAGCACACCGAGGAACTGTTGCTGGAGCTGGGATACACATGGGAGGACATCGCCGCTTACAAGGGGTCGGGGGCGGTGCTGTGAGCGACGGGCCGGACCGATCGACAGGGGGACGGAAGTGAGCGAGACCAACGGCGGCGCCATGTCGGGGACATCGATGCCGGCGGCCGATCCGGCCATGGCCGAGGCAATGGCCGCCGGCGAGCGGACGATGGCCAACGACCCGCCGCCGGTCTACCGGATGATGCGGGACATGATGCCGGCGGTCGAATTCATCGACGGGGCCATCGGGTCCATGGGCATCATCTGCCACCGCCGCGACATCGAAGAGGCCTTCCGCCACCCGGAGATCTTCGCTTCCACCGAGGCCGTCGACCTGCAGAACATCCGACCCCTCATCCCGCTCAACATCGATCCGCCCGAGCACAAGAAGTACCGCAAGATCCTGGACCCGATCTTCGCCCCCCGGGCCATGGCCGCCCTGGAGCAGCCGGTCGCCGACCTGGCCAACCACCTGATGGATGCCTTCGACGGGGAGCCGGAGATCGACTTCGGCCCCTCGTTCTCGATCCCGCTGCCCAGCCAGGTGTTCCTGACGCTCATCGGTCTCCCGCTCGAGGAGCTGCCCACGTTCCTGGAGATGAAGGACGGCATCATCCGGCCGCAGGCGGTGCTGAAGAAGCCGGCCGGCCACGCCGACGTGATCGCCTACCAGCGCAAGACGGCGCTGTCGATCTACGAGTACTTCGAGAAGGTGCTCGACGACCGGGCCAGGCAGCCCCGCGACGACATCCTCTCCCGTTTCCTCGTCACCGAGGTCGACGGCGACCAGCTGACCCGGGAGGAGATCCTGGACATCAGCTTCCTCTTCCTGATTGCCGGCCTGGACACGGTGACCTCGTCGCTCGACTGCATGTTCAGCTTCCTGGCCCGCCATCCCGACCACCGGCGCCAGATCGTCGAGGATCCGGCCCTGATCCCGGCTGCGGTCGAGGAGATGTTGCGTTTCGAGACGCCGGTCATCGGCGTGCCCCGCAAGGCGGTGCAGGACACGGTGCTCGGTGGGTGCCCGGTGAAGGCCGGCCAGCAGGTGACGGTCCTGCTCGGCGCCGGCAACACCGACGACGCCGAGTTCGGCGACGGTGACGTGGTCCGTTTCGATCGCGATCCCAACCGGCACATGGCCTTCGGCGGTGGCATCCACCGCTGCCTCGGTTCCCACCTGGCCCGCCAGGAACTGAGGGTGGCGCTCCGGGAATGGCACCGGCGCTTCCCCGACTACCACGTCAAGCCGGGCGTGACCCTGGAGTACACGACCGGGATCCGATCCATCGACCACTTCCCGCTCGTCTTCGGTCCCCAGCCGTAGTTGTCCATCGAGACGGCGGCCGACCTGGTCCAGGCCCGGGCCGGTGACAGCCGCCCCGGCCTGACCTTCGAGGACCGCGTCTGGACCTGGGCGTCGGTGGTGGAGGAGTCGACCCGGCGGGCCGCCTGGATGAGCCGTCTTCCCGGTCCCGGCCACGTCGGCGTGCTCCTCGACAACACGCCCGACTATGTCTTCCTGCTGGCCGGCGCCGCGCTTTCGGGGTCGGTGATCGTCGGCCTCAACCCGACCCGGCGGGGCGACGAACTGGCCCGCGACATTCGGCACACCGACTGTCAGGTCGTGGTCACCGACCGTCCCGACGAGGTCAAAGGACTGGCCCTCGACGGCGCCACCGTCCTCGCTCCGCAGGACGTGACCGGCGACGGCCCGGTCGCAGGGCCGCCGTCGCCGGCCGACCTGTTCGTGCTCATCTTCACCTCCGGCTCGACCGGACATCCCAAGGCGGTCAAGGTCAGCCACGGTCGGGCCGCCCGTTCGGCCACGGGGGTGCCGTTCGGGCCCGACGACGTCCTGTACTCGGCCATGCCGCTGTTCCACGGCAACGCCCTGTTCTCCAACCTGCTGCCGGCGTTCAACTCCGGGTGCCAGGTGGTGCTGCGCAGGAAGTTCTCGGCCTCGGCGTTCCTCGACGACATCCGCCGGCACCGCTGCACGTTCTTCAACACGGTGGGCCGGGCCATCGCCCACCTCAACGCCACCCCGCCCGGCGAGCACGATCGTGACCACCAGCTCAAATGGGTGCTCGGCCCCGAGACGTCGGAGGCCGACAAGGCCGCCTTCACCGCCCGCTTCGGCGCCCCCATATTCGACGGTTACGGCTCCAGCGAGAACGCGGTGATCCTTCATCCGGCCCGCCGGTCGTCCCAGCCCGGACCCCTGGGCGTGGCCCCGCCGGGCACCGACATCGCCGTGGTCGATCCCACCTCCCGGGTGGAGTGCCCGCCGGCGCAGTTCTCGCCGTCGGGCCAACTGCTCAACCCGGACGCGGCCATCGGCGAGATCGTCGGCCGCGACGCGGCCAAACGGTTCGAGGGCTACTACAACGATCCCGAAGCCGAAGCCCAGCGCCTCCGTGACGGCTGGTACTGGAGCGGGGACCTGGCCTACCGGGACGAGGACGGCGTCTTCTACTTCGCCGGCCGGACCGGCGACTGGCTGAGGGTCGACAGCGAGAACTTCACCGCCGCTCCCATAGAGCGCATCCTGGCCCGGGCGCCGGGGGTGGCCGGCGTGGCCGTCTACCCGGTGCCCGACCCCCGTAGTGCCGACCGGGTGATGGCAGCCATCGAGTTGGCCCCCGGTTCGTCATTCGATGCGGTGTCGTTCGAACGGTTCATCGCCGATCACCCGGACATCAGTTCCAAGTGGGTGCCCACCTACATCCGCATCGTCGATCATCTTCCTGTCACTGGCACTGACAAGTTGGACAAGAAGCCCCTGCGCGCCGCCGCCTGGAGGACGACCGACGATCTGTGGCACCGGCCCGGGCGGGCGGTTAGCTTCATCCGGATGACACCCACCGATGTCTCCACCATCGAGGCGGAACTGGCGGCCAACGGCCGGAGCCACCTGCTGTGACAGAGCTCCCGCCCACCGATCGGTCGCCGGTGTCGGGGCCCGCCCGATGACCTACCGGGTCATCCAGTGGGCCAGCGGCGGTGTCGGCCAAGCCGCCATCCAGGGCGTGGTCCGCCACCCGGAACTCGAGCTGGTCGGGTGCTGGGTGCACTCCGAGTCCAAGGCCGGCCAGGACGCCGGCACCCTGGCCGGCATCGACCCGATCGGGGTGGCCGCCACCAATTCCATCGACGAGATCCTGGCCATCCCGGCCGACTGCGTGGTCTACGCCCCTCTCGTCCCCGAGGACGCGGTGGTCGAGCGCATCCTGCGGGCCGGGCGCAACATCGTCACGCCGGTCGGCTGGGTGTATCCCGACCCGGCCCGGGTCGAGCACCTACAGGCCGCGTGTGAGGCCGGCCGGTCGGTCCTGCACGGCACCGGCATCCATCCGGGGGGCATCACCGAGCGGTTCCCGCTCATGGTCTCCGGTCTGTCGAACGCCATCACCTACGTGCGGGCCGAGGAGTTCTCCGACATCCGGACCTACAACGCGCCCGACGTGGTCCGCCACATCATGGGTTTCGGCGGTACCCCGGACGAGGCGCTCAACAGCCCGATGGCCGGCCTCCTCGGCGGCGGCTTCCGCCAGTCGGTGCGCATGGTCCTGCACGAGATGGGTTTCCGGGAGGATGCCAAGGTGGAGACCATCCAGGAGGTGGCCGTGGCCACCGCCCCTATCGACACCCCGATCGGCGTCATCGAGCCCGGCCTGGTCGCCGGCCGGCGCTTCCGGTGGGCGGCGTCGATCGACGGCACGGTCGTGGTGGAGGCCATCGTCAACTGGCTCATGGGCGAGGAGAACCTCGACCCGGCCTGGAACTTCGGCCCGGCCGGTGAGCGCTTCGAGGTCGAGGTGGTGGGTGACCCGCCCATCCAGGTGACGTTCAAGGGCTGGCAGCCGGAGACGGTCGAGGAGGGCCTGATCCGCAACCCGGGTGTGGTCGCCACCGCCATGCACTGCATCAGCGCCATCCCGTATGTGTGCCGGGCCGAGCCGGGCATCCGCACCTACCTGGACCTGCCGATCATCGCCGGCCGGGCCGCCCCCCACCTGGCCCGCTAGCGGGCCCCGGGGCAACGGTCTGACCGGCCCGAATCCGACGGTCCGGTAAAGCGGGAAATCGACCGTCTCTATCCGGCCCCGATCTAGAGTCCCGGCCATGGGACGGTGGGGCCCGGCCGCGTGGCCGGCGAATCAGGATCTGGACGACACGGTTCTGTTGTGGCAGGCGGTGCTGCGCCACCGGCTGGACCGGCGACGAACGCTGTTCCATCCCTTCGGCCGCCGTACCCGGGGCCACAGCCTTCTCGGCCATATGGGCGGCGGCACCGGCGGCCGGTTGATGACCGGCCCGTCGGCCGACGCTCTGTCCCACGCCCAGCGGTCAGCCTTGAATCAGCTGACACCGGGCGACGAAGCGGCCCACGAGCGTCTGTTCGCACTCGAGCTGGCCAGCCAGGAACTGGAGAAGCGTCTCTCCGATACCGAACGCGCCGCGCTCCGCACCGCCGGCGACGTCCCGGACTGGTTGCCCAAGGCTCTGAAGGCCAGGGCCGACCAGATTCGCAAGGAGCGCCTTCGCGCCTCCTGGGCGTGACCCGGGCGGCCGGACACGTGGGCGGCGCTTTTACACGCTCCTGAAATAGGCGGCGCCGGAAAGGTCGCCGCCATAGATTTCTGACCATGGGACAGCGGGGACTGGCGCCATGGCCACCGAACCTGGATCTGGATGACTCCGTGCTGCTCTGGCGCGCCGTCGTCCGCCACGGCCTGACCCGCCGGCGCACCGTCCTCCACCCCTTCGGCGTCCGGGTCTCCCGTGGATTCCTCGGCGGTCTGGGTACCGGGACCGGCGGCCGGCTCTTCACCGGACCGGCGGCCGACGCCTTGGCCGGCGCCCAGCGTTCCGCCCTACGGGCTGCCTCACCCGCCCAGGACGCGGCCGCCGATCGCCTGGCCGCCCTGCAGTTCGCCACCTGTGAGTTGGAGAAGCGGCTGAGCCCCCTCGATCGGGCCCTGCTCCGGGACTGCGGCGACGTGCCCGACTGGTTCCCGGCGGAACTGAAGGCCCGGGCCGAGCAAATCCGCAAGCAGAGGCTGCGGTCGACATGGGTTTGATGGCCTTTCATACCATCCTATCCTTCATAGTCTGTTAGCTTTCGACAACTTTGTATGGAGCTGGTCATTTTTCGGCCCAAATCCTACAAAGATCGAAATTTTTAACAGATTTGCCACCCGCCCAGCCTCCCCAGCGACCGGCTCCCTCGCCCTCGCCTCCACGAGCTGAACCAGCCGAGGCCCACCCAACCGAATCACCCGGCTGAACGCCGCCCGCACGACACCGAGCTTCCGACCCGGTGACACCCACTTGGTCAAAGGACAAGCCGCCGCCCCCAGCGGCGGAGCTCCCCGCCCCACCCGATGAGTTCGGACCCTCCCCCTCAGTGGACCCGGCCCGTCTGAGTGGACCCGGCCTGCCCCCTCGGTGACCCGGCCGCCCCCTCAGGGAACCCGGCCGCCCCCTCAGGGAACCCGGCCGTCCCCTCAGGGAACCCGGCCCGGCCCCCTCGGTGACCCGGCCCGCACCCACCCGCGCGCCCGCCCGGCTACCCCTCCAGCGCCGTCCGAACGATCTGCCGGGCCCGCCCCACGCTGTTCAGATAGTCCGCCGACCCGTCCTCCAACAGCGCCAGCCCGGCCGCCGCCACGGCCTCTAGCGCCACCATGGCGAAGGCGCCTCCGATGGAGATGCGCCCCACACCCACGGACGCCAGCTCGGCGACGGAGGGGCAGCCGGGCAGGAGCAGGACGTTGACCGGGCGGTCGACCGACTCGACCAGGCTGCGGATCTGGTCCAGCTCCACCATCCCTGGCGCGTACAGGACGTCGGCCCCGGCCTCCTGGTAGGCCTGCAGCCGGCGGATGGTGTCGTCCAGGTCGGGCCGGCCGTTCAGGTAGTTCTCGGCCCGGGCGGTCAGCACCAGCCCCCCGGCCGAGCCGGCCGAGCCGCCCGAGCCGGCCGAGGCAGCCGCCGCCGCCGCCACCCGCTCGGCGGCCAACGACAGCTCGTAGATCGGGTCGTCGGCCACGGTCGTGAAATCCTCCACCGAGCAGCCGGCCAGGCCCACCTCGACCGCCCGGGCCACGGTCGTCGCCACCCCGTCCGGGTCGTCGGCGAAGCAGTTCTCCAGGTCGGCGGACACGGGAACGTCCACGGCGCCCACGATGCCGGCCGCGTGCCCCAGCGCCTCGTCACGAGAGACCGAGTAGTCGAGCCGGCCGAGCGTGGCCGCGAACCCGCTGCTCGTAGTGGCCAGCGCCTGGAAGCCGATGGACTGCAGCAGGCGGGCCGAACCCCGATCCCAGGGATTCGGCATGATCAAAGGGTTCCCCGCCTCATGGGCCGCCCGGAACCTGGCCCGCTTCTCCTCGGCTGTGGTCATGGCTCGAAACTACGGCGCCGGGGCCCGGGTATCCGGCGGATTTTGGCCGTAGGCTTCGACCAATGACATACGACGTGGTCATCAGGGGTGGGACCGTCGTGGACGGGTCCGGCGCACCGGCCCGGACCGCGGACGTGGCGGTACGCGACGGCAAGGTCGTCGAGGTCGGCCGGGTCGCCGAGCAGGGGAAGCGGGAGATCGACGCCGACGGCGCCATCGTCGCCCCCGGGTTCGTTGACATCCACACCCACTACGACGGGCAGGCCAGCTGGGACGACCGTTTGCAGCCGTCGTCGGGCCAGGGCGTGACGACGGTGGTCATGGGCAACTGCGGGGTCGGATTCGCACCCGTCCGCCAGAGCGATCATGACCAGCTCATCGAGCTCATGGAAGGCGTCGAGGACCTGCCCGGGACGGTGCTCCACGAGGGCCTGCCGTGGACCTGGGAGAGCGTCGCCCAGTTCCTAGACACTATTGACATCCCTCATGACATCGACTGTGCGGCCCAGGTGTGCCACGGTCCCATCCGTCTCTACGTGATGGGCCAGCGGGGGGCGGACCGGGAACCGGCGACCCCGGAGGAGATCGCCGAGATGGGCCGGCTGGCGGCCGACGGCATCCGGGCCGGCGCCCTCGGCTTCACCACGTCGCGCACTCTGAACCACAAGACCAGCAAGGGCCAGCCGACGCCGACTCTGACCGCGGCGCGCGAGGAACTGGTCGGCATCGCCGCCGCCATCGGCCACACCGGCGCCGGCGTCCTGCAGGTGATCAGCGACTTCCCCGACTTCGAGACGGAGATGGAGACGCTGTACGAGATGATGCGGGCGTCGGGTCGGCCGATGTCGATCTCGCTGGCCCAGTCCTCGCCCGGCCCCGGCTACCGCCGCACCCTCGAGGCCATCGAGCGGGCCAACCAGGAGGGCCTGCTCATGCGGGCCCAGGTCGCGGCCCGGGCCATCGGCGCCCTGATCAGCCTGGACGGGAGCTTCAATCCGTGGAAGCGCAGGCCCACGTGGGCGACCTCGCCCGATCTCCGTGATCCAGAGGTCAAAGGTCGGATCCTCTCCGAAGCCGCCTCCCCCTCCGGGTTCCGCCTGCCGTTCGAACGGATATTCGAGCTGGGCGACCCGCCCGACTACGAGCCGGACCCGTCTGAGTCGCTGGCGGCCCGGGCCGCCGCCGCCGGCCGGGCCCCCGAGGACCTGCTCTACGACGTGCTCCTCGACGGGCCCGCCTACCTGCCGGTGCTCAACTACTTCGACGGCAACCTGGAGGCCGTGGCCGAGATGCTGGCCCATCCCTACACCGTCCCCGGTCTGGGCGACGGCGGGGCCCACGTCGGGACCATCTGCGACGCCAGCTTCCCGACCACGCTGCTGACCCACTGGGGCCGGGACCGCAAGGGCGGCCCGGTGTTCGACCTGCCGTGGATCATGGCCCGCCAGTGCCGGGCCACGGCCGAGACGGTCGGGCTGCTCGACCGCGGCCTGCTCGCCCCCGGCTACAAGGCCGATATCAACGTGATCGATTTCGACCGGCTGCGCCTGGGCCGCCCCCGGATCGTCGCCGACCTGCCGGCCGGTGGCCGCCGGGTGATGCAGGACGCCGACGGCTACCTGCACACGTTGGTCTCCGGGGTCGAGATCTACGCCGGCGGGCAGCCGACCGGGGCCCTGCCCGGCCGCCTGGTTCGGGGGGCGCAGGGGATATGACCGGATGAAGGTCCGCTTCGCCGTCTCGGTCGGCATCGGCCCGCCCGACCCGCAGTACCTGGGCGCGGTCGTTGGCGCGGCCGAGCAGAGAGGGTTCGACTCCCTGTGGCTGTCGGACGTCCCGTCGCTGTCGTCGACCGACCCGACCATCGGCGTCGCCTACGCGGCGGCGGTCACCGACCGGGTCCACCTGGGCATCAACTTCATTCCTTTCGGCGCCACCCCCTACGTGGTCGCCCACCGCCTGGCCCAGCTGGACCGCATCACCAATGGCCGCCTGCTGGTGACGCTGGTGCCCGGGCTCGACCTGCCCGGCGAGCGGGAGGCGCTGGGCACCGCCGGCCGCCACCGGGGCCGGATGATGGACGAGATCATCCCGCAGCTGCGGGAACTGTGGGGTGGCGGCCTGCCTGTCCCCCCGGTACAAGACCCGCTCGAGATCTGGTTGGGCGGCTCCGGCCCCGAGGCCGTGGCCCGGGCCGGCCGGCTGGCCGACGGCTGGCTCGGTTCGCTGGTGTCGCCCCGGCGGGCCGGCCAGATCGTGCAGGGCATCCAGGAGGCGGCCACTGCCGCCGGCCGGGAGATCGATTCCGAGCACTTCGGCCTGTCCATCGGTTACGCCCGGGACTCAGCCGGGGTGGAGGCGGCCGCCCGCACCCGGGTGCGGGCCATCCGGCCCCGCCGTCCGGACCTGGATCCGGTTGACCCGGCCGAACTGGTGCCGGTCGGGCGCGATGCCCTGCGCCGGCTGCTCGCCGAGCTGGTCGACCAGGGCCTGTCGAAGTTCGTCGTCCGTTCGGTGGCGCCGACGGGGGACCTGGCCGCCTGGGAGACCGAGCTGGACTGGCTGGCCGGGACCATCCTGGACCTGCAGACTTGACCCGAACGGGTGAGGGGCGGCTGGTTCTTCGCAACCACCCCAAATAGGCTTTTCGGATGCCCAAATTCCGGCATAGCATCCGTCCCCGCCACATTCCGGCCCGGCGGTGGCCCCGGCGCATCCTGGTCGCGGTGAATGTCATCGTCGGCCTGTCGCTGATCGGCGCGGCCGGCGCCTACGGGTACGTGCGCTACCGGATCGACTCGATCCGCACCGTGGCCGCCCCCCACCTGACCCAGACGAAGGACGCCGGCGCCCCGGAGAACATCCTGTTGATCGGCAACGAGACCCGGTCCGGGCTGAACCCCTCGGAGATCGCCGCCATGGGTAGCCCGACGACGCTGAGCGGCTCGCTCTCGGACGTCATCATGATCCTGCACCTCGACCCGTCGACCCATGCCGCCTCGATCCTGTCCATCCCCCGTGACCTGTTCGTGGCCATGCCGCCGGGCACGCCGTCGGGCCCGTGGGAGAAGATCGATTCGGCCCTGAACGACGGGGCCAAGGGCCCGGACAACCTGATCGACGCCATCCAGCGCGACTTCGGGATACCGATCAACCACTACGTCGAGTTGAACTTCGACGGGTTCCAGAACACCGTCAACGCCCTGGGCGGCATCGAGATGGATTTCCCCGA
>DASZNC010000005.1:0-52184 GCA_035551615.1 Acidimicrobiales bacterium
CCTCCTCGAGGCCATCGACCGAGCCCGTCCGTAGAGTCACAACGTTGTAGTCTTGGGCTCGGATGTATGCCGCCGCCGTCCAAGACCTGATCGATGAGTTGGGCCGCCTGCCCGGCATCGGGCCCAAGTCGGCACAGCGCATCGCCTTTCACCTCCTGAAGCTCCCGCCCGAGGATGCCGTGCGTCTGGCGGTGGCGATCACCACGGTCAAAGAGAAGGTCCGTTGGTGCCAGCGCTGTTACAACATCTCCGAGTCCGAGGAGTGCGAAGTCTGCTCGGACGATCGGCGCGACGGCACCGTGGTGTGCGTGGTCGAGGAGCCGCGTGATGTGGTCGCCATCGAGAAGACCCGGGAGTTCCGGGGCCGCTATCACGTGCTGCAGGGCGCCATCAGCCCGATCGACGGCATCGGCCCGGACAAACTGCGCATCCGGGAGCTCCTTGCCCGCCTCCAGCCGGAGGGCATCGAGGAGCTGATCCTGGCCACCAACCCGAACATCGAGGGCGACGCCACCGCGATGTATTTGACCGCCCTGTTGAAAGACCTGCCGGTCAAGGTCACCCAGCTGGCCAGCGGCCTGCCCGTCGGCGGCGACCTCGAGTACGCCGACGAGATCACCCTGGGCCGGGCGCTCGAGGGCCGGCGCACCCTCGCCGGCTAGCGCGCGAGCGGTTCAGCCCGCAGCCTTGGCCGGCGAGCGCCGGTGGTGGCCCGCCCCCGCCCGCCCTTCCCGGGGTGAGTGGTCCCGAAGTATGCCTCCCGTGGCGGATCAGCTACCGACGGTGGCCGCCGACCTCTCGCTGCGGCGGGCTCAGCCCGCTTCCTACCAAGTGTGTGCGAAGTTGCGGACTATATCAGCAACTTTGCACACACCTCATATCTTTTGACCTACAGATCGGTCCCACCGCCGAGAAGTCCACCCAGATCGCCCAACCCGGGCAGGCCGGGCAGCTGAGCCGCCCCGCCGATGGCTTTGGAGGCCAAACCACTCGCCTGCTCTATCCCGTCGCGTACAGCGGCCAGTACCAGGTCTTCCAACATCTCGACATCGGCCGGATCGACGACGGAAGGATCGATCTTCAGGCTCAGGACGTCCAGACCGCCGGTGATACGGACTTTGACCGCACCTCCGCCGGCGGTGCCTTCCACCTCCTGGGCGGCGGCGGCCTGCTGGGCCTCTTGCAGGTTCTGCTGCACCTGGCCGAGCTGCGAGAGCAGCGATCCGAAATCGAAGCCGGCCGGCGGCTGTGCGTCGCTCATTTACTGAACCTCCTCGGCTCCGGGAAAAGCTTCCATCAATCGTTGCTCCGGCGACGTTGATGCCGCCGGAGCCTCCATCATCTCGGCCCAATCCTCCTCCGGTTCAGGCGTGGGCTCAGGGGCGGACGGGCCACCGCGACCACCGGCCGGCTTGGCCTCGTCGTCCAGGACCAACTTCAGGCGCACCGGCCGGCCGAAGTGCTTGCTGAGAGCATGCTCGACCTCCGCCCGGTTGTTCTCCGCCCGCTGGAGCAATCCCCGATCGGGCACCGCGTAGATGGCCGCATCGTCGCTCGACACCAGGAACCGTCCATTGGCCACATAGACCTTGACCGCCGGTCGCAACGACGGCAGCACGCCGTCGCCCCAGGCCATGGTCAGCTCCTCGCGACTGGGGGCGCGCCCACCAGCCGCCGGGGTATCCGGTGTGGCGCCGGGCGGATCTGGCACGGCCCGGGGCGATGTCGGAGCCGAGCCCACGCGTGGCGGAACCGATCCCACGCCCGGCGGGACCGAGCCCGACCCTGGCGGAACCGAGCGTGGTCCCGACGAAGGGGGAGCCGAGGCCGCCCCAGTCGGCGCCGGACGTGACTCCGACGCAGGCGCAGCCGACCCGACCCCAGGCGGCGTCGGGTGTGAACCCGACGGAACCGAGCCCGCCCCAGGCGGGGCCGGGCGTGACCCAGCCGGGGCGGAGCGAGAACCGGACCCGGGCGATCCGTTCGGCCCCGGACCCGACGGCACTGGATCAGATGGTCCCCGCTCGGGCGCCCGTTCCGTTGGTTCGTTGGCGGCCGGGCCGGGGGGCGAGGTAGGTCCACCTCGGGACGGCACCGAGGGCGCCGCGCCCATGGCTGCCGCGGGCGTCGCTCCCACCTGTCCTCCGGGACGGGGCCGGGAGGGCGGACGACCGGATGGCCTGGGAACCCCCGGCGCCGGTGACGGACTAGCCGCCGGTCGCGACCCTGCGCCGGGCGCAGGTCCAGGTGAAGGTGGCCCATCTGGAGACTTCGGCGCACCCGGAACCGCCGAAGTTCCGGGCGTCGCCGAGGCGCCCGGCGTTCCGGCCGGCGCCGCAACCGCTGGGGTTCCGGGCGGCGCCGAAACCGCCGGTGTTCCGGCCGGCGCCGAAGCGCCCGGCGTGCCCGGAACGGAGGGCGGCGCCGGAGAGCCGGATGCCGCCGGTGCCGAAGGCGCGGCCGGCTGCGGAGTCGCTCCCGACTGCGGAGCCGCCCCCGCCTGCGGAGCCGCCCCCGACCGCGGAGTCGTCCCCGACTGCGGCACCGACGGAGCCCCCACCACCTCGGCCGCAGCCGGCCCCGCCCCGCCGGCGACCGCCCGCTCCAACCGCTCGATGCGCTCGAGCAGGGCGCCCCGACTGTCATCGGCTTCCGGAGCGGCCAGCCTCACCAGGGCGACTTCGAGCGTGGTGCGGGCATCGGCCGCATCGCGCATGTCGATCAACGCCTGCCCGATCAGCTCCATCGCCCGCACCAGCGCCGCCGCCCCCAGTTTGGCGGCCTGCGCTTCGACCGCGGCGACCCCCTCATCTGACAGCAGCACCAGGTTGCGGGCCCGGGTGGCGAGAAACCCGTTCCGTAGGTGCTCGAGCAGTTCGGCGCCGAGGCGGCGGGCGTCGAGCCCGGATTGAACCGCCTCCGCCACCTTGACCAGCACGGCTCCCGCATCCCGGTCGATGACCGCATCGACCAGTTCCGACACCAGGCTCGAGTCGTCTTCGACCGTGCCGGCGGCGGCGACCTGGTCCAGGGCCGACAGGGCATCGCGGGCCGAGCCATGGCCGCGGCGGACGACCACGTCGATGGCCTCGGGCGTGAGGTCGATGTCCGCCCGGTGGGCGACATCCGACAGGAGCCCGGCCAGCACCTCCGACCCCAGCAGCCGGAACTCGAAGTGCTGCGTCCGGCTACGGATGGTGTCGAGGACCTTCTGCGGATCGGTGGTCGCCAGCACGAAGATCACGTGACCGGGCGGCTCCTCCAGAGTCTTCAGCAGCGCGCTGGCCGCGGCCGACGTGATCTGGTGGACCTCGTCGACGATGTAGACCTTCCAGCGGCCGGGGGTGCCGAGCGCGACTCGGCTGAGCAGGTCGCGCATCTCGTCGATGCCGCGGTTGGTGGCCGAGTCCAGCTCCTGCACGTCGAGCGACGAGCCGGTCCGGATGGCCACGCACGACCGGCACTCGCCGCAGGGCTCCCCGTCGGACGGGTTCTCGCAGTTGAGCGCCATGGCCAGGATGCGGGCGGTGCTGGTCTTACCCGTGCCCCGTGGCCCGCTGAACAGGTAGGCGTGAGCCACCTTGTCGTCACGGACGGCCGCCTGGAGCGCCCGGGTGACGTGACCCTGGCCCAGCACGTCGGCGAAACGCTGCGGGCGGAACCGCCGGTACAGCGCTTGATAGGGGGTCTGGTCCTCTCCGGCCACGTCTGTCCACACTACGGGCTGACTGGGACGACCGAAGCCGGCACCCGGCGCGGTGGTCAGGCTGATCTGCGGCACACGGAGCGGTCCGCTGAGAGCTGCTGCCGTCAGGCCCTGACTCGGTTCACGGCGCTCGGTTGCGCAGGACCCGACCACCGCGCCCGGTGCCGGCCCTCGATGGACAGGATAGCCTGGCATGCTCGTACAGCAACCCGGAGGGGTGCGAGAGCGGCCGAATCGGCACGATTGGAAATCGTGTGTGGGGCAACCCACCGTGGGTTCAAATCCCACCCTCTCCGCTAGGAACCCCGGTCAGCACGAGCTGGCCGGGGTTTGCTTCGGCCCCGAGGCCACCACCTGCGCCCACCCGTCCGGCCCGCCTGCCCACACCGGCCCGCCTGCCCACACCGGCCGAAGCCGTCGCTCACCGGCCAAAGCCGTCGCTCACCGGCCGAAGCTGTCGCCAACCGGCGCGAGCGGCCGCTACCCGGCGGTCACCGGCGCACACACTTCGCCGGCCCAGGCCACCGAGTCCGCGCACAGCCGGCGCATCGGCGCGGCGCCGACCCCGCACCTGAGCACGGTGCGGCGGCCGACCTCCCAGTCGAGCACGTCGGCCAGTACCGCACCGAGGGGTCCGGCGTGGCCGAGGACGGCGTCGACCAGTTCCCGGTCCAGGCCCAGCTCGGGAACGATGTCCGCCAACGGTACGCCCAGATGCAGGTCGAGGGCCGAGACCAGGCCGACGGTGAAGGCCGAGTCGGCCAGCGCCGGCGCCGCCGTTTCGGCCAACAGTTCACTGAGCCGCGCCCTGGTCATGGTGATGCACAGCTGCTCGGGGACGGCCTGGCCGGCATCGCTGAGGAGCATGAGCATGGCCCAGCTGCGCAGCCGCCGCTGGCCGAGCAGGACAACCCCTTCCCGGATGGATCGGACCGACCGGTTGAGCCCGGCCCGGGCGCCGACACCGGCCGCCTTCAGGAACCGCATGCTCAGGCCCGGGTCGGTCTCGATGATCCGCTGCACGTCGGTCGGGGGGGTGTCGGGGTCGCAGAGGGTCTCGACCAGGCGCAGGCAGTTCAGCTGGTTGGCGGTGAGAGCCCGGCCCGACATGGCCACCGGGCGGGAGAGCAGATAGCCCTGGAACAGGTCGAAACCCAGGTCGTTGCAGCGGTCGAACTGGGCCCAGGTCTCGACCTTCTCGGCCAGCAGGCTCACCCCGTAGCGCTGCCGGAGTTCGGCCAGGTGGGCCAGGTCGCCCTCACTCGTGGCCAGCACGTCCACTTTGACCACGTCGGCCAGTTCGAGCATCGGCTCGTCGCCGGGCTGCCACACATAGTCGTCCAGGGCCAGGGTGAACCCTTCCTCGATCAGATGGGTGCAGCCGGCCACCACCAGGTCGTCGTGGGCCACGTCCTCGAGCACCTCGATCACCGTCTTGTCCGCCGGGAGCGGCACCTCCTGGTCACCCACCAGGAACGGGCGGCTGGCGTTGACGAACGCGGCCTTGTCCCCGACCAGGCGGTCGAGCCCCAGATCCAGCCCGGCATGCAGCAGGACATCGGCCGTCATCTGCTCGGCCCCCGGGCGGTCGTCATCCGGTGTCCGGAACAGCAACTCGTAACCGCGCACGGCCAGGCTTCGGTCGAAGATCGGTTGGCGGCCGATGACAAAGGAGGTGCCCGTAGGCATCCTCATCTCACATCCACGCTCCAGCCCGTGGTCCGCCGCCATTGTCATCCCCGTTGTCACCCGCTGTGGTTATCGACCGCAGCGACGGCCGGTTGAGAGCTATCCAGAACTTCGGTAAGTGCCGCGATTTACCGGATTTGTCACTTCTGGCGCCATCTTCACCATCAATCCCTCAAGTCCCAGGAATATCCGTGTATTCGCGGTCCGCTGGTGCAATACTCCGCACGAAGAGCAAACCATGCGGGGAAAGGGCGAGAACGGTGAGCTTGTTTGCTGTCAAGGGCAGGCAGTTCCGGCGGGAAGAGCGGGGGACCACACTGGTGGCCGACCTGAGCGATAGAGCGGCGTTCGACCCGGTCGACGAGGCTGTTATGGCGGCGCCGGCCGACGAATGGAACGACCACGACGAGGTCGAGAAGTGGCAGCGCTTCGTGCAGGGGAACACCCTCAACCGGTAGCCGGCCAGCTGCGCCGACGCGCCATTTACCTGGCCGGACCCGACGTCTTCCTCCCGGACGCGGCCGCCATCGGCCGGGCCAAGAAGGAGATCTGCCGCCGTCACGGCTTCGACGCCCGCTTCCCGACCGACGACCCGGCCGGGCCGCTCACGGCGGAGGGGATATTCGACGCATGCGTCGCCATGATGCGCTCGTGCGACCTGGCCGTGGCCAACCTGACCCCGTTCCGGGGCATCAGCATGGACGTCGGCACCGCCGTCGAGATCGGCTTCATGCTGGCTTCGGGGCGGCCGGTGTACGGGTACACCAACGTGGTCGCCCATTACGGGCACCGGGCCCGGGGCGCGCTCGCCGACCTGGGCGGCGAGTTGGTCGAGGACTTCGACCTGGCCGACAACCTGATGTGCGAGGGCGCCATCGCCCGCTCGGGCGGCCTGATGGTGCGCCACGACGCCGCCCCGGACCGGATCTGGACCGACCTGGCCGGCTTCGAGAGGTGCGTGCAGCTGATCAGGCCCGCGCCGGCAGACCCAGGGCCCCGGCGATGAGCGGCCGCGTCCCTATCGCACCGACGGCCGGCATCATCAGCCTGGCCACATCCCGGTAGGCCAGCGGCCGGCCGGCCGACAGGTCGGTCACCCATCCTCCTCCGGGGCCGAACCGGCTTCGAACACGACGAGCGCCTGATCCAGCTTCACCTGTTGGCCGGCGGTGACCAGGACCTCGGTCACCGTCCCGTCCGCCGGGGCCCGGATGAGGTGCTCCATCTTCATGGCTTCGACCGCCACCAGCGCCTGACCCGCGGTCACCGCCTGGCCGGGCGTGACGTTGACAGCCACGACCGCGCCCGGCATCGGGCTGGTCACCTGCCCCCCGTGATCCTGCGACCGGCCGGACCGGAGGGGCACGGGCGGGGCCGGCGCCAATCTCCAGGCCTGACCTCCGGCGCCGACCCAGACGTCGGCCCCGTCGACCACCCATTCGACACCGGAAGGCAGCTCACCGGACACCATCTCGTCGCCGTCGATTGTCACCTGGCCTGACAACAACGAGGTCGCGATGATCTGATCGCCGGACCGCCACCGGCGCACGACCGGGGCCGGGTCACCGACCCGCCAACCGTCGCGTTGGTCCCACGGGCCGGTCCCGGGCGCGTCCGGCACCGATACCCGGGCGGCCACCGCCGCCACCGTGGCCGGCACCGGTCCGCGACCCAGGTCGGCCAGCCGCCGCTCGACCAGTCCGGTGTCCAGCCGCCCGGCCCGCACATCGTCGTCGTCCAGCAACCGGGTCAGGAAGCCGACGTTGGTGGCCAGCCCGAGGATGCTCGTGCGGCGGAGGGCCGCAGCCAGCCGGGCCACCGCCTCGTCGCGGTCGTCACCCCAGGCGATGACCTTGGCCAGCATCGGGTCGTAGTACGTGCCCACCGAGGTCCCGACCACGAGCCCCGAGTCGACCCGGATGCCCTCTCCCTCCGGCTCGACCAGGGCCAGGACGGGACCCGACGAGGGCAGGAAGCCCCGCTCCGGATCCTCGGCGTAGATGCGGGCTTCCACGGCATGGCCGCGCGGCGCGGGCACGTCCTCCTGGCTCGACCACGGCAGCGGCTCACCGGCCGCCACCCGGAGCTGCCACTCGACCAGGTCGATGCGCAGGACCTCTTCGGTCACCGGGTGCTCGACCTGCAGCCGGGTGTTCATCTCCATGAAGAAGTACTCGTCGGGCCGGTCGGCCGAGACTATGAACTCCACGGTGCCGGCCCCGACGTAGGAGCAGGCCCGGGCCGCCTCGGCCGCGCTCTCCGCCATCGCCGCCCGGGTGGTGGGATCGAGGAGCGGCGACGGCGCTTCCTCGACGATCTTCTGGTGCCGCCGCTGCAAGGAGCACTCCCGCTCCCCCAGGGCCAGGACCTTCCCGTGGGTGTCGGCGAAGATCTGCATCTCGATGTGGCGGGGGCTCTCGATGAACCGCTCGACGAGCAGCGTCCCGTCCCCGAACGCACCGATGGCCTCCCGGCGGGCGGTGGCGATGGCCTCGGCCAGACCGGCCGGGTCGGTCACCACCTTCATGCCCTTCCCGCCGCCGCCGGCCGACGGTTTCAGGATCACCGGGAACCCGACGGCGCGAGCGGCGTCGGCCAGCTGCTGATCGTCCAGTCCGGCCTCGTCGCGTCCCGGCACGACCGGGACGCCGCGGGCGGCGACCGCCTGCTTGGCGTTGATCTTGTCCCCCATCAGGTCCACCGCGGCGGTGGGCGGACCGATGAACGTGATGCCGGCGGCCGCGCAGGCCCGGGCCAGGGCCGGGTTCTCCGACAGGAACCCGTAGCCCGGGTGGATGGCCTGGCAGCCGCGCTCGACGGCCGCCGCCACCACCCGGTCGGCGTCGAGGTAGGCGGTCGGCGCACCGATACCGACCGCCTCGTCGGCGGCGGCCACGTGGGCGGCGTAACGGTCGACGTCGGTGTACACGGCGACCGATGCGATCCCCATGCGGCGCAGTGTCCGGCAGATGCGGATGGCGATCTCGCCCCGGTTGGCGATGAGTACCCGGGTGAAGGGATGGTCGGCCACGACTACATCCGGAAGACGCCGAAGCGGGGCTCGGCCAGCGGGGCGTCACCGCATGCGGCCAGGGCCAGGCCGAGCACCCGCCGGGTGTCGGCCGGGTCGATGATGCCGTCGTCCCAGAGCCGGGCCGTCGAGTAGTACGGGTGGCCCTGCCGCTCGTACTGGTCCCGGATGGGGCTCTTGTACTGCTCCACCTGCTCGGCGCTCCACTCCCCCTTCGGGTCCGAAACGGTGGCCAGCACCGACGCCGCCTGCTCGCCGCCCATCACCGATATGCGGGCGTTGGGCCACATCCACAGGAACCGGGGGGAGTAGGCCCGGCCCGACATCGAGTAGTTCCCGGCCCCGAAGCTGCCACCGATGATCACCGTCAACTTGGGTACCCGGGTGCACGCCACCGCCGTCACCATCTTGGCCCCGTGCTTGGCGATACCGCCCGCCTCGTAGTCCCGCCCGACCATGAAGCCGGTGATGTTCTGCAGGAAGACCAGCGGGATGCGGCGTTGATCGCACAGCTCGATGAAGTGCGCTCCTTTGACCGCGGATTCGGAGAACAGGACCCCGTTGTTGGCGACGATGCCGACCGGATGGCCCCACACGTGGGCGAAGCCGCACACCAGCGTCGACCCGTACTCGGCCTTGAACTCGAGGAACCGGCTGGCGTCGACGACCCGGGCGATGACCTCGCGCACGTCGTAGACGGTGCGGGTGTCGGCCGGGACCACGCCGTACAGCTCGGCTGGATCATGGGCCGGCGCCTCCGGGGGGCGGATCGGCCAGGGGGCATCGGCGGCCGGCGGGAGGGTCGACACCATCTGGCGGATCATCTCCAGCGCCTCGCGGTCGTCACCGGCCAGGTGGTCGGTGACGCCCGACCGGCGGGCATGGAGATCACCGCCGCCCAGGTCCTCGGCCGACACCTCCTCACCGGTCGCCGCCTTCACCAGCGGCGGGCCACCCAGGAAGATGGTCCCCTGCTCGGCCACGATGACCGCCTCGTCGCTCATGGCCGGCACGTAGGCGCCCCCGGCCGTGCACGACCCGAGCACGGCGGCCAGCTGGGCGATGCCGGCGGCCGACAGGTTGGCCTGGTTGTAGAAGATGCGGCCGAAGTGCTCCCGGTCGGGGAAGACGTCGTCCTGCTGGGGCAGGAAGGCCCCGCCGGAATCGACCAGGTAGATGCACGGCAGGTGGTTCTGGGCCGCCACCTCTTGGGCCCGCAGGTGCTTCTTGACCGTGACCGGGTAGTAGGTGCCGCCCTTCACGGTGGCGTCGTTGACCACGATCACGCACCGCCGGCCGGCCACCATCCCCACGCCGGTGATGATCCCGGCCCCGGGGCACTCGTCTCCGTACAGACCGGTGGCGGCCAGCGGCGACAGCTCGAGGAACGGGGAACCCTCGTCGAGCAGGGTGGCCAGCCGATCACGGGGCAGCAGCTTGCCCCGGCCGACGTGGCGCTGGCGGGCCGCCTCGGGCCCACCGACCGCCGCCTGTCGCAGGCGGGTCCTCAGCTCCTCCGCCAGCAGCCGGTTGGCCCGCTCGTTGGCCAGGAACGACTCCGAGGCCGGATCGACGCCCGATGTTAGCGGCGGCAAACATGTTTGCATGCCACATTCTGCCGTACCGGCAAGGAGCCCAGTGCCGGCGCGGCGAATACAGAGGGGATGCTGGGGGCCAAAAGGGACAAAGGAGCGGCCCTGGTGGCCGCCACCGTCGCGCTGCTGACCGTCTGCACGGCCGGACCGGTCCTGGCCGCGACGGCACCTGCGCCGGTCACCATCGTGGCTGCGCCGGCCGGCACCGGGACGACGTGCACGACCGCCCATCCGTGCAGCCTGGCCCAGGCGCAGGCCACCGAACGCCGGCTGGCTCCCACCATGACGACCGACATCCATGTGGTGCTCGAGGGCGGCACCTACGCCCTTCGCGCCCCGGTGGCCCTGACCGCGGCCGACTCGGGGACCGGCGGCCACCGCGTGTTCTACCAGTCCGGTCCCGGACAGATTCCGGTGCTGAGCGGCGGCCGCACCCTCACCGGCTGGGAGCCGAACGCCGGCGGCCGGCCCGACGTCTGGTCGGTCGCCGTGCCGGCCGGGTTCGACACCCGCCAGTTGTACGTCAACGGGGTCGGGGTCCCGATGGCCCAGGGCCTGCCGGTCGACACCACCTTCGTGCAGACGTCCACCGGGTTCCTCACCACCTCGACGGTGATGGACTCCTGGCCCGACCCGACCAACGTGTCGGTCGCCTTCACCTACGGGAACGGGCCGTGGACGCAGACGTCATGCAACATCGCGTCGATCTCGGGCCGGACGATCACCATGGCGGAACCGTGCTGGGACAACCTGCACATGCCGAGCGAAGGCGTGCAGGAGATCGGGTGGCTGAACAACCCGATGGGGGGCATGCCCGGCCTGTCTCCGAAGAAGACGCCCACCGTCCTGCAGAACGCCTGCCCCCTGCTGTCGGTCGGCACCTGGTGCATCGACCGCACGGCCCACCGGATCTTCTACTGGCCGCCGTCGGGCCAGTCCCCGACCACGAAGACGGTGGTCGCTCCCGCGCTGCAGACTCTGATGAGCATCACCGGGACCCTGGCCCGGCCGGTCCGGAACGTGACGGTCAGTGGCATCCAGTTCTCATACGGCGGCTGGACCGGACCCGACACCAACGACGGCTTCGCCCAGATGCAGGCCGACTGGTCGCTGACCGGCGGGGGCGCATCGAAGACCGAGGGATCCTGCCAGTGGTCGACGCCGGCCGGCTCCTGCCCGTTCGCCTCGTGGACCCGTACGCCGGCCAACGTGGTGGTCGAGGCGGCCCACGGCGTGGTGCTGAGCGGTGACCGGTTCGAGCACCTGGGGGGCGCCGGTCTCGACATGTACTACGGCACCCAGGACGACTCGGTGGTCGGCTCGGTCTTCACCGACATCGCCGCCAACGCCATCCAACTTGGTGCGACCAACGACCCCGAACCGTCCGATGTGGGTGCCGGCGCCGACGAGATCACCGCCGGTAACACACTGGCCGACAACTACATCCACGACGTGGCCGGCCAGTACCTGGGTGGGGTGGGGATCTGGCTGGGCTACACGCAGAACAGCACCGTCACCCACAACCAGATCGACCACGTGCCCTACACGGCCATCTCCATCGGCTGGGGCGGCTGGCACACCAACCTGACCTCACCGGACAGCGACCCGAACGTCAACTCCGGCAACGTCATCTCCGACAACCTGCTCTACGACTACATGACCACGCTGGGCGACGGCGGCGCCGTGTACACCAACGGCCCGCAGGCCACGTCGTGGGCCACCGCCCTGAAGATCGACGGCAACGTCGCCTACAACGGCACCAACACCGACTTCAGCATCTACACCGACACCGGCAGCGAGTACGTCGATATCGACCGCAACTTCGTCTACTTTCAGCCGTTCGACTCCTTCGACAGCGGCGGGTGCCACACCATCGGCCACATCGTCATCTCCGGCAACTGGTTCGCCCAGGGCGGTCCCGCCTATCCCTGCTACCCCGACACCGACGTGACCAACTCCGACAACAGGACGACCTGTGAGGACCCGACGCCGGTCCAATCCCCGAACGCCGTCCTGCAGACCGCCGGGCTGGAACCGGCCTACCGCGGCCTGCTCACCGCCTCCGTCCCGTCGGTCGAAATGGTCGGCCCCCGCGACCTGTCGACATCGGCGGGTGGCCAGGTGCTGATCAGCGGGAGCGGCTTCACCGCCGGTGCCAATGTGCACTTCGGGTCGGTCGCCGCCCGGGCGGTCACCGTGCTGTCCGGCAATTACCTCCTCGCCACCGCGCCGCCGGGCACCGGCACCGAGGACGTCACCGTCACCACCCCCGCCGGCACCAGCGCGCCGGGTGCCGCCGACCAGGTCACCTACCAGACCAGCCCGTCGGCCTGCACCGACTACAGCGGCTCCGGCTACTCCACCGCCCTGTTCGCCAGCTGACCGACCGGGCATGTCCGCCGGGGCCGGCGTATCGGCCGGGCCGGCGTAACGGCCGGGCCGGCGTAACGGCCGGAGCGGCGAATCGGCCGGGCCGGCGAATCGGCCGGAGCGGCGAATCGGCCGGAGCGGTGAGTCGGCCGGGACCGGTCCGGTAAGGGGGCCCGGCCGAGCGTCAGCCGGCGATGCCGACGACCGGTCGGGCCAGCGGGGCGCCGGCGGCCGAACCATGGAATGTGGCCCCGTAGCTGAAGATGGCACCGTTGGCGCCCACCAGCCAGTAACCGGGACCGGTCTGCGACCGCTCAATGCCGACGATGGGGGCGGACAGGGGCAGGCCGTAGGCGGAACCGGCGAACCGGGCGTCACCGAAGGCGAACACCCCGCCGTCGGCCGCCACCATCCAGTAGCCCCGGCCGTCCCGGGTGGCGGCCAGGCCGACGATCGGCGAATCCAGGTGGACGTTGCCGGTGGACCCGGCGAACCGGGCGTCGCCGTAGTTGAACACGCCGCCGTCGGACGCCACTTCCCAGTAGCCGCGCCCGTCCGGCGTCGAGGCCATGGCCACCATCGGCGCGTTCAACCGGTGGTTGCCGGTCGAACCGTAGAAACGGGAGGCGCCGAAGCTGAACACGCCGCCGTCGCGGGCGACCAGCCAATAGCCGGCGGCGGCCGGGTCGGCCGACACGCCGACGACCGGCGCGACCAGCGGGTGGTTGCCGGTCGAACCCAGGAAGTGGGCATCGCCGAAGCTGAACACGCCGCCGTCGGAGGCGACCGTCCAGTACCCGTTGCGGTCAGTGGTCGAGGCGATACCGACGACCGGGCGGACCAGGCGGATGCCACCGGTCGAGCCGGCGAACTGGGCCGTGCCGTAGGAGAAGATCCCGCCGTCGGTGGCGGTCAGCCAGTAGCCGTCGAACGGACCGCCCCTGAGCGTGAGGGCATGGGCCCCGTTGGGGCCGCTGATGGTCAGGGTGGCGGAGGTGGCGGCCCGGCTCGAGGGGCGGAAATTGACACCGAGGCCGCAGGCGTGACCGGCCCCGGCCGTGCAGGCGGGGCCGGACAGGGAGAACTGGCCGGCGCCACCGGCGATGGACGCCGAGAAATGCTCGGCTTCACCGGACGCGGACATGATCACGCTGCCGTGGGCGGTCTGGCCGGGCGACGCACCGAGGGACAGCGTCCCGGGACCGGCCGAGAAGCCGAGGTAGCGGACCTCGCTGGCCCAGGTGAAGTTGGCCGGCTGGGACACACCGGAGGCGACCACGACCCCGGCCGAATCCGGGTAGGTGCTGGTGCTGGTCACGGCCGCCCCCATGAGGACGTCGCCGGCCGCGCCGGGGAACGTCTGCAGCATGGCGTCGCGGTGGGCCCAGCAGCAGTCGTAGCTGACCCCGCCGGGTCCGTCGTCGTACATCCAGAAGAAGTCGTCGAACAGGGGGGTGGCGTACCCGCCCAACCACAAGCTGGACGACGAGGACGCCCCGGCCGGTAGCGGCGGGTCGGTGCCGGCGGCGGCGCCGGCCAGCGCGTCCTGGTCGAGGGCCGGGGTCAGGCCGGCGATCGGCGCCAGCCCCCGGTCGACCCGCTCGAGGTTGAACACGACGAGCAACTGCTCCGGGGCGTCGAGCGACGAGAAGTTCGACGGCAGGATCATCGGGCCGACGCCCTCGACAGCCCGGGCCGCGTTGATCGAGGCCAGGCTGGCGGCGTTGCACGACGACGTCGAAGCCGGGGGCCAGCAATCCTGGTTCATGGCACCCGAGGGCTGGATGTCCGGCGGGTTGGCCGGGGGCAGGATGGCGGCGGAGGCGGGAGTGGCGGTCATCCCGAGAGCCCCACCGAGGGCAACGGTCGACGCGATGGCGAAGAGGGTCGTAGTGGGTCGGCGCACCCGGGCGATCCTTTCGTGAGATTTTATGGACAATTGTCCAGAGGACAGCGGATACCTTCACACTAGTCGGGGGCGAAATGTCCTTAAATCGGTAACGGGCCTAACACTTCTCTGACAAAACGCTGCGACACTGTCGGTCCATGTCCGCCGACGCCGGCACCATCGTGGTGGTCGAGGACGATCCCAACATCGCCGACCTGATCGACATGTACCTGCGCCGGGACGGCCACCGGGTGATATCCGTCGGCCAGGGCCGGGCCGGGCTGGATGCCGTCGAGCGGGAGAAGCCCCGGCTGGTGATCCTGGACATCGGGCTGCCCGGGGGGATGGACGGCTTCGAGGTGTGCCGGCGCATCCGGGCGGCGAGCACCGTCCCGGTGCTGATCCTGACCGCCCGCGACGAGGAGATCGACCGGGTGCTGGGCTTCGAGCTGGGGGCGGACGATTACGTCACCAAGCCGTTCTCCCCCCGGGAGTTGTCGGCCCGGGTGAAGGCCATTCTGCGGAGGGCCGACGCGCCATCGCCGGCCTCGACCGTCATCACCATCGGCCCGGTCGTGATCGATCTGGGCCGGCGGGAGGCCCGCTCGTCCGGTGCGGTCGTGTCGCTGGCCACCCGGGAGTTCGACCTCTTGGCCTTCCTCGCTCGCAACCGCGGGTTGGCCCTGTCCCGCCAGCAGTTGCTCGACGGGGTATGGGGCGCCGACTGGTACGGCGACGAGCGCACAGTGGACGTCCACGTGGGGCAGTTGCGCAAGAAGTTCGGGCCCGGCCTCGAGCTGGCCACCGTGTGGGGGGTCGGGTACCGGCTCGGCTGAGCCGCCCCGCAGCACGGATGCGACGCCGGCTCTCCATCGCCATGGTCGCCATGGTCCTGGTCACCCTCCTGTTGTCGGGTGCGGTCAGCCTGTTGCTGGCCGCCCGGTCGACGATCACCCAGACCCGCCACGAGCTGGTGCGGGAGGCGACCAGCCTGGCCGCAAGTGTTCAGGAGCAGAGCGACCAGTCCAAGGATCCGGGCACCACCCTGCGCAACCTGCTCGCCGCGCTCCACAACACGCTCCAGCTCTCCGGCGCCACCGTCGTCGGGGTGCGGGCCGACGGCCGCCTGTTCGGCCTCCCGGTCCGCGATGGCGTGACCCTGCCGGCCGGGCTCTCGACCGGCAACCTCTCCCCCCGGGCGCTGTACAAGTTGGAGACGGTGTCGGGCCACAAGGGCGACCTGGTCTACGCCGCCGTCCCGTACAAGGCGGCCATCCAGGTGGGCCAGACCAGCCGGGACGCGGTCCAGGTCGTCGTCCTGACCAGCCGGCCGCCGAGCGCCCTGAAGACGGCCGGCCCGTGGTTCGCGCTGTCGGCGGTGGTCATTCTGCTGATCGCCGCGATCGTCTCCTGGCGCCTGGGCCGGCGCATCGTGAATCCCATCCTGGCCACCCAGGAGGTGACCGGCCGGATCGCCGCCGGCGACCTCGACGCCCGGGTGCCGGAACCGCCCGGCAACGACCCGGAGCTGGCCGGACTGGTGGCGTCGGTCAACACGATGGCCGAGAGCCTGACCCGGGCCAAGGCCGCCGAGCGTCACTTCCTGCAGTCGGTGTCACACGACTTGCGCACTCCTTTGACCTCTATACGCGGGTTCGCCGAGGCCATCGAGGACGGCGCCACCGCCGATGCCGTCGCCGCCGCCGGGGTCATCGCGTCGGAGGCCCGCCGCCTGGAACGGCTGGTCGGCGATCTCCTGGCGCTGGCCACCCTCGAGGCCCGCCGGTTCACCCTGCAGATGCAGGCGGTGGACCTGCACGCGGCGGCCGAGCAGGCAGCCGCCGGGTTCGTGCCGTCGGCGGCCGAGCTGGGGCTCGACCTGGAGGTGGCGACCGGTCCCCCGGTCCCGGTGCACGCCGACCCCGACCGGCTGGCCCAGGTGGTCGCCAACCTGGTCGAGAACGCCCTGCGCTACGCCGGCGGCCGCGTCGCCATCTCCGTCGGTCCCGGCCCATTCGGGCCGGAGCTGTCGATCACCGACGACGGGCCCGGTATCCCGGCCGCCGACCTACCCAAGGTGTTCGACCGGCTGTACCGGTCGCGGCGGGAACCGGACGGGGCCCGGCCGGGCCGGCCCATCGGTTCCGGGCTGGGCCTGACCATCGTGGCCGAGCTGGTCTCGGCCATGGGCGGCTCGGTGCGGGCCGAATCGCCGGTGGCGGCCGAGGGGGGTACCCGCATGGTGGTGACCCTGCCGGCCGCCGTCTGAGCCGTGTGTAGGCTCCCGCGGTCATGAGCGAGCTGGGCTCTCCCGAGGACGCGGCCATGCGCCGGGACATCCGCCGGGTCGTCGGAATGCTCGGCGACACGCTGGTCCGCCAAGAGGGCCAGGAGGTCCTGGATCTGGTCGAGACGGTGCGCTCGGGTAGCCGGGAGAACCGCAACGCCACCGCCGAACTGCTCGACGGACTCGATCTCTACTCGGCCATCCGGTTGGTACGGGCGTTCGTCGCCTACTTCCATCTGGCCAACGTCACCGAGCAGGTGCACCGGGCACGGGCGCTGCGGCTCGACCGGTCGGTGGAGGGCGGCTGGCTGGCCCGGGCGGCGCGGGCCATCGCCCAGGCCGGGATCAGCCGGGAGGAGCTGCGCGAGGTGGCCGGGCGGATCGATGTGCGGCCGGTGTTCACCGCCCACCCCACCGAAGCGGCCCGGCGGACGACACTGACCCACCTCCACCGCATCGCCGAACTGCTCGACCGCGGCCCGGCCGGGGCCACGGAGGACGATGATGACCGGGCGCTGGCCGAGGCGGTCGAGTTGCTGTGGTTGACCGACGACCTGCGGGTGGCCCAGCCGGAACCCCTGGACGAGGCCCGCAACGCGGTGTACTACTTCGACGTCCTCGAGTCCGGGGTGGCGGCCGACGTGCTCGACGACTGGGCCCGCATCATCGGTCCCGGGATACCGCTCCGGTTCGGCTCGTGGATCGGTGGTGACCGCGACGGCAACCCGAATGTGACACCGGTGGTGACACTGGAGGTGCTGCGGCTCCAGCACGAGCACGCCGTGCGCAACGCCCTGGCCGTGGTCGACGACCTCCGGGCCCAGCTGGCCCTGTCGACCCGGCTGGCCCGGGTGTCCACCGAGCTCATGAACTCGATCGACACCGACCTGGCCAACCTGCCGGAGGTCGAGGACCGGTACCTGCGGCTCAACGCCGAGGAGCCGTACCGGCTCAAGGGCACCTGCATCCGCCAGAAGCTGGTCCACACCCAGCGCCGGGTGGCGAGCGGCGCCCCCCACGTACCGGGACGCGATTACTGCCGCACGGCCGAGCTGCTCGAGGACCTGGCCGTCATGCGCCGCTCACTGGTCGAGTACCAGGGTGAGCTGATCGTCGGCCGGCTGGACCGGGCCATCCGGTCCCTGTCGTGCTGGGGGCTGCACCTGGCCACCCTCGACATACGCGAGCACGCCGACGCCCACCACCGGGTGCTGGCCGAGATGTACCGTCGGCTGGGGCTGCCGTACGCCGACCTGGGCCACGAGGAGCGGCAGGCGCGGCTGGCCGAGGAGCTGCTCAACCGGCGGCCGCTGGCCCCCAGCCCGCCGCCGCTGCGGCCGCCGGAGGGCCGCACGTTCGGCGCCTTCGAGGCCATCGCCCAGGCCCAGGATGCGTTCGGCCCCGAGAGCGCCCAGACCTACATCGTCTCCATGACCCGCGGCGCCGACGACCTGTTGGCGGCCGCCGTCCTGGCGCGCGAGGCGGGATTGGTGGACCCCCACTCCGGCACCGCCCGGATCGGCCTGGTCCCGCTGCTGGAAACGGTCGAGGAGCTGCGCCGGGCGGCCGGCATCGTCGACGACCTCCTGTCGGTCCCCGGCTACCGGGCCCTGGTCAAGGCACGCGGCGACGAGCAGGAGGTCATGCTCGGCTACAGCGACTCCAACAAGGAGGCCGGGATCACCACTTCACAGTGGGAGATCCACCAGGCCCAGCGCCGGATCCTGGAGGTCGGCCGGCGCCACGGCGTACGCATCGTCTTCTTCCATGGTCGAGGCGGGACGGTCGGCCGGGGCGGCGGTCCGACCCACGACGCCATCCTGGCGCTGCCCCCGGGCAGCATCCACGCCCGGGTCAAGGTGACCGAGCAGGGCGAGGTCATCAGCGACAAGTACGGCCTCCCGGCGCTGGCCCGGGAGAACCTGGAGCTGATGCTGGCGGCCACGTTGGAGGCCACCCTGCTGCACGCCGGGCCCCGCCTCCCCGAGACCGAGCGGGCCCGCTGGGCGGAGGCCATGGAGGCGGTGTCGGCGGCCGCCTTCGCCGCCTACCGGCAGATGATCGGCGCCCCCGGCCTGCCCGACTATTTCATGGCCTCGACGCCGGTCGACCAGTTGGGCGCCCTGCACCTGGGGTCGAGGCCGTCCCGCCGGCCCGACGGTTCCGCCGGCATCGAGGGCCTGCGGGCCATCCCGTGGGTGTTCGGGTGGACCCAGTCCCGCCAGATCGTGCCCGGCTGGTTCGGGGTCGGCTCCGGGATCGAGGCGGCCCGGGCGGCCGGCTTCGAGGCCGACCTGCTGGCCATGCGCCCGGGCTGGGCGTTCTTCGCCAACTTCCTCTCCAACGTCGAGATGACCCTGGTCAAGACGGACATGACCATCGCCGGTCGCTACGTCGACAGCCTGGTCCCGAGTGACCTGCGTCCCTTCTTCGCCACCATCGAGGCCGAGCACCGCCGGACGGTCGAGCAGATCCTGTGGGTGACCGGCCAGCGGGAACTCCTGGAGCGGGCTCCGGTACTGCGCCGCACCCTCGCCGTGCGGGATTCCTACCTCGCTCCCATCCACGATCTGCAACTGTCGCTGCTCCGACGGACCCGGGCCGCGCTCGACGCGGGCGACGAACCGGGCCTGGACGTGCAGAGGGCGTTACTTTTGACCGTGAACGGAATCGCGGCCGGACTGCGGAACACCGGATGACCACTCCCGTAGACCTGAAACCTCTCGTGCCGAAGGGTCGCGATCTGGGCGATGCTGCGCTGGTCGCAGCCCGGGCGTTCCACGACGATCCGTTCTTCGAATTCCTGGACGCCAACGCCGTGACCCGAGCCCGGGGCCTGGCGCTGTTCTGGCGGGCCATGATCGCCTCGGCCGGCTCCGCGGCCATCATCACCGGCGCCCGCCGGCCCGACGACGGCCGGCTGCTCGGCCTGTCGGTGGTGGTGCCGCCCGGCCACTGGCCGTTGTCGGTGCCCCAGCAGGCCCGTCAACTGGCCGGGGCGTTCCGGGCGATGGTCATCCGGCCCCCGGCCCTGGTCAAGGGCACCCGCTATCTCCTGTCCATGGAGGCGGCCCACCCGAAGGACCACCTGTGGTACCTGATGCTCCTCGTCGTCGACCCGTCGGTGCAGCGCGGCGGCATCGGCTCGCTCCTCCAGCAGCCGATGCTCCGCTCCGCCGACGCCGAAGGAGTCGACTGCTACCTGGAGACCCAGAAGCAGAGCAACGTTCCCTACTACGGGCGCTTCGGCTACGAGCTGACCCAGGAACTGAAGCCGGTGAAGGACGGTCCGCCACTTTTTCTGATGAGGCGGGCACCGCAGACCTAACCGGGTTAAGTTTGCGGGCATGAAGGTCTCGGTCGATCAGGAAAAGTGCCAGGGCCACAACCGCTGCTACAGCCTGGCGCCGGAGTTGTTCGACGTCGACGACTACGGCGTGGCCTCGGCCATCGGGGACGGGGTCGTGCCGCCCGAGCTGGAAGACAAGGCGCGCCGGGCGGTGGCCAACTGCCCCGAGTACGCCATCACCATCGAGGAGGGGCAATGACAGGACGGCAGGCTCCGGTCACGGACTGGGCGACCGATTTCGACCACACCGATCCGGGCTGGGTCGGCGATCCGTACCCGATCTGGGCCGACCTCCGCCAGGGGTGCCCGGTCGCCCACAGCAGTCGCTACGGCGGGACCTGGCTGCCCACCACCCACGAGCTGGTGTCGGAGGTGGCCTACGACACCGACAACTTCACGTCGCGCTCGGTCGTGGTCAGCAACGTGAAGCCGTCCGACTTCGACCTGCCGGCCCCGATCGGCCTGGCCCCGCCGATCACATCCGACCCGCCGTTCCACCAGATCGCCCGGCGCATGCTCCTGCCCGCCTTCTCGCCCAAGCCGATCAACGCCCTCGAGCCGTTCACCCGTGAGCTCTGCCGGGGCCTCCTCGCCGACACCGCCGGCCAGGACGTGTTCGACGCGGCCGTCGAGTACACCCGCCACATCCCGGTGCGGGTGATCGTGCAGATGCTCGGTTTCCCTCAAGAGGACGCCGACATGTTCCGCCACTTCATCACCCAGGTCCTCGAGAACGTCGACCAGAGCGTCGAGGAGCGCAACGAGGTCATCGCCAGCGGCGAGATCGACCAGTACATGGACGCCCAGATCGAGGATCACCGGGCTCACCCCCGCGACGACCTGACCTCCTTCCTGATCAATGCCGACATCGACGGCACCCCGCTCGCCGTCGAGCACATCCGGGGGACGATGGTCCTGCTGATGATCGCCGGCATCGACACCACCTGGTCGGCCATCGGCGCGTCCCTCTGGCATCTGGCCCAGAACCCGGCCGACCGGCGGCGGCTGGCCACCGAGCCGGAGTTGTGGGACACCGCCATCGAGGAGTTCCTCCGGGCCTACGCCCCGGTGACCATGGCCCGTATGGTCGCCCGCGACTTCGACTTCCACGGCTGCCCGATGAAGAAGGACGACTGGCTGCTCCTGCCGTTCCCTTCAGCCAACCGGGACGGGTCCGAGTTCCCGGAGCCCGACGCTGTCAAGCTGGACCGGGTCGACAACCGGCACGCCGCCTTCGGGCTGGGCATCCACCGCTGCCTCGGTTCGAACCTGGCCCGCATGGAGTTGCGTGTCGCCCTAGAGGAGTGGGTCGCCCGCTACCCCGAGTTCGAACTGGCCGATCCCGACGCCGTCACCTGGTCGGGTGGTCAGGTTCGTGGGCCCCGCACGCTCCCGCTGCGCATCCTGAGCTAATCCGGGCCGGCTCTGAAGCCGATGACTGTCGGTGTGGAGCACAACTGCCCCGACTGCGGCGCGCCCCTGGCCTCCGTTCCGTCGGCCTCACACATCCTGGCCTGCCCGTCCTGCGACGGCCGGGTGTACGGACTGGCCCCGTTCGAGCGCATGCTCAACGACGGGGTCGGCGCCCGCATCTGGATGGCCTCGGCGTCAGGCCCCCCCGGCTCGGCCTGCCCCTACTGCTCCAAGCCGATGCACCGCCCAGAAGCGGCCCCGGGCGCGCCGGAAGGCCTGGCCGTCTGCCGTCTGTGCCAGGAGGTCTGGGTTCCGGGACCGGCAACGGCCTGGATGGTCGCCAACGGGGCCACCGCACCGGAACCCATGGCCCCGGCCCTGCCGGCCACATGCGCCAATTGCGGTGCGCCGTACGAGCCCGACGAATCGGGGCACTGCAAGTACTGCCAGGCCCAGATCGGCGCGCCCGCCCCGGTCGTGGTGTTCGTCCCCGACACCCGCTTCTGAACCCGCCGGGCCGTCGCCGCCCCGGCCTGTCGCCCCGGCCTGTCGCCCCGGCCTGTCGCCCCGGCCGGCGCCAGGAGGAGGAGCGCCGGCCGGGGATCGAGGCTTCGTCTCTGCTTCGGGCGGCCCCAGCGCCGTCCGAGCGGCTCGACCGGATTCCCAGCACCGGCGTCGCTGACTAGTTATTCGGCGGGGCGGCACGGTCCCCTGCCCGGGGCGGTCACGGCGGATGCCAGACTTCTGACCATGACGATCGATGCCGACGTTGCGCGCTTCGCGCCCCGTAGCGGCGAGAGCTGGCGGGACCCGTTCCCGATGTACGCCGACCTGCGCGATCACGACCCGGTCCACTGGGTCGAATCCGGCGACTACTGGGTGCTCTCCCGCTTCGACGACGTGTTCGCCGCGGCCCGTGACCACGGCCGGTTCTCGTCCGCCCAGGGCCTGACGTTCTCCTACGACGACATGGCCTTCGCCGGTCTCGAGGAGGCCCGGCCGATCGTCATGATGGACCCGCCCCAGCACACCGACTTCCGCCGGCTGGTCGCCCGGGCCTTCACCCCTCGCAGCGTGGCCGATCTCGAACCCGAGGTCCGGGAGTTCGTAGTGTCCCGCCTGGACGCGCTGGGCCGGGCCGGCGGCGGTGATGTGGCCGCGTCGGTCTGGAAGCCACTGCCCAGCATGGTCGTGGCCCACTATTTGGGCGTGCCCGAATCGGACCGCACCCAGTTCGACGGCTGGACCGAGTCGATCGTGGCCGCCACTGCGGCCGGCGACGTCCTGGGGGCGCCCGAGGCGGTGGCCGACCTGTTCGGCTACTTCACGTCACTGGTCGACTACCGGCGGCGGTCCGGGGACTTCGGCACCGACACCGTTTCGGCCCTGCTCTCGGACGGGGCGTCGGCGGTCGACACCCTCGGTGTCCTCGGGTTCGCCTTCACCATGGTCACCGGCGGCAACGACACCACCACCGGCCTGCTCGGCGGCTCCTGCGAGCTCCTCACCGCCGACCGCCGTCAACGCTCCCTCCTCCTCGACGATCCCTCCCTCATCCCGGGGGCCGTGGAGGAATTGCTCCGCCTGACGTCGCCGGTGCAGGGCCTGGCCCGGACGACCACCGAGGACATCTCCTTGCACGGCCGGACCATCCCCGCCGGCCGTCGCGTCCTGCTCCTGTTCGGGTCCGGCAACCGGGACGAGCGCAAGTTCGGTGCCGACGCCGCCGCCCTCGACGTGCGCCGCGATCCGAAGCCGATCCTGACGTTCGGCTACGGCGCCCACCACTGCCTGGGGGCGGCGGTGGCCCGGCTGCAGGCGCGGGTGGCGCTAGAGGAACTGTTGAGCCGGTTCCCCGACTTCGAGGTCGACTTCGAGACCGGCCAGTTCGCACCCGGCCACTTCGTCCGGCGTTACCTACATCTCCCGTTCACCCCGGGACGGCGCCCGTGACCGCAGCCGACGAGGAGTTCATGCGTCTGGCTCTGGCCGCCGCCCGTCGGGCCGGCGCCGCCGGTGAGGTGCCGGTCGGTGCAGTGGTGGTGGTCAAAGGACAGGTCGTCAGCGAAGCCGCCAACCAGCGAGAAGGCCTGGCCGATCCGACCGCCCATGCCGAGATCCTGGCGCTCCGGGCCGCCGCTGCGGCCACCGGTTCGTGGCGACTGTCGGACGCCACGCTCTACGTCACCCTCGAACCGTGCCCCATGTGCGCCGGCGCTCTGGTCGCCGCCCGCCTCGGCCGGGTGGTCTTCGGCGCTCCCGACCCCAAGGCCGGCTCGTGCGGCTCGCTCTACAACCTGTGCGCCGATCCCCGCCTCAACCACGAACTGCCGGTGCAGGCCGGCGTGCTCGCCCCCGAGTGCTCAGCGCTGCTGAGCGGCTGGTTCGCGGCCCAGCGCTGACGCCTGGACAGCAGGCAACGACCCAGACGCCAGGTCGGTCCGACACTGACGTCATTCTGAGCAATTCACTATGACGGTAAATCGCTCACGATGCGACGACTCCGATTGTGGTCAATACAACGTCACTATGACGTTCTATTGGCCACAATCGGCGATGGTGCTGCTAATGGGCGCAGCCGCAACCGGCCCCGCACCCGCCGACCGGCCCGGACGCCATGGGCGCCATGGCCCCACCCGAATCCGAGCGGCCGACGGAGGCGAAGACCGACAGGAGCCGGGCCGTCTCCGGGTGGCCGTCGGGGCACGGCATGGGATCGCCGGCCTCGGCCATCGGGCGGCGTGCCTCGAACCGGCTGTCGCAGGTCCGGCAGACGTATTCGTAGACGGGCATCGGCGCCAGATTACTTCCGTGACCGCCGCTGCGCCGCCGAGCGGGACCGCCGGGCCGGGTTGCCATGGAGGTCGGCCAGATCACTTCGGTGCCGGCCGCTGCGCCGCCGGGCCCGGGCTACCCGGCTGGGGTGCCGTGGAGATCGGCCAGGTTGACCACGATGGCCTCCTGGGTCGACCGGGCGATCACCACTACGGCCGGTTCGTCCGGTGACGGATTCTCCTCCCGGTGCGGCGTCCACGGGGGAACGAAGACATAGTCGCCGGGGCTGGTCTCGACCCGCCGCTCGACGCCGGAGTCAGGGTCGATGAAGACGAACGCCGGGTGTCCCGACGCCACGAAGATGGCGGTTTCGGACTCGCCGTGATGGTGGTCGGCGGAGGCGACCGACGGGGCGACCACCGTCTCACCCATCCAGATCGCTGCCGACCCGGACCGCCGGCCCGAGATGGCCTCCCGCCGATCCATGCCCGGGGTCTGGGCGGTCCCGGCATCGAGGCTTCCGGCCGGGGTGTGGTGCAGGGGTCGGTGCCATCCATCCGCCATGCCGGAAACCTAGCGCCCCCGACTCATGACTCCGGCGCCTGGTTGCCGGCGAGGGTCCAACCGACCAGGGCGTTGGCGTGACCGTGACCCATCCCGTGCTCGGACTTCAGGTGACCGACGATGGCCATGTGCTTGTCGATCCCGCATCCGGCGATGACCTGCTGCCACTCGGCGATGGAGCGCCCGTACTTCTTCTCGATCGATGGGAAATACGAGGCGGGACCTTGGGTCGGCCATGTCGTCATCCGGGTTTCTCCTTTGCGCTCGGAAATAGGACGTGCCCGATCGGGTTCGCTCATCGCCGGGGTGGCGGCGGATGCCAGAGATCATCCCCCAACCGGCCGGGCCATGTCGGTACCGTTCGGAACGTGGCGTCGGATGCCGGTGGGTTGGCGGAAGATGGTCGCGCCCCGACCTGGTACCTGGTGGCGACCGGACTCGTGGCTTTCGGCGTGCTTCTCGGCACTTGGATCGCTCTGGTCGGATCGGCCGACCGGCAGGACGATGTCGCCGGACTGATCGTCGCTGCGGTGGGCACGGCGGCCGGGTGGGTGGTCACCGTTCGGGGTCGGGCCGTTCCTCGAGTTCACCGGGCTGACCTGATCCTGCTAGTCCGCTTGCTGCCCGGATTGGTCACCGGCGCGATGGCGGTCTACGCCGCCACATGGAAACGGGTCCGACGCAACGGGCCGCCGAGCGGGTACCGCACGGTCGCGACCGACGCCAGCGGCGGTGGCTGGGCGGCCGCCCGGCGCAGCTCGGTCATCACCTATCTGCAATCGTTCACGCCGGAGACGATCCTGGTCGACCTGGACGAGGACACCGGCGAGGCGACGGTGCACGACTTCGTCGGTCACGAGTGACAGGGTGATCGGGTTCGACATCGCCATCCTCGTCCTGCTGGCGGCGCTAGGGGCCTGCGCGTGGGCCTGCTGGCGGAGCGCACCCGAGAGCCGCATGGTCGCTCTCGGACTAGCCGGCACGGTCCAGGCTCTGATCCTGCTGCTGGTCGCCGTGGCCTCCGGTGAGGCGGCGCTGGCATCGCTCGGTACGGTGCTGGCCGTCATGTCCACCGGCGGGACGCTCCTGTTCGCCCGCTTCCTCGAGCGTTGGGTCTGACCAGCGTGCGCGACGCGGTGGCTTACGTACTGCTCGGTCTCGGGCTCCTGGTCGTGGTCCTCTCCTGCCTGGCCATGGCCATGCTGAGTGACCCGCTCGACCGGCTCCATGCGGTGACGCCGGCCTCGACACTGGGAGTCGCCGGGGTCTGCGCCGGCGTCGTGGTCTACAGCGGGCTGAACGCGTCCGGTACGTCGGCCATCCTGCTGGCGACGGTGGTGTTCGGTACCAGCCCGTTGCTCAGCCATGCCTGCGCCCGCTCGGTCGAGGTGCGCCGCCGTCACGATGCCGACCTGGCGGATCGATCCGCGCCGCGCCGGGACCGCCAGAAGGGCCCGGCGTCGTGACCGACACCCTGATCGCCGTCGCCCTGGTCTGGGTGGGCGCCGCCGGAACCGCAGTGGTCCTGACCCGTGATCCGCTGAACCAGGCGTTTGTGGCCGGCTTCTTCGGGCTGTCGCTCGCCACCCTGTATCTGCTGTTGCAGGCCGGAGACGTCGCCCTTTCACAACTGGTCGTAGGCGCCGTGGCCCTGCCCCTCATCGTCCTGCTCAGCCTGGCCAAGGTGCGCAGCCACCGCCACACCGATGAGCCGTCGAGCACCACCGACAGGCGGCGCACCCCGAAAGGCGACGGGTGAACGCCCGCGCCCGACTGGTGGTGTTCCTCCTCGCGGCAGTGGGGTTGGCGTGTGCCTTCGGCGTGGCCTTCGCCGGGATCCCTCACTTCGGCGCCCCGGTCTCGGCCTACGCGGCCATCCTGAACCATCTCTCGGAACCGAGCCGGCAGGCGTCCGACGTGGTGTCGGCCGTCAGCTTCGACTTCCGGGGGGTCGACACGCTCTTCGAGGAGTACATCCTCTTCGCGGCGGTGGCCGGAATATCGGTCCTGTTGAGACCGCTGGGTGACGAGACCCGGCATCTACCCGAAGACGAGGCACCGGACCGCCGCATACCTCCTCCCAGCCCGGCGGTCGGGCTGCTGGCCGTGACCATGGCGCCGGTACTGGTCGTCACCGGGCTGGAAACGGTGACCCATGGCCAGATCTCGCCCGGCGGCGGATTCCAGGGGGGCGTCGTACTGGCCACCGCCCTGTTCGTCGTGTACCTGGCCACCACCTACGCCCGCGTCGAACGCTTCGAGGCGGGCAGCCTGATCGAGGCGTCCGAAGGTGCAGGTGCCGGTGGCTACGTCATCGTCGGCCTGATCGGTCTGGTCGCCGGCTCGGCCTTCCTGACCAACGTGGTCAGCCTCGGTCACAGCGGAAACCTCATCTCGGGGGGCACGCTGCCCATCCTCAACGCGACCGTGGGTCTCGAGGTGGCCGGCGGCTTCGTCCTCCTGGTCAAGGAGTTCCTCGACCAGACCGAGGTGATCCGGGGTTCCGGGACTTGAGCATCCTCGCCTACTCCGTCGTCGCCTGGCTGTTCCTGATCGGCATGTACGGGGTCGTCACGAGCCGCAACCTGATCGCCATGGTGATCTGCCTCTCCGTCAGCCAGTCAGCCACCGATGTGCTCATTCTGGAGATCGGCTACGTGCACGGCGGGAGCGCTCCCGTGTTCGTCGATCTGACCCGCCGGCCGGGGCCGACAGTCGATGCCATCATGCAGGCCCTGTCGCTGACCGACGTGGTGCTCGGGGCCGCCGTTTCGGCCCTGCTCCTGGCCCTGGCCATCCAGGTCGAGAAGCGGACAGGGAGCCTCGACCCCGACGACCTCCGCACTACCCACCGCCTGCCGTGGTGACCGGTTGAGCGCTTCGATCATCGTTCCACTCACGGTGGCCGTACCGCTCGGTGCGGCGGCGTTACTGGCCGGCGCCGAGCGTTACCTGGGTCGGATAGGGCGCGACATCACCGCTCTAGCGGCGGCGACGGCGACCGCCGTGTTGGCCGCCATCGCCCTGAACGACTCCACCCACCGGCCGATCGTCTACTGGTTCGGGGACTGGCTACCCGAACGGGGCACCGTGATCGGCGTCGACTACGTGGTGGACCCGATGGGGGGCGGGTTGGCCCTCCTGGCCGCCCTCCTGTCGTTCGGCGCGCTCGTGTACTCGCAACGCTTCTTCAGCGGGACGGGTGGTCGGTACCCGGCGCTCGTGCTGGTGTTCCTTGGAGCCAGCATCGACTTCGCATGGACCGGCGACCTGTTCAACCTGTTCGTGGCGTTCGAGCTGGTGGCGGTCGTCGGATTCATCCTGACCGGCTACTACGCCAGTGAGGAGGCGCCACTGCAGGGCGCCATCAACTTCGCAGTGACCAACACCGTGGGCGGCCTGATCCTGCTGATGGCGGTCACGATCCTCTACGGCCGCACCGGCACGTTGAACCTGGCCCAGATGGGCCAGCAACTGGCCGGGCACCGGCCGGACGGGTTGGTGGCGGTGGCCCTGGCCATGCTCGGTGCCGGCTTCCTCGTCAAGGCGGCGGTGGTGCCGTGGCACTTCTGGCTTCCCGACGCATACGGGACGGCCCCGGCCCCCACATGCGTCATGTTCGCGGGGGTCTTGAGCGAGCTGGGGCTGTTCGGCTTGGCCAGGGTGTGGGAGACCGTCTTCTCCGGGGTGGTGACCGGACCGGCTGAGCAGCACATCCGGTTGGTCTTCGGGGCGCTCGGCATCCTGACTGCGCTGGTCGGAACGGTCATGGCCATGGTCGAGTCCTACGGCCGGCGCATCCTCGGGTTCGTCGTGGTGGCCCACATGGGCTTGTACCTGTTGGGCTTCGCGGTCTTGCGGACAGTCTCCCTCGGCGGGGTGGCCCTCCTGGCCGCCGGTGACGGGTTCACCAAAGCCGCCCTTTTCCTCGCCGTCGGCGTGCTGCGCCGCCGCCGGAACGAGACCGGCGGTCGACCACTTCGAGGAAGTGGCGGCCGGGTCGGCGTCGCCGTCGGAGTGGTGGCGTTCGGCGCCCTGGCGCTGGCCGACCTGCCGCCATTCGCGTCATCGGTCGGCAAGGACATCGTCGTCTCGGGGGCCGGATCGGCCGCCGCCCTGATCGAAGTGATCTTCGTGATCACATCCGTCGGCACCGGTGGAGCCATCCTGGCGTCCGCCGCCAGGGTGTGGCGGGGCGACTCCAGCGGAGAGAACTCACCGGCCGAGGAGCAGGCGGAGTCGGGGGGAACACCCGTCGCCGTCCTCCTGCTCGTCCCGGCGGTGCTGCTGCTGGCCTGTGGCTTGGCACTCGGGCTGCTGCCGGACATCGCCGGGCGGGCCGTGCGCGCCGCGGCGATGTTCTCCGACCGCAGGAACTACGTGGCGTCTGTCATCGACGGCCGAATGGCGTCCGCCGGGCCCAGGCTGAAGGCGCCCGGTGTGTCCATCACCAGCCTGCTCGGAGACGGGGCCGAGGCAGTCGGGGCCGTCGCCTTCGCCGCCCTGCTCCTGTCAGCCAAACGGCTGCAGGGCGCCCTGGGCGCGGCGACAGTCCTGCTGCGCAAGTTGCACAGCGGCCACGTAGCCGACCAGGTGACCTGGTCCCTGGCCGGTCTGGCCACTCTCGCTGGGCTATTGGGCGTCGCCTTCCGCTGAAACTTCCGGTGGGCCGGAGGCCCGGCGGAGGCCGGGCGGACGGTCTGTCGGCGGGCAGAGGTCCGGCGGAGACCGGGCGGACGGTCTTTCGGCGGGCGGAGGCCGGGCGGACCGTCTTTCAGCCCGAGCCGGTACGGCTCCGCCCGGGGCTCATCCGGCGTCGCCGATCACCCAAAGTATCGGTGGCTCATCAGGCCCGGCGCTCGAAGCCGATCCGGTAGAGGGTGCACACCCGCCGTTCGAACATCGCCCGCGACAGGCGCAGATAGCGCACGTAACGGCGGTAGGTGTCGCGCCCGACCATTGACTGGGCCACGACCGCCGCTGACTCCAGCCGCCGCTGCCACAGCCGCAGGGTCTGGGCGTACTGGTCGGCGTCGCTGCGCACGACGAGGACCCGGAACCACGGTTCGGCGGCGACCACGATCTGGCTCAGGCGGGGCAATGACGATTCGGGGAATACCTGTTCGGCGAAGAACGCCGCTTCAGTCCCGTGCGCCCGATCGAAATCCTCATAGGCGATGCTCTGGAGCGATATCCGACCGCCCGGTACCAGCCAGCCGGCGGTGGCCTCGAACCACTGCCGGTAGACCGCCGTCCTGGCCTCATCGTCGAGATCGAGGCGGGCGAAGTGTTCGAACGCGCCGACCGACACGATGGCGTCGTAGGGCGCAGATGGTTGATGCCGGCGCCAGTCCTCCAGGCGGACCTCGATATGGGCATCGTCGCCGGCCGCCGACGCCACATCCATCTGGTCACGACTCAACGTCAAACCCACGGCATCGGCCACCCCGACGTGAGATCGGGCCCGCTGCAGCAACGCTCCCCAACCACAGCCGACGTCGAGCAACCGGCCGCCGGCGGCCGCCCCCGCTGTGGCCAGGTGCCAGTCGAGCTTCGCCTCTTGAGCCGTCTCCAGGTCATCGTCGATTGGCCCGGCCCACAAGGCACACGAGTACACCATGCGGGCGTCCAGCCACAGCCGGTAGAAGTCGGCGCCGACGTCGTAGTGGTGCTCGATGGCCGCCTGCGTCGCACCCGACGAGCGATCCGGGGTAGCCGTCACCACCGCACCCTAGCTTCGACCCGCCACCCCTCTGCTCCCTCGCTCCGGGTTCGGAGGCGCTCCTTCATGAGCGTCTCGCGCCGATCGTCCCACGAGCAGCGTCCCGAGAATGGCGGCAAGACCGGCCACGGCAAGACCCTCGGCCACGTGCTCGTCTCGGGCCGTCGCCGCCGGGCACCTGCCGGAGTCCGGCTGAACGAATCCGTTTCCGGGGACTTGGAAGGAGTCGACTCCACCAAAATCCCTACGACGGCCCCCGGTCCACTGTTTCCACGGCGAGAGGCAATAGACCGTGACCTGGACCTTCGAGCTGGAGGACCCGAGAGGCACACGGAATGCGGGTCGGGCGAAGACGAAACCGACCGCCAGCACGATGGTGATGGCACCCAGACTGACAAGGAGGTCCCGGATCACTTTCATGCCCCTTCCACGGAGTCAAGGCTACTGGGGACGTCATCTGTGGGCGAGGGTAGGAAAGAGGCGTGAGACTTCGCGACCGTCTGAGCGACGAGCTTAATGCTGCGGCGGTCGCTTGGGCCCGGTCTCAGCACCCCCTCGACTCGGACCGGCTGCATCGTGTTCGGCGGTCCGCCATCTTCTGGACCGTCGGTTCCCTGATCTTGCTCGTCATCGACGTGTTCGTTTTCCACGGTTGGGCCCGCATCGTTGAGCCCGTTGTGGTAGCAGCGAACTATGGCTTCTAATCCCTGTTGGTACAAGCCAAGAGTGCAGCAGAGAAGCGCTCGATCCCGCTGAGGGCAGCGTCGGCTGCCCAATCGCACCTCAGCCATGCGTCGGCATCTTCAGCTTCGACGCCCCGTTCGAAGGTGCGGCGACCTAGTAGCGACTGAGCGCCACTCAGGACGTCGCCTGGCACCCGGCGATCAGGGCCCGGAGCCGCCACACGCCCGGTCTCAACTCCTGCTTGGCCCCTCTGGACACGAGTAGTCTTGCTCCCCGGGTTCGAAGGCGCTGTCGGACGACCCGACGCCGCTTCTAGACATGATCCTAGAAACGGTGAACATAGGTCAGAGGCAAATATAGGCTCTGACCAGGCAAGGAGGGATGCGAGAGCGGCCGAATCGGACGGTCTCGAAAACCGTTGTGTCCTTTGGGCACCGTGGGTTCAAATCCCACTCCCTCCGCCGGACAGGAGCCCCGGACCCGACGGCCCGGGGCTCCTGCTGTCAGGCTCGACTTCAGGAGGTCTTCTGGAAGGCACCGACGTGGAGGGTCACGTCCGAGGTGTTGGCGCAGCCGAAGTCGTTGTGGGCCACGAACACCGCCGCCGTCTGGTCGGGCGGATAGATGCGCAGCCCGTCGGTGGCTGTCTGCTGGCATCCGGAGCCGAAGTTCGAGGCGTCACCGATCTGGAGCACGGCGCGGCCCTTGGTCCCGGGAGCCAACGTGAGCGTGGGGGCCGATCCGCTGATGCGACCGGCCGGCGCACCGACCTGCTGGCCGTTGCTTCCAGTGACAAAGGAGACGCCCGGATACCCCTGCAACACGCAGCTCACCGGACCGTTGTTGGTCAGAACTAGGGAGTAGTAGATGCTGCCGGCGGTCCCGTTGGGATCGGTCAAGGCGGCTGACAGCGAACTGCTCGCGCACCGCGACGGCCCCCGCTTCACGGTCGTCGCCGTGAAATCCGAAGCCGGCGCCGACGAGGACGACGATGACATGTCGACGGTCGACACCGTTGTCCCGGTCGTACCCGGGGACAACCCGACCGTCGTCTCGGTGCTCGCCCCGGTGGTGGACGTCGTGGCACCGGCGTTGGTCGAGGCATTGTGATGGCCCGTGGAACTGCATGCTGACAAGGCCATGGCCAGACCGATCCCGGCCAGCCCCCATCTCTTTCCGTTCATGCTGCTACTACGTCTGGCCCGGCGGCTTGGTTCCCGTCCGTGCTCGGATATCGATCTCGTAGTGGAGGAATTCCGGGTCCCGCCCGGACGGCTCGAGACCGGACGCCAACATGACCCGCTGCGACGCCACGTTGTCAGGGGTGGTGCGCCCGCACACCCGCCGGACCTGGTCGTAGCTGGCGGCCACATCCAGGATCAGATGCAGTGCGGCCGTGGCCAGACCCTGGCCTCTGACCGACGGCACGACGCCGTAGCCGATCTCGACCAGCCCGTCCCGCGGCGGTCCGTGGAAACCGATGCCACCCACGACGGATCCGTCGAGGATGATCTGGTAGTACCCGAACGGGTTCGAACGCGATGCCCCACCCATGACCGGCAGTTGGCGGAGGTAGGCCAGACAGGCGCGCCGGTCGCCCTCCATCGGGTAGCCCTCGGCCCACGGCGGATCGACCTTGGCGTCGCGCCGGCCCCGGCTGATGCGCTTGGCGACCCCCCTCGTGGCCAGGAGGATGGACGGCTCCATTAGGCCCATCATGGTCGAACCGGGAATGAAATCCGGGACACTTTGTTCTTGGAGGCGTTATGAGAAGGCGCGCGCGAGACCTGGCCGAACTGAAAGCGGCCAACATCACGCCCGGCACGACCGGGCGCATCTGGCGGTTCCTGACGCCGTACCGGCCCCGGCTGCTGGTCTACCTGGTGGTCATCCTCGGGTCGGCGGCCATCGGCTCCGTCCCGCCGCTCCTGGTCCGGGACCTGATCGACAACGCCATCGTCCGCCACCACGACGTCAGCCTGGTGGACGCGCTGGCCGCCGGCCTGGTGGGCCTGGCGCTGGCGACCACTGCCCTGTCGCTGGTGAGCCGGTGGTTCGGCTCCGTGATCGGCGAGGGGATCATCTACGACCTGCGCGTCCGCCTCTACGACCACGTCCAGCGCATGCCGGTGGCCTTCTTCACCCGGACCCAGACCGGCGCCCTTATGTCCCGGCTCACCAACGACGTGATGGACGCCCAGAACGCAGTGAGCACGGCGGCTTCGGTGCTGTCCGACATGTTCATCCTGGTCGCCACGCTGGTGCCGATGTTCATCCTGAGCCCGTCGATCACGTTGTACGCCCTGCTGGTGCTCCCGCCGTTCATCCTCATCGACCGGCTCATGGCCAAGCGCATCAGCCGGCTGTCCCGGCACCAGATGCAGCTGAACGCCGACATGAGCGTGACCATGACGGAGAAGTTCAATGTGGCCGGCGCCCTCCTGGTGAAACTGTTCGGCCGCCCGGCCCGCGAATCGCAGGAGTTCGCCCACCGGGCCGGCGCCGTGCGCGACGCCGGGATCCGTCTGGCCCTGCTCAGCCGGTACCTGTTCGCCGCCCTTTCTCTGGTCGGCGCCGTCGGCACGGCCGCCGTGTACTGGCTGGGCGGCCGGGAAGCGGCGCTGGGTCATCTGCAGGTCGGCACCGTGGTGGCGCTGGCGGCCTACGTCACCCGGCTGTACAGCCCATTGACCGATCTGGCCAGCACCCGGGTCGACGTGCTGGCCGCCATCGTCAGCTTCGACCGGGTGTTCGAGGTGCTCGACACACCGCCGAGCGTGGCCGACCGCCCGGGCGCCCCGCCGCTGACCGACGTGGCCGGACGGATCGAAGCCAAGCACCTGTGGTTCCGCTACCCGGCGGCCGCCGACGTGTCGGTGGCGTCGCTGGAGCGCAGCGCCGACACGGTGGACGAGGCACTGCCCACCGAGCCCGGGGCCTGGGTCCTCGAGGACCTGTCCTTCGTGGCCGAGCCGGGCACCATGACCGCTCTGGTCGGGCCGTCCGGCGCCGGCAAGACCACCCTGTCGGGCCTCATCCCCCGGCTGTACGACGTGGTCGAGGGCTCGCTCGAGGTGGACGGCCACGACGTTCGCGACGTCACCCTGCAGAGCCTCAGCGATGCCATCGGGGTGGTCAGCCAGGACGCCCACCTGTTCCACGACACGGTCCGCAAGAACCTGCTCTACGCCAACCCGGACGCCACCGACCAGGAGCTGGTGGACGCGTGCCGGTCGGCCCGGATCCACGACCTGATCATGTCTCTGCCCGACGGATACGACACGATCGTCGGCGAGCGCGGCTACCGGTTGTCCGGTGGGGAGAAGCAGCGGCTCGCGCTGGCCCGGGTGTTCCTGAAGAACCCGGCCATCGTGATCCTGGACGAGGCCACCGCTCACTTGGACTCGGAGACCGAGATGTTGGTGCAGCAGGCGCTGGCCGAGGCGCTGGCCGGCCGGACCTCGGTGGTCATCGCCCACCGCCTGTCCACCATCCAGGCCGCCGATCAGATCCTGGTGATCGATCAGGGCCGCATCGCCGCTCGCGGCACCCACGGCGAGCTCATATCGGAAGGCGGCCTGTACGCCGAGCTCTACCGCACCCAGTACCTGCGGGGGGTCAGTGCGGGTGCGAGTGCGGCTGAGTCGTTTCCAGCCACCGCTTGAGCCCGGCGGCATTGGCGTGGATCCCGTTGAGGGTCTCCATGCGGGCCCGTTGCTCGGGCTCGATGTGATCCATGTTCCCGCCGAATGCGGCGGTGAGGGCGGCCTCGATGTCCTCCCCCGCCTGCCACGCCCGTTCGGCCGTCTCCGCCCAGCGGCGTAGCTCGTCCTCGGCCTCGCTCAGCAGGTCCTCGGCCGGCGTGATCAGGCCGTAGTGAGCCAGCGCCAACCCGGTGGGGCGACGGTCGCGGAAGCGGTGCATGGAGTGGACCGCCTGGTCGAGATCGAAGTCGGCCGGCGGGGTCGACGGGCGGAGGACGCCGGCGTCGGGCAGGCGGACCCCGAGGGCGTCGCCGGCGAAGATGATCCCGCTCTCACTGTCGTGCAGACCGAGGTGGTGCTTGGCGTGGCCGGGCGAGTCGATGGCGGTGAGGGTGCGACCGGGGCCGATCTCGATCTCTTCGAGATCCTCCAGTACGTGGACGCGCTCAGCCGGTGTCGGGTCCAGCCGGCCGTACAGGGAGTCGAGCAGGTCGCCGTAGACCATGGCCGCCGATCGGACCAACCGTTCTGGGTCGACCAGGTGGCGGGCCCCTTTCTCGTGGACGTAGACGGTGGCCTGGGGGAAGGCCCGGGCCACATCGCCCACCCCGCCGGCGTGGTCGAGGTGGATGTGGGTGACGGCCACCCCGGCCAGATCGCCGGGGGCGACGCCGTGTCCGGCCAGAGCCTCGAGCAGCGCCGGCACCGACATCTGGCTGCCCGTCTCTATAAGCACCGGGGCCGGGCCCTCGATCAGATACCCGGCCGTGACCTTTTCCCACCCGCCCAGCAGCGTGTCGATCTCCAGAACTCCCGGTCCGATGTAGGTCGCCATAACGGCGACAGTACGCCTACCGTGGGCCGCCATGACCCTTCCGAGCCCGAGTACCGGCAGTACCGCTGTAGTAACCGGTGCATCATCCGGTATCGGCGAGGAGATCGCCCGGGAACTGGCCCGGCGCGGTCACGGCGTCACCCTGGTGGCCCGGCGGGTCGAGCTGCTCGAGTCGCTGGCCGCCGATCTGGGCCGGACCGGGGTCCGCGCCGAAGTGCTGGGTGCCGATCTGTCGGATAGGGCCAGCCGGGCGTCGCTGCTCGACCAGGTCCACGAGCGCGGCCTGGTGCCCGACATCCTGGTCAACAACGCCGGCCTGTCGACCTCCGGGCCGGTCCGGCGGGCCGACCCCGAAGCCGAGTTGAACATGATCGAGGTCGACGTGGCCGCAGTCACCGACCTGTGCACCCGATTCCTGCCCGGCATGGTCGAGCGGCGCCGGGGCCACATCCTCAATGTGGCCTCCACCGCCTCGTTCCAACCCCTACCGGGCCAGGCCGGTTACGGCGCCTGTAAGGCGTTCGTCCGTTCCTACACCTGGGCCCTCGTCGGCGAACTCCGGGGGACCGGGGTCTCGGCGACGGTCCTCTGTCCCGGCCCGGTCGAGACCGGTTTCGGCCAGGCCGCCGGATTCACCGACGAGGAGGCCCACGCCCTGCCGTCCATCATGTGGGTGACGGCGGCCGACGTGGCCAAGGCCGCCGTGGCCGGGATGGACCGGGGCGCCCCGGTCGTCATCCCGGGGGCGGCCAACCGGGCCGGCGCCTTCTTCGCCCAGCACGCGCCGCACGGCCTGTTGACCCGGGCGCTGGCCCGGAACCACCCCCGACTGCAGGACTGACGACCTCGCGCTGGCCCGGAACCACCCCCCGACCACAGGACTGAGGACCCCGGGCGCGGGCTCGGAATGGCCTTCGGCGGCAGGACTGACGACCCGGGCGCGCCCTACCAGCGGGCCGGCTGGTCGACCGTAGAAGACACGGGTGCACCAGGGGGGTGCTCCTCGTCGGCGATCGGTGCGCCGGCCGTCATGCGGAGAGGTAGCACCCCGGCCCACACCGGAAGCCCGAGGTCGGGCTCATCGTCATGGGGGCCGCCGGCGCGCACCTTGGCCGACGCCTCCTCGATGGGCAGGCTGACCACCCGGGTCTGTTTCAGTTCGCTCGGCGACGGGGGGCGGGCTTCGACCGAACGGCCGGGCAGCATGTGCTCGACGATCCGCTCCAGCGCCTCTGTCTTGTCCACGGGATCGGTTATGTCAGTGACCGTGCCGAAGATGGTGACCGACCGGTAGTTGATGGAATGGTTGAACGTGGAGCGGGCCAGTACCAGGCCGTCGGTCAGCATGACGTTGACGGTGAGCTCGGCCCCCTGGGCGGCCGCCTTCAGCACGTGGTTGGCCGCCGCGCCATGGAGCAGCAGCCGGTCGCCGTCGCGCCCGAACGCGGTCGGGATCATCCACACCGTCCCGTCCACCGAACATGCGGCATGGCAGACGAAGGCCTCGTCGAGGATTCCGTAGATCAGCTCGCGGTCGTACTCACCCCGCTCCCGCAACCGACGCACGGTCGTGCGCGGGCCGGGCTCGATGCGGTTCACGTCCCGGCACCGATCAGGATGGCGCGAGCCGCTTCGTGCACCAGGCCGTTCGAGGAGATGGCACTCCCCCCGTCCGCCCGGGCCTGACCGCCGAAATCGGTGAACCGGCCGCCCGCCTCCTCCACGATCACCTGGAGGGGGGCCAGATCCCAGAGTGACACGATCGGGTCGAGCCCGATGTCGCACACCCCCTCGGCTACGAGCACGTGGGACCAGAAGTCCCCGAAACTGCGATCGGCGTAGCAGCGAGCAGCCAACTCCAGATAGACGCCAGGGCCGCCCCAGTCGTCCCACGAACCGAGCGACGCACCCGACACGTGCACGTCGGCCAGGTCGGCTACGCGGGAGACGGAGATCCGACTGGGACCCGACCCGGCATCGACCCAGGCCCCCTCGCCTCTCGACGCCCACCAGCGCCGCCCGAGCGCCGGCGCCGACACAACTCCCGTGGTGATCACCCCGTCCACTTCCAGGGCTAGCAGGGTGGCCCAGACCGGAATGCGGCGTACGAAGTTCTTGGTGCCGTCGATCGGATCGATGATCCACCGCCGCGGGCCGGAACCGGTGTCACCGAACTCCTCCCCGACCACCCGGTCGCCCGGCCGGTCGACCGCCAGTTGCCGGCGGACATCCTCCTCTACGGCCCGGTCGGCCTCGCTCACCGGCGTCCGGTCTGCCTTGGTTTCCACGATCAGATCGGACTTGCCGAAGGCGGCCACGGTGATGGCATCAGCCCGGTCGGCCAGGGCCAGGGCCAGTCCGAGATCAGCGTTCATCAGACCCGGACCGGTCGTTGTCCGTAGGGGGTGGTCATCGGATCAGCTGCGGTCGGTGCCCATCAGGCCAGGGCCACCAGCTCGATCAGATCGTCACTCCAGTGATCCTCCACGCCCTCCGGCATCATGAGCACCCGGCTCGGAGCCAACTCCGACACGAACCCGGCGTCGTGGCTGACGATGATCATGGCGCCCGGCCACCCCGACAGGGCGGACCCGATGGCGTCGCGCGATGGCGGATCCAGGTTGTTGGTCGGTTCGTCGAGCAGCAGCAGATTGTGCCGACCGGCGACCAGCTGGGCCAGCGCCAACTTGGTCTTCTCCCCGCCTGACAGGGTCCCGGCGTCCTGGAAGGCGATCTCCCCGGTAAGACCGAACATGCCGATCAGAGCGCGCAGGTCGGCCTCGGGGGCGTCGGATGCCTCCCGCATATGGGCCAGGACGGTGGTACCGCTGCGAATGCCCTCGTGCTCCTGGGCGTAGTAGCCGGGCACCACACCGAACCCGGTCCGGAACGTCCCCGACTTGGGATCGGCCCGCCCGGCCAGGATCCGGAGCAGCGACGTCTTGCCGGCACCGTTCAGACCCATGATCAGCATGCGCTCGCCCCGCTCGATGGCGAAACTGACGTCGTCGAAGACCATGGGGCCGCCGTAGGACTGGCCCAGCTCCTCGGCCTCGAGCACGACCCGCCCGGCCCGGGGCGGCTCGGGGAAGCGGACCCGGTAGCGGCGGTCGCCCCTGCCCGGTCCGGTGGCGGCGCTGGTCTGGAGGCGCTCGACCCGCTTGTCGAGGGACTTGGCGACGCGGGCCCGCTTGGCCGTCTGGTGGCGCATCGAGTCGGCCAGGTCGGTGAGCCGCTTGATCTCCGTCTGCTGCCGGCCGACCAACTTGCGCAGCCGTTCCTCATCGGCCGCCCGGGCCTCCCGGTACTGGGAGTAGGTGCCCTTGTACTCGACCATTTCGCCCTCGTCGAGGTGCAGGACGCGGGTGATCGACTCGTCGAGCAGGTCCAGGTCGTGGCTCACGACGAGCAGGGCACCCCGGAAGTCACGGAGGAAGCCCATCAGCCAGTTCTTGGCGTCGACATCGAGGTGGTTGGTCGGTTCGTCGAGCATCAGCACGTCCGTGCCGCCGAAGAGGATGCGGGCCAGCTCGACCCGGCGCCGCTCGCCACCGGACAGGACGCCGAGGGGGCGGTCGAGGCGGTCGGATTCGAGACCCAGACCGGCGACCAGCTGGCGCACCTCCGACTCTGCGGCGTACCCGCCCAGGGCGGCGAAGTGGTCCTCGGCCCGGGAGAACCGGGCGATGGCCCGCTCGGTCGGGTCCTTCTCCATGGCGTGGCGCAGCGTCTCCACCCGGGCGGACGCCTCGTCCAGGCCCCGCCCCGACAGAACGTGGGCCAGCCCGGACGCCTCGGTGACCTGGCGCAGCGCCCGAGGGTCCTGGGTCAGGAAACCGAGCCGGCCTTGGATAGCCGCCTTACCGCCGGCCGGTTCGGAATCGCCGGCCAGGACCTTCAACAGGCTGGTCTTGCCGGCCCCGTTGCGCCCCACCAGGCCCACCTTGTCGCCGGCGCGGACCATGAACGACGCTCCCTGCAGCGTCACACGCCCGCCTACTTCGACGGTCAGGTCCCTGGCTTCCAGCACCCCTCCATGATGGCGGACGGGCCCAACCGGCCGGTATCGCTTTTCCGGCGCTGGCCGAAAAATATAATGCTGTTATTACATTGCTCGAGGGCCCCGAATAGCGATCGGCCCCGAATCCCCCACCCGGCCCGAAGACCAATAGTGTGCGGAAACCGCTGGTATACAGTACAAATCGCGCACAATCCGCCCTTGCGCGACGCGAGTGGACACCCCAGGCCCCGGCGGGCACTCCTCAGTCTTGCCTTAGTCGCCGGGGTCGAACATACGGTGGGCGGCCTCCTCCGCCCGGCGGGCCACCTCCCGCACCGGCAGGCCCAGGCGGCCGGCGACGCGGGCGGCGTCGTCGTGCTCGGCCTTGATGCGCCGGGGGCCGCGCTTGACCTTCACCGGGTACCCGCCGACCTCGACTGTGGCGAACTCCCGGGGGGCCGGCCACCGCTGCCACGAGCTGACCCGGATCCCGAGCGTGCCGGTCTCATCGGCCAGCACCTGGCGCAAGCCGCCCATCCGGGCCTCGTCGCACAGGACGGACACGACCTGGGCCGGCCGCCCCTTCTTCCCGGTGACCGGCGTGACCCAGGCATCGAGGGCGCCGGCGGCCATGAGGGCGGCCAGTGTGGTACCGAGGATTTCGCCGGTCACGTCATCCACGTTGGCCTCCATGACGAGCACCGGCTGCGATTCCATGGCCGGTGCCTCGACCGGCGCCGCCGTCCCGACCACGACCTGCACCACGTTGGGCATGCCCTCGATCTCCCGGCTGCCGGCACCGAAGCCGGACCGGGCCACCGACATCGGCGGCATCGGGCCCCAGCCGTCGGCCAGGGCGGCAAGTATGGCGGCGCCGGTCGGGGTGGTCAGCTCCATCGGTATGGCCGTCCCGTAGGTCGGCGCGCCGACGTCGGCGAGGAGCCCTACGACGGCCGGCGCAGGTATGGGCAACAGCCCGTGGGCGGAATGGACCATGCCGGTGCCCTGGGCGACCGGGCTGGACCGGACCTCGTCGACGCCGAGTACCTCGAGCGCCACGCAGGTCCCGACGATGTCGACGATGGCGTCGGTGGAGCCGACCTCGTGGAAGTGGACCTGGCTCATCGGCCGGCGGTGCAGGCGGCTCTCGACGGTGCCCAGCTTCTCGAACGCGGCCAGGGCCCGTTCCCGCGCCCGGTCGGGCAGGCGGGCCTCGGTGATCAGCCCGACGATGTGGCTGTAGGTACGGACGACCTGGTTCTCACGGACCCGGACATTGACGTGGGTGGCGGCCACCCCGGCCCGCAGTACCGACTCGGTCTCGAGGGTCCAGCCGCCGACCGGCAACGCGACCAGTTCGCGCTCGATCAGGGATATGTCGGCGCCGGCGTCGATCAGCGACCCGAGGGCCATATTGCCGGCGATGCCGGCGAAGCAGTGCCACCAGGCGACGGTCTTCACCGGCCGAGCAGACGGTGGACGGCGAAGGCGGCGCCGAAGCCGTTGTCGATGCCCACGACGACCATCCCGGAGGCACAGGACGAAAGCATTGACAGCAGCGCTGTCACACCCTGCAGAGACGATCCGTAGCCGACGCTGGTGGGCACGGCGACAACCGGCGCCGCGGTCAGGCCTCCGACCACCGACGCCAGGGCTCCCTCCATACCGGCGACCACGACCAGCGCCGGGGCCCGCTGTATTTCGGCCGCCCGGGCCAGCAGCCGGTGGATGCCGGCCACCCCCACGTCGGCGATCAGGCGGACCGGGATTCCGAGGGCGGCGAGCGTGGCCCGGCATTCTTCGGCCACGGCAAGGTCGGCGGTGCCGGCGGTGACGACCAGCACCGGGTCCATTTCCCGCTCGCTCGCCGGTTGCCACACCACAGTGGAGCCGGTGACCTGGGCCCCCGGATGGGCCGATGTGACCTCGTCGATCTGCTCGGCTGACGCCCGGGTCAACAGGACCGGCCCGGAACTGGACGAGAGCAACTCGGTGACGATGGCGGCGCAATGGCCTGGTCCTTTGCCCGGACCGTACACCACCTCGGGAACGCCCTGGCGCAGCTCCCGGTGCGAATCCAGAGTGGCGAAACCGAGGTCGGTGAAGGGCAGGGACCGCAGCCGGCGCACCACCTCATCGGCGTCGAGCTCACCGGCGGTCAGCTGGTCCAGAAGTTTTCGAACGGCGGCCTCGTCCATCGTGCATCTATCCTGCCCGGCCATGACCGGCGTTGTCGCCCCAGGGGACACCATCGGGTTCCTCGGCCCGCCCGGAACCTTCACCGAAGAGGCGCTGCGCAGTGAGCCCGAGTTCGCCGTTGCCGAGCTGCGGCCGCTCCGGTCGTTCGTCCACGTGCTCGACGCCGTCACCGCCGGCGACGTCGACTTCGGTTTCGTGGCCATTGAGAACTCGATCGAGGGCACAGTGTCGATCACCCTCGACCAACTTGTCTTCGAGCAGGAGCTGATCATCGTCGGCGAGGTCGTGCTGCCGGTCACCCAGAACCTGGTCGGGCCGCCCGGAATGGCGTTGAGCGATGTCAAGTCGGTCGTGTCCTTCCCCCACGCCACCGGCCAGTGCCGGGGCTGGCTGGCCGCCAACCTGCCCGACGTCGAGGAGGTGGCCGCCACTTCGACGGCCGAGGCGGTGCGCCACGTCGGCGAGGAGCGCGACGGCCACACCGCGGCCATCGGGACGGCGCTGGCCGCCTCCCTATACAACCTCGAGGTGCTGGCCCGGGAGATCGAGGATCACAAGGACAACGCGACCCGTTTCGTCCTCGTGGCCCGTCCGGTCAAAGGCATACCCCTACCGTCGGGACACGACAAGACCAGCATCGTCTGTTTCCAATCGACCGACCGACCCGGCTCCCTGCACGGCATCCTGGGCCAGTTCTCGGCCCGGGATCTCAACCTGGTCAAGCTCGAGTCGCGGCCGACCAAGAAGGCGCTGGGCGACTACTGCTTCATCATCGACTTCGAGGGCCACGTGGCCGACGAGGTCGTGGCCGACTGCCTGCGCGACCTGCACGCCGGGTTGCGGTCGCTCAAGTTCCTCGGTTCCTATCCGGCCGCCGGTGCCCACGGCGCCAGTATGCGGGAGGCGGCCACCGAGGCGTGGCGGGCGGCCGACCGCTGGATCGACGAAATTCGTAGACAAATCAAGGGGGATACCTTCCAATGACCGACTTCGACCTGTCGCAGACCGACCTTCTGCTCTCGACCACCCGCTCCGTGCGCAAGCGGCTGGACCTCGAACGCGAAGTGCCGCAGTCAGTGATCGTCGACTGCCTCCGCCTGGCCGTCCAGGCACCGACCGGGAGCAACCAGCAGGGATGGCGCTGGATTGTCGTCACCGACGCCGACAAGCGGCGCGAGTTGGCCCGGATGTACAGCGAGGGCGGGAGGGGTTATCTCGAGTCGGCCGCCGGTCAGGCCATGGACCCGCAGACCCGTCGGGTCTACGAGAGCGCCCTGCACCTGACCGACACCCTCGGGCAGGTGCCGGTGCACGTGATCCCGTGTATCGAGGGCCGGGCCGAGAGCACGATGAACATCCTGTCGGCCTCCCAGTACGGCTCGGTCATCCCGGCCGCGTGGAGCTTCATGCTGGCCCTGCGGTCGCGGGGGCTGGGCTCGGCCTGGACGACGCTGCACCTGTTCAAGGAGCAGGAGGCGGCGGAACTGCTGGGCGTGCCGTTCGAGTCGGTGACCCAGGTCGCCCTGCTCCCCGTGGCCTACACCATCGGCACCGACTTCAAGCCGGCCAGCCGGCCCCCGGTCGAGGGCATCACCTACTGGGACACCTGGGGCGAGACCCGGGACTGATGCTCGGCCAGGAGCACCTGGCGCAGACGAGGCTGATCCGAGTCGTCGAGGTCGACCTCGACCCAACCGGCGTCGGTGCGGACATCCGCCCGGCGCCGGTGCTGGTTGCAGTGGAAGTGCAGGAACGGCTTGCTCCGGCAGTAGAAGGTGCCGGGCGCTCGTTCCTCGACGGCCGGCCAGGTGCGGACCTCGTCGAGGAGGGGCGTCAAGTCGGCCAGCAGCGACAGGTCGGTGCGGGCCACGCCGTCAGTATGCTCTGGCGGCGATGGCCTACGACCTGGATCTGGCCGACCGCATACGCGAACTGATGGGGCTGGAGGCGGGCGTCACCGAGAAGCGGATGTTCGGTGGACTGGCCTTCCTCATCGGTGGTCACATGGCCATCGCGGCCAGCGGGCAGGGCGGCGTGCTGGTCCGGTGCGACCCGGCCGAGACCGACCGGTTGGTGGATAGGTCGGCGGCCGAGCTGGCGATCATGCAGGGGCGGGAGATGACCGGTTGGTTACGGGTCGGTGCTGACGACTTGAAGACCAAGAAGCAGCTGCAGAAGTGGGTCGGCGTGGGCGTCGCCTACGTCCGGTCGCTCCCGCCGAAGAAGTAGTTACCGGTGCCGGTGATGCATGTAGCTGTGCAGCGACATCGCCAGTAGCGCGGCCGCCGATGGCAACACGACCGCCGTTGGGCTGTTCTCGGCCGTGTACGCAGCGGCCAGGAACACCGCCGCCATCACCACCCTGGTCACGCCTTGGGTCAGGATGACCTGGAGGCGGGCCGACCGGATGGACATCCGATCCAGGCGCAGGGCGGCGGCGATGGCCCACGACTCCAGTTGGTCCCGTCGCCATCCATCTGGTCGGAACAGGGCGTAGCCGGCGACCGTCAACGCGGCGAAGACGACCAGCCCGTTGGGGGCGAAGATCACCGGCAACAAGACGATCATGGCCAGCATCCGGAGCAGGAGGATCCCGTTCCGGGCGATGTTGCGCCGGGTCAGGGACTCACCGGGGTCGAGCCGGGCGCTCTGGACGTAGGCGGAAACGGCGTCTTTCAGGCGACCCGAGCGCTGCAGGGAGACGCCCAGGTTGTTCCACGCCTCCGAGGAGTTCGGATCGAGCTCGAGCGACCGGCGGGCGTTGCTCTCGGCCAGCGCCACATTGTCCTGGGCCAAGGCCAGGAGGCAGGCGGTGTTCCACGTCTCGCTGTCCGAGGGCGCCATCTCGATGAGGCGGTGGACGGCGGCTCCGGCCGCCATGAAATCACCGGCGGCGATCTCCGCGGAGACGGCGTTGCGGTAACCGGCACTGAGATTCGGGGCCAGCCGGACCGACGTGCGGGCCGCGTCGCGGGCGTCGAGAGCCAGGCGCTGGCGGTCCGGGCCGTCGGTTGACTTGGCCAACGCCATCAGGGACGCGCTGCGCAGCCGGTGGGCCCATTCGGAATCGGGCGAGGCGGCGACCGCCCGATTGGCCATGGCCACGGCGTCGGCTGATCGGTTGAGCCCGATCAAGGCCCGCGTGCCCCTCGACAGGGCCGGTCCGTCGTCGGTCGCCAGAAGCGGCGCCAGTACCTCGAGAGCGGCGTCGAATCGCTTCAGGTCGATCAGGGTCTGCGCCTTCTGCAGGCGATCGTTCCGGTCGAGCATGGCCGTCACCTGGGGTCAGCCCAGGCGGTGGCTGCGGATATAGGCGAGCAGGTCGTCGTAGCTACCGCCGTCGTTGGCGAACGTGGCGTAGTTCTTGGCGGTTTCGAACCATGGGCGGGTGCTCGGCCGCACCTCTTTGACCGCCGTGTCCAGATCCTTCTGGACGATCATCCGGGCGTGTCCGGTCGAGAGCGAGTCTTCCAGCGCCATCTCGGCCGCCGCCTCACACACGAGACGGAGATCGGCGCCGGAGTAACCGTCGGTCCGCTCGGCGACCCGGTCCACCCGCACGCCCGGATCGACCGGGCGGTCCTTCAGATGAAAGGAGATGATCGACTGGCGCGCCGGGCGGTCGGGGGGCAGGACCAGCAGCATCCGGTCGAACCGACCGGGCCGGCGCAGCGCCGGATCGATGTCCCACGGCTGGTTGGTCGCGCCCAGGACGAAGACGCCCTCGTTGTCGGACCGGGTGCTGTCCAGCTCGGACAGAAGCTGTACGACCACGTTGCGACCGGCGGAGTGGGCCAGGTTGCTCCGCTTCATGCCGAGGGCGTCGACCTCGTCGAGGAACAGGACGCACGGCGTGTGCCGGCGGGCGGTCTCGAAGATGCCGTGCAGGTTCTGCTCGCTCTTGCCCAGCCACATGTCGAGCACGTCGTGCAGGCCGACCCCGAAGAAGCGGGCGCCCAGCTCACCGGCCACTGCCCGGGCCAGGAACGTCTTGCCACAGCCGGGCGGACCGTAGAGGAGCAGGCCGCCCCGTAGCGACTTGCCGTACATACGGCGCAGCTCCGGGTTGCGCATGGGTCCGAGGAAGCTGGTCTGGAGCCGCTTCTTCACGTCGATCAATCCGCCGACGTCGGCCAGTGAGATCTTGGGCCGCTCGATATCAGGATCACCGCCCAACACCTCTTCCAGGAATGCATCCAGAGCGGCCTCATCGATTGGCCCATCCAGGCCTTCCGCGATCGGCACCGGAGGGCCGCCAGGAGGCAACTGCGTCGGGTGATGGGGCGGGATATCGGGTGGCGGGGAGTCGGCCGGGCTCGTTCCAGGCGGGTCGGCCGGGCTCGCCCCGGTAGGGTGCGCCGAGCTCGGCCCGGCCCGGTCCACCGACCTCGGCCCGGTGGGGTCCGCCTGTCCGCCGAGGGCGGCTAGCAATTTCCGATATCCCACGGCCCGCTCGGCCTGCCCGGTCCGCTCACATCCGTCGGCGGCCAGGCCCAAGGCTTCGAGATTGGCCGGATCCGCCGCCAAGGCCCGATCGGCATGCTGCAACGAAGACACCCATTGGCCGCCGTCGGCGTACAAACGGCTGACGTGGAGCCGCAGCGCGATCTGGTCCGGCGCCTGCTCCAACGCCGCCTCGAGGGAAGCCAACAACTCGGGGTCCCACGCCATTCGCCCGATGCTACCGGTGCCCGACTCCACCTCTTGCTAGCCCGGCCGGGGCCCGGCCAGGTCTCTCCAATTTCTGCAATATCGGTACTCCGAGTGGTTACGTCCCTCCCCCCGGCGGGATCCGCCCGCCGACATCAACAAGTCGTCAAGCGGAATGTCCGATCTGACGACATCGTGCGGAGTGGAGACAACTCCCACGCAATCGCTGAACAATGACGACCGGGGTTTCACCCTGGTCGAGATCCTTCTTGCCATCACCGTCATGGGCGTGTTCATGGCGGCCGCCGCACCCGGGTTCTACGGGCTGCTCAAGGCCACCGCCCTGACCGATCAGCGCAGCGTGGCCGATGGGCTGGCCGTGAAGGCCACCGAAGCCATCAGGTCGTATCCGTACTACGACGTCGGCTACTCGACGACCGGCGGGACCCCGAGCTACTGCACCGGAACCCAGCCGGTGCAGCTGAGCTACTCCACCCCGATGGACACCCTGGCATCGGCGGCCACCTCCACGGTCGCCGGGACGTCCTACACGGTGCAGTCCTGCGTCTACTGGGAGAGCGCATCGGACGGAAGTTCCAACGCCTACAAGCAGCTGCAGGTGACCGTGCTCTGGGGCAGCACGAAGCAGTACACGTTCTCTGAGACCTCTGGCCTCTACCCGGGCGGCGAGGCGGCCTACATCTCGCCGGGAGGGCAGAACTTCGCGCCCGGCTCGACCACGGCCACGACCACGGCCATCCCCATCAGTGCTCCGAGGGCCAACTCGGTCACGGCCATCTCGACCTCGATCCTGCAGGTCGACTGGAGCCCCGTGAGCTACTCACCGACCCCCCAGTACGACATCGAGTACTGGGCCGGTGACTCGTCCACTCCCCGGCCGGCGCAGCCTTCGGTCGTGGCCGTCGGATACGGCACCAGCGACGGAGCCGGCGGCATCGTCGGCCAGGTATCCGGGTTGAGCGCGGGAGCCTCCTACGACTTCGATGTCATCGCCTTCTCCGGTACACAGACGTCGCTGGCATCGAATGTCGAGACAGGCACGACCACCTCCGCCTCGGCACCGAGCTGCACTCTCTCGGGCATCAACGTGTCGCCCAATTCGCCCGTCGTCGACAAGAACGGCAGCCCGGTCGGCTGGACATCGCTGGCCATAACCGTGAACGCAGCCAACTGCACGAACCTGACCGTCGAATACGGGTTGGACAACTCCGGGGGCACGCCGCAGGCGCCACTGACGATCGTCCCGCTGGCCAACAGCGGATCGACTTGGAGCGGCTCGGCCACGCAGAGCAGCTGGTCCGCCGCCGCCTACGGATTCGTCGTCTACAACAACGGGGCCGCCACCACCCTCCAGCAGAACGTCACTCCGTGCCAGGAGAAGGGCAACTCGGGGCATTGCTGAGACGACCGGATCGAGAACAGAGGACCAACGATGAGGGCGGTTTCACGCTCATCGAACTGGCCGTCGCCACCGTCATATTCGGCGTAATGACGTCCATCACCGCCGGGGCGTTGATATCGATGCAGAACACGACTTCGCGCAACAACGCCATGGTCGATATCGAGCAGGACGCCAGTAACACCTTGGCCATGATGGCTCGCGACATCCGTTCGGCCCACTCCATCGGCTTCCTGTCCTCCACCTCTGACGCAGCCGATGCCGTCGTCCTCTACGTGAATCAACCTTCCGGCAGCACGGTCCCGGTCGAGTGGGTCTATCAGCCGCCCACCGCCCCGGCCACCGTCGGAACGCTGTCTCGCGTCGTGCTCACCTCGTCACTCGCGGTGACAGGAACGGCGGTGATCCTCTCCGATGTGGCCAACGGCGTCAGCCCGGTATTCAGCTACTTCAACCTGAACGGCGGGTCGGGCATGGCCACCAGCGGCACCTCGGCCAACCAGACCCTCCAGGACTGCACAACCGCCATCGGCGTGAACCTGACCATCCAGCCGCCTTCCGTGAAAGGAGCCGGGTCGTTCAGCGAATCGGACCAGGTCGCCATCACCGACCAGGAGCAGATCCTCTCAGCACCAGGAAATCAACAATGCGGACTGACCAGCTGATACGCCCCCGGGACGAGGCCGGGAGCCTCATCATCGCCATGATGATCGTGATGGTCATCGTGCTGCTGAGCAGCCTGCTGCTGGTCCGCGTCGTGGGCAACGAGGGGATCGTCCAAGCCCGCCAGAGCGCCGCCTCCGGGATATCCAGCGCCAACGCCGGGCTGTCAGACGCACTGTTCCGACTGGACCAGGGCGATGCCGACACCGGGACTTCGGGTGTGATGTGCCTCAATGCGCTGAACCCCTCGGACACGAACTGCAAGGTCCAATCCTCGGCCAGCACACCGCAGTTGACCGGGGTCAGCTACGTGGCCAGGACCGTGCCTTCGGGCACGTCGCCGGACGACGCGTCGGAGTGGCAGGTCCAGGCTCTGGGCAACGCCCAGACCGGGATGCGCGGCGCCGTACAGCAGACCCTCACCCGATCCGCCCTGTATCCGTTCGCCCTGTTCGGCAAGACATCACTGACGTTCACCGGTAACACCCAGGGGAACTTCGGCACATTCACTCCTGGACCGAACAACGCCAACAACTTCACGACGTGTCCGTCGTCGGCGACGTCCACGCCGTGCTTGCTGGTCGGCTCCGACGGCACCGTCAGCTGTTCCGGTCCATCACCGCTCAGCATCCAGGGCGTGTACTACAACACCGGATCGGGGGGCGGGTCGGACAGCTGTGGCACGGCCAAGAGCCAGAACGTGACCTACAACGTGCCCGATCCGGTGGCCCCGTCAGGTGCCCTGTCCTGCCCCAACAACGGGAAACTGGGCTCGGGGGCCAGTCCGGCCTACGCGACGATCGCCCCTGGGACCTACCTCTGCACCTCCGAGGTGACGGTGACCGGGACGCTGACGGTGAGCCCGTCGTCGGGACCGGTCCAGCTCTACATCATGATCCCGAGCGCCCAGAACACCTCGGGATCGACCTTCTTCTACCCGGCCGCCGACTCGCAGATCAACACGAGCATCACCTACAGCGACATGACCGGGGGTGGCCCGCAGATGAGTGACACGCTGCCGACGTCGGAGGACTTCCAGGTGTTCTCCAACAGTGTCGGCGTGCTCGACGTGAACGGCAACCACGGTTTCGTCTTCGGTGGGATCCTCTACGCCCCCGACGCGTCGCTCACCGCCAACGGCTGCAAGAGCTACATCTTCGGCTCCGCCACCATCAACACCTACACCTGCCACGGCGGCCCCAACCTGGGCATCTACTACGACAGCTCGCTCGGCCAGGACTTCGGACCCTGGCAGATCTCGGGCTACCAGCAGATCAACCCGGGCAGCGTCTCCATCCCGTAGTTCACCGCCGTTGTACCACTGGGCTCCCCAATCGGTATCGTCTCCTAGCTCAGGAGGGATGGCAGAGCGGCCGAATGCGAAGCTCTTGAAAAGCTTTGGGATGCAAGTCCCCGTGGGTTCAAATCCCACTCCCTCCGCTCGTCAGGTCAGGTCTGGTCTGCCCTAGTGGGCCGGAGTTGACCATCATTCTGACCGTAAATCTGGTGTCACTCGGTCCCGATGAAGAATATGCAAGGTGCCGAGCTGGACCTCTTCCCGGGACCAGCGGCCCGGTCGATAGCCTTGAAGGGATGACTGCGCAGTCGCCTCAGTACGAGCCGATGACGCTCGAGGACCTCGGTGGTCGTCTCGCACTCGAGAGCTCCGAGGCCGGACGGCGCCGCCTCGTGCTGGAGTTCGTCGAGGAATATCGCTGGGAACCTCGGGAACACCGGGCGGCTCTCCTGAAGGCACGGCCGGCGACGAGCTGTGACCGAAGATACGACGCCCTTTTGGCCGCGCTGGCTGAGCATATGGCCTACCACGACGATCTCGCTGTGCCGGACTGGGCCTACGACGACGACCGTTTTCTCGAGCAGTGGTGGTTCCCGGTCGATCTGCCCGCCGTTCGTGCTGAAGCGCTCGTGCACTCGCCGGCCGCGTTTCGGATCCGAGGCATCTTCATCGGTTCGGGCGCTCTCGACCGCGCCTGACTGTGCCGGAGTCCATCGACAGGGTCCAACTGAGAGACGCTTTCGGCCGCTTGGCCGAGCTGCTGCGCCGGGACGGCACCGTCGGCGAGATCTACATCTTCGGCGGCGCGGCGATGGTCCTCGGATATCGAGCCCGCTATGCGACTCGCGACGTCGATGCGTTGTTCGAGCCGCGAGAGAAGATTCACCGGGCTGCGGTCGAAGTAGCCGAAGAGCTGGGCCTTCCTCGCTGGTGGCTCAACGACCAGGCAACCGTCTATCTTCCACGAGCCAAAGATGAGAGGGCGCGCCTCGTCTTCGACCATCCAAACCTGCGGGTCACCGTCGTGTCGCCGGAGCATCTGCTGGCCATGAAGGCCCTCGCCGCTCGAAGCTACGCCGACATCGATGACATCCAGCTCCTCTGCGAAATGCGCTCCATCAGGGACGTGCACGAGGTCGAGGAAATCTGCACGCGGATATTCCCCGACGAGCCCCTCTCGGACCGGTCTCGGATTGTCATCGAGGACATCATCAGCCAGCTCGAGCGCGAGCGGTCGGCCGAGAAGAAGAGGGGTCGCGATCACGAGACAGGTCGAGGGCCTGAGGGGCCGGGTTTCGAACGGTGACGAGAACGCACGGCTTTGAAGTCGAGCCGACGAGAGCCGATCGGCGCCTACCCGCGGCGACGGAGCAACGGGCCGGGGACTTCGAGGAACGGGCAGGGGCACGGCTTTCCTGACCATAAGTCTGACCATAAATCGAGCCGAAGCGAGCCGACTCAGGCCTTCTGGAGCGAATAGGAAATGGCGAAACCGCAGGTCAACCCACATACAGCCTATTCAGGCGACGCATATTTATGCACTTGAAAAGCTTTGGGATGCAAGTCCCCGTGGGTTCAAATCCCACTCCCTCCGCTGGTCAGCCGCTATTTCTGATAGTGCAGCAGACATTCAGCTATCCGCTGGTCCATACAAAAAATCCAGAATTCTTCCGACAGATGTCATGTACCGGCAGGTCCAGGTGTCATTCGGCCGGGATGTGGCCACGGACCGTTATGAGTACGGTGCCCGGATCGGCCGGTGCGGGGTCAGAGGACTTCGATCTGGCAACGTGGTCCTGGGGCGTTGGCCAGACGACGATCGGCTGTGAGTAAGACGGTGCCAGCGGCTTCGGCGAGAGCGACGTAACACCCGTCGTAGGCGGTGAGATTTGCTCGCAGTTCCCACACTCGTCGGAGGAGGGGCTGTGTGGGGAACACCGTGATTGGGAACACGAGCAGGTCACTGATCGCTCCATCCGCTTGGTCGGAGGTCAACTGGCTGCTGTTCGCATGCCGTCGGAGGACTGAGATCACCTCGATCCGCAAGAGATCTGGGCCAATGATGGACTCGCTGCGGAGACGAGCTCTGAAGCGCACTCCGTCGGTGCCGCCGTCTGCTAGCGCAGGCGCTAGGACCGACGCGTCAACGACGACGGGCACGTTCCTGGTCGATCGCTGCGATCGCGCTCCTGGCTGACAGCTGGCCAGTCTGACGGCGCTCGATCCGGTCGAGCATCTCGTCGATCGTCGGTGTCGCCGCGATGAGCGCTAGTTGCGCCGAGAGGAACTGTTGAAGCGACTGGCCAGCTTGTTTGGCCTTGCGGACCAGCGCTGCGTGAATCT
>DASZNC010000006.1:0-2530 GCA_035551615.1 Acidimicrobiales bacterium
CCCTGGCCGTGGACGGCGTGGTCGGAGTCGAGATCACCATCTCCGCCGGTCGAGCGGTGGTGCCCCTGCCCGAGGGCGACCGGTATCTGGGGTTCGTTTTCGCCCGCGGCCCGACGGCGGCCGATGTCGAGTTCGCCCTGCGCCGGGCCGAGGCGGCCCTCGACGTCATCGTCAGTCCCAGTTCCTGAGGCGGTGGCGTCCGCGGCCGGGACCGCGGAGGTCCGGCGTAGGCTCAGGCGGTGAACGTTTTGGTGGTGTCCACCTACGAGCTGGGCCACCAACCGTTGTCGGCGGCGACCGGAACCGCCTCCCTGCTCGCCGCTGGCCACCAGGTGCGCTGTGTCGACGTGGCAGTGGACACGCTCCCGGCCGACGATGTGGACTGGGCGGAACGGGTTGCCCTGTCGGTGCCGATGCATACAGCCATGCGCCTGGCCCTGCGGGTGGCCGACACCGTGCGGGCCCGCCGTCCCGACCTGCCCCTGTGCTTCTTCGGTCTGTATGCGGCCATGGCGGGGGACCTGACGGTGACGTCACCGGCCGACGCCATCATCGCCGGAGAGTTCGAGCCCGGGCTAGCGGCCTGGGCCGGGGGCGGCGACCCGGGGGCGCCCGTCCAACTGGGCCGCTCCGAGGCCCGGATGCCGGACCGTCGCTTGCTCCCGGAACTGGGCCGCTACACCCGCCTGGCCGTCGCTGGCGAGCAACGACCGGTCGGTTCGGTGGCCGCCAGCCGAGGCTGCTCACACCGCTGTCGGCACTGCCCGGTGCCCGTCGTCTACGACGGGCGCGTCCGTCCGGTGGCCGAAGAAGTCGTCCTAGCCGACATCGACCAGCTGGTGGCCGCCGGAGCCCGCCACGTCAGCTTCGCCGACCCCGACTTCCTCAACGCACCGCAGCATGCCCGCCGGGTCATAGCCGCGGTGCATGCCCGCCATCCCGACCTCACCTTCGATGCCACCATCAAGGTCGAGCATCTCCTCGCCCACCCCGATACGCTCCCCGAATTGGCCGAGGCCGGCTGTGCGTTCGTGGTCAGCGCCTTCGAGTCGGTCAATGACCGCATCCTCGCGATTCTGGACAAGGGCCACACCGCCGCCGATATGTCCGAAGCGGTCACCGCCCTGCGCTCGCACGGCATCGAGATCCGTCCGTCGTGGCTGCCTTTCACGCCGTGGACCAGCATCGACGACCTGGCCGCCCTCGTCGACTTCGTGGTCGCCCACGATCTGATCGCCAACGTCGATCCGGTGCAGTACAGCGTGCGGCTGCTCGTGCCCGACGGTTCGCTGCTGTTCGCCGAGCCGGCCATGACCGCCCACCTGGGCGGCTACGACCCGACCCGGCTGGGATGGACCTGGGCCCATCCCGATCCAGCCGTCGACCATCTCCAGGTGGAGATCGCCGCCCTGGTCGAGGCCCAGGTCGGCGAGGACCCGGAGCGAACCTTCGATCAGGTGGACGCGCTGATCCGCTCGTACGCACCCAACGCAGCGAAGCGTCCCGCCCGGGGGGCCGCTTCGGTCGGTCCTCCTGGCGAGCGAGCCCGGCTCACCGAACCATGGTTTTGCTGCTCCGAACCGACCGAGGCCCAACTCGCCCCGCTAGCTCCGTTCGTCTGAGCCCGCCCGCCGGTTCAGGCGAAACGGCGGGCGTCCTCGGCGGCGTAGCCGGCCACGACGCCGTCGATCGCCGACATCTTCTCGATGGCCTCGACCATGATGTCCAGTTGCCCGGCCGGGAGGGCACAGGTCATCTCCTCGGGGCGCATACCGGTCCGTTGCCGGCTGAGGGCGCAGCCGACGCTGGCCGCCGGCACCCCCTGCTCCTTGGCCCTGGCCACGATGTGACACTGTGGCTTGCCCTCTATGGACAGGCCGGGAAGTGCGTCGCAAAGCACCATCAACTGGCGGGCATTGACCCGCAGGAGCACCACATCGGGATCGATCGGAGCGCGACCTAGAGGGGCGTAGACGACCGACGCAGCCGGCGTCGCCACCTTGGGCAGCTGATCCAAGACGCTGGGCCCGACCCAACCCGCACCGATCAGCTCGGCCACGTCGCTGCGGTCGATGACCTCGCTCGGCGCGAGCAGACCGTGGGTGACGCTGCCCACACTGCAGTTGCCGTGGTCCTCGGGCACCGTCGCGAACGCCCGCTCGGCTCCGTGGACCCAGAACACGCACCCGGCCGGGACCCGCCCCCGCCGACCGTCCTCGGTCGCCGCCGCCATGGGCGCGTCGAAGCGATCGATACCCGGCGGCGGGCTGGCCGCGAAAGTGATAGCCACCGGAACCGACGACAGATGGAGCGCCTTGACAAGCCGGTCGGCGAGATCGGTCCAGTTCCGGGGCACCAGGCGAACCTAGCGAAACTGAGCACCGCACCGACCGGCCAAACCCTCAAACTGGGTCACACTTCGCTCCCTACCATCAAGACAACACCGTTCGCTCTGCCGAATCACGCCCACTTCGGCTGCCGGCCGCCGACGGAAGCGCTGATGGCGCCTGTTTCGGCGGTCATGGCCTCT
>DASZNC010000007.1:0-30931 GCA_035551615.1 Acidimicrobiales bacterium
CGCCGGCTGAACGGCATCACGGGAGCACGTCGAACGACGGGGGAGGGCGGGGCCGATCGGCCCCGCCCTCCTGCGCGAGGCAGACTTGGTCGGTGAACGAACTGAGCCCGGGGGAGTGGGCGGTGCTGGGAGCGGTGGCCGAAGGACCGAAGCACGGATTCGCCGTCGCCCAGCTGCTGGCTGCGGACGGCGAGCTCGGACAGGTCTGGACCATGCCCCGGCCGGTCGTGTACCAGGTGATCAAGAAGCTGGCCGAGTTGGGGTACGTGACCGAGCGGAAGACCGAGCCGGGTACGCGGGGACCGGTCCGTACCATCGTCGGCGTCACCCCGGCCGGCCGGCGGGCGCTGCGGAAGTGGCTGGCCGAGCCGGTCGACCACATCCGCGATGTGCGCTCACTGCTGCTCCTGAAGCTGGCCCTCCTGTACCGCTCGGGCGCCGATCCGTCGGCCCTGGTCACCGCCCAGACCGAGCGGGTCAAGACGCAGCTCCAGGGGCTCACCCGAAACCGGCGCTCGGCTGCCGGGTTCGAACGGGCTCTGCTCGAGTGGCGCATCGCCAGCTCGCGCGCCACTGTGGATTTCCTGAGCTCCGCTAGTCAGCATCTGACTAGCTGACCGCCGCCGGGGTACAGTCCCGGGATGCGCAAGAAGATGGCCTATGTGATGGCAGCCGGACTGGCGGCTGCGACCGCCGCCTGCTCGAGCAACAGCAGCACGTCGGTCCCGCCCACCACGGCTTCGATCCAGCCGTCGTCGGACACGTCGAACTCGTCGAGCACCACCGCCGCCTCGGGCCAGGGCTCCGGCCCGGTCGACGTTCTCTACGCCGGCTCGCTCGTGAAGGTGATGACCGACGGGATCGGCCCGGCCTTCCACTCCGCCACCGGGTACACATTCACCGGTACCTCGGGCGATTCGGGCACCCTGGCCAATGAGATCAAGGGCAAGACGACCGTCGCCGACGTGTTCATCAGCGCCAGCCCGGCCAAGGACCAGCTGTTGGAGGGCGCCGCCAACGGTAACCAGGTCACCTGGTATGCCACTTTCGCCACCTCCCCCCTGGTCCTCGGCTACAACCCCAACAGCAAGTTCGCCCAGGGCCTCAGGACCGAACCCTGGTACCAGTCGATCAACCAGTCGGGCCTCCTGCTCGGCCGCACCGACCCGGCCACCGACCCCAAGGGCAAGCTGACGGAGACCGCCCTGACCACGGCGGCCACGACCTTCAACGAGCCGGCGCTGAAGTCCGACGCCAGCAACAGCAGTGAGGTGTTCCCCGAGACGACCCTCGTCGGCCGGATGCAGTCAGGCCAGCTGGACGCCGGGTTCTTCTACCAGGTGGAGGCCACCGTGGCCCACATCCCGTTCGTACCGGTGACCGGTGTGGGCACCCAGCAGGCGGTGTACACCATCACCGTGGTCGAGAATGCACCGCACCGCGCCGCCGCCAACGCCTTCGTCACCTACCTCCTAGGTAGCGCCGGACAGCAGTTGCTGACCAGCGACGGGCTGGTCCTCACCAAGCCGGCCACCGTGTCGGGCACGGCACCGGCCAGCCTGCAGACGGTACTGTCCGGCATGTGAGCCGACGCAGCCCGCTGGCCTGGCTCGGCGGCCTGCTCGCCGTCTATCTGGCGGTCCCGATCGTCGCCTTCGTGGTGCGTCTCTCCGGTTCGGATCAACGGGGCTTCGATCAGCCCGGCTTGTGGTCGGCGCTGCGGACGTCGGTCGAGAGCGCCACCATCGCCACGGCCGTCATCGCCCTGTTCGGCATCCCGTTGGCGTTCGCGCTGGCTCGCCACCACGGCTGGCTGTCCAGGCTGCTGGGCACCGTGGTCGTGTTGCCTCTCGCCCTGCCCCCGGTGATGGACGGCATCCTGCTGATCTACCTGATCGGCCCGTACACGACCCTGGGCCGGTTCTTCGACCAGCGCTTGACCGGCTCGGTCGCCGGCATCGTGATCTCGCAGGTGTTCGTAGCCGCACCGTTCCTGGTGATCTCGGCCCGGGCCGCCTTCTCCGCCTCCGACCCGTCACTCGATGACCTGGCCGCCGCCATGGGCCACCGTCCGGTGGCCCGCTTCTTCCTGGTCGATCTGCCGGTGGCGGCGGTCGGCATCCGCGCCGGCCTGTTGCTCACCTGGCTGAGGGCCATCGGTGAGTACGGCGCCAACGTGATCGTCGCCTATCACCCCTTCTCGCTGCCGGTGTTCACCTACGAGCAGTTCTCGGCGTCCGGCATTCCCACCACCCAGGCGCCCACCCTGCTGGTCATCGCCGCCGCCGCCGTGGCCGTGCTCGTCTCCCAGATCCGCCTGCCCCACCGGGCGATCGCGCTGCCCCCGGCCGTGACCCCACAACCGCTTCCGGCCACCAACGTCGGGTTCGATCTCGATGTGCGGGCCGGGTCGTTCACCCTGCGGGCGGCCTACCGGGCGACCAGTCACCGGCTGGCCATCATCGGCCCGTCCGGATCGGGCAAGTCCATCACCCTCCGCTCTCTCGCCGGGCTGTTGGGCCCGGGCGTCGGTTCTGTCACCTACGGTGACGACCAGCCGGTGCGAGAACCCACCGAGCACCGGCAACTGGGCTACGTCCCCCAGGGTCAGACCCTGTTCCCGCACATGACCGTTGCCCGCCAGGTGGTTTTCGCCAAGGGCACGGATCCGGCCCTGGCCCGCTACTGGCTGGACACGCTGGGCCTGGCCGGCCTCGAGTCCCGCCACCCCCACGAGATTTCCGGTGGGCAGCGGCAGCGGGTCAGCCTGGCCGCCTCGCTGGCCCGCCGGCCCCGGCTGCTCCTGCTGGACGAGCCGTTCTCGGCGCTCGACACCCCCGTGCGCGAGGAGCTCCGCCAGGAGGTCCGGCGCCTCCAGCTACAGGGCCTGTCCACCGTGCTGGTCACCCACGACGCAGCGGAAGCGGCCCTGCTCGCCGACGAAGTGGTCATCGTGAGCGGTGGGCGGGTGCTGCAGGCCGGGCCCACGACCGATGTCTACCGCCGCCCGGCCAGCCCGGAGGTGGCGCGGGTCGTCGGTTTCCAGAACATCGTGGACGGCGTCGCCGAGGACGGCGGGGTGCGGTCCGGTGACACCGTCATTGCCACGTCCCGGAAGGCGGTCAAAGGTCAGGCCGTCTCCTGGGCCGTCCGCCCCGAACACATCGTCCCCCGCGCCGACGGTCGCTACCCGGCCACCATCGTCGACGCGTCCGACCTGGGCGGGTTGACCGTGATGACCATCCGGTTCGCAGGTGGCCCCGAACTGGTGGTGCGCACGTGGGGCGGCCCGGCCGACCGTTTCGACATCGATCCCGAACGGGTGGTGGTCTGGCCTGCCTAGCTACAGGCGGCGCAGGTGCCCAGGATGGCGAAGTGGTGGGGATCGATGGTGAAGCCCATTTTGGCTCTCACCGACCGGGACAGCCCGGCGAACAGTGCGTCCGGTGCCTCGAACGTGGCCCCGCACTGCTTGCAGATGAAGTGGGCGTGGGCGTAGGGGGACAACACGTACGTGGACGGTCCGTGGCCCATGTGGGTGTGGGTCACCACGCCCAGCTCCTCCAGGTCGTCCAGGTTCCGGTAGACGGTCGACATGTGGACCTCCGGCACCCGGCTCTGAACGGCCGTGGCCAGGTCCTCGGCGCTCATGTGCCCATCGGCATCGAACAGGATCTCGAGCAGCGCCCTCCGGCTGGCCGTGGCCCGGCCCCCCTGCTCGCGCACCAGGGCCAGCACCTGGTCCACGGACGAGGCCTCCATGTGGCGGCGCGGCGGAGGTTTGCTCATGTCGGGGACACACTAGGCAATTCCTTTTAGTGCGTTCAGTTTGCGATTGCGACCAGTTCGCATTTATGCGAAGGTGACCCTATGAGCGGACGCCCATCCAGCCGGGGCATGCTGCGCGCCTCGTTCGCCGCCTTCACCCCGGTCGAGCGCCGGCGGGTCTCGGCCATGTTCGGCTCGATCCTGTTCCTGCACGCCCTCGGCTTCTTCATCTTCTTCGCCTTCGTCGTGCCCGCCCACTACAAGGGCCTGGGCATCGGGGTCAGCGTGCTGGCCTACACCCTCGGCCTGCGCCACGCCTTCGACGCCGACCACATCTCGGCCATCGACAACATGACCCGGAAGTCGATCAACGACCGGCGGGGCACCGACGAGCCGCGACCGTTGGCCTACGGCTACTTCTTCTCCTTCGGGCACTCGTCGGTGGTGGTGGCGCTCGGTATCGGCATCGTGATCGCCGAGAAGACGGTGTTCGGGGCGGTGAGCAACAACAACTCCGCCCTCCAGCAGTTCGGCGGGGTGTTCGGCACGATCGTGTCGGCCGCCTTCCTCTTCCTGATCGGCGCCCTGAATCTGGTCGTCCTGAAGGGCATCGCCGCCGTCTTCCGGTCGATGCGCCGCGGCGAGTACGACGAGGCCGAACTGGAACGGCAGCTCGAGAACCGGGGCCTCTTCTACCGTTTCTTCGGCAAGTGGATGAACGCCATCAGCAAGGAATGGCAGATGTACCCGGTCGGCCTGATCTTCGGCCTCGGGTTCGACACGGCGTCCGAGGTGGCCCTGCTCGCCACCACTGCCCTGTACGCCTCCCGCCACGTGCCGTGGTACGCCATCCTGTGCCTGCCCATCCTGTTCACCGCCGGCATGGCCCTGGCCGACACGGCCGACGGGATCTTCATGAACATGGCCTACGGCTGGGCCTTCTTCAACCCGGTCCGCAAGGTGTACTACAACCTGGCCATCACCGGTCTGTCGGTGGCGATCTGCTTCTTCATCGGCGGCATCGAGACACTCGGACTCATCCCCCAGGAGATCAACGGGCTCAGCCGCCACAGTGGGTTCTGGGGCTTCATGTACAACTTCAACATCAACACCGCCGGCTTCGTGATCGTCGGCATGTTCATCGTCACCTGGCTGGGCGCAGTGGTGTACTGGCGGGTGGGCAAGGTGGAGGAGAAGTGGAGTGCCCGGCTCATCGACCTGTCGGTCCCGGATTCCGAAGAAGTCGTTACGACCTGACCGGGCAGCTCCTTTGACCGCTCAGGAAGCCAGCTGCGGGAACTGCATCTGGAGGACCGCCTCCAACTCGGGTGCCGTCAGCGCCCCGTCGTGGCGGGAGAGGATCTGGCCGCCCGGGGCGACGACGAAGGTCACCGGCAGGGCCGTCACCCGGTAGCCGGCCGCAGTCGCGCCGTCCGGATCGGCGAGCAGCGGGTAGCCGACCCCGAGGTGGGTGGCGAAGGAGGCGGCGGTCGAGCGGGGATCGGCCACGTCGATGCCCACGACGTTCACCTGCGTGCCGTAGTCCTTCTCGACCTGTTGCAGGGCAGGCATCTCGCTGGTGCAGATCTGGCAGGTGCTGGACCAGAAGTTCAGCAGCGTGGGCTTGGTCTCCAGTTGGGCCGACGAACCGGTCGTGGCGTGGGCCAGGGGCGAAAGGGTGAAGGCGGGCGCCCGGTCACCGATGGTGGCGCCGTCGGTCGCCGGCGCGTTGACGCTGGGTCCGCCCACCGTGACGCGTTCTGCGGCGGGCAGGAGGTCATCGGCCATCTGGGCCATGGTGTGGGCGTAGAAAGCAGTCGACAGGCTGCCCTCGGAGAAGTAGCCGTAAGACCGGATCCGGCCGGCCGGATCGATGAAGTCGAGCGCGGTGTCGTGGACGACGGTGCGGTTCTCGGCATCCAGGACGACGTTGACCTTGTAGGCGTCCCAGGTGCGCTCGAGCTGAGGTGGGGTCCCGGTGACGTAGACCCAGTTGGGCAGGCTCTCGACGTCGTTGGTCTGGGACCACTGCAGCACGTCCTTGGGGGCCGGGTAGTAGGGGTTGGCGTTGACCGAGAGGAACACGACGTCCCTGGCCGCAGCACCGAGGTCGGCGTCGGCGGCGACGATGCTCTGGGCCAGGAGCGCGCACATGTCGGTGCACCGGTCGTCGTTGATCGACCAGATCACGACCTTGCCCCGGTACTGGTCGAGCGACACGGTGCGGCCGTGCTGGTCGACCAGGGTGAATCCCGGAGCGGTGAGGGACTTGGCCGGCGGCACCACGTTCAGTTCGAGCAGGTTGGCGGCCGCCTGGTTGATGCCCGGCGCGGTGTTGACGATCGAGTCGTCCTGGCCGTTGCCCGGAGCATGCGTGGACCCGGTGCCGATCCCGACGAACAGGACCAGGGCCAGAACGGCGGCGAGGGCGCAGCCGATGCCGAGGGACAGGAGTGAACGGCGGCTGCGGTTCACGTGGTCACGTCCACTGGTTCGCCCTTGCTCAGGGTCGGGTCAGGTCTGGTTCCCCCACCGGGGGCCGGGCCGACCGGCGTCTGCTTGCCGGCCGGCTGCACCAGGCCGCCGGCCACGACGGCCACGATCAGCGCCGCGCCCAGCACGGCACCGACCAACTCGGCGTGCTCGTCGAGCGGGTTGGAGATGTCGATCTGGATCCGGTTGATCCACCTCTGCAGCGCGAACGAGCGGCCGGGCGCCACGATGTCGTCCACCCAGTACCAGGTCAGGTAGCCGCCGACGGCGACCAGGATGGCGCCGCCGGCCATGGTGACCCAGCGCGAGGCGACCCGCAGGTGCCGGCCGGCGCCGCGGCCCAGCACGGCGATGCCGAGGGCCAGGGTGCCGAGGATGGTGGCCATGCCCAGGCCGTAGGCCAGCAGGTCGGCCAGCGCCCGGAACGAGCCGTGGTGCCCGAAGCTGGACGCCACCCCGCCGATGAACAGCGGGAGGGCGCAGCCGATCGACGCCACGCCGTACGAGAAGCCGAACACGGCCAGGCCGACCGGGCGTCGCAGACCGGAGCCGGTGCCCAGTTGGGGCAGGGGCACCTTGATCGTCCGGCGGGCCAGGGTCAAGCCGCCGAGGACGACCATGGCCACCCCGACCACCACCATCACATACCGGGCCCCGCTGGCCGAGCGGTCAGCCACCTCCGACCACCCCAGCTGGGTGACCAGACCGAGGGCGCCGAACAGCACGAGGAATCCGACGGTGGCGCAGGCGGCGGCGGCGATGGCCCGCACCGCCCGCACCGGAACGCGGTCGTCGCCGGCCGGGCCCACGAACAGTTCGAGGTAGGCCGGCAGCAGCGGGAACCCGCACGGGTTGACTGCGGCCATCATCCCGAGCGTGAAGGGATAGAGCAGCGATGACCCGGACACGGCGCCCCCAATGCTACGCAGGCCCTCCCCGGATGGGCCAGCCGGGGCTGCTCAACCACGCTTGCACCGCGGCCGCTTGGCGGGCCACGAAGTCCTGCGGGGCGGCCGACGCCTCGATCGACCAGATCGCGACCTGGGCCAGGGTCTCATCGGACAGGCCGAGCACGGCCCGGCACAGGTCGTACTCCTCGGCCACGCCCGGTCCGAACAGGAGCGGGTCGTCGGCGTTGATCGAGCACATGACGCCGGCGGCGATCAACTCGGGGAGCGGGTGCTCGGCCATCGTGGCCACGACCGACAGGGCCAGGTTCGAGGTCGGGCACACGTCCAGGCAGACCCCGTCGTCGGCCAACCGCTTCACCAGTTCGGGGTCCTCGACGCAGCGGATCCCGTGCATGACCCGATGGGCCCGGCAGTCATCCACGCACGCCCGGACCGACTCGGGGCCGAGCAGTTCACCGCCGTGCGGCACGGCCAGCAGCCCGCCGTCCACCGCCACCCGGAAGGCCGGAGCAAACGGGCCGGCCGGGAACCGGGACTCGTCGTTGGCCAGGCCGAAGCCGATCACGGCGTGCCCCTCGGCGGCCAGGGTCACCGCCAGGTGGGCCAACTCCAGCGCCTCCGCCGGATCAGCTGTCCGGTCCGACGAAACGATCAGGCCGGTGCCGACACCGAGATCGGAGCCGGCGCCAACCAGCTCGTCGAGGACCACCTCGATGGCGTCTCGAGCGGTCGGGCCCAGCACACCGGCGTAGCGGGGTGCGTAGAACGTGGGCTCCAACCAGGTCACGCCGTCGGCCGCTGCGTCCTCGACCACCTCCCGCACCAACCGGCGCATCCGGGTCTCGTCCTGGACCCGTTGGCAGGCGGAAACGTAGAGATCGGCGAACGCCCCGAACCCCTCGAACGGCCGCACCGGAGGGACCTCGACACCATCCTCGTCCGACCACTCCCGGAGGGTGGCCGGACGCATCGCCCCCTCCAGGTGCAGGTGCAGATGGGCCTTGGGCAACGCGGCCAGGTCACGGAGCATCGATCGGCGATCCTCCCCCGGTTGGTCGGCCGGGTCAAGTGAAGCCTTTGTTTCCCCGCCGGAAGGTGGACTAGAACGCGTTCTAGAATCTCTGGACATGGAAACGGTCTGGGACGCGGACAACCATTACTACGAGGCCACGGATGCGTTCACCCGCCATCTGGCCAAGGAGGATGGCCCCCGCTGCGTGCAGTGGGCGACCATCGAGGGCAAGCAGTACCACGTGATCGGCGGCCGGGTCAGCCGGGCCGTGGCCAACGCCACCTTCGACCCGATCGCCAAACCCGGATGCCTGTCCGAGTACTTCCGCGGCAACCCGAACAAGGTCAACCCGCTCGAGCTGCTCAAGGATCACGAGCCCATCCGGCCCGAATACCTCCACCCCGAGGATCGGGCCCGGACCCTCGACGCCCAGGGCCTCGAAGGCTGCTTCCTGTTCCCCACCCTGGGCATGATCTACGAGGAGCTGCTGAAGCACGATCCGGTGGCGGTCACCAAGACCTTCACCGCCTTCAACCGCTGGCTCGAGGAGGATTGGGGCTTCGACCACCACGGTCGCATCATCAGCGCCCCGTACCTCACGCTGGCCGACCTGGACTGGGCGATCGACGAGCTCGAGTGGGCGTTGACCAAGGGGGCCCGGCTCATCGTCATGCGTACCGCGGCACCGACGACGGTCACCGGACGACGCAGCCCCTTCGACCCCTACTTCGATCCGTTCTGGGCGAGGGTCAACGAAGCCGGTATCACCCTGGTCGTCCACGCCGGCGACAGCGGACCGAGTTCCGACGGCTACGCGACCGACGGTTTCGCCGCCAGCTTCAAGGGCGGCGGGTTCGCCCCGAGCATCAAGAGCTTTCACATCGAGAAGGCGGTCCACGACTTCCTCCTGTCGATGGTCCTGGCCAACCAGTTCCAGCGTTTCCCCCGACTGCGGGTGGCGTCGGTGGAGAACGGGGCCGAGTTCATCCCCGACCTGTTCCGCAAGCTGCGGTCGCAGGACAAGAAGATGCCCGGTTGGTTCAAGGACGACCCGGTCGAGATCTTCCGCCGGCACGTCTGGATCAACCCGTTCTGGGAGGACGACCTCCAGTCGGTCGTCGAATGGGTGGGCGCCGACCGGGTGATCTTCGGCTCGGACTGGCCGCACATCGAGGCGCTGCCCCAACCGCTCGACTATCTACCGGAGACCAAGCCGCTCACCGACGCCGACCGGCGCCTGGTGTTGCACGACAACGCCGTCGCCCTCTCCGTACCGCTGGCGTAGGGAGCCCGGGCCGGCTCGTCCTGCCCGCTGGTCTACTCGGCGCGAACGGCCTGACCTCTGACCACCCGACGGGGAACGCGCCCCGGCCGCCCCATGAGGAGGGCGGCCGAGGGTCGGCGGGAGGTTCGGCGGGTGCTGGGCGAGAGCCGGCGGCACCAGCTGAATATCGGGTCCCGCGAGGTGGGGGGCTGTTCTGGCTACGCCGGCGGCCCGTCCTGCAGCGTGACCGACGTGGTGTGGCTGGTCCCCGAGGTGTCGGTGTAGGTGACCTGGATGGTCTGGCCCGATTGGAAGCCGAGGACGGCTTTGCTCAGGTCGGACGGGGTGGAGATCGACGAACCGTTGATGGCCGTGATCACGTCGCCCTGGGCCAGCCCGGCATCGGCTGCCGCCCCGCCGGACACGACGTTGGCGATCTCGGCGCCGCTCGTCGACGAGCTGTTGCCGTTCGAGTAGTTCCCGTAGCTACCGGAACCTCCGTAGCTTCCGTAGGCGGAGCCACTGGAGCTGCCGGCGCTCTCGATCATTACCCCGAGGAAGGCGGTCGAGCCGATGTGGACATTCGTCGAGGACTGACCGGACTCAATGGCGTTGACGATGGAGAGGGCCTTGCTGATCGGGATGGCGTAGCCCTGGCTCGAGGTGCCGTAGGCAGACTGCAACGAGTAGCCCTGAGCGGCGGCGGTGTCGATCCCGATGACCTGGCCCGAGGTGTTGACGAGCGAGCCACCGGAGTCGCCCGACTGGACGTCGGCGTTGGTCTCGATCAGTCCGGTCAGGTTCTCGGCGGTGCCGTCCAGCTCGTCGCTGGCCGTGATCGCCTGGTTCAGCGCTGTCACCGTTCCGCCGGCCGGCGTCAACGAACCGGTACCACCGGCATTGCCCACGGCGACGACCTGGTCTCCGACCTTGCTGGACGAAGAGGCGATCGACGCCGTCTTCAGGCCGCTGGCGTCGACCAGCTGGAGAACGGCCACGTCGTCACTCTTGTCGTAGCCGACGACCTTGGCGGTGTAGGTCTGGCCGTTGCCGACGTCGGTGACCCGGATCGACGTGGCCCCGTCGATCACGTGGTTGTTGGTCAGGATCTCACCGTTCGAGGTCAAGACGATGCCGGTGCCGGCGCCCTGGGCCTGTTGATACTGGAGCGTCGTGTCGATGATGACCAGGGCCGGGCTGACCTTGGCGGCGATCGACGACACGTCGGACGGCCCGCCGGTGCCTTCCGACGACGAGGCCCCTGATCCGGTCCCGCCCGAGGAGCCGAACGGGTCGGTCGAGGAGCTGGACCCGCCGAAGCTGCCGGAGCTTCCGGAACTGGGGGAGGTGCCGGAGCTGGGCGTGCTGGTCGCCGCCGCCCGGGTGGATGACGGCCAGAGGGTGTGGCTGACAACGGCACTGGCGGCCACGGTGCCTGCGACCAGAACGGCGGCGATCGCCGGGCCGGTCCGCCGCCGCGGCCGGTAGGCCGGCGGGGGGCCGTAGTGGGGCATGCCGTAGGGCATCGCCCCGTACGGTCCGAAGCCGCCGCCGGCTCCTCCTCCTGCTCCGGCTCCTGCTCCTGCTCCGCCGTAGCCGGGGGCCTGGGGTCCGGGGGTCGCTCCGTATGGTGCGCCGGGGGGACCTACCGGCTGACCATGACCAGGGGTGGGCTGGTCATGGCCAACCGGGGTGGTGGGCGCCGGGCCGGCCGGCAGATCAGGGCCGGCGCCGGCGCCATCGGTGTAGCTGCGCTCTTCCCCGGCGGCGCCGGCTGGGCTGAAGGGGGTGGCCCAGCTCGACGCCGTATCGGCGGCGGGAGGGGGCGGCCATCCGCCGGCCGGGGATTCGGGCACTCCGCCATCGGCGGGGTGCGGGTTCTGAGATTCAGGAAACTCTCCGGATGTATTGCTCATCGTGGTTCTTCCTCACGGTCGTCCCGGTTACGAAGTACAACTTGCCCTCCGTCTCTGTGAGGTCAATGGGACGACGTTGAGAAGTTCCTGAATGTGTTGCGTCCGATCCGCGGGGAGGAGCGCCGGCGGGCCGATCGTGCCCTGATCGGGTCGGTGCCCGACCAGTCGGGGCGCGTGCCGTTCTTGTACACAGCGCCGGCACCACCCTCTGGCGTGTACCGGATCGGTACGTGAGCGTGTTGTTCTCGTACACGTCGCCGTTCGGCTCGCTGGCGTGTACCGGAACGGCACGAAAACGTGCAGCCCCGGTACACGCCATTCCGTCGGTGTACGGAAAGCGCACGTTCTCGAGCGATCCCACCGCCGGTTGCCGCAGGGCGACTCCGGCAAGCCCCCGGCGCCGCCCCTGGCCAACGCCGGCAGACCCCTGGCCCTACGCCGGGTCGAGGGTGGGCAGAGCGGATTCCTCGCCGTCGACCAGAGCCTCGGCCACCTTCGCCACGCCCGACTCTTCGGTGGAGGTGGAGGTCGCAGTCGAATGGGCAGCCCGGATGACGGGCACGACGAACGAGCCGATGAAGGCGGCCAGCACCACGCCGGTGGCCACTTCGAAGGCCCGGGCGTAGCCGGAGGTCAGGGCCGGGGCCACGCCCTTGTGCAGCAGGGAGTGGGAGCGTTCGGTGGCGATGGTGGCGAGCAGGGCCAGGCCGAGCGAGCCGCCCATCTGGCGGGAGGTGTTGAGCACCCCGGACGCCAAGCCGGCCTCCGTGAAATGGACACCGCTCGTCGCCGCCGACGCCAGCGGCGTGAACAGGATGCCGATGGCGAACGACACGATGCAGCCGGGGATGAACACGTGCACCCAGTAGTTCGAGTGGGCGCCGATGAGTGACAGCCCGAGGAATCCGACGGCGGTCAGCAGGGTGCCGGCTTGCAGCAGCGGGCGGACGCCCAGCCGGGGGATGAGCCGGGCCGCCGTCTGGGCGCCGATGATGATGGCCACGCCCATCGGGAAGAAGGCCAGGCCGGCCTTCAGGGCCCCGTACCCGAGGACGTTCTGCAGGTAGAGCGAGAGGAAGTACCACATCGAGAAGAAGGCGGCCCCGATGAGGAACATGACCACATTGGCGCCGCTGACGGCCCGGGACCGGAACAGCCGGAACGGTACGAGGGGACTGCTGGCGAAGCGGGCCTCGACCACGCCGAACACGGCCAGCACGGCGACCGCAACGGCGAGCAGCGTGAGGGTCTGGGAGGAGCCCCAGGCGTGATTGTCGGTGCCGACGATGGCGTAGATCAGGACGCCCAGGCCGCCGGTGACCAGGATGGCGCCGGTGATGTCCAGCTTGGGGGCGGCGCCGGCCGGGCGCCGGCTCTCGGTGAGGAACATGGAGGCGACGGCCAGGGCGGCGATGCCGATGGGCAGGTTGACGAACAGCACCCAGCGCCACGAAATCTCGGCCGTGAGTACCCCGCCGAGCAGGACGCCGGCCGCCCCGCCGGCGCCGGCCACGGAGCTCCAGATGCCGAGCGCGCGCGCCGTCTTGGCGCCGGTGAACGTGGTGACGATGATGGTCAGCGTCGCCGGCGACAACATGGCCCCGCCGAAGCCCTGAGCGGCCCGGGCGGCGGTGAGCCAGGTCGAGTTCTCGGCCAGGCCGCCGACCAGGCTGGCCAGGGTGAACAGGCCCAGGCCGGCCATGTAGACCCGCCGCCGACCGAACAGGTCGGCCGCCCGACCGCCCAGCAGGAGGAAGCCGGCGAAGGTCAACACATACGCGTTGACCACCCACTGCAGACCGGTCGGGCTGTAGTGGAGGTCACGGCCGATCGAGGGCAGCGCCACATTGACGATCGACACGTCCAGAACGACCATGAACTGAGCGACACAGGCGATGGCGAGGATCACCCAATCCGGAACCCGCCGATTTTCGGAATCATTCACAAAGGACTGGAACAAGCCGAAGACCAAAGGTGTTCCCAGAAAGTGAGGGCTCCTCCGGATTCGGAGGCGCGCTAGATTCGCTGGTCGCCCCGCCCCCCCACGGAGGTCATTTTGTCTACTTTGGCGCGCTGGTGTTTCCGGCACCGCCGAACGGTCCTGGCCGGCTGGCTCCTACTGCTGGTCGCCACCGTTTCCATAGGCCGGTTGGCCGGAACCAACTTCTCGACCCGCTTCTCGCTGCCGCACACCCAGTCGGCGGAAGCGGTCGCGCTGCTCCAGAAGGAGTTCCCGGCGGTCTCGGGGAGCAGTGACCAGATCGTGATCTCGGCCGCCTCGGTGACCGACCCGAAGGTCGAGGCCCAGGTCGCCAGGATGCTCGCCGAGGTGGCCACCCTGCCCGCCGTACGTGGCGTGGTCAGCCCCTACAGCACCCGTGGCGCCGACCAGATCAGCAAGGACGGCCAGGTCGCCTTCGCCACCGTCAGCTTCGACGGCCAGCCCGGGACCATCCCCAAAGAAGACGTCCTGCGGGTTATGCGTACAGCGGAGACGGCCCGTTCGGCCGGCGTCACGATCGAGCTGGGCGGCCAGGACATAGAGAACGCCCAGGCGCCCTCGACCGGCCCCAGCACCGGGTTCGGGATACTCGCCGCGTTGATCGTCATGCTGATCGCGTTCGGGGCGCTGACCGCCGCCACGTTGCCGATCATCACCGCCCTGTTCGCCATCGCCGTCGGCTTCGAGCTCACCGGTCTGCTGAGCCACGCGATGGCCATCGCCAACTTCGCCACCATCCTGGGCGTACTGATCGGCCTCGGTGTGGGAGTCGACTACGCACTGTTCATCGTCACCCGCCACCGGGCTGCGCTGAAGGCCGGCGCCGACCTCGAGACGGCCGCCGTCAACGCCATCAACACCTCGGGCCGGGCCGTCTTCTTCGCCGGTCTCACCGTCTGCATCGCGCTGATGGGCCAGTTCGTGCTCGGCCTGCCGTTCCTCTACGGCCTGGCCGTCAGCTCCTCGATCACGGTCCTGCTGACCATGCTCGCCGCCCTCACGCTGCTGCCTGCTCTCCTCGGTTTCTTCGGGTCCCGGGTGCTGAGCCGTCGCCAGCGGCGCCACCTCCAGGAGAACGGCCCGGTCGAGGAGCACGCCAGCGGGGTCTGGTTCCGGTGGGCCCGCTTCATCGAGGCCCGGCCCAAGCTGCCGGCCGTGGTGGCTCTGGTCACCGTCGTGGTCGTCGCCCTGCCGGTGCTGACGTTGCGGCTGGGCCTTGACGATGCCGGTTCCGACCCGCCCGGCTCCACCACTCTCCTCGCCTACAACCTGATGGCCAAGGGCTTCGGCCCGGGCTTCGCCGGCCCGTTCGAACTGGTCGCCGAGCTGCCTTCCGCTTCGGCCGTCTCCACATTCCAGACCATCACCCGTGAGCTGGCTGGCCAGCCCGGCGTGGCCGCCGTCGGCCAGCCCGTCCTCAGCCCCAGTGGCCAGGTCGCCGTCGCCCAGCTGTACCCGACCACCAGCTCCCAGTCGGTTCAGACCTCCGACCTGTTGAGCCGCCTGCGCGACCGCGTCCTGCCTCAGGCGACGGCCGGCACCGGCGTGACCGTGCTGGTCGGCGGGACCACCGCCCTCCAGAGCGACTTCGCCCACAGCCTGGCGTCGAAGCTGTTGCTGTTCATCGGCGTGGTCGTGCTGCTCGGGTTCATCCTGTTGATGGCCGTCTTCCGCAGCCTGCTCATTCCTTTGATCGCGTCGGTGATGAACCTCTTGTCGGTGGGCGCCGCTCTCGGCATCATGAACGCCGTTTTCGAATGGGGCTACGGCGATTCTCTCTTCCGGATCGCGGCCAAGGCGCCGGTGCAGGTTTTCCTGCCGGTCATGCTCGTGTCCATCCTGTTCGGGCTGTCGATGGACTACGAGGTGTTCCTGGTCAGCCGGATGCGGGAGGAGTGGGTGCACCGCCGGCAGTCCGGCGACGCCGTGACCGTCGGCCAGGCGGCGACCGGGCGGGTCATCACCGCCGCCGCGTCGATCATGATCCTGGTGTTCGCCTCGTTCGCCCTGGGTGACAACGTCGTGATCAAGCAGTTCGGCATCGGCCTGGCCGGCGCCATCCTGATCGACGCCTTCATCATCCGGACGGTGCTGGTGCCGTCGTTGATGCATCTGTTCGGCGACGCCAACTGGTGGCTGCCGGGCTGGCTCGACCGGATCATTCCGCACCTCAACGTGGAGGGGGTCGAGCAGGCGCCGGACTATCCGCCGCCGAGCGACGAGCACCTTCTGGTGGGCTCCGGCCGGTAGTTTCGCGGCGTGCCCGCGTCGATGTCCTACGGACCCGACGACGAGCGCTTCCGCCGGGTCCGCGTCCCGGCCCCGCTCCTGAAGCGGCGCCTGCCCTCCGGGCGGGGCGCCACCGAGCAACCGAACATCACCGGAGATGGTGACGCCCCGCTGACCGTGCGGTTCTGGGCCGCCATCGTCCTGGTCGGGTTGGCCGCCGGCCTGCTCGGCGACCTGATGATGATGATCCTGTTCGGCGTTCAGGACCTGGCCTTCGGGACCGGATCGGGGGACTTCCAGAGCCACGTCGAGCGGGCGTCCGGTGCCCATCGGGTGATCGTTTTGGCCATCGCCGGCGCAGTGGCCGGGCCGGCCTGGTACGCCCTGCGCCGCTGGACGGCGGGCGAGTTGACCGAGGTCGACGAGGTCGTGTGGACCGGCACCGGGCGCCTGTCGCCGCGGCGGGCGTTCCTGTCCGGGGTCATCTCCGAGGTGGTCATCGGCATGGGTGCGTCGATCGGGCGCGAGGCGGCGCCCAAGGCGCTGGGCGGCCTGTCCGCCGAGCTGGCATCGGGCTGGTTCCGTCTGGGTCCGGGGCAGCGGAAGCTGTTGATGGCGTGCGGGGCCGGGGCCGGCCTGGCCGCCGTGTACAACGTCCCGCTCGGGGGGGCCCTGTTCGCCACGGAGTTGATGCTGGGCACCGTCACCCTGCCGTGCGTGCTGCCGGCCCTGGCCTGCAGCGTCATCGCCACCGGTGTGTCCTGGGTGTACCTGCCCGACCACCCGGCGTACGCCGACATACCGAACTACCGGTTCACCATCTCCATCCTGATCTTCGCGCTGGTCGCCGGGCCGATCGTCGGGGCGCTGGCCAGCGCCTACATCCGCCTCATCGGCTGGGTGTCGCACCACCGCCTGGAGGGCCGGTTGTTGATCGGCGGGCCGCTGCTCGCGTTCACCGTGCTGGGCCTGATCGGTGTCGCCTACCCGCAGCTGTTCGGCAACGGCAAGGACATGGCCCACCGGGCCTTTCTGGGCTACGGATCGGCCTGGCTGCTGTTGGCCCTCTTCGCCCTGAAGCCGCTCGTCACCGCGCTCTGCCTGGGGAGCGGCGCGCAGGGCGGCCTGCTGACCCCGTTCATGAGCACCGGGGCCGCGCTCGGGGCGCTCGGGGGAGTGGTGTGGTCCATGCCCTGGCCGGGTACGCCGGTCGGCGCCTTCGCCCTGGTCGGCGCGGCGGCCATGCTCGGCTCGTCGATCCAGGCCCCGCTGACCGGTCTGGTCCTGGTGGTCGAGCTGACCAACAGCGGCCTGGCCCTCACCGTGCCGATCATCACGGCCACGTTCATGGCCACCTGGATCGCCCGCCAGATCGACGGCTACTCCATCTACTCCTCGAGGTTGCCGGGCCACCACTGAACGACCGCTCGGCCCCGCCGCTGGAACCGGATGAACCGAAAGCCGGCGTGGAGGTCGCCGGTGGGCCGGGGCGGGTGGGTGCGGTCGATACCGATCGGCGGCGGCACCCCTCACATCGGCCATCGGCGGATGGGCAGATTTTGGAGCGCCTCAACTAATCTTGCATCGATATGAATCTGGCGATGCTCCTCGACATGGTGGCGGATGGAGCCGGTGACCGGTTGGTCCTCGGGCGCCGCGCCGATGGCCTGACCGGCGCCCGTCTGTTGGCTGCGGCGCGACGGGCGGCCGCCCGTTTCATCGCGTCAGGGGCCGAGTACGTGATCCTGCTCGACCTCAACAGCGAGGCGGTACCGGTGTCGTTGTTCGGCGCCGCGCTGGCCGGGTTGCCGTTCGTGCCGGTCAACTACCGGCTGACCGATGAGCAGCTGGCGTCCATCCTGGGCCGGGTCACCCCCGGTGTGGTGGTGGCCGGCGCCGAGACGGCGGGCCGGGTCCCGGCCGACGCCGGCCTCACCGTCGTCGCTCGCGAGGATTTGTTGGCCCCGCTCGACGGGACCGGGGAGGTCCCCGACTTCCCGTGGGTCGAGCCGGACGAGATCGCCGTGCTGCTGTTCACCAGCGGCACGACCGGCGAGCCCAAAGCGGCCGTTCTGCGCCACCGCCACCTGGTCTCCTACATCATCGGCAGCGTGGAGTTCCTGGCCGCCGGTGCGGACGAGGCCCAGCTGATCAGCGTCCCGCCGTACCACATCGCCGGTGTGTCATCGATCCTGTCGTCGCTCTACAGCGGCCGCCGCATGATCTACCTGCCCGGTTTCGAACCGGAGGGCTGGGTCGACACCGTCGCCACCGAAGGTGTCACCCAGGCCATGGTCGTGCCCACCATGCTGGGCCGCATCCTCGATACCGTGGACGCGTCGGGACGGGATCTGTCGTCGCTCCGCCATCTCTCCTACGGGGGCGGGCGGATGCCGGTCGAGACCATCGAGCGGGCCATGAAGGTGCTGCCCGATGTCAACTTCGTCAACGCCTACGGCCTGACCGAGACCAGCTCGACCATCGCCGTTCTCACCCCGGCCGATCACCGCGACGCGGTGGCCAGCGGCGACCCGGCGGTCCGGGCCCGGCTCGGATCGGTCGGCCGGCCGCTACCCACTGTCGAGGTCGGCATCTTCGACCCCGATGGCCGGCCGGTCGGGCCCGGCGAGCGGGGCGAGGTCTGGGTTCGCGGCGAGCAGGTCTCCGGGGAGTACCTGGGCAAGGGCGGCCTGGGCGACGACGGGTGGTTCCGCACCCGCGACGCCGGCTGGGTCGACGCCGACGGGTTCCTCTTCCTCGACGGCCGCCTGGACGATGTCATCGTCCGCGGCGGCGAGAACCTGTCACCCGGCGAGATCGAGGACACCCTGGCCGCCCACCCGGCCGTCGCCGAAGCGGCCGTGGTCGGCGTGCCCGACCCGGAGTGGGGCGAGACCGTCGCCGCCGCCATCGTGCTCGAGCCGGGCGCCGCGGTCAGCGCCGAGGAGCTGCAGGAATGGGTGCGCACCCGCCTGCGGTCGACCAAGTCCCCGAAGGTCATCCAGTTCCGCGACGAGATGCCCTACAACGAGACGGGCAAGCTCCTCCGCCGGGTCATCCGCAGCGAGCTCTCCGACAACCAGGCCTCCTGAGGCGAGGCTACGGCCGCTTCACCGTCGTGGTCGTGGCCGCCGGCCTGGTCGTCGTCGACCGGGCCGCAGTGGTGGTAGTGACACGCAGCGCCGTGGTGGCCGGCGCCGGGCGCGTCGTCGCGCTGGACGCGGCCGGATGGATGGGCGCCGCCGCCACCCGGTCCAGGGCCTGCTCGAGCACGGTGGTGTAGGCGGCGGCGCCGGCCGGATCGGGATGGATGCCGTCGCCGTAGAGCAGGCCGGGCCCGAAGGCGGCCACGTTCCAGTCGGCCACCACCATCTGCTTCGGGTGGGCGGCGACCCCGGCGAAGATGGTCGAGTTGTTGGGGGCGGCCCACGACCGGGCGGCGTGGACGTCGACGACGACCACGTGCGGGACATGGGCGACCAGCGCCGCCATCTGGGCGAACTGGGCGGGCGTGAACTGGCCGTTGGTGCCGAGGGCGATCACGACGGTGCGGAACCGGGAGATGGCCCCGCTCGAGTAGTAGGTGCCCAGCCGGTCCAGGCCGGCACCCACCTGGCGGCCCACGGCGGCATCGACGGTGATGTCGGTGCCGAAGGTCGTCTGGAGCGTGGGGCTGGCGGCGAGGAGGACGGAGTCGCCGATGGCCAGGATCGGCTCGGACGCGGCCGGTACCGGGCCGATGGCCGGCGGCAGGCTCGTGGTCGGCGCCGGCGAGGAGGTGGTGGTATCCCGGGCCGGGAGCCGGTGAGGGTCGTGGTTGGCCGTCACCGGGGCGATGGCCAGTGACGCCGGCGCCACCCGGGCCGCCGGGCTCGATCCTTGCGCCAGGATCGGCGGTTCGCCCGGACCGGGCGCGGTGCCCAGCAGGACGGCGACGAGCAGAAGAGGAGCGACGGCGATCGACACGAGCTGGCGGCGGGACATGCTCGCCATCCGGACGCGCAGGGCGAACTGGGCCCGCCCCTCCCGCCACGGCTGCTCGATGTACCGGTAGGACAGCTCGGCGGCGGCGACGGTCAGGAGCAGCCGCACGACGTCGTCGGGCCCGGTCGACCACGACAGATCGGGACCGGGCCGGGTGAGCTCGAATATGGGCCAGTGCCACAGGTACAGCGAATAGGAGCGGAGCCCGACCCACCGCAGAGGGGCCCAGCCCAGCAGGTCACCCAGGCGGCAGGCCGGATGGGCCACGGTGGCGATGACCACGGCGGTGGCCAGGTCGACGAGCACCATGCCGCCGCGGTAAGTGGCCGCCGAGTTGAAGGAGAAGACGAACAGCCCGATCAGCACGACAGCGAACGCCACCACACCCGATCGTTCGAGGATGTGCTTGGCGCTGGGCGCCACGGTGGCGGCCATGCGCCACGGGGGGATGGCGGCGGCCAGGGCGCAGCCGATCAGCAGGCCCTCGGCATGGGTGTCGGTCGAGAAGTAGACCGATGACGCGGTGTTGTACAGGGCGGCCATGAGGGCGGCCGAGACGGCCGCCGCGCTGATGGCGATGGTGGCCACCTGGGTGCTGGAGAAACGCCGGCGCAGCAGGAGGAGGGCCGGCGGCCAGATCAGGTAGAACTGCTCCTCTATCGACAGCGACCACAGGTGCTGCAGGAGCGGCGGCCGCCCGAACGAGGCGACGTAGCTCTGGTGCTCGAAGACCAGTCGCCAGTTCATGACGTAGAAGAGAGACGCCGGTAGGTCGCCCTGCAGGCGGCCGAGGGCATCGCGAGCGAACAGGGCGGCGACGACGGTGATGCCGAACAGCAGGGCCAGGACGGCCGGCAGCAACCGGCGGGCCCGGCGGGCCCAGAACCGGCCCAGGGCCACGCCGCGGTGGCGTTGGAACTCCGACAGGAGCAGCGACGTGATCAGGTAACCCGAGATCACGAAGAAGATGTCCACCCCCAAGAATCCGCCGGGCAGCCACGACGGGTTCAGGTGGAACGTGATGACGGCCACGACGGCGAGGGCGCGCAGGCCGTCGAGGCCCGGCAACGGGCGCAGCCGTACCGGGCGCCGAGGATGCTCCTCGCGCGGCGCGGGCGAGCGGCCCGCCATCACCATCGTCACCGGGAAATCGTAGGTAACGGTTCTACTGTCCCGCAGGGCGTTCGCCCCTCCTCCGCCTAAACATGTGACCAATAACCGCGGCACCGGCGATTACCACGCCGGTCCCGATGAGAACGTTCCACGGTATCCCGCCGGATTTCGGACGGGCGGTCGTCTCCGCCGCGGCCACGGCCGAGGGGGTCGGTGCCGGCGGCCGGGACACGGCCGGAGCCGGGGCCGGGCGCGTCGTGGTCGGCGCCGGGGGTGCGTTGTGGTGGCGGCCGGCGGCCACGGTCGAGCCGGCACCGGTCGGTCCGGGCGCCCGCGGTGCCACCGGCGCGGCGACCGGTATGTCCGGATCGACCTCGGCGATGGCCCCGGACGGGCTCAGCTCGACACCGGCCCCGCCCCGGGTCGCCGACCAGGCGGCCGCCGACTTCACGTCGGCGAGCCTGGTGCCCCGCCCGTCGACGATCGAGACCGGCCCGTTGGCGCTGATGCCGGCGTGGCCGGTTCCCGAGTGGAGGGTCACGCCGATGGTGGCCGGCATCTCGTTGGCCGGCAACGGCCCGGCGACGGTGCCGGCGTAGTAGTCGGCCAGGATCTGGCCGGCCGTCCATCCGGCCTGGGCCTTGCCGAGGGCCCCGTACTGGCTCATCCCGTAACCGTTGCCGTCGCCCATGCCGGCGATCTTGACCGTCGTCCCGTAGGTCGACACTGAATACCGGTACGAGGGCAGGGGCAGGTCCAGCCCGGACGGGTTGGGTGTCCTGGCGTTCACCAGGCTGTGGAACTGCCCGGGTGTCAGCGACACCGAAGTGGACGGCCCCGAGCCGTGGCCGAGGGTCTCCTGGATGGCCGTCGTCGAGCTGACCAGGCTGACCAGGGTCTGCCCGGCGGGCACCCCGAGGGTGCCGGCCATGGCCGACAGGGGTTCCGACCACGTCCAGTTGTGCTCGGGGGACAGCGAGTCCTGGGGGTCCGATACCGAGGGCAACCACGGCACCCCGCCGTCGACCGTCTGGCCCCCGTCGGACGAACCGTAGAGGGCCTCGATGATGCGGCCCTGGTACTGCAGTACGGCGCCGGACGTCGCTTTCACGGCGGCCGCCCACTGGGCCCCGTCCTGGCTCTCGAGCTTGTCCAACCCGAAGTACACCTGGCACGAGTCGGTGGCACAGATCTGGCCGCCGCCGGGCCCGGCCGGGTGGGTGAGGACGGTCCACAGCGCGTAGGTCCGGGCGGCCACGGCCTGGGCCTGCAGCGCGGCCGCCGGCCAGCTCGAGGGCATCTCGCCGATGCCGTCGACATAGTCCTCGAAGCTCACCCGGTCGACCACGTCGATCCCGCCACCGGGGTCGGCGGCCACGACCATCGAGCCGGCGTAGGGGATGCCGTCGACCGACAGGGTGGTCCCGGCCGCCGGGACAAGGGTCAACTCCCCGGCGCTCACCGGCCCCGTAGAGGCAGCGGCGGCCGGAGTCGCGACCGCAGCCAGTACCGCAGCGGCGGTGATGAAGGCTGCGATCACCCTCGCCATCGAGGATCAAACGCTACCGGCTCGGTAGGTACCGTACAAAGCGCTCCACCGGAATCCAGCCGATCGGGCAGTCCCGCACCGGGTCAGCGGATGGTCCAAAGGAGCGGGGCCGCCGGCCGCTACCTTCGAAAAATGGCTGAACATCCCGGGCGCGGCATCCTGTCGGGGCCGATCGACGGCGAATGGCGGCGGGGCAAGGAATACCGGGAGGTGCCGGCTGAGGTCGGCCTCACGGTTACCCACCTGGGCTCCCGGTTCACCGGACGGGTGGCCGGCTTCGACCAGTCGGCGGTGGTGCTGCGCTCGCCCAACACCGGACTGGAGCGGTTGTTCAGCCTGCACCGGGGGGCGTTCGCCATCGGGCGGGAGACGGTCACCCTGACCCGCCCGGCGCCGGCTGCCGCAGCACCGGGCGGGTCGGCCCGCACCGCCTCCGGTTCGATCGCCCCGAAGCCGGCGGCGGCGCGCGTGGCCCGGGCCGGTCGGATAATGGTCGAGGGCGTACACGACGCCGAACTGGTCGAGAAGGTCTGGGGGGACGACCTGCGGGTCGAGGGCGTGGTCGTCGAGCAGCTGGACGGCATCGATCACCTGGCGGCGGTGGTGGACCGGTTCGGTCCGGGCGCCGACGCCCGACTCGGGGTCCTGGTCGACCACCTGGTCCCGGGCAGCAAGGAGTCGCGGATCGCCGCCGACGTGCAGGGTCCGCACGTGAAGGTGGTCGGCACCCCGTATGTAGACGTGTGGCAGGCCATCCGGCCGGGGGTGGTCGGGCTGGCCGCCTGGCCGGTCATCCCTCGGGACCGTTCCTGGAAGGACGGCATGTGCGAGGCCCTGGGAGAGCCGGTCCCCGGTCGGCTCTGGAAGCGGTTGCTGGCCCAGGTCACCTCCTACGCCGATCTCGAGCCGTCGCTGGTCGGCGCCGTCGAGTCCCTGATCGACTTCGTCACGGAGTAGCGCCAACCCGGCGGGCCGGGCGGGAGGCGGAACCGGCCCCCTCCTTTGACCGTCGACACACCCTGACGACGGCGGGCCGCGGCACCTAAGTTGCTGGCGTGACCGATCCGCTGTTCGACCTGTCCGGCCAAGTCGCCCTCGTGACCGGAGGCAGCCGAGGCCTCGGGCGGGAGATGGTGATGGCCTTCGCCGAGCGGGGCGCCGACGTGATCATCGCCAGCCGCAAGCTGGAGAACTGCGAGCAGGTGGCCGAGCAGGTGCGGGCGCTAGGGCGGCGCGCCCTGGCCGTGTCGGTGCACGCCGCTCACTGGGACTCGATCGATCAGCTGATCGAGCGGGCCTATGCAGACTTCGGGCGGGTCGACATCCTGGTCAACAACGCCGGCATGAGCCCGCCGATGGCCAGCCACGACATGACCGAGCAGCTATTCGACAGCGTGGTCGGGCTCAACTTCAAGGGCCCGTTCCGGCTGGCCACCCAGATCGCCAAGCGGATGCGCGACGGTGACGGCGGCACGATCATCAACGTCTCGTCGTCCGGTGCGCTCATGCCCCTGCCGGCGGTCGTTCCTTACGGCAGTGCCAAGGCGGCCCTGAACGCCATGACCCGGTCGCTCGCCCGCGAGTACGGACCGAAGGTGCGGGTCAACACCGTTTCTCCCGGGCCGTTCCTGACCGATATCGCCAAGGCGTGGACCGAGGACGCCCGCCAGATGGCACCGAATGCCGCTGGCCGGCCCGGCCGCCCGGAGGAGATCGTCAGCGCCGTGCTGTTCCTGGCCAGCCCGTCGTCGTCGTTCGTGACCGGTGCGCTGGTGCGGGTGGACGGCGGCATGGACATCGGCCAGTAGCGGACCGGGCCGGCGCCGGTGAGGTCAACTCCCCCCGGTAGCGGTCAACCCTCCCGGTAACGGTCGATCAGCAGGCGCTTGGCCAGCTTGCCGCTGGGCAACCGGGGCAGCTCGTCGACGAAGTCGACCGTGCGCGGGCACTTGAAGCCGGCCAGGCGGCTTCGGCAGAAAGCGATCAGGTCCGCTTCCAGGGCGGGTCCGGCAGCGGCCGGATCGGCGGCCTGGACAACCGCTTTCACCTGCTGGCCCATCTCGTCGTCGGGTACCCCGATCACGGCCACGTCGAGCACGGCCGGGTGGAGGGCCATCTCGTTCTCGATCTCCTGCGGGTAGATGTTGACCCCGCCGGAGAGGATCAGGTTGGTCCGCCGGTCGGACAGGTAGAGGTAGCCCTCGTCGTCGAGCGAGCCCATGTCGCCGAGGGTGCTCCAGCCCTTGTCGTTGAACGCGTCGGCGGTCTTCTTCGGGTCGTTGTGGTACTCGAACTGGGCCGAACCCTCGAACCAGACGGTACCGATCTGGCCGACCGGCAGCTCGTTGCCGTCCTCGTCGACGATGTGGATGACCCCGCCCGCCGGGCGGCCGACCGACCCCGGGTGGGTCAGCCACTCCTCGGGACCGATCATGGTGAATCCGTTGCCCTCGCTCGACGAGTAGTACTCGTGGATGATCGGGCCCCACCAGTCGATCATCTGCCGCTTGACCTCGACCGGGCAAGGAGCGGCGGCGTGGATGATCGTCTTCAGGCTGGACCGGTCATACCGGCTGCGCTCCTCGTCGCTGAGCTTCAGCAGGCGGACGAACATGGTCGGGACCATCTGGATGTGGGTGACGCGGTACTTCTCGATGAGCCGCAGCATCTCCAGAGGGTCGAACCGTTCCATCACCACGACCGTGCCGCCCAGCCGCTGGGTGCCCATGGACCAGGCGATGGGAGCGGCGTGGTACAGAGGGGCCGGGCACAGGTACACGGTGTCGGCGTCGAAGCCGTAGGCGACCGACATCAACATGTCGATGGCGCCGGCCCGGCCGTACTGGCGCGGCCACCACGGCCGGACGATGCCCTTCGGGCGGCCGGTGGTGCCCGACGAGTACAGCATGATGGCGCCCTCGTTCTCGGGCCTGGTCACCCCCGCCGGGGCCTGCTCCAGAGTCTTCTCCAACTCGTCGCCGACCTGGATCTGCAGCGCCGGCGGCTGCATCAGGTTCTCCTCGTCGGCCAGCAGGGTGGCCAGCTCCGCAGTTGTCAGGAGGGCCTGCGCCCCGCAGTCGTTGATGATGTATCCGGCCTCGGACGCAGTCAGGTGCCAGTTGACCGGTGTGAGCCAGAGCCCGGAACGCTGCGCCGCCCAGGCGATGTCGAAGTACTCGATCCGGTTGGGCAGCAGGGCGGCCACGTGGCCCTGCTCACCGATGCCGGCGGCCTCGAGGGCGGCGGCCAGGCGGGAGGTGCGCTCGTCCAGTTCGCCGTACGTCACCTGGCGGCCGGTCGCGGCCTCGACCGCGGCCGGGCGGTCCGGATCCCGCCGGGCGTGGTCAGCCAGGCGCATCAGGCCTTCGTCTGTACTCGGAGCGGGCTCGGCGTCGGGCATGGCGGTCAACCTACTTCCGCCGGTCAATACGCTGCCCGGTCAGGACCATGCCCTCCTTCACCGATCACCACGTCCACTTCCTGGCCTCCGCCGCCGCCCGTTTGTCGGTCGACGTCACGCCGGCCCGGTCGCCCTCGGAGCTGGTCGAGTTGATATCGGCCGCCGCGCCGGCCGGATCCGCGCCGGCCGGGTCCGGGTGGGTGAGGGCGTGGGGTTACGACGATTCGTTCATGACTCCGGCCCGCCACCCGACCCGGCTCGATCTGGACGGCGCCGTCCCCGGGCGCCCGGTGGTCGTCCACCACCGGAGTGGTCACGCGGCCGTTCTGAACTCGGCCGCGCTGGCGGAGATAGGCGAGCCTGACCATCCGGACGGCGTTCTCTTCGATCGCCACGACCTGCTCGACCGGGTGCCCCGGCTCGACCCCGATGCCCTGGCCACCGCCGCCGCCCAGGTGTCGCGCGAATGGTGGCGGGACGGAATCACGGCGTTCACCGACGCCACCCACACCAACGGGCCCGGGGAACTGGACCTGATGTCGTCATGGCGCGCCGCCGGGATCATCCGCCAGGAGGTGACGGCCATGGTCGGCCGCCCATCGATCGGCGCGGTACCCGGCTTCGGGGCCATGGCCGGGACCGTCCGGGTCGGCCCGGTCAAGCTGATGGCGCCGGCCCCGGGCCCGGTCGCCGCCGCCCATGCCGCCGGCTACCCGGTCGCCGTGCACGTGGTCGACGTCGATGCGCTCGAGGCGACCATCGACGCGTTGGCGGCGTCTCCGGCCCCGGACGGGACGGTCGATCGCATCGAACACGCCGCCCTGTCGCTGCCCGATCAGGTCGCGCGGGTCGCCGCCATCGGGGCGATGGTCGTCGTGAACCCGTCGTTCCTGGTGCACCGCCGGACGAAGTACGAGCGCGACCTGTCGGACGTCGAGCGACCCTGGATGATCCGCATCGGATCCTGGCTCCGGGCCGGCATCACCGTGCGCGCCGGATCCGACAGCCCGGTGGTACCGGCCCGTCCCCACGAGATGATCCAGGCGGCCACCGCCCATCCGTTCGACTCCTCGGAGTCGATCACGAGGGCGGAGGCCGCCGGTCTACTGGCGCCCTGAGGGCGGTGCCTTCTATCCCGGAGGAGAATGCCTCAGGCGAAGGCGGGGTCGACCTGGCCGGTCCAGACGGTGACGCCGACCGGCTCGTCGAGCCAGGTGAAGTTGACTTCCCATCCGAGTTCGAGATCGGTGGGTACGGCGAACGGCTCATCGGCATGAACGGTCGGGAGCGACAACTCGGTCGGGCCCGGCAGGATGCCTTTGATGTTGCCGCCGACCACGTTGATCAACTCGCCGATGGCGTCGTGCACCTCCTCGTCGGTGATCTCGGCCTGCGACATACCGAACATCACGGCGGCCGCGTGACGGGCGGCCGGCTCCGAGCAGGTGAGGCAGGCGGTTCCGTTCCACACCCCGCTGATCGAGATGGACGCGGCCATGGCGCCGCCGCCGTGACCTCCGGGACGGAGATGGCCGTCGTCGGCCAGTAGCGCGGTCCAGACCTCCTGGGTCATCTCCACGATGGTTTCGGTATTCAGGTCGGACGTCATGAGAGCGCTCCAGTCAGGGGGTTCAGGCCAAGGAGGGACAGCTTGTCCACGAGGGCATCGGGGGTGAAGGGCTTGATCAGGTACTCGGTGGCACCGGCGGCCAGCGCCTTGACGATCTGGCCGTGCTCGTTCTCGGTGGTGACCATCATGATGGTCATGGGCCGCCACTCCGGAACCTTCCGGGCGGCGCACACGAACTCGTACCCGTTCATGATCGGCATGTGCCAGTCGACCAGGGCGATGTCCGGGATGCCGCCGGTCTCGAGGACCTGAATGGCCTCTTGACCGTTCTCGGCTTGGACGATCTCCTCCACCCCGACGCCACGGAGAATCCGCGACACGATGGTGCGCATCGAACGGGAGTCGTCGACTACTAGCGCTTTCATTGTTTCCCCTTGAGTCGGTAGAAGGTCGCCCCGTCGGCGGTCGCCGCCTCGAACACATCGGTGACACCCATCATCGTCTCGGAGGAGCCGATGAAGAGGTAACCGTTCGGATCGAGGCATCGCGCCGCCGATTCCAGGATCTTCTTCCTGGTAGGCAGGTCGAAATAGATGAGGACGTTGCGGATGAGGATGAGGTCGTATTTGGGCAGGGTCGGCCACGGCTCGGCCAGGTTCATCTGACGGAACGTGGTCATCCGGCGCACCTCGTCCTTCAGGACGTAATTGCTGCCGTCACGGTCGAAGTTGCGGACCATCATCGTGGCCGGCAGGCCACGGTTGATCTCGAGCGTGGTGTACTTTCCGGCTCGAGCCTTGTTGACCATCTCCGAGCTGAGGTCGGTCCCGTGCAGGGACAGATGCCAGTCCATGACCTGGGGGAACGACTCGGCGAGGAGCATCGTGATGCTGTACAGCTCCTGGCCCGACGACGAGGCCGCGCTCCACACCGCCAGCTGCCGGTACGGCGCCCGCCGGGCGATGATTTCCGGGAAGACCGTCCGGCGCAGGGCGTTGAACGGGTGGACATCACGGAACCAGAGGGTCTCGTTCGTGGTCATGGCCTCGACGACGCGATCCTCGAGGGCCCGCTCCCGCGTCAGGCGCAGGCGCTCGAGCACGGCATCGACACCCTCCAACCCGAGCTCACGGGCGATAGGGGACAGCCGGGACTCGACCAGGTACTCCTTGTCGTCCGACAGGACGATGGCCGACCGGTTGAGAACCAACTGCTGCAGATACGAGAAGTCGGTGGCGACGGCGCTCATGTCAGGCCGTCCTGCTGGCCACCGGGCGGACCCGACGGCCGACTTCGGCGGCGATGCGGTTGAGCGGCAGCTCCTGCCCGGACAGGCCGGCTTCGACCACCGCGCCAGGCATGCCCCAAACGAGGCAGCTGGCCTCGTCCTGTGTGATCACTGATCCTCCGTGTTCCAGAATTCGGCTGCACCCATCGACGCCGTCCCGCCCCATCCCGGTGAGGATGAGGGCGAGGAGATTGGGGCCCCAGACTTCGGCCGCACTCCTGAACATGACGTCGACCGCCGGGCGGCAGTAGTTCTCGGGCGGTCCGTCATCGAAGTCGAGGACCACCCGTCCCGCGGTACGGGTGGCGACCAGATGCATGCCGCCTTTGGCGATATAGAGGTGACCCGGTTCCGGGATCATGCCGGGCTCGGCCTCGACCACCTTCAACGCACTTTTCTCGTCGAGGCGGGAGGCCAGCAGCTTGGTGAAGGTCTCGGGCATGTGCTGGGTCAGCAGGATGGGTACCGGGAAGCTCCCGGGGAACTGGGGGATCAGCTCCGACAGCGCATTCGGGCCACCGGCCGACGACCCGATCACGACCACGTCGATACGGCCCGTCGGGTTGGTCCGGGCCGGCCGCGGGGGCACGGGCCGGGCCGGCGGCACCGCAGGCGCGGCGGCTAGGGCGACGGCCGGAGCAACCGGTGCCGACGACGGACGGGTCGGGGCCACCGGGCGCACCGGGTTGGGCCGCATGGTGGTGGCGAGCGGCGCAAGGACCGACGACGGAGTTGCGACCCGGCGGCGGACGGTTGGTTGTCGGGACCGGCCGATCTCCCCCCAGCTGCGGATCAGGGGTACCAACTCGACCCGCATGGTCGCCACCGTCTTCTCCAACGAACCGAGGGAGGTCGGCTTCGTGGCGTAGTCGCTGGCGCCGTAGGTCAGGGCTTCGAGGGTGGACTCGGCGCCCCGGCTGGTCAGGGTGGAGAACATGATGACGGGCAGGGTCGGCCACTGCGGCCGCAGCCGGCGCAGTGTCTGGAGGCCGTCGAGGATCGGCATCTCGACATCGAGCACGACGACGTGGGGCCGGAACACCTCGACCCGGTCCAGCGCCTCCTGGCCGTTGGTCGCCACACCGACCACCTCGACATCGGGTTCGTCGGCCAGCACCCGCGTCACCACGCGCCGAATGATCCCGGAGTCGTCGACCAGCATGACCCTGATCGGGTCGCCGGTGTCCTCCGGGGGGCGGGGGGCGGAAGGGCCGGAGAGGCCGCTGAGGCTCACTCCGCTCCTACCCGGCTACGAAGCCGATACGGCCGGTCGGGTACCCCTCGACCGAGATAGTGGCAGTGGAATGCCAGTTGTTGTCCTCTCGCATGGAGGCCCGGATCTCACCCTCACTCAGACAGCTGACCGTCTTGAGCACGCACCGCTCGCCGCTGGTCGACGCGAAGGCGCCCAGCACGTTGGCCACCTCGAAGAAGTTGGACTCGATGGTGTCGTTGAAGCTGTGGGCCTGGGCCCACTCTTCCGCTTCGCGCGTCGGGATGCGGGCCAGTGCGCAGGCCAGGGCGGCGGTCAGTGGCATCTCCATGACGGCGTAGATGGTCTGACCGGACGAGGACGTGTACTCGGCGATGCCACGGGGCTTGGCCCGGTCGGGGGCCGGCGAATCGCGCACCACCACCTCGCGACCGAGCAGGCCCTCGAGAACGGAGCCGACGGTGCGGGGCTTGATCTCCTGCCCCTCGGGCCCGCCGGGCGCGCAGCCCAGCGCCAGGCTGATCTCCCGGTCGAGGTCGTCCGAGGTGAACGGCTTGGTGATGATGAAGCTGGCCCCCGTCTCGAAGGCGCGGGCCCGGACATCGGGCGCCGACTCCGAGGTGACGAAACCGAACGGCAGGACGTTGCCCGAGGCCCGCAGGTTGGTCAACAGGTCGATGCCGTTCATGTCCGGCATGTTCCAGTCCGAGAGCACCAGGTCGACGCCGCCGTCGCTGATGGTCGTGAGGGCGACGGCGCCGTTCTCCGCCTCGACCACGTCCTCATAGCCGGCCTTGCGCAGCTCGCGCCGCACGATCATCCTCATTGCTCGGCTGTCGTCGACGACCAGAATGGCCACCCGCGTTCCTCCCAGGCTCGTTGAGTACTGAAGGGGCATCGGCGCAGAAGCGGGACGGTTGAACGATTTTCGGGGCGCGAACCGGACCGGTCGGACATTTCGGGAGCTTTATTCAGGTGCTACCCCGCAAACGCCGTTCAGGAGGCCTGATCTATTGCCGACAGACCGACAGACGCTGGGGCCAGATGGTCGCGATCGAAGAGGAATTTGGATGACACCCGACGAGATGGATGAGGTAGTCACAGAGTTCCTGGCGGAGAGCCAGGAGAACATTGACGCGCTGGATCAGGCGTTACTCGTCCTGGAAGCCAACCCGCACGACCGCGACACGCTGAGTGCCATATTCCGCAACATCCATAC
>DASZNC010000008.1:0-43370 GCA_035551615.1 Acidimicrobiales bacterium
GAACCCCACCTCCGAGAAGACGGTGAACTCCTCGGCGCAGCGGGCGATGTACCCGGCTTTCTCCCGGCTGGACATCTCGACCGTGCCGTTCGAGACCTCGACGAATCGGCAGTCGCACAAACGGCACAGGGTCAGGAACGATTCGAAGCGGCTCTGCTTGACGAATTTCTCGAACAGGGTCCCGCCGAAGTAGTACCCGATGCCGTGGCCGCGGAGCACGTCGAGCTTGTCCTCGAGGTCCGGCGTGACGAGTGCGGTCCCCCAACCGAACTTCACGACATCGATGTACGGCGCACCCGTGGAGATGGCGTCGGCAAAGGCGCCGTGCGGCACCCCGTTGTCGATGACCATCGTGAGCCCCTGCGTCCGCGGCTTCTGCTCGCGGTCGGGAAGGTCAAGAAACAGTGAGTCCATGGGAGTGTCCTTGGTTGCTGGGGGATGAGGAGGCGGCCGCCATGGCCCGGACCTGGGCCCGTCGCACCTTGCCGGTCGGACCGACGGGTAGCGATTCGGCGACGACGATCTCGGCCGGCCGCTTGAACCGGCTCAGGGTGCGTGTGCAGAGTTCAGACAGTTCACATGCCAAATGGGCGATGGGGCGGCCGGGGGCGGGCAGCACATAGGCCACCGGTTCCTCACCGACGGTGTCGTGGGGCCGGGCGACCAGAACGGCGGCGGCCACCCGGGCGTCCGAGAGCAGGATTTCCTCGACCTCGCGGGGTTGGATCTTCTCGCCGCCCCGGTTGATCACATCGCCGTCCCGTCCGAGCAGGTGGAGGTGGCCGGCGTCATCCATCCGGCCCAGGTCGCCGGTGTCCAACCAGCCGTCGGGGCCGTGGGCCGGGCGGCTGGTCCACCGGCCGTCGTCGGCGCTCCAGTACGCCGGCGTCACCCGGTCGCCCCGGATCTGGACGCGGTCGCCGACCAGTCGCAGCTCGACGTCGACCGGCCGCCCGACCGTGCCCGGCCGGCGATCGTTGATCGGGTTGGCGCAGATCTGGCTGGCCGCCTCGGTCATGCCGTAGGTCTCGACGACCGGGATACCGGTGCCGTCTTCGAACCGGCGGCGGACGGCGTCCGGTAGGGGGGCAGAGGCGGATCGAGCCAATCGGACCCGGGCGGTCTCGTCGGCCGCCGGCTCGGTCGACCCGACGATGGCGAGTATGGCCGGCACCAGGTTCAGCCAGGTGACCCGTTGGGCCTCGACCGTCGACCAGAACGAGCGCTTCGAGAAGTGGCGGTCGACGACGATGGTCGATCCGGCGACGAGCGCGGACAGGACCCCGACGACCAGGCCGTTGATATGGAACAGGGGTAGGGGTGAGTAGCCGCGGTCGGCCGGTTCCAGGTCCAGCTCCCGGGCCACTCCCGCCGCCGTGGCCACCAGTTGCGGTTCGGTCAAAGGAATCACCTTCGGGCGGCCGGTCGTGCCCGAACTGGCCATCAACGCGGCTACCGCCAGAGGTGCCTCGGGCAGCTTCGAGCCGGGCCGGCGGTCACCGCCGAGCGAGCGCAGCTCCCGCCGGCCGGCCCGCCATGTCTCGACGCCCTCGGGCGCCGGCTGGCCGGGGCCGACGACCAGGCTGCGTAACCCGAGTTGGGCGACCCGGGCGACGGCGTCAGCCGGCGGGGCGGCCGGGTCCAGCGGGGCCACGATCACGCCCGCCTGCAGGGCGGCCACGAAGTTGGTCGCCATGGCCACCGGGTCGGCCAGGGCCAGGCCGACCGGTCCCTCCAAGCCGGAGGCCCGCCAGCGGGCCGCCTGGTCGGAGACCTCCCACCAGGTGACGCCTTCGCCGCTGCGGCCTTCCACGATGGCCAGGCGGTCGGAGCAGGAGCGGCGCTCGAGCAGGTCGGTCACCGTCAACATGGCGCCATCCCGGCGGTGGCCAGGGCCGGCACCGGCGCCGGCCGGCGCTTGACCTGCTGGCGCCAAGGCCGGCCGGACAGGGCCAGCGACAGGGGGGTTCGCCGGGCGGCCAGGGAGATGAGGGTGGCGCCGCCGGCGGTGATCGCGTAGCCCAGGACGGTGGCCAGCACCGGGCTCAGCTTCTGGCCCAGGTTGCCGAAGCCGAAGTAGTCGGTCAGCACCTGCAACACGAGCGGGTGAGCCAGGTAGACACCGAATGACGCATCGCTCAGCACCTCGATCGTCCGCTGGTTGCGCCGGGCGCCGGCGGCCCACTTCGATCCGATCAGGTAGACGGCGATGGCGGCGGCCACACAGCTGAAGATCATGGCCGGCTGGATGACCTCATCGGCCTGGCGGGGCGCCGAGAAGGGGAGCTGGACGCCGTACGCCAGCAGGGCCAGCGCCGCGCTCGCACCGGCGATCCCCCACAGGGCCCGGGTGTGCTCGGTGACGACCCGCTGGATGGTGTCCAGGTGCACGGCCGCATAACAACCGGCCAGCACGTACATGGTGTAGGTCGGCAGGATCTCGTAGGCGTGGAGCCACAGCCAGCCGGCCCCGCCCCCCGGCGCCGGGACATAGGCCACGGCGGCCAGCCAGGCCAGGTTCACAGCGGTGGCGCCGGCGAGGATGGGCACCGCCCGGTCGGCAGTGCGGTGGACGAAACCGGAGATCAGCGGGAAGGCCAGGTACAGCTGGAGCGTCACCAGCAGGAAGTACAGGTGGTACTCCGCCCCCCCGTAGAGCAGATCCCAACCCATGCCCGACCAGGACGGCGTCATGTGGGCCGGTCCGAGCACGAAGTAGGCGTAATAGACAACCGTCCACACGACGTACGGCACGGCCACGTAGAGCATCCGTTTCCGCCAGAAGCTGATCGGCCGCAGCGGCCGGTTCATCGTCGTGTAGACGAGGACGAAGCCGGTCAGGGCGAAGAACACCTCGCGCCCGTACTGGAGCAGCATCATCAGGCCGGCGACGGCCCGGTTGTCCGGTTGCTCCGTGAAGGCCAGGGTGTGCACCGCAATGACGGCCGAGAAGGTCAGCAACCGGACCACGTCCACCGCCCACAGGTGCGGCTGAGCGGGGTCCGGGCGAGCCATGAGTTCGATAGTTCCCCGGCAAGCTGAGAGGTCAACCCTTTTCGGCTGAGAGATTCCTGAGAGCCACGGGGACGGCTCGCATCGGGTACGAATTACCTATGCCCCTCGAAGGTGAATACGAACCCAGCCCATCTCAGTGGGTTCGGGACCAGGTCGACGCCTATGAGCGCTCTGGTGGCCGGGAGGCCAACACCCTGCTCGATACCGGGATGCCGATCATCATCGTGGGTCATCGCGGCCGCAACAGCGGCAAGGTGCGCAAGACCGCCCTCATGCGGGTCGAGCACGACGGCGAGTACGCCCTGGTGGCCTCGCAGGGCGGGGCTCCGACCCACCCGGTCTGGTACCACAACCTGACGGCGGCGCCGTCGGAGGTCACCATCCAGGACGGGCCGGCGCCGTTCGACGCCGTGGTCCACGAAGCCGAAGGCGACGAGCGGGCCGCCTGGTGGGACCGGGCGGTGGCCGCCTACCCGCCCTATGCCGACTACCAGGGGAAGACCGACCGGCGCATTCCGGTCCTGGTCGCCCGCCGGGCCGGATAGTTTGCCGGTCGGCGGGTGCGGGTAGGCGTTCCCCATATGGCCAGTGCTACCAAGCTCGTGTCTGAACGCCTGCCCGACCATCTGCCCGATCTGTCCGGGCTGCCGGAAATCGTGAGCGAAGTCGGTCAACGCGCCCGCCATATGGTCCACGACGTCCCCGACCTGCCGGTGTCCATCAGCGACGTGGGTCGCCGGGCCCGACAGCTGGCCCACCAGACGCCCGACCTGTCGGTCGACTGGAGCGGCATGAGCCGCCGGGCCCGGAAGGCGGCCGGTAAGGCGCCCGAGTTCCCGGCCAGCCTCACCGACATGAGCCGCCGGGCCCGTAAGGCCGGGCGCAAGGCGCAGAAGTCGGCCCGCAAGGCGACCGGGCGGGGCCGGAGCCGTTCCCTGGGCAAGGGCATGCTGCCGCTCGCAGTGGTCGCCGTCGCCGGGATCGCCTTCTTCTTCACCCGGTCGCGCCGGTCTTCGTCGACCGGCTCGGGCGCCGACCAGTCGAGCGACACCTTCGCCCGCACCTGAGCGGCGATCCGGCGTGGGTCGACCACGCCATCTGGTGGCAGGTGTACCCGTTGGGTTTCTCGGGGCGCGACCGTACGGGCGTCGACCGCAGCCCCTCCCAGCCTGACTTCTTCGCCCGCCTTTCGGGATGGCTCGACTACGCCGTGGCGTTGGGGGTCAACGGCGTGGCTCTCGGCCCGATCTTCGAATCGGAGACGCACGGCTACGACACCGTGGATCACTTCGCGATCGACACCCGTCTCGGGACGCGGGATGGCTTCGACTCGTTAGTCGACCAAGCCCGTAGCCGGGGAGTGGGCGTCCTCCTCGATGGCGTGTTCAACCATGCCGGCCGGTCCTTCGTCCATGGTGACGCCTCATGGCGCACCGGTGGCACCTTCGAGGGTCACGACCGGCTGCCGACGTGGGACCATTCGCGGGCCGAGGTGGTCGATTACACGGTGTCGGTGATGAAGCACTGGCTGGCCGCCGGCGCCGCCGGGTGGCGCCTGGATGCCGCCTACGCCGTCGACCCCGGCTTCTGGGCGGCGGTCCTGCCGGCGGTGCGCGCCGATCATCCTGACGCCTGGTTCGTGGGCGAGGTCATCCACGGCGACTACGGCGACTATGTCGCCCGGAGCGGGCTCGACTCGGTGACCCAGTACGAGTTGTGGAAGGCCATCTGGAGCTCGCTGGTCGACGGCAACCTGTTCGAGTTGGCCTGGGCCCTCCGCCGCCACAATGAATGGCTGACCCGGTTCGTGCCCATGACCTTCGTGGGCAACCACGACGTGACCCGATTGGCCAGCCGACTGCCGGACCGCCGCCTGATCGGCGTGGCATTGACGGTACTGATGACAATAGGCGGGACGCCATCGGTGTACTACGGCGACGAGCGGGCCTACGAAGGCGTGAAGGAGGCGCGTGCCGGCGGTGACGACGTCATCCGCCCGGAGTTCCCGGCCGCCCCCGGCGGCCTCTCCGCTCTGGGTGCCGACGTGTACCGCCTGCACCAGGATCTGATCGGCCTGCGGAGGCGCCATGCCTGGCTGCACCGGTCGACCACCGAGATCGTCGACCTGGCCAACCGCCGCTTGGTCTATGAGTGCCGGGACGGGGCCGGTCGGGTCGGCCTGCGGGTGGACATCGACCTGGACCGGGACCCACCCTGGTCGATCACCGACGTCGAGGAGGCCACGGGATGAAGCCCGAGGTGCGCTCCATGTACTCGGCATAGCCGGGGCGGGATTCGGCCATCGACTTCTCGAGCAGGCCCTTGCCGCTCTTGAAGTAGAGGAAGTAGAGCATGGCCAGCGGCGAGAGCAGCGTGATCACGCCCGGCCACGTCTGGGCGCTGATGAGGAACAGGCCGAACCAGACCGACGCGTCACCGAAGTAGTTCGGGTGGCGGGTGTAGTGCCACAGGCCGCGGTCCATGATCCGGCCCTTGTTGTCCGGGTCGGCTTTGAAGGCGGACATCTGGGCGTCGCCGACCGATTCGAAGAACAGGCCCACCCCCCAAAGGGCGGCGCCCACCCAGGTGAGTGGCCCGGTCGGGGCCCGTTCGTACATGGCCACCTGCACAGGTAGTGACACGAACCATGACAGAAAGGCTTGGGGGCCGAACACGGCCTTCAGGGCGTACATCGCCGGGTCGCCGGTGGCCTTCTCGAACATGGCCTCGTACCGGGGGTCCTCCCCTTTGCCCCGGCTGCGCCGGCCGATGTACCCGGCCAGGCGTAGGCTCCAGACCAGCACCAGGGCAGCGGCTAGGGCGCGACGCAGGTCGTTGGCCGGATGGACCTGGAGAGACCAGACGTAGGAGACCACGGCGACGAGGGCGAAGGCCAATCCCCAGGTGACGTCGACCACGTTCCACCGGCCCAGGCGCCGGCCGATCAGCCAGGTCGCCGTGAACAGAGCGGTCACCGATCCGGCGGTGACCGCCAGTCCGGTGAGGAACGGGCCGGTGGCGAAGCCGCTCAACCGGACGTGTCGACGGCCGGGCGGGTGACGACCTGGGCCGGTTGATCCCAGCCCAGCCGGGTGGCGGCCAGGCCGCTGCTGCCCCGGGCCCCGGTGCGGACGGCCAGGATCTGGTCGACGCCCATCCGGTTCTCCTCGAACGACAGCGCGCCGCCGACCAGGTACAGGCGCCAGACACGGGCCTGTTCAGGCCCGATCAGCCCGACCACCTCGTCCCAACGGCGCTCCATCTCCTCGTGCCAGGCCCGGATGGTCCGGGCGTAGTGCTCGCGCAGGACGTGGACGTCGCGGACCTCGAAGCCGGCGGCCGCCACCCGACCGACGGTGTCGGCCAGCGGGCGCATGTGCATGTCAGGGGCGATGTAGCGCTCGATGAACGGACCGCCGCCCGGATGGCGGTGACCGCGACTCATGACCTGCAACAAGAACCGGCCCTCGTCGCGCAGGCTGGCGTGCAGGCCGGCGAGGAACGCCGGGTACTGGTCGTCGCCCACGTGCTCGCCCATCTCGATGATGGCGACGGCGTCGTAGTCGCCCCTGGCCTGGGCCAACACCTCCCGGTAGTCGGCCAGCCGCAGCTCGACCAGGTGCTCGACGCCCTCCCGGGCCAGCCGGTCGGCCACGAACGCCCGCTGCTCCTTGGCCACGGTCACCGCCGTCACCGATGCGCCGAACTCCTTGGCTGCGTGGACGGTGAGCGAGCCCCAACCACACCCGATGTCGAGCAGCCGGGCCCCGGGCCGCAGATCGAGCTTGCGGCAGATGAGGTCCAGTTTGTCCCGCTGGGCGTTGCCGACGGTGTAGCCCGGTTCGTCCGAGGTCCAGTAGCCGCACGAGTAGGCCATGGAGCGGTCCAGCAGCAGGCGGTAGAACTCGTTGGACAGGTCGTAGTGGTGGCTGATGACCTGGGCGTCGCGCCGCATGCTGTGCCGGCGCCCCCTGGGCCGGGCCTCGGAGGGAGGGGCCGGCAACGGCCGCCCGATGGCGCCCAGCCGGGCCAGCAGCCGGGCCCCGTCCGCGGCCGTACGGGCGTTGATGCGGGGCCGGCGGCCGCCGATGGCGGCCAGCACCGTGCTCAACCCAGCCTCGAGGTCGCCGACCACGTCGAGCTCGCCGGTGACATAGGCCCGGGCCACGCCCAGCTCGCCGGGCGACCACAGGATGTAGCGGAGGGCGTTGGGCGAACGGAGCACTACCGTCACCGCCCCGGCGGGGCCGGCCTCACTGTTGTCCCACACCCGGATGCGCAGCGGGAGCTGCCGGTCGAACAGGTCGGTCAGGTAGCCCATGATGGCGCCGGCGTGGCCGGTCGCCGTCATCGCCCCTCCCCCCGGCCCAGGATCAGCTGGGCCACGTCCAGGTATCCGGAACGGAACCCGGCTTCCGAGTAGGCCAGGTAGAACTCCCACATCCGTCGGAAGACGGCGTCGAAGCCCAGGGCGTCGACGGCCGGCTCCTCGGCCATGAACCGGTCCCGCCACTGCTTCAGAGTCTCTGCGTAGGACGAGCCGAAATGGTGGCGCTGCATGACGCGCAGGGAGGTGTGGTCGGCCAGCGTCTTGTCGATGGCCGGCAGCGACGGGATGATGCCGCCCGGGAAGATGTACTTGTGGATCCACGTCCACGACGACCGGGCCGCGATCATGCCGTCATGGCGCATCAGGATCGACTGGATTCCGATGCGCCCGCCGGGCGCCAACCGGTCCTCGAGGGTACGGAAGTAGGTCGGCCACCAGCGTTCGCCGACCGCCTCGATCATCTCGACGCTGAGGATGGCGTCGAAGCGGCCGGACGAATGCCGGTAGTCGCGGATCATCACCTCGACCCGCTCATCGAGACCCTCGGCGGCCAGGCGGGTCCGGGCCAGTTCCGCCTGCTCGGTCGACAACGTCAACGTCGTCACCTGGGCCCCGCGGCGGGCGGCTTGCCGGGCCAGCTCGCCCCAGCCGGTTCCGATCTCGAGGACCCGTGAGCCGGGACCGACGCGGGCGCCGTCGAGCAGGCGCTCGATCTTGCGGCTCTGGGCCAGTTCGAGCGGCTCGGCCGGGTCGAGGAACAACGCCGACGAGTAGGTCATGGACGGGTCGAGGAACAGAGAGAAGAGGTCGTTCGACAGGTCGTAGTGGCGGGAGATGTTGCGCCGCGATCCGGTCGGGTCGTTGTCCTCGCTGCGGGGCGGGCGCGGTTCGTAGAACCGGCGGATCCACTGCAGGCTGGGTGGCACCAGGGTGCGCATGTTGGCGGCCATGGGCGTGAGCAGGTCGGCCAGGTCGCCAACGGCCACCCAGTCGCCGGCCATATAGGCCTCGCCGAATCCGATCTTGCCGCTGCGGCCGACCCGGTCGAAGAAGGCGTCCGGGCGGACGATCCGCATGGTCGGGCCGCTCGGCGCGCCGAACGACGTACCGTCGGGCAGGGCGACGCGGATGCCGGTCTGGCGGGCGACTTTCCGCAGTAGGACCCGGGCGATGGCCGCCCGCGCCGGTGCCGGCCGGGGCCGCCCCATCGCCGGCCAGCGGTCCAGATCAGCCGGCCGCTCGGCGGCGATGGGCGCTTCGTGAAGCGGTGCCTCCATGGTGGTCACCGGGGTTGTACCTCCAAACCTTTCCTCCACAGCCGGAGACCCTGGAACTGGATCAGTGCCCGCCCCCGGAGAGGGGCGGCCGGGTATTTGCAGAACAGACGCAGCCGGTTGGCCGCCGTGGCCTCCAGACGCCGGCCGGTCATGACCGCCCGGAACTCGTGACCGTCCGGCCGGTCCAACACCACCGACACGCGGAGCGTGCCCACCGGCTCGGAGATGCCGATCCGGTAGGACCCGTCGACCGGGTAGAAGGGCGAGACGTACATGGCCTTGGTCACCGTCGCATCCTGGTCATCACCAGGTATTACGTAGGCGTGGCGTCCCGCGTATGTGTTGTGCACCTCGGCGATCCGGGCGGCCAGGGTCCCGTCCGCGCCGTAGCACCAGTAGATGCTGATCGGGTTGAACACGTAGCCCAGCACCCTGAGGTTGGTGAGCACGACGATGCGGTCGGCGCAGATGTTGCGGGCGGCCAGCTCGGCCCGGATGTCGAGATGGTCGTCCGCCCGGTAGCGGGCGCCGACCCGGTCGGGCGGGTCGTCCAGGTCGAACATCCACATGTAGGACCGGTAGCGGAACCGGTTGGGCTCGGGATCCCGGCGCTGGTGGACGATCGACACCTCGTACAGGCTCGGTCCCGCCCGTTCGACGTGGGTGCCGCTCGGCCGGATACCGGCCGCCGCACTCACCATCCCGAGCCCAGAGATTCGGCGGCCGCCACCCCGGCCCGGCAGCCGTCCTCGTGGAAACCCCAGCTGTGGTAGGCGCCGGCGAAGGCGACCGTCCCGTCGTTCAACCCGGGTAGTTCCTTCTGGGCCCGCACCGATTCGGGTGTGTAGATCGGGTGCTCGTAGGTCATCCGGGCGATGACCCGGTCCTCATCGATGCGTTCCGATGCGTTCAACGTCACGACGTACGGGCGCCTTCCCGGGAGGTGCTGGAGGCGGTTCATGTCGTAGGACACGAGGACCCGATCGGCGTCGTTGCGGCAGTCGTCCAGCAGGTAGTTCCATGCGGCCCGGGCCTTGTGGCTACGGGGCAGTACCGCATCGTCCTGGTGCAGGACGGTTTCGTTCCGGGAGTAGCGGAATGCACCCAGCGCCCGGCGTTCGGCTTCGGTCGGCTGGGCCAGGAGGCCGAGGGCGGTGTCGGGATGGGTGGCGATCACCGCCTTGGCGAACGTCTCCCGGGTGCCGTCGCCGGTCACCACTTCCACCCCGCCTTCCGGCGGCCGGGCCATCGACCGGATCGGGGTCGACAGGCGGACCTCGGACAGGTCCTTGGCGATGGCGTCGACATACGTGCGCGATCCGCCGGCGACGGTGTACCACTGGTGTGATCCTTTGACCGACAACATCCCGTGGTTGGCGAGGAAGGCGAACAGGTAGCGGGCCGGGTACAGCAGGGCCGTTTCCGGCGCCGCCGACCACACCGCGCTGACCACCGGCACCATGAAGTGACGGATGAAATAGGACGAGAAGCCGCCATCGGCGAGGAAGCGGCCGAGGGTCACCTCCTCGTCCAGGTCCGATCCGCCCTCGACGATGCGGCGGGCCTGGCGGTGGAAGCGGTTGACCTCGACGAGCATGCGGAGGAAGGCGGGCCGGGCGATCGACCGGGATTGGGCGAAGACGCCGGACAGGCCGAGCGCCCCGGCGTACTCCAGGCCACACCCCTCGCACCGCACCGACATACTCATACCCGTGGGCACGGTCGGCACGTCCAACCGGCCGAACAGGCGGATGAGGTTCGGGTAGGTGGCCCGGTTGTGGACGATGAAGCCGCTGTCCACCCGGATGGTCCCGGCGTCGTCGGAGGGATGCTCGTGGGTGTGGGCATGGCCACCCAGCCGGTCATCGGCCTCGAACAAGGTGACGTCGAAGCGCTTCTGCAGCAGGTAGGCGGCGGTCAGTCCGGCGACACCGGAACCGACCACCGCGACACGGTCACGGCGGTAGGCCATCAGGCGGCTCCTCCGCTCATCTCCACGATGAGTTCCACCGCCCGGGTGGCGTCGGCCGCCCAGCCGTCGGCACCCAATTCCGTCGCCTGGGCCTGGGATGTCACCGCCGGGCCGCCGACGATCACCGGCATGTCGCCGACCAGATCGTGCAGCGCAGCGACCGCCTCGGCCGCCTGCTTGGCCGCCTGAGCGGTACTGGCGCTGATGCCGACGACGGCCGGGCGGTTGGCGACGACCGACGCCAGCAGGGTCTCGAGGGGTACGTCGGCTCCCAGCTGAACGACCTGGAAGCCGTTGGCCCGGAGCAGGTCCCCGACCATGATCAGCGGAATGGCGTGAGGGTCGCCCTGGGCGCCGGCGAGGAGCACGCAGCCGGGGCGGTGCCGGCCGCGCCGGGTGAACAGAGGACCGAGCCGGCCGATGATGCCGAGAGCCAGCACGGTGGCCCGGTGCTCGTCGGCGACGGTGATGCGCCCGGCCTCCCAGGAGTCGCCTATCGCCTTCAGGGCCGGGCCGAGGATCTGCACGTACACGTCGCTCGGGCCGCCGGCCAGCAGGGCGTTCTCGACGAGGAGCCAGGCGCCTGGGCCATCGCCGGCCAGGAGGCGGTCGTACATCCGGGTGGCGGCGACACCGGCCGCCGGCCGGCGGCGCTTGGCTGCGCCGTTGGTCGCAGTCGGCATCGCCGGGCGACCGGCCGGCCGCTTCTTCACCGACTCCAGGTCATGGGCGGCGATGTGCCACCGACCGTCGCGGTACTCGGCCGGCAGCCGGCCGATGCGCACGTACCGGTAGACGGTCATGTAGTGCAGCCCCAGACGGGTGGCGGCTTCCTGGATGGTGAGCGTGGTGGGGTCCACGGGTATGATTTTAGTGCTAAATAAAAGGAGAAACGAATTGGCATCATCGATCGCAGTTCTGTGGTTCCGGCGGGACCTGCGAGTGTCCGACCACCCGGCCCTGACGGCGGCGCTGGCTGAGTGCGAGCAGGTGGTCCCGTTGTTCGTCTGGGATCGGGCTCTCGTGCGGGCGTCGGGGGCCAACCGGCTGGCCTTCCTGTCGGGATGTGTCCGGGAGCTGGATGCCTCCCTCGATGGTCGACTGGTGATACGGAGCGGTGACCCGCAACGGATGGTCCCCGAGGTGGCGCGGGAGGTGGGCGCCGAAAAGGTGTACGTAACCGGCGACTTCGGCCCCTACGGGGGCGAACGGGACGGGCACGTCGCCGACCAGCTGGGGCAGGCCGGTGTCTCGTTCCAGGTCGTGGATTCTCCGTATGCGGTGGCGCCGGGCCTCCTGAAGACGGGCGGGGGCACCCCGTTCCAGGTCTTCACGCCGTTCTCCAAAGCGTGGCGGGCCCACGGTTGGTCGGCTCCCGGCCGCCGCCCGTCCCGTCTGGAGCGGATCGACCGGGCCGGTCTGTCCAACTCGGCCGAGGTACGGATCCCGGCGGTCGATGCCGAACTGCCGGCGCCCGGTGAGGACGGGGCCCACAAGCGCCTCGACGCATTCCTCCGCTCCCAGGCCGGCTCCTACAGGTCCGAGCGCGACCGCCCCGATCTGGATTCGACCTCCAGGTTGTCCCCGTACCTCCGCTTCGGCTGCCTCCACCCGCGCCAGATCCTCGCCCGGCTGGAGCCGGGCGGCCATGACCGGTTCGAGACCGAACTGTGCTGGCGGGAGTTCTACGCCGACGTCCTGTTCCACCGGCCCGACGCGGCCCGCCGCTCCTACCGGGAGGAGTTCCGCCGGTTCCCGGTGGACGGCGGGCGCGCCGCCGACCGCCTGTTCGAGGCCTGGGCCCAGGGCCGGACCGGCTACCCGATCGTGGACGCCGGCATGCGCCAGCTCCTGGCCGAGGGCTGGATGCACAATCGGGTGCGCATGATCGTGGCCAGCTTCCTGGTCAAGGACCTGCACATCGACTGGGGGCGCGGCGCCCGCTGGTTCATGCAGCACCTGGTGGATGGAGACCTGGCCTCCAACCAGTTGAACTGGCAGTGGGTGGCCGGGTCGGGCACCGATGCGGCGCCCTACTTCCGCATCTTCAACCCGGTGACTCAGGGGAAGAAGTTCGATCCGGCCGGCGACTACATCCGCCGCTGGGTGCCCGAACTGGCCGGCCTGTCGGCCGACGACGGGGTGCACGAACCCTGGCAGGCGGCCGGTTCGCTGTTCCGGGGGGACTACCCCCAGCCGATCGTGGACCACGCCGAGGAACGGGACGAGGCGCTGGCCCGGTACAACCGGTTGCGGAGTTGAGTCGGCGGCTTATTAACATCCTGCCAATGGGAGCTCTGGATGGGGTCAAGGTGTTGGAGGTCGGGCTGCTGATTCAAGGCCCACAGGCGACGGCGACGATGCACGACTGGGGGGCCGAGGTGATCAAGGTCGAGTTGCCCAACTTCGGCGACCAGGCCCGCTGGCTCCTGACCCCCGACGGTGGCGGTCGCTCGCCGTATTTCCTCTGCGCCAACCGGGGTAAACGGAGCGTGACCGTCGACCTGCGGGTGCCCGACGGCCGCGACGTGTTCTTGAAGTTGGCCGAATGGGCCGACGTCGTTGTCAGCAACTTCAAGCCCGGGACGATGGAGCAGTGGGGTCTCGGTTACGCCGAGCTGTCGGCCAGGAACCCGATGCTCATCGTGGCCACTGCGTCGACCTACGGGCCGCTCGGGCCGGACTCCACCCGGGAAGGTGCCGATCTGGCCGGCCAGGCGATCGGCGGCGTGATGATGACGGTCGGTTGCGACGGCGACGAGCCGTCCCCGATCGGGGCGACCATCGCCGACCACATCGGCTCGCAGAACGTGCTGGCCGGAATCCTGGCCGCCCTCCTGGCCCGGACCCGGACCGGGCGCGGCCAGCAGGTCGACACGTCGTTGCTGGGCGGCCAGATCTGGGCCCAGGCCAGCGAGTACACCTCGTTCCTGCAGACCGGCCGGGTGCCCCGCCGGTCCAACCACGGTCACTCTCTGGTGGCCGGGCTGTACGCCATCTACCCCACGGCCGACGGGTGGATCGCCATCGTCGGGGTCGTCGGTGGGATCCGCCAGACGTTCTACGAGCTGATCGGCCGGCCCGATCTGGCCGAGTCGTTCGCCTCCCCGCTCTACACCGAGGACGACAAGGATGCGTTGTACAAGGAGATGGCGCCGGTCTTCTCCACCCGGTCCACCGAGGAATGGTGTGCCATCTTCACCGCCGCCGGCATCCGCCATGCCCCGGTACGGGACTACGCGGCCGTGGCCGCCGATCCGGGGGTCTGGGAGAACGGCTACCTGATCAAGGCCGACGACGCCGGCGGCAACGACGACGTGGTCGGCACGCCGGTGCGGTTCAGCGACACGCCGGCCCGGACCGCCGGCACCGTACCCGAACTGGGCCAGCACACCGAAGAGGTGCTGATCGAGGTGGGCTATTCATGGGAGGACATCGCCCGACTGCAGGGCTCCGGAGCCATCTGACAGTTTCGCTGTCACTTATCTGCTGAAACACCAATGGCGCCCCAAAGGGGCGCCATTGGCGGAGCGGCCCAAGCGGCGGATCTCGGAACCGCTCTCCTGGAGTAGGTGGCGGGTTCCCACTCCAGGTGCTTCACCATACTCCCGGCCGTTGGACGTCCAACAGGCGGGGGTAGGTATTACAACTTTCCTGCCCCTTACTGCAATCGCTGTGACAGAACCTTAACACTGCTAGGCCCACCGTTCACAACGGCCGCCACTGGGGGTATCGGCGCAAGCGGCTCCTTTCCGTAGCTTCGTCGACGGGCAGTATGGGGGAGCGTTCGCCGCGCCACTGTGGGTATGCGCGTCAGCCCCTCTCGCAGGTTTTCAGCGTCTATTCGCCGCTCGACCACATCCTGGACCAGACCGGGTTGTATCCGCCGTCGCAGTGGTGTTGTCTCGTTCTGTGTTCGCCGTGATCCCTGAGTACCAGCGGGCTGTGTTCTTCCGATGGGGCCGGGTCATCGGCCAGGCCCGGGGACCGGGCGTCATCTTCAAGTGGCCGCTGGTCGACAAGGTGGTGCGGGTCAACCTCCGGGTCGAGGTCGTCGACATCCCGTCGCAGTCGGTGATCACCATGGACAACGTCACCATCGCCGTCGATGCCGTCGTCTACTTCCAGGTGGTCGACCCGGTCCGGGCCGTCATCGGCGTTGACAATTTCCGCTTCGCCAGCCAGCGCATCGCCATGACCAGCCTGCGCTCGATCATCGGCCGCTACGAGCTGGACAGCCTCCTGGCCCATCGGGAGGACGTCAACTCGGAGTTGCGCGCCACCATCGCCCGCAGCACCGCCGAGTGGGGCGTGGAGGTGCGCCAGGTCGAGATCCGCGATGTCACCCTGCCCCCCGAACTGCTGCGGGCCATGGCCCGTCAGGCCGAGGCCGAACGCGAGCGCCGGGCCAAGGTCATCGCCGCCACCGGCGAACTCCAGGCCAGCGAGGAGCTGTCGGCCGCCGCCGACCGCATGTCCGAGAGCCCCGGCGCCCTCCAGCTGCGCACGCTCCAGACCCTCGCCGAGGTCGCCACTGAACGCAACTCGACGTTGATCTTCCCGATCCCGGTCGAACTGCTCAGCATGTTCAAGGCCGCCGAGCCCATCATCGTGCACGACCCCCCGGCCAAGCAGTCCACCCACGGCGACACCGCACCCTGACCGCCGGGGCTGCGTGCCGGCGTGCCGCCGGCGCAGCGTGCTGGCGGGGCGTGCCGGCGAGCTGGGGGCGGCGGGCTGGAGGCGGCGGGGCGCTGGGGCCGGCGTCCGGCGTGCCGGCGGGGGCGTTCCGGCGGCCGGGGCCAGCGGACGTGAGCAGCCACGGCCGTCGGCCGGCGTTTCCCCAACCAGCGGGCCGAGCCAGGGGGCGGGAGGAGCCGCCGACCCCGACCTTTGTTAAAAACCTACAACTCTGTCGCGAAATCGGCGTTCCAAGCCGATTCAGCTACAAAGTTCGCGATTTTTAACAGAGTACGCAGCCGAAAGGCACCCCCACCCGACCTCGGCTAGCCTGGCTGGACTCTGGCGAGCGTAGTTCAGAGGCAGAACATCAGCTTCCCAAGCTGAGAACGCGGGTTCGATTCCCGTCGCTCGCTCTCGGTAAAACCCCTGGTGGGAGGGGGTTTTCGGATTCTTCGATGTCGAAGGACTCGGCCTCGATCGGACTTTCATCCCGCCGGGCGCGAAATTGCGGGATTCAGCTGGGAACGCGATCCGAGCGCTTCGGCCGCTTCGATGACGGCTTGCAGGGCGTCAGCGATCACGCTGTCCCGGCGTTCGGCGGCGTGCTGGTAGCGCTGGGCGGCCGCCGACGACGCGTGGCCGAGTGAGCTCGCGCTGGGTGTCGCCTTGCTGGGCAGCCAGGGTGCCGGCGGCGTGACGCAGGTCGTGCGGGTGGAGCCCCCGTTAGCCGGTGGCCTCGAGACCAACGCAGATCAGTTTCGGAGTGCATGGGAAAGCGGTCAGGCCGCCGAGGCCGGAACTGGGCGCGGGTGCCAGCGACGTCCGCCGTTGGTGGTTATGCGCAGCTGGCTGTTGTCTGGAGCCGTTTCGGTTAGCTCGGCCCTTGTGTTGCTTAGCTCCTCAATGCCGGAACTGAGGCATCATTGGCCGATGCCAGCCGGTCGATCCAAGCCACGTGGGTGGGAGCTGAGGACGCGACTTTGGAGTTGGGTGGGACGGTCGCAGTGGCACGCACTGATACTGACTCTGGTGTTCGTCGCCGGTGGGATATGGATCGTCCTGGACCCGGGCATGGACCGTCCAAGCACCCCGCCGGCTGAGGCGCGCTTTGTCGGCTTCGCGACCATTGCTTTCTTCGGGATTGGTGCAATCGTCCTTCTCTGGCGGCTCTTTCGGGCGCGAGTCGAGGGCAACGGAACAGCGGCTACAAGTCTGGATCCTCTTTCACGGACACCTGACCAGAACGAGACGGGAAAGATTTAGGACAGATCTCGATCGAGAGGACGACGCGGAGCCCGCTATCCAACACTCCCCGGCGCTCAATCACCGGTCCCGGAAGTCCTCGCCTGCCGGAGCTCCACGGATGACCGCCCGAGGGGATGGGGGCACGGCGCTCGAGGCGACCCATCGGCGCGGTCACCCCCACACCTCGTCAGGTTCCACCCTTCCCTGGGGCAAGCCGCCGCCTGGGGGCGGGGGCGCGGCAGCCGTCGCCGGAGGCGGCGGAAGGTAGGCCTCAGACAGCGAATGCTCTCCCGCTACGAATCGATCGCCAGCTGTGAGCTCGGTTGGCACCCAGTGCGAGTGTGTGCCCCTGGTTTGGTAAGCGCCAGCAGCCGTCGGGTCCGGTGAATCGATAGCGACTCAGGGACCGGCTCCGGTCTTGCGTATCGTTGCATGTGTGGGCGACGACCAGAACTGGAGTCGACCGCCGGCTGAGCCAGCGCGTCCCTTCACAGAATATGGAGCGCGTTCGCTGCCGGTGATGGCGATGACGTCGGCACCCGGGGTGACGTCAGCACCCGGGGTGATCAGAGCGATCGGCGAGAACCAGTTCCCGGATGTCTTCACCGGGTGTCGGATCAATGACGATGGGTCCGTCACCGTTTACGCCGGACCAGGAGATCTCTCTGAACTGATGGATGCGATTGGTCACGCCGATTTCACTGTCGCGATGGGACCTGGCTATCCGCCGATAGGCGGGGCCACTGTCCCAGTGGTGCACACGGTGCGGGTGGGCGCGTCGTTCCATCAGCTCAGCCTGGTCGCCGCCGAGTTCAGTAAGCGCTTACCCGAGTTCCGTGCCGCCGGATTTGAACCGTCGGTGCATGGACCTCGCCCGGATACCGGGACTTTCGACATAAGGCTGTCCAACATCCCCGAAGGTGGTGCGGATGCTGCGACCGCCTACTTCCAGAAATGCCTTTCGCCGTTCGCCCGTGTCGTTCGTGTAGGCGTCAAGGTGATGTGGTGTTAGCGGCGCCGATCCGCTCAGGGGCGCCTATCCCTACCCGAGCCGGGCCCTGCGTAAGATTCTCAGTTGCGAACCGGTCGACCGCACCGCTCGGTGCGCCGGTGAGGTCGAAATCCGGTGGGACATTGCACACCCGGCGACCGCGGTTCCCCCGAGTGGCGGCGGCGGCCATGCAACTGGCCCCGCCGGACGTGCAGGCTCGAAGCGCTCGGGTAGGTGTCTCAGTAGCGTTGAAGTAGTGGGAGCCCGGAAAAGGAGTCGATGGGCAGCGGTGCCCCGTTGGGTCGATGTCCTGTTGCTCGGGGGTGCGGCCGTCATCGAGGCCGTCCCTGGACCGGCCCGATGGCTGGGTCTCCTTCCCGCGATGATCTCGCTCGCGCTGTTCAAGCGGTTCCAAACCATTGGTGGAGATCGCCGACCTCCGCTCCGTCGGAAAGCGGGCTCGAAGCGACGTATTGGTTGAGTCCTGCGCTCTGGTAGTCGATGTGGTTGATATGCGCGTGCCGGCCCCCGGGCTAGCTGTGACGACCAGGGAGGGTGTCCCTGGCGGGCTGGGTCACCAATCGGGCTCTTCGCCGGCCACAATCTGAGGGCGGCACGGATTAGCCCGCCTCAACAGGCTCAATATGTTTTCACCCCGCGTACATAGAACTTTCGGGCGAGTGGTTGCGCCGACAGACGCAGGGACTCCCGTAGGGCCGGCGAACTCCGGGGTCGGCGCAGCCGCGCTTCGCGCTGACGCGCTCCGGGTCCGAGGAGACGAGAGAGCGATCGCTGGTCCCATCGCCTTCCGCCTCAGGAGATGTCACGTTTTGCGCCGGCATCGACGCACTGTTGAGCCGAGGGCTTCTGCCGGCCATCACCGGTCCCCGGGGCATAGTCACCGGACCGGACGGGGCCCTGTGGTTCGCCAATCAGGATGGAACCGTGGGGCGGATCACCACCGCCGGGACCGTAACGTCGTACGGGCCTGCGACTCAAAGTCCGCTCGAGGACATTACGACAGGTCCGGACGGCGCGCTGTGGTTCACCGGAACCGGGATTGTCGGGCGGATCACGACCGCAGGGGTTATCACCGACTTCGCAGACTCGCGATTCGAAAACGTCGGGGGCATCGTTGCCGGCCCTGGCGGCGCCATGTGGCTCGACGGTGACGATGGTTCGGGCCACGGATGGGTCGGAGAGATCGCAACCGGCGTCACCTAGAGGCGAGTTGCTCTCGGCGGTTACGGCAACCAGAACGGCGAGCGCGGTAGCCGTTTTGGTGGTCGAGACCAGCACCTGACACTGGCGTACGGCCGCAGGGTCGACAGCTGCGGCGCCTGCTCAGCGGTCCAGGAGGTCCCAGGCGGCAGAGGCGAGCGCCAGTATCTCGTCCCGGTCGGCATCGAGGATGTGGCCGGCGGCGATGGTCCGATCCAGGTCGGCGCAGAACCGCTCCAGGTACTCGTCCCGCCCACCCGGGTACCGGCGGTCGAGTTCGTCGCCGGAGAGGGGGTCGGTACGTCCGAACAGGAAGGCAAAGGATTCACCCTCCTGGCCCAGGCCCGACAGCCTTGCCACCGGGACGTCGACCCACGGTGTTCGCACTCCCCCGACCGCGGCTCCGTGCTCGTCGAGCACCAGACGGGTGCACCCGTCGTCGGTCCGCAGCCGGTCGGCGACCGGCGCCGCGTCTCCGCCGTGCACCCACCTGATGAGGTGCTCGAAGGCCGCTTGGCCGACGTAGTGCTGCTGCGGCCCGGCGTTCACGGGGGAGTCGACCTGACCGGTCTGTAGATCGGTCGTCGGGCGCAGGTGGGTGGCCAGCTGCTCAGGACTCAGATGGCCGTCGTCATGGAAGGCGGCGACCAGCATGTAGGTGTCGGCGTGGGCGGCACCGGCGATTTCCCACTGGCGCAGATTGGGGCCGTCCGGCTGGTCCGGCAGTCCGCCGCCGAGAACGATCACGTCGGTCTCGCTCTGCAGGACCAGCACCGGCACCCTGACGTCGAGTCGGATCCGCTCCGGGCTCGTGGCCAACGGCCGTGGCCGTCCGCCATTGGCGGCTCGCTCGGCCAGGTCGAACCCGGTGATCCCGGCGCCGGTACCCGGGCGGCCGTGGACGAAGAAGCCGTCGTAGACGGCATCGAGAGGGTCGATGGCGTTGATGTAGGTGACCAGGAAGGCGGCGCTCTGCGACTCGCCCACACCGATCAGACTCCTCACTGCGAGCGGCTCCAGGGGAGACGTCTCGGACCGCAGCAACTCGCCGACGCCGCTGAATATGTCGTACGACCACGCGTCTCCGGGGTGGTCGAGCAGGCCGTAGCGACGTGGATCGATGACCTTCAGGTGGAAACCCTCGACCAATCCGCTTCCGTCGACGCCGGCCTTCTGTGCGGTCACGCCGACCCAGGCGTGGCCCTCCTGGATCAGATCACGGTGGAGGAGCATCCAGTCGGGGCCGATGTCGATGCCGCCCGAGACGTTGTTCCACTCCACCGCGACGGTCCCGCTGAACCGGGTCGGGTCGGTCGGCACCCGGGTCTGGATCCGGGTGACGAAGTCGGCGCCCTCCGACGGTTCGGTCGCCCACCGACCGTCCCGGCCTCGATCGCCCCTGATCCGCCATGAGCGAGCCGTCCCGGTGACCTTGTACTCACGTTCCTCGTAGCCGAGGCGAGCAAGGTCATAGGTCCCCGCCGGGATGGGCGACCGGCCCGGCATGAGTTCCGCTTGGAATCGGGTCATTGCCGGCGACCATAGCGAGTGGCCGTACGGCGCCCGGCGAGGCCGGCAGCCCGGCCCGGTGTCACCCGGTGAGCAGGTCCCGCCCGTTCGCCTCGAAAGAAGGGTCGCGCAGTTTGGACATCGCCCGAGCCTCGATCTGGCGTATGCGTTCGCGAGTCAGGTGGAAATGGGCGCCGACCTCGTCGAGGGTGCGTGGTTCGCCCCGATCGAGACCGAATCGGAGTTGGAGGACGACCCGTTCCCGGTCGTCGAGCACCACCAGGAGCTTGGCCACCTCTCCGGACAGCAGGGAGGCGGCGGCTGCGTCGAACGGCGAAACGGCGGCGCGATCTTCGACGACGTCGCCGAACTCGCCGTCGCTACCGGCCCGCAGGGGCTCGGACAGTGACAGTGGCTCGGCGACGTAGCGAAGGATCTCAACTACTTTGGATTCCTCCACATCGAGGTCCTGGGCCAGTTCGCCGGTCGACGGGCGGCGCCCCAACTGCGCCTCGAGCCGGCTCCGGGCCTGGCTGACCCGGTTCAGGAGGTCGCCGGCGTGCACCGGGAGCCGCACCGTCCGACCGGTGTTGGCGATCCCACGGGTGATGGCCTGGCGTATCCACCAAGTGGCATAGGTCGAGAACTTGAATCCTTTGCGCCAGTCGAACTTCTCCACGGCGTGGATCAGACCGAGATTGCCTTCCTGGACCAGGTCGAGCAGAGGCAGGTCGGCGGCCTGGTAACGCTTGGCGATCGAGACCACCAGCCGGAGGTTGGCCTGGATGAACGTGGTACTGGCTTCGTCGCCCAGCCTGACCAACCGCCTCAGTTGCCGCCGCCGGGCCGGGCTCAGGTCGGCGTCGCCGATCAACTGCGTCCGCGCGTCACGACCGGTTTCCACTGCCTGAGCCAGTCGGATTTCGTCGCTCTTGCTCAACAACGCGAACTTGCCGACATCATTCAGGTAGAGCCGAACGAGGTCCTCTTCGGGAAGGCCCGTACGCTTGTTGGGCACTCGTCCTCGTCTCTGCTGTAGTGGAGGCACTGTCCTGTGAAGGAAATGGAATGTCTCCGGCCGGACCACGCTACTAGGTCGCGTACCCCTATCGGGCCGGAGGGTATACCGTGGCCTGCCAGGTCGGGAGCCGCACCCTGCCGGTAACGGCTGAGCCGGAGGGCTCAGGAGGTGACCCGCCGTGTCTGACTCGCTCGATGCTGCAGCGTCCGAAACTGCCGATCAGGAAGTGCTGAGGCGGCGGGGGAAAGGTGAGGCCTACGCCCGGATCAGCCGGCATATGGGTTTCGACCGCAGCGCCGACGCCCAGACCGCCTTCGTGCGGGCGTTGGGCCGGTTGCCGGCCCCCGAGGCCGACCGAATCCGAGTCGAAGAGACGTCGCGGCTGGACCGCCTGGCTGAGCAGATCCGCGGCGACGCCGAGCGGAACGACATCGACCGGGCCCGCCGACTGGCGACCATCGAGCGCCTGCGGACCCGGATCAACCAACCCACCTGAGCGGCCCCGACCATCGAGGCGGCCGGGCGTCCCACCAGCGTCGACTGATCGGCCGGTTCGGCCGGCGCCTGCGTCCCACCAGCGCCGACTGATCGGCCGGTTCGGCTGGCGCCTGCGTCCTGCCCGCGTCGACTGACCGGCCGGTTCGGCCGGCGCCTGCGACCTGCCGGCGCGGGCGGACCGCCCGGCGCTCGAGCCCCTATCTGTGCGAGCTGATCGGCCTATTCGGCCGGTGTCGCGCTCGCCTGATCAGCCGACTCGTCGGAGCCGGAGTCAGCAGCCAGGTCGCCATCAGCGGCCGCACCCGATTGCGTTTCCGCATCGTCGCCTGCCGCCGCGCTGGGCGCGCCCGGTGCGTTCGACGCATTGCCCCGGCGGTCTCCGCCCCGGCCGCTGCGTACATCGCTGGCCGCGTTGCGGACCTGATAAGGGAGCAGCGCCAGTTCGCGGGCGGTCTTGATGGCCGTGGCCAGATCCCGCTGGTGCTGGGCGCAGGTGCCGGTCGCCCCCCTGGCCCTTATCCGACCGCGGTCATTGATGAAGCGCTTGAGTACGCCGATGTCCTTGTAGTCCACCCAGTCGGCGTGCTCCCGGCAGAAGATACATACCTTCGGGCGCCCCCGTCTCGGGCGGCCCCCACCGGCGGCGGCCGCCTTCGGCCGGCGGTCCGAACTCTTCTTCTTCATTACCTTCGGGTTGCGGGCCACACTTCTCCAAGCTTCGACCAGAACGGAAATCGACGGTGAACGGATTTGGGAGCGGTCGAACTCTCGCCCACAAGCGCCCGCACAGCACCCTACTGCAACCCCGATTCCCTTGGTGCCCGGCCCTGGTCCGGCGCCGACCGGCTAGAGTGCTGGTCGAGGGCGTGGGCGACCGCGAACCTCCCTCCGGCCTATCGAGCGCCCTCCGTGAACGTTGCGATCCCGGGCCCGAATCCGGCCAGGAAAAGGAAGGGATCGTCAGTGGCAACCAGGGTTGTAAATGGTTCACCCCGAAATCGGGATCTGGTCCCAAATCCGCAGATGACGGCCCTGGTGCCGGCCCTCATTTCCGGGACTCCCATCATCTCGTTCGCGGGCCGAACGGCGGCCGACCGGGCCACTGGAAGATCGGAATGAGCCGTGGCGGCGAGAGCGCGGGCAAACGCCGGATCACCGCTCAGCGCAACGATCGCAAAGCGGCGAAGACCGAGCGGCGTCAACAGCGGCGCCAGGAGGAGAATCTCGATCCGGACGACCAGGCCCGCACCATGTCGCGGTTCCACCGCCTGAACGAACTGCGTGAAGCCGGGACGATCACCGAAGTCGAGTTCGAACAGCAGCGCCACGAGATCTTCGTCTCGCTCGGCCTCGAAGAGCCCTAGAGAGTCAGCTCGGCCGGCGATCGCGGGCCGAACCGACACTCAGTTCGCGGCCCACGCGGCCAAGCGCTGACCCTGTTCCCCGCAGAAGGAACGGGTGCTACCACCACCCGTAACCCGCGTGGTTCCACCCTTGGAGCGTCGCCCGGCAACGCAGACGATGACACCGGCGGTGACAGAGGGTCGCCACCGGGGATCATGGAGAGGCCAAATAAATGAAGGGGATATCAGTTGTTCGTTCGGTCGGAGCTCTCGGAGTCGCCGGCCTCGTGGCGGCGTCAATGGGGCTCGGTGCGGCCCCGGCGTTCGCCGCCGCCCAGACCGGCAGTGCCGCCGGCCTGCCGTTCGACCTGGGCCCGTCCCCGGTCGGGCTGCCGGCCAACTGCCCATTCGCCAACGACGACGCCAACTTCGTGTTCCAGTCCGGGAACACGGTGCAGCACGACAGCACCAACAAGAACGGTGACTGGGGCGGCGCCACCGCGGAAGGAACGGCGATCTTCTACGAGAACACGACTCCGCTGTACGAGGGACATCTGACCCTCTGGGAGGGCGGCGGCAACAACGCCCAGCAGCAGGCCGAGCAGGGGTTCACCCTGGACTTCCACGGCAGCGGGGCGGGCGGCAACCTGGCCCTCCATGTCGACGGTCACGGAACGGTCAACGCCCACGGCACGCCCACCGCCAACGTTCAGAACGTGAGCATCTCCTGCAGTTGAGCGGGCGTCGATGGACATAGGCCGTTGAGTCGATCCGGACCCTCACCCGAGGGTCCGGATCACTTGTGAGGGGGTGACGCGGCGTCGAGCCGGTTCCTTTGACCTCCACCAAACTGTCGACGGACATGTGACCGGGCCGGTGGCTCTAACGTTGGGGGGACGTGAACGTTCTCACTCGTAACAACGTCAGTACCGCCGGTGTGGCGACGGCTCGGCCTCTGGTGTTCGTGCACGGGTTCGGGTGCGATCAGCACATGTGGCGCTTCGTCGCGCCCGCCTTCGCCGACCGGTATCGGATCGTCCTGCTGGACCTGGTGGGAGCGGGCGGGTCCGATCTGACCGCTTACGACCCGGATCGCTACGCCCAGCTGGAGGGTTATGCCACCGATGTGATCGAGGTCATGGAGGCGCTGGACCTGGACGACGTGGTGATCGTCGGCCACTCGGTCAGCGCCATGATCGGCGTGCTCGCCGCCCTCGGTGCGCCGGACCGGGTCTCCGCCCTGGCCCTGGTCGCGCCGTCGCCCCGTTACATCGACGACGGGGAATACATCGGCGGCTTCTCCGAGGCCGACATCTTGGGTCTGTTGGACTCGCTCGACAGCAACTACCTGGGTTGGTCGCAGGCCATGGCGCCTGTGATCGTGGGCAACGACGACCGCCCGGAACTCGGAGCCGAGCTCACCGCCAGCTTCTGCCGGACCGATCCCGAGATCCAGAAGCGCTTCGCCCGCGCCACCTTCCTTTCGGACCACCGGCGGCTGCTCCCCGAGATCTCGGTGCCGACGCTGATACTGCAGTGCGTGGACGACCCCATCGCCCCGACCCAGGTGGGCGAATACGTACACGCCCAGATCGCCGGCAGCCGTCTGGTGAGGCTCCGGGCCACCGGCCACTGCCCGAACCTGTCGGCCCCGACGGAGACGGCGGCCGCCATCGCCGCCTTCGTGGACGACCTGCGGCCTTGAGTCCGGACGACAGCCCGGTGTCCCAGGTCGAACTGGACGACGCCTTCCTGGCCGCGCTGCTCGACGACGACGCCGCCGATCTGTACGAGAACGCCCCCTGCGCCTATATCTCGGCGTCGGTCGACGGCACCATCCTGAAGGTCAACGCCACCTTCCTGGCCTGGACCGGATACACGAGGAACGACGTCCTGTTCGCCCGCCGGTTCCAGGATCTGCTGGTGGTCGGCGACCGCATCTTCTACGAGACCCATGTGTCGCCCATGCTGCACCTTCAGGGACTGGTGCGGGAGGTGGCCGCCGACCTGGTGCTCGCCGACGGTCAACGCCTACCGATCCTCATGAACGTTGTGCTGGGCCGCGATGAGCAGGGTCGGCCGACCCGGGTCCGGATCGCACTGTTCGACGCCACCGAGCGGCGGTCGTACGAGCGGGAGTTGCTCGCCGCCCGGAAGCGGGCCGAGGAGTCCGAGGCGCGGGCTCGCGACCTGGCCTTGACCCTGCAGAGCACGTTCCTGCCGCCCGACATGCCGATAGTGGCCGGCTTGGAACTGGGCGCGGCCTACCGTCCGGCCGGCGACGGGAGCGAAGTGGGCGGCGACTTCTACGACTTCTTCGAGACCGGTCCCAACGTGTGGGGGGTCGTCCTCGGAGACGTCTGCGGCAAGGGGGCCGCCGCCGCCGTCGTCACCGCGCTGGTCCGCTACACCGTCCGGGCCGAGGCGGCCCGGGCCCCGTCCCCCGGCTCGGTCCTCGGGGCCGTCCACCAGGCGATGAACCGGTCGTACCCGGACCGCTTCTGCACCGCCCTCTTCCTCGAGATCGATCTCGACCGCCGGCTGTTGACGGTGGCGTCCGGCGGCCATCACCTGCCCGTCCGCAGGAGCCGGGACGGCCGCTTCGACCGGCTCGGGCGGCCGGGCAGCGTCCTCGGCATCCTCGACTCGCCGTTCGTCTTCGATGCCCCGGTGACGCTCGCGCCGGGCGACACGATCGTCCTGTTCACTGACGGGGTCACCGAGGCCCAGCGCGACGGAGATCTGTTCGAGGAGGACAGGCTGCGGACCATCATCGAGCGGACCTCGACGATGAGCGCAGTGGAGGTCGCCGACGCCATCGTCTCGGCCGCCCTCGACTTCGGAGGGGGCGAATCCCGCGACGACATGGCCGTCGTCGTGATCCGGCTACCGAGCGACTCCTCGGGCGGCTGACGTCGCCGGAGCCGGCCGGCCCGGTTGGCCACGGGATTCGTGCTCGTCTCGGAGCGCCGCCGGCCTCGGTTGACGTCCCGGCGCCGGTATCCTCGAACGCGGTGGATGGCTCGGCCGCAGAGGCGCTCCTGAGGCCCGAGGACATCCCCCGTCTGACGGCCATGGTCGGTCCCCGGACCCTGGCCAAGGGACTCGACTACGCGACGAGCGGCCGGGTGGTCGGTCGCATCTGGGACCGTGACGCGGACGTGACCAGCGGGACGGTGCGCGGTTCGGAGGTAGAACCCTACGAGGTGTCGGTCCGGTTGGTCCGCGTCGGTCCCGATCGGCTGCTGACCCGGTTCGACGGCACCTGCTCCTGCCCGGTCGGCCACAACTGCAAGCACGCCGTCGCCCTCGTCCTGCCCGGACCGGGCCCCCAGGCGCCGCCCCCGGCGACCGAGCGGAACTGGAGCCGGGCGCTGTCCGCCCTCCTCGCCGACCCCCTGTCGGATCCGATCTCCGAGCCGCCCGATGTCGGCCTCCAGCTGGAGCTAGTAGCGCAGCGCCCGGCCCCCAACCGGCGATCCCCGCCCGGCGGCCCGGGCATCCGCCTGCGGCCGGTGGCCCAGAGCCCGGCCGGGAACTGGATCCGCAGCGGTATCTCGTGGACCCGGCTGGACTACTACGGGTACAGCCACCAGAAGATATCGACGGAGCGGCTCCATCTCCTGCTCGAGATCAGGGCGTTGGCCCAACTGTCGGGCCGGTCCTATTCGGTCTACGGCGAGGACAGCCTGTGGCTGGAGAGCATCGACTCGCGCCGGCTGTGGGACCTGTTCGACCAGGCGGTGGCGTCAGGAATCCCCCTGGTGCCGGCGTCCAGATCGTGCGGCCCGATCACCCTCGAACGGGGTCCGGTCTCGACCGCGGTCGACATCACCTCCGACGAGCGCGGCCTGGCGGTGAGAGCGTCGGGCCGGACCGCGTCCGGGTTCGAGGTGCCCGCCGGCCGCCACGTGTGGGTGGGTTCCCCGCCGCACGGGGTCGTCTGGTGGGACGGGGTGATCGGCGACGCCGAGCCGCCGCCGGTGCACCTGGCCCGCCTGGCCGCCCCTCTGTCGCCGGGCCTGCGCCGCCTGTTCGAAACGGCCGAGCCCATCTCCGTCCCCCGGAGTGAGGTGGGACAGTTCGAGCGGGAGATGCTGCCGCTCATCCGCCGCCGGGCGACAGTCCGCTCGAGTGACGAGGCGGTGGTCCTCGGTGACCTGGCCGCCGACACGGTCGTCGCCCTGGTCAGCCACCGCGCCGGGCCGGCGGTCGAGGTGCGCTGGAAGCTGGAGGCGGGGGCGGGGACGAGCCGGTCGCTCACCGACCACCCCGATCCGAAGGCCAGGGACGTCATCGACCGGGTGGTGACCGCACTCGGACCCGAGCCGGGCCTCACCGGGCCGTCGCCGTGGGGCTACCGCCTGCCGGTGGATGTCGAGATCTCCGGGCTGTCGGCCGCCCGGTTCGTGGTGGAGGTGCTGCCCGACCTCGAAGCCATCGACGGGCTGCAGGTCCGCTCGACCGGGACCGCCCCCGACTTCCGGGAGGTGACGACCGCCCCGACCATCCGCTTCGCCGGGTCCGACACCGACCAGGGCGACTGGCTCGACCTGGCCGTCGAGGTGACCGTCGAGGGGGAGGAGGTCCCGTTCAGCGATCTGTTCGTCGCCCTGGCCGAGGACGCCAGCCACGTGGTCCTGCCATCGGGCGTGTACTTCTCGCTGGACCGGCCCGAGCTGCGGGCCCTAGCCGAGCTCATCGCCGAGGCCCGGTCCCTCCACGACGCCCCGCCCGGCCAGGTCCGGCTGTCACCGTTCCAGGCCAGCCTGTGGGACGACCTGTCCGAACTCGGTCACATGGCCGCCCAGGCCGGCCAATGGGAGGCGTCGGTACTGGCGCTGGCCGGCGGCGACGACCAGGTCCGGCCGTTGCCGGCGGGCCTGGTGGCCACGCTGCGGCCTTACCAGCTGGACGGGTTCCAGTGGTTGGCGACCCGCTACGAGCACCGGCTGGGGGCGATCCTCGCCGACGACATGGGGCTGGGCAAGACGGTCCAGGCGCTGGCCCTGATCAGCCACGCCCGTGAGCAGGGCCTGGCCGAGGCCCCGTTCCTCGTGGTGGCACCGACCAGCGTGGTGCACAACTGGAAGGTGGAAGCCGAGCGGTTCGTGCCCGACCTCCCCGTGGTGGCCGTCACCGAGACCACCAAGCGGTCCCGGCGCCCGATCACCGAGATGGTCGCCGGCGCCGGCCTGGTCATCACTTCCTACGCCCTGTTCCGGCTCGATTACGACGAGTACGAGCAACAACCGTGGGCCGGGCTGCTCCTCGACGAGGCCCAGTTCGCCAAGAACCCGGCCTCGCACGCCAACATCCGGGCCCGCCGCCTGCCGGCGCCGTGGAAGCTGGCCATGACCGGCACACCCATGGAGAACTCGCTGGCCGAGCTGTGGGCGCTCACCGCGGTGACCTCACCCGGCCTGTTCGCCAGCGCCGAGCGGTTCGCCGAGACGTACCGCCGGCCCATCGAACGGCAGGGGGACCAGGCCCGCCTGGACCAGCTGCGCCGCCGGCTGCGACCGGTGATGCTCCGGCGCACCAAGGAGGAGGTGGCCTCCGACCTGCCCGAGAAGCAGGAGCAGATCCTCGAACTGGAGCTGGACCCCAAGCACCGCCGGCTGTACGCCACCTACCTGCAGCGGGAGCGGCAGAAGGTGCTGGGGTTGCTGGACGACATGAAGGGCAACCGGTTCGAGATTCTCAGGTCGCTGACCCTGCTCCGCCAGGCCGCCCTCGACGTGTCGCTGGTCGACCCCGACCAGAAGTCGGTGCCGTCGACCAAACTCGACGCCCTGTCGGAGATGCTCGGCGACATCGTCGCCGATGGCCACCGCGTGCTGGTGTTCAGCCAGTTCACCCGCTACCTGGAGCTGGCCCGCGACCGCCTCGATGAAGCGTTCATCGAGTACTGCTACCTCGACGGTCGCACCCGCCGGCGCGACGAGGTCATCGCCCGGTTCCGGGAGGGACGGGCCCCCGTGTTCCTCATCAGCCTCAAGGCCGGCGGCTTCGGGCTCAACCTGACCGAAGCCGACTACTGCGTGATCCTGGACCCGTGGTGGAACCCGGCGGCCGAGGCGCAGGCGGTCGATCGGGCCCACCGGATCGGCCAGACCAAGAAGGTGATGGTCTACCGGCTGGTCGCCCTCGACACCATCGAGGAGAAGGTGATGGCGTTGAAGGATCGCAAGTCGAAGCTGTTCGAGAGCGTCGTCGGCTCCGGTGGCTTCGAGTCGGCCGCCCTGACCGAGTCGGACGTACGCGACCTGCTGGGCTGAGTTTCTCTAACGCCGCAAGGGCCCGGCGGCCCCGAGCCGGCGGAGCTGCGTCCCGCGGTCGGGCTCGCGGTGAGCGGCCCGGATCAGGTGCCGGCGGGCGGCACTGAACCGGGCGGGATGTTGGCGGACGCCGTGCGGAACTCGTCCGCCCGCCGTTCGAGCAGCCGCCCGACGGCGGCCGGCATCAGCTGGCCTTGGTGGGGAAGTGGTGCTGTTGTGCGCCCCTGGACACGCCCGCCTGCCGGGCCGTTTCGATGGTCGTGGTCTCGGCGTAGCCCCGCTCGATCAGGCAGTCGAGGGCGGCGTCGAGCAGGGCATCGCGGGTCTCGATGGCCCGCTGCTGCATCGGCCGTTCCTGGACGGCGCAACTTCTATGACAAATCGGACAATCAGTCAAGCCTGATTGTTTTGGGAACCGACCCCCGGGTCTAACTCTGTTGGGTTTTGACAACTATGTATTGAAAACACGCTACAGGTGTCGATTTGCTACAAAGATGACAGAAGTTACCAAAGTTCGAAGCGGTCAAAGGAGCGAGCCTCACCGCTCCCCGGTCCTCGCCCCCACTCGGGCGGGCGGCGACACCGCCGGATGGCCCTACGGCTGCGCCGGCCCCGCTCCGGCCCGCTCGATCACCAGTTCGCTGACCACCGCCGCCGGCGAGAGGGACAGCAGGAAGCGCACACCGGCGGCGACGTCGTCGGGGTGCAGCATGTCGGCAATGGGGATGGGCGCCGTGAGCGGGGTGGACACGAACGCCGGGCACAGGGCACAGGCCCGGACGCCATGGGCGGCCTCCTCGGCGTTGACCGAGCGGGCCAAAGTGGCCAGCGCCGCCTTGGCCGCGGCGTAGGCGGCGAAGCCGGCAACGGGGTAGCGGGCGGCGATCGAGGAGGTCACGATCACCCAGCCGGGCCGCTCGTCGGGCGGCCGCCGGAGGAGGGGGAGGGCGGCTCGGGTCAGGGCGAAGGCGGCCTCCACGTGCACGGCAAGGAGCCGGCGTACCGCCTCCGGCTCGGTCTCGGCCACGGTCGCCCGCCGGCTGCCGCCGGCGTTGGCCACCAGCACGTCGAGCGACCCGAACCGGGACCGGTGGGCCGCGACCACCGCTTCGGCCTGGCCCGGTAGGGACAGGTCCCCGGCGACGGCGTGCACGTCGGCGCCCGGGAGCGATTCCACCGCCGCCGCCAACTTCCCCTCCGAGCGGCCGGTGATGGTCAGCGCATACCCGTCCGCGGCCAGGGACGACGCGATGGCCAGCCCGATGCCGGAACTGCCGCCGGTCACCAGCGCCGTCCGGCTCACCACCGATCAACCTTGTAATCATTCAACGGATACGCTCCACCCGATGTCGGCCCGGCCTCTCCGATCGCCACGATTGGCCGAGATGATCGCCGCCAACCTGAGGGAACGCATCCTCTCCGGAGAGATCCCAGACGGCGGCATGCTGCCGAAGCAGGAGGAGTTGCTGGCCGAATTCCAGGTCAGCTTCCCGTCGGTCCGTGAAGCGTTGCGCATTCTCGAGACCGAGGGCCTCATCACCGTCCACCGCGGCAACATCGGCGGGGCCGAGGTCCACCGGCCGGAGCCCTCCCGCACCGCCTACATGTTCGGCCTGGTGCTGCAGGCCGGTCACGTCACCCTGGCCGATGTGGTGGAGGCGCTCAGGCAGTTCGAGCCGGCGTGCGCGGCGGCCGCCGCCGGCCGACCGGACCGGGATGACACCGTCCTGCCGGCGCTGGCCGCCAACCTCGAGCAGTCCCGGTTGGCCATCGACGATCCGCCCGCCTACGCCGGATTGGCCCGGCAGTTCCACGTCGATCTGGTCGCCGGCTGCGGCAACGCCACCATGAGCGTGGTGGTCGGGGTGCTGGAGTCGCTGTGGACGGCGCACGTCACCGAGCTGGGCCGAAAACCGGTGCAGCTGGGCTCGTTCGCCGACCGCAAGGTCCGCCAGACGTCGCTGCGCGAGCACGAGAAGCTCTACTCGGCGGTGGCCCGGGGCGACGGACGGGCGGCGGAGCGATTGGCGCGGGAACACCTCTCGGAGGGGTGGCGCCATCAGGGCGACTGGCGCCACGGCTTCGACCTGGACCAGGTGGTGCGGGCCGGCCTGCTCCGCGACCGGTGACGCACGAGACGGGCGGGGACCGACGGCGACTGACGGCCGAGGGCGGGGAGTACTAGCGACGCCGGACGGACGGCGGGTGCTGAGGGGGCCAGACGGCGTAGGGCGGTGAGCACTGGCGGCCGACGGCCGGGACCCGGAGGTCACCGGTCGGCGGTCAGGATCAGAGCCGACCCGTCCATCAGCGCACCCGAGGTCACCGCGCACACGTCGTGGCCGGCCACCTGGCGGTCGCCGGCCCGGCCCTGCACCTGCAGCACCGCCTCGGCGACGGTGTTCATCCCGTGGAGGTAACCCTCGGCCAGGAGGCCGCCGTGGGTGTTGACCGGGAGGGAGCCGCCCGGCCCGGTGGCTCCGGAGCGGATCAACGCCCCCGACCCTCCCCGTTCGGCCAGCCCCAGCCCTTCCAGCCCGATGAGCACGGTGCTGGTGAAGCAGTCGTAGATCTGGGCCAGCTGCACGTCGGCCGGGCGGAGGCCGGCGGCGGCGAACAGCTCGTCGCGCAGGTGGGAGGTGTAGTTGCGGGTGTAGTCGTCCCACAGGAGATGGTCGCCGATGTCCAGCCCCGATCGGGGCCCGGCCCGGTAGGCGCCGGAGGCGACGACGGCGGGCGGATGAGGCAGGTCACGGGCCCGCTCGGTGGAGGTGACCAGCACGGCGCAGGCGCCGTCCACCTCGACCGTGCAGTCGTCGGCCCGGTACGGATCGACCACGTAGGGCGCAGCCAGGTACTCGTCGAGGGTGAGCGGCCGGCGGCGGAAGGCCCGCTCGTTGCGCTCCGCGTACGCCCGCTGTGCCACCGCCACCGCGCCCAGGTCCTCCGCTCCCTGACCGGTCTCGAACAGGAACCGCTGGGCCCACATGGCCACGTACATCAGGTAGGCGTCGTAGCCGATCGGGTAGCGGAACTGGGCCCCCATGCCGTGGAACTGCATGGTCCCGACCCGAGGGCCGGACCGGCCGTTGAGGGCCCGGAACACCAGGACGTTGGCGGCCCGGCCGGTCTCGACCGCCATGGCCGCCATCCACGTCAGGTAGCACGGCGCCTGCCCGCCGAGGTCGGCGTCGACGGCGAAGCGCAGCTGGGGTAGGGCCAGGGCGGTGGCCACCGACTGGGCCGGCACCGAGTCATGCATCACGCTGAAGGTGACGATCCCGTCGACGTCCGCCGGTTGCAGGCCGGCGTCGGCGATGGCCGCCCGGCATGCCTCGGTCGCCTGGCTCAGGACGCTGCGTCCGGACGCTCGCGTGAACCCGGTGTAGCCGACCCCGGCGACGGCCGCCTTCACCAGCTGCTCCCGGGGACGAGCGGCGAGCGGGTCGCGCAGTGGCGGGCGGCCGGCTTCACCGGTTGCCTTCGGGGACGAAGCGCAACTCGGTCCAGCCGTCGCGTTCGACGAAGCGGGGGCCGACCCGCAGCCCGATGGCCGCCGCCGAGGGCGGCTCCAGCCGGCCCTGCAGGCGGCCTCCGCCGTCCAAGTCGACGGTCGCCACACAATATGGCACTTCATTTGTCATCTCTTCGGTGAGGGCCCGGGCCACCCCGATCCACGAGTAGACCGTCCCCGTCCCATCCGCTTCCACATCGGCGCCGCCTTCGGCGCCGCACCACGGGCAGGACGGCATCCGGGGGAACCGGCGCCGGCCACACGAGGTACAGGCCTGGATGACGAGGCGGCGTTCAGCCAAGCCGGCCCAGTACGGGCCGCTCTCCTCGTCCGGCTGGGGAGCGGTCACTTGCCCTTGAAGCGGGGCCGGCGCTTCTCGGCGAAGGCGGCCAGGCCTTCGGGGGCATCGTGCGAGGTGAGGCAGTAGAAGGCGTCCCGTTCCAGTTCGTAGCGCAGGCCGGCCTCGACGCTGGAGTTGTCGGCCCACAGCCGGTTCATCACCTGCTTGGCGTTGGCCACGGCGAGGGGGCTGCGGTCGGCCAGGTCGCGGACCGAGTCCAGGCCGGTGGCGAGCAGCTGGTCGTCGTCGACCACCCGGCTGACCAGCCCCCACTCGGCCGCTTCCTCGGCCGGCAGCAACCGCCCGCTGAGCACCAACTCGGCGGCCCGGGCCCGCCCGATCATGCGGGGCAGGAGCGTGAGGGATCCGCCCCCGCCCATCTGCCCGAAGGTCAGGTGGCCATCGCCGATGCGAGCCGAGCGGGCGGCGATGGCGTAGTCGCAGTTGAGGAGGAGCTCGAGGCCGCCGGCGACGGTGACTCCGTTGATCAGGGCGATGGCCGGCACCGGCAGGTCCCGGAGCCGGCCGAACACCCGGTGCAGTTCGGCGACGAAGTGGGGGAAGGCGACCGGATCGCGCTGCAGGGTCCGGTACTTCTTCATGTCGCCGCCGGCGCTGAAGGCCCGGCCGTTACCGGTGACGAGCACGGCTCGCACGTGGCCGTCGGAGGTGACCCGGTCGAGGGCGTCGTCGAGGGCGGCCAGCATCGGGGTGTCGATCGGGTTGAGCTCGTCGGGACGGTTGAGGCGCACGACGGCGGCGACGGCCCTCCGCCGGAGGGGCTGGAGGTCGATCTGGATCAGGTCCTCGGTCACCTCGGGCCGCCGGTCAGGTTGTCGACCAGCACGTGTTTCTGCACCTTGCCGGACGCCGTCATGGGGAGAGAGTCGCATATCTCCAACCGCTCGGGCAGCTTGTAGGTCGCCAATCCGTGGCGCCGCAGGCGGTCGACGGTCACGTCGAGGGTGAGGGTGGCGTCGCCGGCGAGAACCACGCACGCGCACATCCTTTCACCGAGTCGGTCGTCCGGGAGGCCGATGACGGCCGCCTGCGCCACCTCGTCGAACTGGAGGAGCAGCTCCTCGATCTCACGTGGCGCGATGTTCAGCCCGCCGCGGATGAGGATCTCCTTGCGCCGCCCGACGACGGTGACGTAGCCGTCGGCGTCGATGGTGACCACATCGCCGCTGCGGACCCAACCGTCGGGCAGGAAGGTCTGCGCCGTCCGGTCGGGATCGTCGAAGAAGCCGACACAGGTGTTCGGTCCCCGCACGTGGAGCTCCCCTTCCTCGCCGAGCCCGACCGGTCGGCCCTCTTCGTCGCACGCCCGGGTTTCGACGTGGGACATGCTCCGCCCGTCGCTGTGGCGGCGCTGGTCGATCGCCGTGGTCGGCCGGTTCCAGGTGCCCACCAGCACCTCGGTCGAACCGTAGAGACGCAGCACCTGGATCCCGCACCCGGCGGCGGCGTCGACGAGCGGGGGCGGCACCGGCGCGCCCCCGCAGCCGAAGGCCCGCATCGAGGACAGATCGGCTCCGGTGCGGCCGGCGGATGCGACCAGGTCGCCGAGGAAGGTGGTGGCGGCCAGCGTGTAGGAGCACCGCTCCCGGCTGATCCACTCGGCGGCGGCATCGGCGTCCCACCTGTCCTGCAGGACGAGGGGCAACCCGTGGTAGACGGCGAACCGCATGCCGTAGTTGAAGCCGGTCGAGTGACCCATCGGCGACGGCATCCAGACCACGTCCGACCCCGTCATCTCCAGGTCGGAGTAGGCGACGCGCACACTGAAGTTGGCCGTCTGCTCGGTGTGCATGATGGCCTTGGGCCGGGCCTCGGTGCCGGAGGTGAAGATGACCTCCGACACGGCATCGGCGCGCCCCGCCGCCAACCGGCCGCCGCCGGCCGCCGCCTCCTCGAAGGCCACCCCGCCGGGGCCGGGCCGCCCTCCGACGACCACGTGGGCCGGCGCCGTCGCACTCGCCGCTGTCACCTCGGCGATCAGGTCCCGGTGGTCGAAGTCGCGGTGGACGGCCGGGGTGAGGACGACCGCCGGCCGCACGGTCGTGAACACGTTGACCAGTTCCCGGGCCCGGTAGTTGGGCAGCAGCGGGTTGACGACGGCACCGAGCGACTGGGCGGCCACCGCCGCCACCACCAACTCGTAGCGGTTGGGCAGCTGGATGGACACCACCCGCCCCGGGCCCACGCCCCGCTCCGCCATCCACCCGGCCAGGGCAGCCGCGTCCACCGCCAACCGGCCGAAGCTGTACCGCCCACCCTCGTCGATCACCGCTATAGAGGCCGGGCGTTCCACCGCGTGGAGGGCGGCCCGGCCGGCCAGTGTCTGGTCGTCCCAATGACCGGTCGCTACGAACCGGTCCCGCCGCTCGGCGGTGGTGACCAGGTCGACGAAGGCGGCCGGCGCCCGTTCAGGCACCGAAGCCGTACAACCGTTGGGCGTTCCCGTGCAGGATGTTGTGGCGGTCGGTCGGCGCCACGCCGGAGAGCGACGCCTGGATGGTCCGCCACGAGTACGGGTAGTCGGCGCTGATGTGCGGGTAGTCGCTCGACCACAGGATCCGTTCGGACCCGACGTAGTTCATGTTGCGCAACCCGAACGTGTCGGTCATGTACCCGTAGTGGAAATGGCGCTCGATGTACTCGCTGGGCAGCTGCGGCAGGCCGAAGCGGCTGACCGGTTCGAGGCGCTGGAAGTTGTTGTCGATCTGCTCCTTGACGTAGGGCACCCAGCCGAAATCGGTCTCGGCGAACACCACGTCGAGCTCGGGGAACCGGTCGAACATGCCGGAGAACACCATCTCGATCATGCGGTTGGGGGCGTCGAAGAAGCGGCCGTAGCCGGGCAACTTGGCCCGGTGGGCGGCCGGCATGCCCTGCGTCAGGCTGACGTGGATGCCGAGGGGCACACCCCGTTCCGCCAGCAGGCCCCAGACCTTGTCGTCCTCGGGTTCGATGCTCAACGTCCCGTTCGGGTAGCAGCCCATGACCACGCCGCGGATCCCGGGCCGGTCGATCACCCGGGTGACCTCGGCCACCGCCTCCTCCACCCCCCGGTTGGGGAGGATCACCAGGCCGCCGAAGCGGTCGGGGGCGTAACCGGCGAACTCCGATATCCAGTCGTTGTAGGCCCGGACCATGGTCAGGTGGTAGTCCGGGTCGCGGTTGGAGATGATGGCGTTCGACAGCCGCGGGGTCGGGTAGAGGACCTCGGCGTCGACGCCGTCGCGATCCATCTCCTCCAGCCGCACGGCCGGGTCCCATCCGCCCCGGCGCATGTCGGCGAAGTGCATCCAGCCCTTCATCTCCTCGGGCTCGAGGCCGGCGCAGGCGTTCATGCCGAAGTTGATCGGATCGGACACCCCCTCGATGATCCAGGCATCGCCCTGCTCGAAGTGCTCCAACCGGGGCGCCCGGTCGCGTAGCCGTTCGGGCACCCGGGTGGTCCACAGGTCACCCGGCTCGTTGACATGGCTGTCAGCCGAGATGAGCCGGTATTGCCGGCTCCCGATTGTCGTCATCGCTTCCCCCTTTAAGATTTCAATCATTATAAGGATAGCGCGCTAGCGGAGAAAGGCGTCCAGTCGGGTCACGAAGCCGGCCTGATTCTGGAAGAGGAAGGCGTGGGCCGAGTCCGGGTAGATGACGAGCTGGGCGCCCGGGATCACCGCGACCAGGTGTCTGCTGTTGGACAAAGGAACGAGCGGGTCCTCGGCTCCGTCCGCCACCAGGGTGGGCACCCGTATGGCTGACACCCCGGCCGCCGCCTGGTCGGCACCCGAAGTCCATTCGGCCAGGGCTGCGCTCTGGGCCGATATGGTCGCCTTGGGCGCCTCGTCGGGCTGGGCGTAGCTGAGGATCCCACTGACCAGGGTCCGGGCGGCCGCCGTCTGATCGGCTGGGTACAGGAGGGACAGAACCGCCGCCGGGTCGCCGGTGTCGGCCAGCTTGGCCAGGGCGGCCTGGCTGGGCAGGGTGGCGTGCCCGTCTCCGGGGAGGGTGGCGCACAGCACCAGCCGGTGGACCTGGCCCGGGTGCCGGACGGCCAGAGCCTGGGCGATCATCCCGCCCATCGACCACCCGAGGACGTCGGCCGTCTGCAGGTGCAGGGCGGTCATGAACGCGCTGGTCTGGTCGGCCATGGCCGGCACGGTGTCGGCCTGGAGCGGGCTGGTGCGCCCGACGCCGGCGTTGTCGGGCGTGATGACCTGATAGTGGGTGGCCAGCGCGTCGACGAAGCCGGGTGACCAGGAATCGATGGTCCCGCTGAAGCCCATCAGGAGGATCAGCGGGGGGCCGGAACCGAACCGCCGGTAACCGACGGTGCCGTCCGCCGTGTGGAGTGACCGTATGGCTGTCGTGGTGATCGACGGGCGCCCCGGCGTCATGGGCGCAGGTGGTGATTTCGGGGAGCCGGGCCTGACCGGTGCTGCGGCCCGGGGCGAAGTGGAGCAGGCGCTCAGCAGAACCCCGATCAGGGCGACCAGGAGGACTCGCCGGATCACCCGGTCCTGTCTAGTGCAATCTCCAGTCCGATCCAATCGCGCAGACCGGCCCGCCCGGCGTCGGTGACCTCCACCGCCCGGGACCGGTCCGACCGTTCCACCCATGCCAGTTCGAGCAGCCGGCCGAGGAGGGCCCGCCCGTGGACGCCGGCGATGTGCGGTCGTTGCTCGGTCCAGTCGACACAGGCCCGGACCCACGACCCCGGCTCCAACTCGGCGCCGATCCGGTTCAGCAGGTCGGTGCCGGCCGGTTCCAACCGGTAGCCCGGTTGGTCGGCCGCCCCATTGACCGATCCGTGGCCGACCGGCCCGTCCGGCCGATCGGTTGCGGTGCCGGCCGGGGCCAGCGGGGACAGCCCGCCACAGCTCTCGAGCTGATCGGTGAGGGCCACCCCCAGGCGCCCGGCCAGATGGTCATAACAGGTGCGGGCCCGGCGCAGCTGGTAGGCGCGCGTTCCCTGGCGGAGGGACCGGACCGGCTCCGCCGGCGCCAACCGGCCGACGGCCTCGATCATGGCGCCCACTTCCGGCCCGGCCAGCCGGTAGTAGCGGTAGCGGCCCCGGGCGACGACGGTCACCAGGCCGGCGTCCGTCAACCGGCCCAGGTGCGAACTGGCCGTCGACGCAGCGACGCCGGCCTCCTCGGCCAGCATCGACGCCGGCAACGCCCGGCCGTCGGTCAGGGCCAGGAGGATGCGGCAGCGGGTCCGGTCGGCCAGCAGCGAACCGACGGCGGCCAGATCGGCATCGCCTCCGGCCGGATCGGGCGGGGCCCCGGCCGGCCCGCGACCGGCCCGTGCGGTGGTGGGCAGGGCAGCCATGACGTCACGCTACCGGCGCGTTATTTCGACGGCTGTCGAAACGGAACTCGGGCAGGGTGGACGGGTGACCTCTGCCGATCGTCCCTTCGGCGCCCGCTATCTGGCCGTACTTGCTTCGGCGGTGATCTGTTACGCCGCCCTCGGCGCCGTCCTGCGGGAGGTACCCGACTACGTCCAGCACCATCTGGGCGGATCGGCGCTCGAGGTCGGTCTGACCGTCGGTGCCCCGTCACTGACCGGCGCCCTCCTGCGCCCGGTGGGCGGCCGGGCCGCCGACCGGTTCGGCCCGGCTCCGGTGCTCATGGTGGGGGCCCTGGTGATGGCAGTGGGCGTGGGCCCGGCCGTCATTGCCGACCTGCCGGCCCTGCTCGTGAGCCGGCTGCTGGTCGGGGCCGGCGAGGCCCTGATGATGAGTGCCGCGGTGCTCTGGCTGCTGACCCTGGCCGGTCCGGACCGGAGAGGGGTGGCCCTCGGCCACATCGGGCTGGCCAACTACGCCGGCCTGGCCGCCGGTCCCCTCCTGGCCGAGGCGGTCGGGGCCGGTTCGCACACCGATGCGCTGTGGCTGATGGCGGCCATCCTCCCGGTGGTCGGAACCATCGGCGCCGCCCTGCTGCCCCATCCCGAGCCCCGCCCGACGGCGAGGGACCGCAGTCCTGACGCCGGGGCCGGCATACGCCGGCAGACGCTGCGCCCGGGCATCGGTCTGTTGTTGGTCAACGTCGGGTACGTCTCGGTCCTGTCCTTCGGTGCGGCGGCGGCCAACCGTCAGGGGCTGCACGCCGCCGCCCTGATCGTGCCGCTGTTCGGTATCGGTGTGATCGCCAGCCGGACCCTGCTGGCCGGGGTTCCGGACCGCCTCGGCGGCCCCCGCACACTGGTCCTCGCCGTTCTGACCGAAGGTGTCGGTCTGGTGGCGTTCGGTGAAGGTGGTAGGGCCCCGCTCGTCATCGCCGGTCTGGTCATCCTGTCCCTCGGCCAGGGCCTGGCCGTGCCCGCACTCGGCCTGATCGCCCTCGGCCCGATCCCGGCCGAGCAACAGGGGGCGGCGGCCGGGATGTTCTTCGCCTACTTCGATGCCGGCGTCGGCCTGGGTGGACCGGCGGTGGGAGCGGCGGCCGGTGCCTTCGACCCGCAGGTCGCCATCGTCATGGCCGGCGCGGCGGTGGCCGCAGCGGCCCCTGTGGTACTTGTGAGCCGAATATCTCGTAATGCGATAAACTCGGCTTACGAGTAGTTATCCAGACTGCTCGGTGGAAAGGAGTCGTAATGGTTGCCCTGTATGCGGCGTTGACGGTTCTGATCCTGACCCTGGCGGTGGTCACGACCTACATGGCCATCTCCGGTGGGTTAGGCGCGTTCGGGTCAGCCAGCTATGTCCGTTGTTCCTTCTGCCGGCTCCTCACCCCGTTGGGCGCCATCGGCCGGTCGTCGAAGTGCGTCCACTGCCGCCATCCGGTCCTCTTCCAGCCGGTCCACGCCAGCCGCTTCCACTGGAACGGCGGCGGCCACATCGGGCGGCACTAGGGACCCCAGCTTTCAGCGCGGAGGCGGGCCGGTCAGGGCCGCCCGGCCCGTACTCCGCCGATCCGGCGAGTGCGTCCGAGCCGTACTCCGCCGGTCTGGTGAGGGCGCCTGGGCCGCCTGCGCCGGTTCGGTCGGTGTGCCCGGGGCCGCATTTGCGGCGGTCAGTGCGCCAGGCGGGCACTGCGCCCGGCCGACACTGAGCTGGCCCAGGCCCGGATGGACCTCGACCGGTTGGCCGTCGGTGGCGGTGCCCGACGCACCGGTCGGGTCGGGGATCGGGCCGGGCTAACCGGCGTTGCGGGCCAGCCCGTGGGCGCTCTGCATCGGGTCCAGGCCGATGGCGACGCCGGCCAGCTTCGGGCCCAGGCGACGTAGCTCCTCCAGGTGGAGGGCCGACAGCCGCTCCAGACGCCCGGCTCCCTTGCGCGTCAGCCTCAACCGCACCACCCGGTGGTCGTCCGGGTCGCGGTAGCGCGTGACCACACCGGCCGTGTCGGCCCGGTCGATCAGGCCCACTGCGCTGTGGTGACGGAGCAGGAGGTAGTCGGCCACCTCGCCGATGGTCGGTCCCCGCTCGTCGCGATGGCCCTTGATCGCCAGCAGTAGTTGGTGCTGGGCCGGGGTGAGCCCGGCCGCCCGGGCCTGCTGCTCGCTCCACCGCTCGAACCGGCGCAGGGCGGTTCGCAACGAGAGCAGCTTCTCGTAGTCGCCGTCCGTAACAGACATCCCGCCACGATATCATCCTGGCACGATGTTATTACCCGCCCCCATCGACCCGACCCTCGCGCCATGAGCGATCACGCCGCCCACCAAGTTCCCTCGGACAGCGTCATGGGGGCGGGTCAGCCGCTGGCCCCCGGCACCGACCTGGCTCTCGGCGACTTTACCGTCACCTGGCGCACCGTCGCCCTGCTCCCCCTGGCTGTGGTGGTTGGTGGCATCGCCGCCTGCGTGGCCCTCGGGCTGCTGGATCTGATCGGCCTGTTCACCCATCTGGCCTACTACGGCAACGTCGGTGACAGCCTGGTCGCTCCCACCCATCACCGCTGGGGCGCCGTGGCCGTCGTGATCCCGATCATCGGCGGGCTGATCGTGGGCGTCATGGCCCGCTACGGATCGGAGCAGATCCGGGGACATGGCATCCCCGAGGCCATGGAGACCATCCTGATCAAAGGCTCGTCGGTGCAGCCGCGCCTGGCCATCCTGAAACCCATATCGAGTGCGGTCAGCATCGGCTCCGGCGGCCCGTTCGGGGCCGAGGGCCCGATCATCCTGACCGGCGGTGCCGTCGGTTCGGTGCTGGCCCAGCTGTTCCGCCTGGCCGCCATCGAACGGCGGACCCTCCTGGTCGCCGGGGCGTGCGCCGGCATGGCCGGGGTGTTCGGCACGCCGGTGGCCGCCGCCCTGTTCGGCGTGGAGTTGCTGGTCTTCGAGTGGCGGCCGCGATCGTTCGTCCCCATCGGCGTGGCCTGCGCAGTGGCCGAGGTCATCCGCAACGTGTTCGCCGCCCATCACCTCCTCGCGGCCAGCCCCCTGTTCCCGGTTCCGGCCCACGGGACCTTCGGCACGGTGGGCGTCGCCGAAGCGGCCGCCATCGGGGTGGCATCCGGCCTATTGGCCCTGGTCCTGACCACCGCCTGTTACGGGGCCGAGGACCTGTTCACCAAGCTGCCCATCCATTGGATGTGGTGGCCGGCCATCGGTGGCGCCGTCGTCGGCGTGGGCGGCCTCATCGACCCCAAGGCGCTCGGTGTCGGGTACGCCGTCATCGGCGGTGAACTGGCCGGCCAGCTGGCCCTCGGCACGCTCGCCCTACTGCTCGTGACCAAGCTGGTGATGTGGTCGGTCGCCCTCGGGTCGGGGACGAGCGGCGGCATCCTGGCGCCGCTCCTGATGATGGGCGCGGCGCTCGGCGCCATCGTCGGCCATGCCTTCGGCGGCCCCGTGTCGACATGGGCGCTGATGGGCATGGCCGGCGCCCTGGCCGGCGTGACCCGCTCCCCTTTGACCTCCATCGTGTTCGCCTTCGAGTTGACCCATGACACCGGTTCGTTGCTGCCCCTGCTGGTGGTCTGCGTCATTGCCCATCTGATCAGCGCCCTCATCCTGAAGCGCTCGATCCTCACCGAGAAGGTCGCCCGGAAGGGCTACCACGTCATGCGCGAGTACGGCGTCGACCAACTGGAATCGGTGTTCGTCCGGGACGTGATGATCAGCGAGATCGTCACCGTCGCCGCCGACGCCCGCCCCGAGACCCTTCTGCGGACGCTGGAGTCCGACCCGATCGTCCGCCGCCAGCGGCTGTACCCGGTGATGGCCGCAGACGGGAGCCTGAGCGGCGTGGTCGGCTGGTCCGATCTGACGGCCGCCGCCGAGCGACCGGACGCCCGGGTCGCCGATGTCGCCCACCGCCACCCGATCACCGCCACGCCGGACGAGACCCTGCGGTTGGCCGCCGACCGGATGGCCGATCACTACCTGGGTGCCCTGCCCGTGGTCGACCCGGCCACCGGCCGTCTGGAAGGGGTGGTCACCTACTTCGAGCTGTTGGCCGGCCGGCGGCGGCAGCTGGTGGAGGAACACCGAAGGGAGCGGCGGCTGCATCTGGTCCGGGCCAACTCGCGGACCCAGGGTCGCTCCTCGGTATCGATGGCGGACGCCGCCGACCTGCCGCTCAATGGATCGGACGGGGCGGCCCGACCTTAGGATGGCCACCGTGGAACCCGACCGGCGCGACGAAGGGGGCGACCCGGCCTGCTGGGCCGGGCTCATCTGCCCCGACTGCGGCATCGTGCTCGACGGGTCACCCCACCGGGCCGGTTGCCCGGTGATCGCCGCGGGCGCTGACCCCGAGCCCCGGTGAGCCCGGTACTGGGCCAGCTGGCTCCGGCCGTCGACGGCATCCGGCTGACCATCCACGTCCTGGCCGCCGCCGTGTGGGTGGGCGGCCAGATCACCGTCGCCGGGCTGGTACCGACCGCCCGCCGGCTGGCCGATGACGCCCCTCGGAAGGTGGCCCGGGCGTTCAGCCGGGTCAGCTGGCCCGCCTACGCGGTGCTGGTGATCACCGGATTCTGGAACGTGTCGGCCGTTTCGTCGGGCCAGCCGTCGGCCTGGAAGGTCGTTCTCGGCATCAAGATCGCGGTTGTCGCCCTGGCCGGGATCAGTGCGTTCCTCCACAGCATCAGCCGTTCGAAGGCCGGCCTGGCCGCCTGGGGGGCGGTGACCAGCCTCAGCTCGGTCGCCGCCCTGGCACTCG
>DASZNC010000009.1:0-34821 GCA_035551615.1 Acidimicrobiales bacterium
CTAGACCTTCTGCACGAAGCTGACGCCGTCGCCAACCGGCATCAGGACCACCTTCACCCGGGCGTCCCCGGCGATCAGGTCGTTGACCTCGCGGATGGCCTTGACGCTCTCGCTCTCGTTGGCCGGGTCCACAACCCGGCCGCCCTGCAGCATGTTGTCCAGGAGGATCAGGCCCCCGGGCCGCAACCGGGCCAGGATCTCCTCGTAGTAGGCGCGGTAGCCGACCTTGTCGGCGTCGATGAACGCGAAGTCCAAATACTCCTCAGCGGGCAACGATTGCAGCGTTTCGAGGCCGGGGCCGATGCGCAGTTCGATCCGGTCGGCGACGCCGGCATCGGCCCACGCGTCCTGGGCGATGGCCGTCCACTCCTCACTGACGTCGCAGCACAGCAAGTGCCCGTCGGGACCCAGGCCCCGGGCCACAGCCAGGGCGGAGTAGCCGGTGAAGGTGCCCACCTCGACGGCCTGACGAGCGCCCATGGCCCGCACGACCATCTCCATGAGGACAGCTTGGTCGTCGCCGATCTGCATTCCGGCCGCGTTTCCGGTCTTCTCCTGCGTGACCCGCTGTAGCTCGAGTTGCCGCTCGTCCGGCCCGGTGGAGTGGGCGGCGGCGTAGTCATCGATGGCCGGCTCGATGAACTGGCTCCGGCGCCGGGCGGTGGGTGACGTCATGCCTTCCAGCTTGCCGCAACCGAGCCCGACCGGCCGCCACCCGAACGCCACCCGATCCCGAGCCCAACCGCCCGTACCAGAACTGCGCCTAGCGACGAGCCTCGATGAGCACCCGCTGCGAATGACAGACGAAGGGGCCGTCCCGCTCCAGGCTGTCGTGCAGGTCCCGCAGCCGGTCCCAGTAGCGATCAACAACGAAGCCGGGAACCGTCCAGAACACCTTGCGCAGAAAGTGCACGAGCGCCGATGTCGAAAAACGCCACGTCGAGCGACTCCTCCGCCAGCCTCTGCACGGTGAGCCCGGCTGCGGTGGCGGCCGCGGCCAGGCGGTCAGCCGACCGGTCCTGGTTCACCGGCTGCGGCCCCATCAAGAAGTCGGTCAACCCGCGGTTCGAGCCGGCCCCGACCTGCTGCGACAGGTAGGCGCCCCCCGGAGCGAGGACCCTGGCCACCTCGGGCCAGTCGGTCACGACCGGGTGCCGGCTGACGACCAGGTCGAACGCCCCTTCTCTGAAGGGCAGGCCGTCCCAGTTACCGACATGGGCCACGGCCCCGCCGAACAGCGCGAGGACCCGGGCGGCGCGGCCGGCATTGGGCCACCACGGCTCGGTGGCCGCCACCGAGCCCGGAGCTCGACCGGCCCCGCCGCCCGGGCTCACCCCGCGAGTACCATCAGCAGCCCCAACTCCCTCGGCGCCAACCCCGCCGGCCCCACCTGCCCCGCCAGCCCGGCCCAGGGCGAACGCGAACACCTCGCCGCCGCCGGTCTGGATGTCCAACGCCGCCGTGCTGGCGCCCAGCCGATCGGCAACGAGGAGGGCGTAGCCCCACGACGGCCGTTGCTCGGTCGCCCGCCCGGCGAACCAGGAGAAGTCCCAGCCGTCGAGCGGGACGCCGTCGCCCTCGGCGACCAGGGCCTCGAACGAGCCGGTCAACTAACCCAGGATCACCTCGGCCACCGCCCGCATCTCGTCGAGCGAGCGGGCTCCGACGACCAGGCTGGTGACGCCGGCCTCCTCCCACATGGGCAGCTCGTCGCGGATCTGCTCCTTGGTACCGACCAGCGAGATGTCGGCGACCATCTGGGCCGGGACGGCGGCGATGGCCTCGTCCCGCTTGCCTTCGAAGAACAGGTCCTGGACCTGGTCGGCTTCCTTCTCGTAGCCCATGCGGGCGAACACGTTCTTGTGGAAGTTCATGTCCTTGGCCCCCATGCCGCCGATGTAGAAGCCGAGCATCGGCTTCATCGAATCGAGCACCGAGTCGCGTTCGTCGGTGATGACGACCGAGCAGTTGGACATGATCTCGAAGTCGACGGCCGACCGGCGGGCACCGGGCCGGGCGAAGCCCTCGCCCAGCCACTCCTTGTACATGTCGCCCACCTTGGGCGAGTAGTAGATGGGCAGCCACCCGTCGGCGATCTCGGCGGTCAGGGCCACGTTCTTGGGACCCTCGGAGCCGAGGAAGATGGGCACGTCCGCACGGAGCGGGTGGACTATCGGCTTCAACGGTTTGCCCAATCCGATCGATCCCTCTCCGGTGTAGGGCAGGGGGAAATGCGGGCCGTCGCTGCGCACCGGGGCCTCCCGGGCGAACACCTGGCGCACGATGTCGACGTACTCGCGGGTCCGGGCCAGTGGCTTGCCGAACGGCTGCCCGTACCAGCCCTCGACGACCTGCGGGCCGGAAAGGCCGAGACCGAGGGCCAGCCGTCCCCCGCAGAGATGGTCGAGGGTGATGGCGGCCATGGCCGTGCCGGTCGGCGTGCGGGCCGACATCTGCACGATGGACGTGCCCAGGCGGATCCGGCTCGTCTGGGACCCCCACCAGGCCAGCGGAGTGAAGGCGTCGGAGCCCCACGACTCGGCGGTGAAGACGATGTCGAAGCCGAGACGCTCGGCTTCGAGCATCTTCTCGAGAGCATCGGCCGGGGGCTGCGCGCTCCAATATCCCAGCTGCAGTCCGAGTTTCATGGCTTGCTCTCCCTTTTTGGTCTGGGTCGCAGAGGCTAGCTCCGCTTCCTCCGACGGGCTCAGTTGCCCGCGAAACTAGAATGTGTTCTGATTTTAGAGTGAGCGAACCGAGAGTCACAGAGACGAAGCTCGAGTTCCCTTACAGCCGAACGCTCGGACCCGTGGTCGGGGCGTTCCTCGCGGGCCTTCGGGAGGGGAAGCTGTACGGGATTAGAGGCAAGGATGGGCGGGTCATCACCCCGCCTCTGGATTATGACCCCGAGACCGGCGAATCGCTCGGTACCGAGGTCGTACCGGTCGGACCGGACGGGACCGTGGTGTCGTGGACCTGGGTGGACCAGCCCAGCCCGAAGCACCCGCTGTCGAAGCCGTTCGCCTTCGCCCAGGTCAAGCCCGATGGTGCTGACACTTCGATGGTCAGTGTCGTCGATGCCGGCTCGATCGACGCCATGGCCACCGGCATGAAGGTGCGCCCCCGCTTCAAGCAGGAGCCGCACGGCCTGGTCACCGATCTCGAGGCATGGGAGCCCGTGGCATGAGCGACGTCGCCAAGGAACATCTGGTCATGGAGCATCTCGTGACCCTCACCTATCACGAGCGGCTCACCGAGAACCTCAATCGCTACGCCGACAAGTTGCTCGAGGGCCACATCACCGGCCACAAGTGCCCCTCCTGCGGGCGCGTGTTCGTGCCCGGCAAGGGCTACTGCTCGCTGTGCGTGGTGCCCACCACCGAGGCCGACGAGGTCGAAGTACCCGACACCGGCACGGTCACCGGGTTCACCATCGTCACCCCGGTCGCCTACTACGGCCAGGAGAAGACGGAGCCGTTCATCTACGCATCGGTCCTGCTGGACGGGGCCGACACGACCCTCGGCGGCCAGGACATCACCGGCGTCACCCACGCCGAGTTGCACACCGGCCTGCGGGTCAAGGCCAAGTGGAAGCCCCGCGAGGAGCGTTCCGTCGAAGGCATGTCCAATCGCGGCTGGGGTGGCTTCGGCGACGTCGTCGAGTCGTTCGAGGCGACGGGCGAGCCCGACGCCGCCCCCGAGGTCTACAAGGAGCACCTGTTCTGATGCCCGCTACCGACATCGCCATCGTCGCCTACGCCCAGACCCCTTCGGTCCGCGACGCCAACCCGAGCGAGGTGCAACTCCTCGTTCCCACCGTCTCCGCCGCCGTTGAGATGGCCGGGATCGACCGCCGCGAGATCGGCTTCACCTGCGCCGGCAGCTGCGACTACCTGACCGGTGGACCCTTCGCGTTCGTCTCCAACCTGGAGGCGGCCGGCGCCTGGCCGCCCATCTCGGAGTCGCACGTCGAGGCCGACGGTGCCTGGGCCATGTACGAGGCCTGGATGCGCCTGCAAGAGGGTGACATCGACATCGCCCTGGCCTTCGGGTCGGGCAAGTCGTCGCCGTCCAACCCGGCCGAGGTCTGGGCCCAGCAGCTCGACCCCTACTACCTGGCCCCGCTCGGCCTGGACCCGGTCTCCCTGGCCGGTCTGCAGGCCCGTGCCCTGCTCGACTCCGGCAAGGCCACCGAGCGTGATTTCGCCGAGGTCGTCGCCCGCAGCCGGGCCAACGCCAAATCGAACCCGAACGCCCAGCTGTCCGGCGACTACGACGTCGACGCCCTGCTGGCCGAGCCCTACTACCGGGCCCCTTTGCGCAAGCACGACGTACCGCCCATCTCCGACGGCGCCGTCGCCGTGATAATGGCCCGGGGCGACACCGCCCGCCGGCTGTGCTCCCGTCCGGCGTGGATCCGTGGTCTCGACCATCGCATCGAGGCCCACTCGCCCGGTGTACGCGACATCACCTCGTCGTCGTCGACGGCGCTGGCCGCCCGCAAAGCCGGCTACGACGGCGGCCCGCTCGACGTGGTCGAGCTGTCGGCGACGTTCAGCCCGCAGGAGCTCATCCTGCTCGACGCCCTGGGTCTGCCCAAAGACGGCGGCTCGACGAAGATCAACCCGTCCGGTGGTGCCCTGGCCGGCAACCCGATCATGGCCGTCGGTCTGGTCCGGATCCTGGAGGCCGCCGCCCGCATCATCGACGGCTCCGCCAACCGGGCCCTGGCCCACGCCACCGGCGGCCCGCTGCTCCAGCAGAACCTGGTTTGCCTCTTGGAGGGGGAATAGTCATGTCCAACGAGAAGTGCGCCATCATCGGCGTCGGCCAGACCAACTTCAAGAAGAAGCGGGACGACGTCAACATCGGGGGGCTCCTCCGCGAGGCTATCGACCGGGCCCTCGAGGACGCCGAGCTCTCCATCAAGGACATCGACGCCGTCGTCATCGGCAAGGCCCCCGATGCCTTCGAAGGCGTCGTCACCCCGGAGCTGTTCCTGGCCGACGCCGTGGGGGCCACCAACAAGCCCCTCCTGCGGGTCCACACCGCCGGCTCGGTGGGCGGGTCGACCTGCGTGGTCGGCGCCCACCATGTCATCGCCGGTATCCATGGGACCGTCCTGGCCGTCAGCTGGGAGAAGCAGTCCGAGGGCAATGCCCAGTGGGGCCTGGCCGGCGGCCGCTCCGGTGGCATCGGCGCCGGCGGCGCGTTCGCCCCGTGGATGCGGGCCTACATCGAACAGTCCGGTTCGCCCGACTACATCGGCTGGATGGTGGCGGTCAAGGACCGGCGCAACGCGGCCAAGAACCCGTTCGCCCATCTGAAGATGCCGGACATCACCCTCGAGCAGGTCAAGGAGTCCCCGATGCTGTGGGACCCGATCCGCTTCCAGGAGTCCTGCCCGAGCTCGGACGGCGCCTGCGCGGTGATCCTGACCAACCAGGAGGGGGCCAAGCGGTCCTCCAAGCCGGCCGCCTGGTTCCACGGGCTGTCGGTGAAGAGCGAGCTGTCCAACTTCCCGGGCCGCAACCCGGTGAAGCCGCAGGCCGGCGTCGAGTGCGCCCACGACGTGTACCGCCAGGCCGGGATCACCAATCCCCGCACCGAGATCGACATGGCCGAGCTGTACGTGCCGTTCTCGTGGTACGAGCCGATGTGGCTCGAGGGCCACGACATCGCCGGTCCCGGTGAGGGCTGGAAGATGGTCGACTCGGGCGAGACCGACCTGGGAGGCGCCTTCCCGGTCAACCCGTCCGGCGGGGTGCTGTCCACCAACGCCATCGGCGCGTCGGGCATGGTCCGCTTCGCCGAGGTGGCCCTGCAGGTCCGGGGTCTGGCCGGCGAGCACCAGGTGCCCGACGTCCACACCGGCCTGGCTCAGGCCTACGGCGGCGCCGCGAACTACTTCGCCATGGGCGTGCTGCGCGACTCACCGCCGTCCTGATCCATCCCGACACCGAGTAGTGATTGAGAGGGCCCGCCCGGGCCCTCTCGTCGCGATTTGACCCGGCCACGGGTGGGTAGTCCAGCTATGACCTGGGAGATGCTCTCAGTGTCGGCGGATGCGAACGGGGTAGTTCCCGACAAAGGAGATGGCCGTGAACCAGTACGCCGCGCCTCAGAATCAGTACTCGACGGCGACCAGCCGTACCAACGGCCTGGCCATCGCCGGCCTGGTCCTGTCCATCATCGGGATCTTCGTCTTCAGCATCGTGCTCGGCCCGCTCAGCATGATCTTCGGCGGGTTCGGCCTGAGCCGGGCCAACCGCGGCGCCGGCGGCCGGGGCATGGCCATCGCTGCGCTGGTGATCGGCGCCATCGACCTGATCATCGGCGTCGTACTGATCGCCGCCCTGTCGGCGCACGGGTACCGCTGGCACCCCTGACGGCGCTCCCGCCCTGAGACCCTGATGTGCAGCCGGGGCGGCCAGCCTCAGAAGGTGTACTTGAAGCCGACGGTCCCGGTGGTGTCCCCGGTGGTCATGTCGGTGGTGATCTGGATCTCCAGCTTGGAGTCGGGGCCGAACTGGACGTCGTGGGTCAACCCGATCGTCGCCGTGACGCCCTCCGGGGTGGTGTAGACCAGTTCGTTGCCGATGGCGGTCGACATCTTGATGCCATGGCCGATATCGGGCCAGCTCTGGCTGATCAGGTCGATGTGGGCCGTTCCCTGCAAATCGTGGCTCTGGTTGATGATGCTCAGGGTCAACTTGGAGTTGGCCAGGAAGTCGGTCGTACCGAGGGCCGAGTGGAAGTCGGCCACTCTCAGGCCCTCGAGATCGATCTCCAGCAACTGGGTGGTCTGGCCGAGGGCGTCCGAGTCGGGTTCCAGCTTCACCGAGAAGCTCCCGCTCTGCTGCCCGCTCCCCGATGGGTTCTGTGGGTCTGACATCGGCTGGCAAGGTAGTGCCCCCCGGCCGGGCCGGGGGGCACTTGTATCCGATGGGGGAACGGCGGCCGCCCTAGCGGGGGTTGATGCCCGCCCCCCGCAGCAGGGCCTCGTTCGGGTTCTCCGGAAGGGCGTCGAGGGGCTGGGCCAGTTCCTCGACGGTCGGGCCGAACTGCCGGGCCAGCGGGGCCAAGGCGTTCAGGTCGAAGTCGTACAGCTTGGCCGCGTTCTCGGCCAGTATGCGCGACATCTCCGGCGCTTCGATGCCCGGGAAGACCTGGCGCAGATGCTCACGGGTGAACGGGTGGGTGCCCTCGTCGTGCGGGTAGTCCGAACCCCACATGAAGCGGTCCGGGCCCATGACGTGGCGGACGGCGACATCGTCGGGACCGGGTTGCGAAACCCCCATCCACACGTTGCGCTGGAAGTACTCCGACGCCAGATGGTTCAGCTTGTGCTCGTCGCCGTAGCGGATCTCGCCGGTCTGGCCGGTCGAGCGGATCTGCTCGATCTGGGCGTCGAGGCGCTTGAGCAGCGGGGGCACCCAGGAGCAACCGGTCTCCGTGATGACCAGCTTCAGCTGGGGGAACCGCTCGAACACGCCGCCCAGGATCAAGTGGACGAGCGGCCGCTGGGAGTAGAAGCCGACCTCGGTGATGTAGAGGAGCATGGCGAACGGGTAGTTGCCGTAGTCGGGGGCGCCGGTGCCGCCGTGGACGTTCACCGGGACCTCCAGGTCCTGCACGACCTCCCAGAACCGGTCGTACTCGGGGTCGTACAGGGGCCGCACCCACTTGGCGTCGGGCGGCACGTTGGGGATCAGGATGCCGCCCCGCAGGCCATGGTCCTTGATCCACTTCACATCTTCGATGGCATCGTCGATGTCGTTGAGGAACACCTGACCGATGCCGGCCCGCCGCTCCGGGAACTGCTCACAGAAGTCGACCAGCCAGCGGTTGTGGGCTCGTATGCCGGCCAGCCGCTTCTCGTAGTCCTCCGGCTTGGGCGGTCCGGCGAAGAGTACGAACGAGGGGAAGAAAGGAGGCACCGTGTTTGGGAAGATCACCTCTCCGACCACGCCGTCGCCTTCTTGCTGGCCATTGCGCATCTCGTCGTCCCAGTTCCGGAAGCGGCGGGTGTCGCCCAGATCCTTGAACGGGTTCTTGTAACGACCGCGCCAGGCGTCGAACTCGTCGAGGAACTTCGGATCGAGGTATTCGCGGTAAGCGGCGTGACTTCCGCCGGCGTGACTGTCGGCCGTGATGATGGTGTAGTGGCCGTCAGCCCGGTCGAGGGCTTCCACCCCCGTCCCCTGCGTGATCGTGCTCATGGTCCCGCATTTTACTAGAATCAGCTTCTAAATGAAAGGGCTCGTAGAAACCGCGCTCGGTCCCGTGCAGGGCACCGGGGAATCCGTCACCTCGTACCGGGGAATCCCTTACGCGACCGCACCGATTGGACCTCTTCGGTTCCGGGCGCCCACCCCGCCGGAGCCGTGGAAGGAAGTCCTCGACGCCGCCCACGGCGCTCCGTCTCCGGTGCAATCAGCATCCAGTCTGTTCAGCGGCGGGCTGCCCGGCAACCAGGTCGGCGCGGTCAGCGAGGACTGCCTGACGGTGGACATCTGGGCGCCCCGGGACGCGACCGGCTGCCCGGTACTGGTCTGGATCTGCGGCGGCGCCTACCTGACCGGTGGCTCGGCCATCGAGACCTATGACGGCGCCGCTCTGGCCGAACGGCACCGCCTGGTGGTGGTCTCGGTCAACTACCGGCTGGGCGCCCTCGGGTTCCTGTGGCCCGGCGGTGGCGACCCCAACTGCGGGCTGCGCGACCAGCTGGCCGCCCTGCGCTGGGTCGGCCAGCACATCGGCGCGTTCGGCGGCGATCCGGGCAACATCACCGTGTTCGGGGAGTCGGCCGGCGCCGGCTCCATCCTCCACATCGTCCCGGTGATCGCCCGAGAACGCCTGGCCCGCCGGGCCATCATCCAGAGCCCCGGCGTCGAGCACACCCAGACGGCGGCCGACGCCGGCCGGGTCAAGGCGACGGTCATGCAGGCGGTCGGGCTGACCGACGACGCCATGTTGTGGACGGTCCCTGCCGAGCAGCTGCTGGACGCCCAAGAGCGGTCCATGCCCGGACTGATGGCCACGGTCGGGTCGATGCCGTTCCACCCGGTCGTGGACGGAGACGTGGTGGCCGCCAAGCCGGGCGTGTCCCTGGCCGCAACCGGCCTCGATCTGCTGATCAGCTGGACGGCCGAGGAGATGCGCCTCTACCCCGACCGGGCCGCCGACGACCCGGTCCGGCTGCGCAAACGGATCGGCGGGTTGATCCAGCGGCGGTCCGGCGCCGAACCCGACGGCGCCGCCATCGAACGTCTGGTTTCCTTCTACGAGCCGCTGGGCGCCGGCGCCGACATGTGGGCGGGCGTGCAGACCGATTGCCTGATGCGCCTGCCCGCGCGGCGGGTGGCCCTGCACGCCGACGCCGGTGCCGTCCATCTGGCCCAGTTCGACTGGGGGGCGACCGGCGGGGACTGGCGGCGCGGTGCGTTCCACGCCATCGACCTGCCGTTCTCGTTCGGCACCCTGGATCGGGCCGGCTGGCTCGAGTTCCTCGGGGCCGGCGGCGACGACGACCGGGGTGCCCGCCGGGTGGCCGATGACCACATGGCCACCTGGGCCGCGTACGCGACGAGCGGCGACCCCGGGTGGGCGGCGATCGGCCCGACGCCCGACTCGGTCCGCCGTTTCGACACCACGCCCGACGTGACCGGCGATCCGCTGGCCGGGGCGGCCGAGGTGTGGCAGGACCTGTGGCCGGCCGACGGCCCGCCTATGTGAACTTCAGGGTGACCAGTTCGAACGGCCGCAGCTGCAGCCGCACCGATTTCCCCTGGTGTTCGAGCGGGCGGCCGTCCCGCTCCAGCAGATCCGTGCGCTCGACCTGACGGAACGGCCGGTGGAGGGTCACCGTGGCCGGCCCCCTGGACCCGTGTACCTCACACAGGCGTACCACTGTGCCGGGGCCCGGGCTGAAGAACCGGTCGGTTCCTTTGACCGCCTCGATACTGACCCCGGGCCGATCCACCTCCACGATGCAGCCGGGCGCCGCCACCCGGCCGGGCCGGACGGTGATCGGCAGATTGAACGCCTCCGCCTCCTCGACCACCCGACCGTCGCGCAGATCGCCGCGATGGGGGTAGAGGGCGTAAGCGAAGCGGTGCCGGCCACGGTCGGCGTCGGGATCGGGATAGCCGGGGCCCCGCAGCAGGGACAAGCGCAGCGTATGGCCGCGAACGTCGTACCCGTACTTGCCGTCGTTCAGCAGGGCCACGCCGTAGCCGGGCTCCGAGAGATCGGCCCACCGGTGGCCGCACACCTCGAATCGGGCCGCGTCCCAACTGGTGTTGGCGTGGGTCGGCCGCTCGATGTGGCCGTGCTGGATCTCGTAGCTCGCCGTCTGCGACCGGACGGCCACCGGGAAGGCGACCTTCAAGAAGCGGTGTCGCTCCTGCCAGTCCACCTCGGTGTGGAACTCGATCCGGCCGGAGCCCGGCACCAGCCTCATCTCCTGCGTGATGACCGACGATCCGAAGGACCGGGAAAACCGGATCCGGCCGGCGCCGACGGTCTCGACCTCCGCCCGGTCGTCCAGGTCGACCACGTCGTCGAAGTACTCGCGGTCGACGTCCCACGCATCGAAGGCCTTCGGGTGATCCTCGTGGAGCTGGAACAGATTGCCGCACTGGCCGGCGGCCAGGACCTCCCGGTCGGCGTCGTGATCCCAGATCGAGGTGAGCACGCCGCGGTGGTCGTAGGCGACACGGAGCAGACCGTTGTCGATCCAGCCGTCGCCCGACTCCACGTCGTCGGCGACCGGCACCCCGACCGCCGGCGCCCATCCGCACCCGGGAACCCTGATACGGCACTGCTCCCCTCCGGGCAGCTCGATCAGCTCGTCGCGCTCGTACGACGACGGATTGAAGGCGACCAGGTCCGACGGGTCGGACGGGGCGATGGCGTCCTGGGCGGCGGCGATGACCCGGCCGGCGCCGTCCAGCACCTCGGCGTGCTCGATGGCCGCGTCCCGGTAGACCCACGCGATGGACGAGCCCGGCAGGATGTCGTGGAACTGGTTGACGAGCAACCGCTTCCACAGCGGGTCGAGCTGCTCGGCCACGTCGCGCCCGGCCGCCACCGACCACATCTCGGCCGCCCGCAACGCCTCTTCGCCCCGGCGGTTGCCCCACTTCACGTCGGCGTGGGTCGTCGACGTGGCCCGGTGGGCCTCCAGGTAGAGCTCGCCCACCCAGGTCTCGAGCGGGGCGTCCTCCTGCCGCAGGCGGTCGAGGAATCCGGCCACCGTCCCGATCTCCAACCGGGGCAGACCGTCCACGTCGGCCAGCCGCCGGGCCGATTCCACCTGCCTGGTGGTCGGTCCCCCGCCGCCGTCGCCCCAACCGAACGGGTAGAGAGTGTGGTCGCTGCGGTCCTTGTCGATGAAGTTGCGCTCGTCGTTGACGAGCTCGGGCACGATGACCACCCCGTTGTAGGTGGCGGCCGGCGGGAAGTGGGCCAGGATGCGGGTGCCGTCGTGGCCCTCCCACCAGAACGTGCTGTGCGGGAACCGGTTGGTGTCGTTCCAACTCATCTTCTGGGTGATGAGGGCGGTGACCCCGACACCGGCGGCGATCTGCGGCAGGGCCGCCGAGTAGCCGAACACGTCGGGGATCCACATCTCATGGGTCTCGACGCCGAACTCCTCGGCGAAGAACCGCTTGCCGTGGACGAACTGCCGTACCAGCGACTCGCCCGACGGGACGTTGGTATCCGGCTCCACCCACATCCCGCCCACCGGCTCCCACCGGCCCTCGGCCACACGGGCCCGGATGGCGTCGTAGATCTGCGGGTACCCGTCCTTGATCCACTGGTACTGGGCGGCCTGGCTGCACACGAAGTGGTGCTCCGGGTACCGGTCCAGGATCATCAGCTGGTTGGCGAAGGTGCGGGCGCACTTGCGCCTGGTTTCGCGCACCGGCCACAGCCAGGCGGTGTCGATGTGGGCGTGACCGACGGCGGAGATGGTGTGGACCGGGCGCTGGTTGGCCCGGGTGAGCACCGGTCGCAACGTCTCCCGGGCCCGGGCACAGCTGTCCGGGCCGCCAGCGACGACGAGGCCCATCGCCTCCTCGAAGGCGGCGGCCGCTTCGTCCCGGCGCGACTCGACCCACACGGCCAGGTCCAGCACCACCTCGAGATCGAGGCCCAGGCCTTTGATCTCCTCGTCGACCAGGGCCAGATCGGCCTGCTCGAGGGCGTACAGCTCGTGGCCCAGGTAGTCGGGCTCGAGCCGGGGCCAGTCCTTCACGTGCCAGCGGGGAATCGGATTCGCGGCCGCTTCGATGTAGAAGTCATGGGCCTGGCCGGCCACCCCCCGGTCGGAGATCAGGTACTCCCGGTGCTCGTGGTGCAGGCCATGGATCGGCGTCAGGTCGGATGACCAGATGAGGCCCTCGGCGCTGAACCCGACGCTGCGGGCGCCGCCCAGGTGCACGACGGCAGCCACCGCCCGGCCCTCCCACGCGTCCGGCGTCGTGGCCCGGCACCGGAACCAGGTCGTGCCCCACATCCCGCCCCAGCGGTCACCGACACGGAACGGGGTGAACGGCCCGGCCACCGCCTCGGCCGCCCCCTGTGGCTCGCCCGGCAGATGGCGGGCGGTGACGTGCAGCGGCACCCGCTCGGGGTAGATCGCCGGGACCACGACCTCGGCCAGGAAGGCCTTGGCATCCTTGACGTCGAAAGCCATCCCCCGGGCCCGATCAGCGCAGTCCGGCGAACAGATCCTCTTCGGGCACCTCGGCCCCGGTTCGGTCGGTCACCCGGACGAACGCCTCCCGGCCCATCAGGTCGGAGAAGACGTCGAGCCCCATGCGGAGGAAGAAGATGTTGTCCGACTGGCTGGCGTGGCACTGCAACGATGCGAACTTCTGCTTGGTGAACCCGGCCACGTCTATGACCGTCGTGACCAGCTCGTCGGGAGTACCCCATTCCTCGCGGGGACCCTGCTCCTCCTCGTCCTCCCCGGAGTCGGGGAACTCGACCCCGGCTTCGCGGATGCGCGTGGCGAACTCGGCCATCGCACTGCGGGGTACGGCGGTGTAGTAGAGCTTGGCCGGAATGCCGGTGAGCCGGTCGGCGGCGACGGTGATCCGGTTGGCCTGGATGTGGTCGGGATGGCCGTAGAAGCCGTTCTCGTCGTAGGTGACGACGACCTGCGGCTGGTATTTGCGGAACAGTTCGGCCAGCCGCTCCGCACCCCGGTCGACCGGGGTGCTCCAGAACGAATCCGGCTCGTCGTTCTGGGGCCAGCCCATCATCCCGCTGTCGGCGTAGTCCAGGCGCTCCAGATGGTCGATCCCGAGCACCTCGCAGCTGCGCTCCAGCTCCACTCTCCGCTCGGCGACGACGGCGGGCCGGTCGTGGCCCGCCTGGCCCGGCTTGGATCCGTCCTCACCGTCGCCGCAACCGCCGTCGGTACAGGTCACCAGCACCGTCCGTACCCCCTCGGCCGCGTAGCGGGCCAGGATCCCGCCGGTGCTGATCGATTCGTCGTCGGGATGGGCGTGCACGGCCATCAGGGTCAAGGGAGCCACCGGGCCAGACTACGTGGCCGCTCCCCCGTCATCGTCAACTCCGAGCGACGCAGTGGACCGGCGCCCAATGTCAGCCGGGCTGGCCACATTGCGGAACGAGGTTGGGAGAAGCTGGCCGGGATGCGCATCACCGGCCTCGACCACATTGTCCTCGTCACACCCGATCAGGAGCGGTCGCTCGAGTGGTACTCCGGAACCCTCGGACTGGCCACCGAGCGGGCCGACGAGTGGCGCAGGGGCGAGGCCCCGTTCCCGTCGGTGCGGATCGATCCGACGACGATCATCGACCTGTTCCGCGGAGTTCTCGACGGGACCAACCTCGATCACTTCTGCCTGGTCATGGCCGAACCGGACTGGGACGAGATGGTCGCCGCCGGCGCCATCCCGGTCGAGCGAGGACCCTCTCGCGTGTTCGGTGCGCAGGGCATGGGACTGTCGATCTACACCCGTGATCCCGACGGCAACGTGGTCGAGTTGCGGAAGTACGCCTCAGGCGGCGACGAAGCGGGCCAGCGCGTCCACTGACGGGATCACGTAGTAGGAACCGCTGACCGGCGCGGTGTAGCGGGTGAGCGCGTCGCGGATCCCGCCGTCGGCGCCGGCCATACGGCGCAGCATCAGGTCGAGCGGGTACTGGGTCGCGCAGAAGCCGACGAACACGGTGCCGTGGTCGGTCGGGCCGCCGTAGCCGACATTGCGACGGAAGATGTGGAGCTCCTCGCCGTTCTCCTCGACGACGGTACGGCTGACGTGGGAGTCGTCGGGCATGACGTCGTCGTCCAACTGCACACTGTCCGGCTTGGTCCGGCCGATGACCCTCTCCTGCTCGGAGTCGGACAGGTGGCGCCAGTCCGGATGGTGGACCCACTTCTGGAACAGCAGCACGCTCGATCCGTCCTGGGGCAGCACGGCGACGTCCTGGGCATCGAGGAGGGGCGGGTTCTCGGTGCCGTCGATGAACCCGGTGAGGTCCCGGTCGTGCTGATACAGCCAACCGGTGATCTCGCCGGCGACGGTGGCCAGGGGGGCGGCCGCGGCCATCACCCGCAGGGCGCTGTCGAAGACGACATCGCGACGGCCGCCGGCGATCCACAGCCAGGCGTCGTGCTGGGTGGCCGGGAAGTCGATGCCGGCCCCGGCGATCGCCTCGAACGACCGGACGTGGCTGCGGGCCGCCTCGGGCGCCGCGTTGCCCCACAACTCGGGACGGAACCCGACCACCAGCGACAGCCCCCTGACGGTGGTCTCCGGGCCGATCAGGCCGGCCAGTACGGAGATCAGCTGGGCCGCACCGGTGCCGGTTTTCAGGTCGAACTCGAGGTAGCAGTGCTCGGGTGTCCCGAGCGAGAAGATTCCCGGTTGCGGCTGCACCCGCCGATTCCTAGCGGGGGACCTTGGACCAGGGCAACTCCTTGTCGACCCGGACGTCACCGGGCAGGCCGAGCACCCGCTCGCCCATGATGTTGCGCTGTATCTCCGAGGTGCCGCCCTCGATCGAGTTGGCCCGGCTGCGCAGGAACATCTTGCGGGCCGACCCGGCCGGCCCGGTCAGGCCGAGCGCCTCGGCCCGGTTCATGGCATAGGTGAACTCGATCGTCCCAGCCGGTCCCAGCAGGTCTACGCACAAGGAGTAGATGTCCTTGTTGATCTCGGCGAACATCAGCTTGGCGATCGACCCCTCGGGGCCGGGATTGCCGGCCTTGCGGTTCTGGCCGGCGCGGATGTTGGTCAGGCGCAGGGCCTCCGCCTGGCACCAGAGCTTCATGAGACGGTCCAGATCGCTCTCGTGACGCACGCCGGGGTCGAGTTCCCGCCACAGCCGGACGGCCTCGGCGATGGCCCCACTGCCGCGCTCGGGGGCACCCCCGCCACCACCGATCGTCGTCCGCTCGTTCATCAAGGTGGTCATCGACACCCGCCAGCCCTCGCCGACGTCGCCGATGCGATCGGAGTCCGGCACCCGGACCTCGGTCATGTACACCTCGTTGAACTCGGCCTCGCCGGTGATCTGGATCAGGGGCCGCACCTCTACCCCGGGAGCGTGCATGTCCAGGGCGAAGTAGGTGAGGCCCTTGTGCTTGGGCACATCCGGATCGGTCCGGGTGACCAGCATGCCCCGGTCGGCGATGTGGGCCAGGGTGTTCCAGACCTTCTGCCCGGTGATGACCCACTCGTCACCGTCGCGGACGGCCTTGGTGGCCAGGCTGGCCAGGTCCGAGCCGGCGCCCGGTTCGCTGAACAGCTGGCACCAGGAGTCCTCCCCGGTGAACATCCGGCGCAGGTACCTGTCCTTGACTTCGTCCGACCCGTTGGTCACAACCGTCGGGCCGGCCAGTGACAGCCCGAAGAAATGGCGGCTGTCGGGGCTGTGGGCACCGGCGGTGCGCAGCCGGGCATCGATCCGGGACTGCACCGACGGGGGTAGGCCCAGCCCGCCCCGGCCCTCCGGGAAGTGCACCCAGGCCAGGCCCAGGTCGTACTGATGGCCCCGGAACTCCTCCATGGGGGTCGTCTTCGGGTCGGCCTTGGCCAGGAGCTGTTCGATTCGTTCGTCGACGAGGGTGGCGGCGTCGGTCATGCCGGCATTCTTCCATCCGCAGCCGCTGCGTGGTCGGTGACGAGCGACACGATCGTGGCCCAGTAGATGGGGGGATAGTCGTGGCCCATCCCCTCGATGGCCACGAAGCGGGCCCCCGGGATCGATTCGGCGGTACGCCGGCCGCCGCTGATATCGACCAGCTTGTCCTGGTCGCCGTGCAGCACCAGCGCCGGAATCCGCACCGCGGCCAGCTCGGGTGTCCGGCTGCCGGACCCGACGATGGCCCTCAGTTGCCGGCCCACCCCCTCCGGGTGGTTGCACCGGTCGTAGGCGGCGGCCCCGTTCTCCCTCAGGCGGGTCTCGTCGAACTGGGCCGGGCTCCCGAATATGCGATTGCCCTCGACGTGGCGGGCGATAGCCCCCTCCCGGTCGTCCGGACCCGGGGTGAGCAGGAACGTCAGCGCCTCCGGACTGGAGCGACCGACATCGGGGTCGCCGGTCGAGGACATGACCGACGTCATGGACAGCAGCCGGCCCGGGTGGGCGATGGCCAGTTGTTGGACGATCATCCCGCCCATGGAGAAGCCGACCACGTGGGCCCGCGCCACTCCGCAGGCATCCAGAACGGCGACCGCGTCGGCGGCCATGTCCCCGACCAGGTAGGGCGGATCGTCGGTCGCAGCATCCAGCTTCGAGGACAGCCCGACGTCACGGTTGTCGAAGCGGATCACGAAGTAGCCGGCGTCGACGAACATCTGGCACCACTCGACCTTGTAGTTGATGCACTGGCTGCCGAGGCCGTTGACGAGCAGGATGGCCGGCCGGGCCGGATCCCCGAAGGTCTCGTAATACAGCTGGACGTCGCCGTTGATCGCGTAAGCCACGCCGAGGTTCTAGCCGACATAAGGTCGCCGCATGGCACTCGTCGAGACGGTGAGGGGTCCGGTCGACACCTCGGAGCTGGGCCGGACCTATATGCACGAGCACATCTTCGTGCTGAACCCGGAGGTCCAGGAGAACTACCCCGAGGAGTGGGGGTCCGAGGAGGAGCGCATCGCCGACGCGGTGGCCAAGCTGAAGGCGGCTGCCGCCCAGGGCACCCGCACCTTCGTCGACCCGACGGTGATCGGCCTGGGTCGGTACATACCTCGCATACGGACCATCGCCGAGCAGGTACCGGAGCTCAACATCATCGTCGCCACGGGTTGCTACACCTACGACCACGTGCCCTTCTTCTTCCACTTCCGGGGCCCGGCGCTGTCGGCCCAGGCCGGGGTCGACGTCCCCGACCCGATGGTGGACATGTTCGTCCGTGACATCACCGAGGGCATCGCCGATACCGGCGTGAAGGCGGCGTTCTTGAAGTGCGCCATCGACGAGCACGGGATGACCGACGGGGTGGCCCGGGTGATGCGGGCCGTAGCCCAGGCCCATCGCCGGACGGGTGCGCCCATCACCATCCACACCCACCCGGCCAGCCACACCGGCCGGGCCGTGAAACAACTGCTCGACGAGGAGGGGGTCGAGCCGGGCCGGGTCGTACTCGGGCACAGCGGAGACTCCACCGACGCCGACCACCTGTCGGAGCTGGTCGACCTCGGCTTCATCCTCGGGATGGACCGCTTCGGCATCCACGCCGGCACCACCTTCGAAGCCCGCTGCGATGTGGTGGTCGAGATGTGCCGACGGGGTTACGCCGGGCAGATGGTGCTGTCCCACGACGCCGCCTGCTACATCGATTGGATCGACCCGATGGTGATCGCCATGATGACGCAGTGGAACTATCTCCACATCGAGAACGACGTGCTGCCGTACCTGCGTGAGCACGGCGTCGAGCAGAGCCAGATAGACACGATGCTGGTCGCCAATCCCAGGCGCTACTTCGAGAACACGACTGCTTACTGACCACGGAGGTCGCGCCCCATGCCCGCCAATCCCCTCAACACCGACGACTTCGGCGGTGAGCTCTACAACCTGTCCCTGTCGGAAAGCGCCCGCTCGCTCCTCGAGCGGGTCAAGGCGTTCATCGCCGACGAGGTCCGGCCGATGGAGGAGGAGTACTTCGCCCTCGACGCCGACAAGGACGACCCGTGGACCTTCGCCCCCGGGCAGCTGGAGCTGCTCGACGGGGTGAAATCCAAAGCCAAGGAGGCCGGGCTCTGGAACTTCTTCCTGCCCAACGCCGAGACCGGTGACGGCCTGGCCAACCTGGACTACGCCTACATCGCGTTCGAGCTGGGCCGCAGCCGGCTGGCGTCGGAGTGCCTCAATTGCTCGGCACCCGACACCGGGAACATGGAGGTGCTCGAGCGGGTCGGCACCCCCGAGCAGAAGAAGCAGTGGCTGGAGCCGCTTCTGGCCGGCGAGATCCGCTCGGCCTACGCCATGACCGAACCCGACCTGGCCTCCTCGGACGCCAGGAACATCGCCTGCCAGGCCATCCTCGACGGCGAGGAGTGGGTGATCACCGGCGAGAAGTACTACATCTCGGGCGCCGGCGACCCCCGCTGCAAGATCATGATCGTGATGGTGCGGACCAACCCCGACGCCGCCGCCCACCTGCAGCAGTCCCAGATCCTGGTCCCGATGGACACCCCAGGTGTCGAGGTGCTCGGGCCCATGCTGGTGTTCGGGCACGACGACTCCCCGCACGGACACATGCATTTGCGGTTCAACGAGGTGCGGGTGCCGAAGGACAACATCCTGCTGGGCGAGGGCCGGGGCTTCGAGATCTCCCAGCTGCGCCTGGGCCCGGGCCGCATCCACCACTGCATGCGCTCCATCGGGGCGGCCGAGAAGGCACTCCAGCTGATGGTGGAGCGGGGTCTCTCGCGCCAGGCCTTCGGCAAGCCGATCATCGCCCTGGGCAAGAACACCGAATGGGTGTCGGAGGCCCGTATCGAGATCGAGGCCATGCGGCTCATGGTCCTCAAGGCGGCCAAGGCCATGGACCTGATGGGCAACGCCGATGCCCGCGTGTGGGTGAGTGCGGTCAAGGCGATGGTGCCCGAGCGGGTCTGCACCATCATCGACCGAGCCATGCAGATCCACGGCGCCACCGGGATATCCCAGTGGACCCCGCTGGCCGACATGTACGCGTCGCAGCGGACCCTGCGGTTCGCCGACGGTCCTGACGAGGTGCACCACATGGTCGTCGGCCGGGCCGAAATTGCGAGGTACCAGCCGGCTCGTTAGAGCAGACTGAGCGCCATGGTCGACCCGTTCCCGTCGGTGACGCACGTCGAGGGCGGGCGCTACCGGGTGGAGCTCGACCCGGCGTGGGACCTGGCCCAGGTGCCGCAGGGCGGGATCGTCACGGCCATCGCGGTGCGGGCCATGCAGTTGGCCCTCGAGGATCCGGGCCAGCGCCTGCGCACCCTGCACGCGATGTTCGCCGCCCAAGTTCCTCACGGCCCGCTGGAGATCGATGTGGAGATCCTGCGGCGGGGCCGCTCGATGTCGCACGCCCGGGCCGAGGTGCGGACGCCCGGCGCCGGGCGCGGCCATCTGACGTCGGCCGTATTCGGCGCGTCGCGCCGGGGCTTCGACTTCACCGACCTGGAGCCGCCGGATCCGATCGTGGCGCCGGCCGACTGCCGGTCGTTCCGGGAACCCTGGCCCGAGGGGTTCGAGGGCGGGCCGCCGATGCCGTTCTGGGAGCGCCGGGTGGAGGGCCGGGGCATGCTCGGCCACCCGCCGTGGGAGTCCTACCAGCCGGGGCGGGCCGAGCACGGCACCTGGTACCGCATGGACGAGGTGCCGTGGCGCGACGACGGCACCCTCGACCCGCTGGCCCTGATCGTCTTTTCCGACACCATGCCCGGGGCGGTGGCGGAGAGGATCGGCCCCGATGAGCGCAGCCGGTGGTTCGGGCCGAGCGTCGATCTGACGTTCCACCTGTTCGACGACTGCCGTTCCGAATGGGTCCTGGCCCACAACCGGGCCCGCCAGGCCGGCGACGGGTACGCGTCGGTGGATATGGCGCTCTGGGACTGCGGGCCGGAGGGGCGGGGGACGCCCCGCCTGGTTGCCTACGCCACCCAGATGATGTTCTTCAGTTTCTCCGACTGACCCCTACAGGCCGTAACTCTCGAGCAGGCGCAGCCACACCTCGCTGATCGTCGGGTACGACGGCACCGCATGCCACAGCCGCTCGAGCGGCACCTGGCCGACCACCGCGACAGTCGCCGAGTGGAGCAGTTCCGCGACCCCGGGCCCGACGAAGGTGGCCCCGACCACGACCCGCCGGGTCTCGTCGACGACCATGGCGGCCCGCCCCTCGTACTCGTCGGCGAACAGCGACGATCCGGCTACGGCGATCGGGATCTCGACGACGCGGATGTCCAGGCCGGCGGCCTGGGCGGCCGATGCGGTCAGGCCGACGCCGGCCACCTCGGGGCTGGTGAACACGACGGCCGGAACGGCCGCGTGATCGGCGGTCGCCGAGTACCGGTCCCATTCGGCCGGGGTGACCGAGCCCTTGGCCCGGGCGGCGATGACGTCGCCGCAGATCCGGGCCTGGTACTTGCCCTGGTGGGTGAGCAGAGCCCGGTGATTGACGTCGCCGGCGGCGTACAGCCAGCCGTCGCCGACGGACCGGACCCGCATCGAGTCATCGACCTCGAGCCACGAGCCGGGCTCCAGGCCTACCGTCTCCAGGCCCACATCGCCGGTCTGCGGCCGCCGGCCGGCGGCCACCAAAACCTCATCGCCCTCCACCTCCGACCCGTCGTCGAGGGTGACCGTGACCGGGCCGGTGCCCCCGGGCCGGGTGACCGCTTGCGCCAGCCGGCCGGTGCGCACGTCGATGCCGTCGCCGGACATGGCGGCCGCGACCATCTGGCCGGCGAACGGCTCGTGACCGGCGAGCAGGTGGTCGGACCGCTCCACCAGCGTGACCCGGCTGCCGAGCGCGGCCCAGGCCTGGGCCATCTCGCAGCCGACCACGCCGCCGCCCAGGATGATCAGGCGCCCAGGCGCCTCCTTGGCGCTGGTCGCCTCCCGGCTGGTCCAGGGCCCGGCCTCGGCCAGGCCCGGTACCGGCGGGATGGCCGCCGCTGTCCCGGTGGCGATGACGACGGCGTGGCGAGCAGTCAACTCGGCGTCGCCGGCCTGGACCCGACGGGGCCCGAGGAGTCGCCCATGGCCCCGGAACAGCGCGATGTGGGCGCCGTCCAACCATTCGACCTGGCCGGCGTCATCCCAGTGGCTGGTGAACGAATCCCGGCGACCCAGCACGGCGGCCACGTCGAGGGGACCGGTCACCGCCTGTCGCGACCCGGCCACCGACCGGGCCTCGGTCCGGGCCTGGACGGGCCGGATGAGAGCCTTGCTGGGCATGCACGCCCAGTAGGAGCACTCACCACCGACCAGTTCCGATTCGACGATGGCGGCCGTCAGCCCGCCCTGGACGGCCCGGTCGGCCACATTCTCGCCGACCGGACCGGCACCGATGACGACGACATCGAACTCGTGCGCGGAAGCCATACCGAGAGGGTAGGCAAGGTCCAGAGAATTGGCGGACTTTCTGCCGGTTAACGTGACCAGACCGTGGTCTTCACCCCGCGCGAGCGAAGTACCGTGAAAAGTGCCGAGATTCTTCTAGTCGAAGACGATGCCGGCGACGCCCTCCTCGTCGAGGAGCTGCTCAACGACGCCAACTCGGAGTTCGTGACCATCTGGTCGACCACCATCGCCGAGGCCGAATCCCGAATCACCGCCTCGACCCTGTGCATACTCCTGGACCTCGGCCTGACCGACTCGGACGGCTTGGAGGGTCTGCGCCGGACGCTTCGCATCGCCGGGCGCATCCCGGTCATCGTGCTGACCGGCCGGGTCGACCGCGATCTGGGCGAGGCGGCCGTCGCCGAAGGGGCGCAGGACTACCTGGTGAAGGGCACGGTGAGCGGCGAGGAGCTGGTCCGGGCCGTGCGCTACGCGGTGGAACGGCGCAAGGGCCAGGAAACCGCCCGCCGGCTGGCCGAGGCCGAGCTCATGGCGGCTGAGAAGTCCCGATTGGAGCGGGGCCTCCTGCCCCGCCCGATCATCGCCAACGAACGCTTGACCTGGGCCACCCATTACCGGCCGGGCGGCGGACGCGCCCTCCTCGGCGGCGACTTCTTCGACGGCATCGAGATGGACGACGGGACGGTGCGGGTCCTTATGGGCGACGTGACCGGACACGGGCCGGACGAGGCGGCGCTGGGCGTGGCCCTTCGGGTGGCCTGGCGGTCCCTCGTGCTGGCCGGCGACCCGCCGGAGGCCGTGATCGGCCATCTGCAGAAGGTGCTCGCCGCCGAGCGACACGCCGAGGACGTATTCGCCACTGTCTGCGACATCACGCTGGCCGCCGGGCTGGAATACGCCGACGTGCGGGTGGGTGGCCATCCCGCCCCACTGGTGATCCGGGACGGCCGGGTCGAACAACCGGTGCTTTCGTCGCGAGGCCCGTTGCTCGGCTTGGTGGATGACGCCGTGTGGGCCCCGTCGAGGGTCGAACTGGGCGATGAGTGGGGGCTGGTGATGTTCACCGACGGGGTGATCGAGGGGCGCACGCTCGATGGTGAGCGACTGGACATCGGCGGGCTGGTCGACCTGGCATCGGTAGCGGTGGCCGGCGGGTGCAGCCTCCGCGGGCTGGGAGACGCATTGATCGCCGGCGCCGAGCAGGCCAACGCCGGGCCGTTGCCCGACGATGTCGCCATCTTCCTGCTCGGCACGGGCCGGCGCTGGTGACGGCGCCAGCACCCACACCGCTTCGCCTCCGCCAACTCCTGGGTCGCCTGTTCATCCTGTCGGGCCTGATCGTGGCCGCCGCAGCCCTGGCCGCCTCTCTGGCCTTCATCCACCTGGACAACGAGCGCAACGACCTGTTCAACCGCATCGACCCGGCCACCAGCCTGGTCACGGAGCTGCTGGCCAACTACCTGGACCAGGAGACCGGGGTGCGGGGCTACGCCCTCTCGCACGAGGAACTGTTCCTGACCCCCTACAACGGCGGCGTCTCCGGGGCCCAAAATGCCGACCGGGCGCTGACCCGCCTCCTCCCGCCCGGCACACCCGACGGCCGGCTGCTGGCCGTGGTCCACCAGCGGGCCCGCGCCTGGAGCCAGCAGTTCGCCATCCCGTCGGTCGCCGCCACCCAGAGCGGGGACCGCTCGTTCAACAACACCGCCGAGCTGACCACCGGCCTGCACCTGTTCGACTCCCTCCGCCAGTCGTTCACCGGCCTCCAGCAACGACTGGGCGCCGAAGGGGTGGCCGCCCACCGCAAGCTCAACTCCGCCTCCGAGGAGCTGGTGGTCACGATGATCGTGTCGCTCATCGTCCTCCTGGTCGACGGCCTGGTGATCTGGACCGCCCTCCGGCGGCAGATCGTCGACCCGCTGTCCTCAGTAGCGGCCGACGCCCGGGTGGTCACGAGCGGGGACCTGGAACACGAGGTCCGCCGGGCCGGCCCCTCCGAGATCGCCGACCTGGCATCCGACATCGAGGCCATGCGCCAGCGAATATTCGCCGACTTCGGCACCGCCCGGGACGCCCAGACCCAGCTGGCCGAGACCAACGCCGAGCTGGCCCGCTCGAACGAGGACCTCGAACAGTTCGCCTACGTGGCCTCCCACGACCTGCAGGAGCCGCTCCGCAAGGTGGCCAGCTTCTGCCAGCTACTGGAGCAGCGGTACGGCGGTCAGCTCGACGAACGGGGTGAGCAGTACATCACCTTCGCCGTCGACGGGGCCAAGCGGATGCAGGTGCTGATCAACGATCTGCTCGCCTTCTCCCGGATCGGTCGCACCACCGAGGGGTTCGTCGCCGTCGAACTGACCGACTGCTTCGACCAGGCCGTGCGCCACCTCCACGACGCCATCGACAATGCCGGCGCCACCGTCTCGACCGTCGGTCGGCTACCGGCCGTGCAGGGTGACCGGACCCTGCTGACCGCCCTTTTCCAGAACCTGATCGGCAACGCCATCAAGTTCCGGGGGGAGGCGCCCCCGCTCGTCACGGTGGCGGCCGAGGAGGATCCCGACTCGAACAATTGGCGGATCACGATCACCGACAACGGGATCGGCATCGAACCCCGCTTTGCCGAGCGCATTTTCGTCATCTTCCAGCGCCTGCACGGTCGGGACTCCTACGCCGGGACTGGCATCGGGCTGGCCATGTGCCGCAAGATCGTGGAGTTCCACGGCGGCCGCATCTGGTTGGACACCGACTACGACCGCGGCACCCGATTCCGTTTCACCATTCCGCCCGTCCCCTCCGAGGAGGCATCCAGTGAGCCCCCAACAGTCAGTACCGGTTGAGATTCTTCTGGTCGAAGACGATCCCGGCGACGTGTTGATGACCCGCGAGGCGCTGGAGGAGAGCAAGCTGCTCCACGTCCTCAAGGTGCTCGACGACGGCGAGCAGGCCATCGACTACCTGAAGCGCAACCCGCCGTACGAGGACGCCCGCCGGCCGGACCTGGTCCTGCTCGACCTGAACCTCCCCCGCGTCGACGGGCGCGAGGTCCTGTCCGCCATAAAGGCCGACCCCTCGCTCCGCCAGATTCCGTGCGTGGTTCTGACCACGTCGGATGCCGAGGACGACGTGTCCCACAGCTACAACCTGCACGCCAACGCCTACGTCACCAAACCGGTCGACTTCGATGCGTTCACCAAGGTCGTCCGCCAGATCGACGAGTTCTTCTTCACCATCGTGAGGTTGCCCCAACCCTGAGCCATCGCCGGCCCGAAGTGGGTATATAGGGTCTGTGCGATTCCAACTCTGGCACGTGCCGCTACGTGCGGTGACCGGTGCCTTCATCCTGAATTCCGGCCTGAGCAAGCTCAAGACTGACGACGAAGAAGTCCACAAGCACATCCACGAGATGGCGAGCAACGCCTATCCGCAGTTCGGCAGCGTCCAGCCGGCCACCTTCACCAAGGCTCTGGGCGCCGGCGAGGTGGCCCTGGGTGCCGCCCTCCTGACCCCGTTCGTGGGGCCGGGGCTGGCCGGAGCCGGGCTGACCGCCTTCTCGGGTGGCCTGTTGGGCCTCTATTTCAAGCTCCCGGGTATGACGACCGATGGGATCCGCCCGAGTCCGCAGGGTCTGCCCCTGGCCAAGGACACCTGGATGTTGGGCATCGGGTTGGCCCTCATGCTCGACCGGGCCTCCAAGAAGGTGCGTTCGGCCATCCCGTCCATGCCGGCGATCCCTTCGCTCCACTCCTGAGGCCCCGGCGCCTGGGAGCCGTCAAATGAGGCGGGCCACCTACAGACTGCAGTTGCAGGCCGGCTTCGGTTTCGATGAAGCGGCCGCGGTCGTCGATTACCTGGTCGACCTGGGCATCAGTGACCTCTACGTTTCGCCCATCCTTCAGGCCGCGTCCGGCAGTACGCACGGCTACGACGTGGTCGACCACTCGCGCTTGTCCGAGGATCTGGGTGGAGACGAGGCCTTCGGTCGTCTCCACCGGGAACTGATGCGGCGGAGCATGGGCCTGACCGTGGACATCGTGCCCAACCACATGGCCATCGACGGCCCGAACAACCGATGGTGGTGGGACGTGCTCGAGAACGGCCCGTCCAGCCTGTACGCCACGTATTTCGACATCGACTGGCCGGGCGAGGACGGCCGGCACGAGCCGACCGTCCTCGTGCCCGTACTCGGCGACCGCTACGGCCGGGTGCTGGACGAGCACGAGGTCCGGGTGGTCCGGACCGGCTCCTCGTTCACCCTGCGCTACTTCGACCACGAGCTGCCGGTCTCGCCGCGCACGCTCGACACCATCCTGGGCGGGGCCGCCAAGGCCCAGGGCGACGACGATCTCCTGGCCCTGGCCGACGAGTTCGCCCACCTGCCCCACGCCTCGCTCTCGGAACCGTCGGCCGTCCGGATGCGGCACGACCACAAGGAACGGCTGGCCGAGAGGCTGGCCGTGCTGCTGTCGGACCGGCCGGAACTGGGCAAGGCGGTGGACGCCGAGATCGAGTCGCTCAACATCGACGCCGAGGACATGGACGCTCTCCTCCGGCGGCAGAACTACCGGCTCGCCTACTGGCGCACGGCGCGAGACGAGTTGGACTACCGGCGCTTCTTCAACATCGAGACGCTGGTCGGCGTGCGCGTCGAAGACGACCAGGTGTTCTCCGACACCCATGCCACCATCGGACGGCTGGTCCGCGACGGGGCCGTCGACGGCCTCCGGGTCGACCACATCGACGGCCTCCACGATCCCGACGGGTACCTGCAGAGGCTCAACCGGCTGGCTCCCGATGCTCACGTGTTCGTCGAAAAGATCCTCGAGTCGGACGAGCACCTGCCGACGTCGTGGCCGGTCAGCGGCACCACCGGATACGACTTCCTGGCGCAGGTGACCGACGCCTTCGTCGACCGGGCCGGAGAAGGCCCGCTGACTACCTGTTACACGCAGTTGACCGGCGAGCCGGGCCGGTACGAGGACGTCGTGCTCGAGGCCAAGTTCCAGGTCATGCGCGACGAGTTGGCCCCCGAGGTGGAGCGGCTGGCCAAGCTCCTCCACTCCGTGTGCGAGAACCACCGGGGGCAACGGGACCGGACCCGGGCCGAAGTAGCCACTGCCCTGCAGGCCGTCCTGGCCGCCTTCCCGGTGTACCGGACCTACGCCCGACCGGAGCGGCTGCTCGACCCGACCGACGCCCGGCACGTCGATCAGGCGGTGCGGGCGGCGAAGGAGATCGCGCCCGGGGTGGACCAGGATCTGATCGGGTTCGTGGGCGAACTACTACGCCTGGAGCACCCGGGTGGGCCGGAGGCCCGCTTCGCCCAGATGTTCCCGCAGCTGAGCGCCCCGGTCATGGCCAAGGGGGCGGAGGACACGGCCTTCTACCGCTACAACCGCCTGATCTCGCTCAACGAGGTGGGCGGCGACCCCGGGCGGTTCGGGCGACCGCTCGATGACTTCCACCGGGCATCGCTCGCCACCGCTTCCACCTGGCCTGAGACCATGCTGACACTGGCCACCCACGACACCAAACGGTCCCCCTACGTCCGGGCCCGGATCAGCCTGCTGTCCGAACTGCCGGAGTACTGGGAGGAGGCGGTCACCCAGTGGTTCGGGATGACCGATCACCACGCCGGCGACCGGGGTCCCGACTACAACGCCCGTTACCTCCTGTTCCAGACGCTGGTCGGGACGTGGCCGATCGCGACCGACCGCCTGGTCGCCTACATGGACAAGGCGGCCAAGGAAGCCAAGGTGCACACCTCGTGGTCCGACGGCGACGCCGAGTACGACGAGGCCCTCCGCAATTTTGTCACATCGACTGTCAGTGACGACCGGTTCGTTCTGGCGCTGGAGGAGTTCCTCCAACGGCAACGCATCAGCCCGCTCGGGCGGGCGGCCGCGGTGGCCCAGCACGCGGTGCTGCTGACGTGTCCCGGAATACCGGACATCTACCAGGGCACCGAGACGTGGGACAACTCACTCGTCGATCCCGACAACCGGCGCCCGGTCGACTTCCGCGCCCTGGCCTCCGCTCTGGGCGAGGTGTCGGGCTGGCCCGACGACATCCTGGCCCGTGAGTACGACCGGTCGGCCGAGCACCGAGCCAAGCTGTGGCTGACCAACCGCCTGCTGACCCATCGTCGCGAGCGCCCGGAGTGCTACGACAACCGGTCCTACGAGCCCCTGACGGTCAGGGGCGAGAAGGCCGATCATCTGATCGCCTTCACCCGCCCCGATCTGGTCGTGCTCGTCGGGCGGCATCTGTGGGGTCTCGGTGGCGACTGGGGGGGCACGACGATCGAGTTGCCGCCCGGGCGCTGGCGCTCGGTGGTGGGGCCGGCCGGTGAGGAACACGGCGGGCAGCACCGCGTCGGCGGGTTCCTGGGCCACGGCCCGGTTGCCGTTCTGGAACGGGTCGGTCACCACCACTGACGGTGCCGGAGTTCTCCGTGTGGGCCCCTGACGCGGGCGCCGTGGTCCTGGACCTGAGCGGGCAGGACGTCCCGATGGTCGCGTCCGATCGGCGGGGATGGTGGTCGGCCGCCGTGGAGGGGGCTCGGGCCGGTGACCGCTACCGCTTCCGGCTGGACGGCGGCCCGGGTCGCGCCGACCCCCGGGCCCGTTCGCTGCCCGACGGCCCCGAGGGGGCGGCCGAAGTGGTCGACCCCGGGGATTTCGGCTGGACCGACCAGGCCTGGCCCGGTCTGTCCCTGCCCCGGTCGGTGCTGTACGAGCTGCATGTGGGCACCTTCTCGCCGGAGGGCACCTTCGACGGCGTCGTCGGCCGCCTGGACCATCTGGCCGACCTGGGCGTGGACGCCATCGAGCTGTTGCCCGTGGCCACCTTCGCCGGCACTAGAGGGTGGGGCTACGACGGGGTGGGGTTGTTCGCCCCCCATCCGGCCTACGGCGGACCCGACGGCCTGAGGCGACTGGTCGACGCCGCCCATGCCCGGGGCATAGGGGTGATCCTCGACGTCGTGTACAACCACCTGGGCCCGGCCGGTAACCATCTGGCCGAGTTCGGTCCGTACTTCAGCGACGCCCACCGCACGAACTGGGGCGACGGCGTGAATCTGGACGGTCCCGACAGCGACGAGGTTCGCCGTTTCTTCATCGACAACGCACTGATGTGGCTGTCGGACTATCACATGGACGGCCTGCGCCTCGACGCCGTCCATGCCCTCGCCGACGATTCAGCCGTGCACCTTCTCGAGCAGCTGGCCACCGAGGTGGCGGCGCTGTCCGCCGAGACCGGTCGGCCCCGCTCCCTCATCGCCGAATCGGATCGCAACGATCCCCGCTTCGTCCGCCCGCCCGACCACGGGGGGTACGGCCTGGACTCGGCGTGGGCCGACGAGTGGCACCACGCGTGGCACTCGTGGTTCACCGGTGAGACGAGTGGTTACTACGAGGACTTCGGCCGGCTCGACCATCTGACCAAGGCGCTCGAGCAGGCGTGGGTCTACGACGGGGTCTGGTCGGAGCACCGGCGACGCACCCACGGTCGCTCCCCCGGCCGGCTGCCCGGCGACCGCTTCGTCGTCAGCACGCAGAATCACGATCAGGTCGGCAACCGGGCCGCCGGGGACCGCAGTAGCCGGCTGATGTCGGTCGACCGGCTCAAGGTCAGTGCCGGCCTGCTCCTCTGTTCGCCGTTCGTACCCATGCTGTTCCAGGGCGAGGAGTGGGCGGCGTCGACCCCCTGGCAGTACTTCACCGACTTCCCCGACCCCGACTTGGGCCGGGCCGTCACCGAGGGGCGGCGCAAGGAGTTCTCCTACTTCGGGTGGGATCCGTCGGAGGTGCCGGACCCGCAGGACCCGGCCACCTTCGAACGGTCGCGCCTGGACTGGTCGGAGTTGGACAAAGGAGAGCACCTCGCCGTGCTCCAGTGGTACCGCGCACTGATCGATCTGCGGCGGCATCACCCGGATCTGGCCGATCCCGATCGGACCCGCCACCGGGTCGTGCTCGATGCCGCCACCGGAGGGCTCGAACTGCACCGGGGCGGATTGGTCATCGCCGCACTACTGGGCTCCGAACCGGCCGTCGTCGACATCGCCGGAGGGCGCCTGTTGGCCGCGTCCTCGCCCCGGGTCAGCTACCGGGAGGGACAGCTACGCCTGCCGCCGGACGGTCTGGCCGTCCTGGCAGACGTCGGCGAGGAACGCGCCGGCCGCCGCACCGCCACGTCCCCGCCGACGAGCTTGGCGCCCGGCAGATGGGCGCGCGATCCGCAGGCCGTATAGGGACAATTTAGAAATACCCGATGCCCGGGAGGGCTCAAACGGCGATCACGGTCCGGTGATCGCCACTATGGGACGGACCAGGGCGATCCCGCCGGTCGAGCCTTCGAACGGGGCGTCGAAACCGAATACGCCACCATCGGAACCGGTCAGCCAGTACCCCCCTGTCACCGGATCTACGGCCGCCCCGACGATCGGAGCCACGAGCTGCACGCCGCCGGCGGAGCCGTGGAAGGTCGACCCCGGTCCGTAGTCGAAGACACCACCGTCGCGGGCGACCATGTAGTAGCCGCGCCCGGACGCGGCGGCCGCCGCGCTCGTCACCGGGGCGGCCAGGCGCACCCCACCGGTGGAGCCGTAGAAGGGCGCCCCGAAGGCGAACACACCGCCATCAGAGCCGAACAGCCAGTAACCGCCGGTGGTCCGGTCCGCAGCCATGGCCGTCACCGGGGCGTTCAACCGGACGCCGCCGGTGGAGCCGTGGAAGCGGGCGCTGCCATAGGCGAACACCCCGCCGTCGCGGGCCACCAACCAGTAGCCCTTGCCATCGGGCGCCGCGGCCATGCCGACCACCGGCTGGGCCAGAGGATGGCCACCGGTGGACCCGTAGAAGCGGGCGTCACCGAAGGCGAACACCCCGCCATCGGACGCGACCAGCCAGTAGCCACCGCCGCCCGGGGTCGATGCGGCACCCACGATGGGCGCGGCCAGCCGGATCCCGCCCAGACTGCCGTAGAAGTGGTCGGTCCCGAACGAGAACACCCCGCCGTCGCTGGCTATCAGCCGGTAGCCCGACGTGGGCGGCGGGGCCGGCGGCGCCGGGGCGGGCGGGCCGGACGGCCCGTCGAACGCCTCGATGCCCGAGTCGGTGCCGATCAGGAGCAGGCCGAGGGCGGCTGATGGGGTGGCGAAGGTGGGCAGCCCGCTGGCCGTGGTCACCGACTGCTCGACCGCCCCGGTGGCCGGATCGAGCTCCTCGATCAGATTGGAGCCATAGTGGGCGGCCCACAGGTGGCCGCCGACCAGGATCGGCGAACCGTTCACATCACCGTGGTGCCAACCGGTGGCGAAGGTGGCCAGGTTGACCTGCTGGATCCCGCCGCCCCGGCACGGCACGTACACGCTGTTGTCAGCGGCGTCGTAGGTGGCGCCCCCGTCGGGGTCGGACCCGCAGACCGTGCCCGAGATGGCGTGGACCCGACTCAGGTCGGACTGGTGCAGCAGGTAGCCGACGTCGGTCTTGCCGACGGTGAACAGGTTGCCTCCCGGCAGGAGCAGAGCGTCCCCCGTGGACAGGTCCTGGTCGCCGCTGGCGACCGGGTCCTGGAACGATGCCAACGGCGTGCCCAGCTGCGGCGCCAGCTTGACCACCGCCTCCGCCCAGGGCGAGTCGGCCGAGGTGCCCGAGTTCGGATTCCCGGTGGTCACGAAGACATCGCCGGTGGACCCGATCGACGGGCCGCCGCCGCCACCCCAGACAGCGCCCCCGGACTGGCTCGGCGTGGCATCGAACTGGACGGCCGGTCGCGAGCCGGTCTCGTCGACGGCCACGACCCAGCCGTGGTAACCGCCGCAGTCGCCGTCGAGGCCGCCGTAGCCGACGTAGACCCGGCCGTTGCCGACGGCCAGCGCCGCCCGCTGCTGCAGATGGATGGGGTTCTCGCCCGCCGGCAGCACCGGATCCGCATCGACGGCGATGGTCCGCTGCCCGGTCCAGAGGTTGAAGCCGACCAGACGGTGCTGGATCGGTGGTCCGCCGCCGTTGCTGATCTCGCCCACCACGAAGACGGTGCCGGTGGCGGTATCGACCACGGGTGCGCTGGTGATACCGAGCGGATCGATGTCGCCGCACCCGGCATTGGCACCCACGTTCCGTAGTGGGGCGCCGAGGGTGGCGTGCCACAGGACCCGGCCGTCGTGGGCGTCCAGGGCGTACACGTCGTCGTCCTCGGTGCCGACGAAGACCCGGCCGTCGGCGACCACCGGCTGACCGTAGACGGCCGACCCATCGAGGGCGCTGGTCCACGCCTGCTTGATCGGCGACAGTCCGGCCTCACTGCTGTCGGCCCCGCTGCGCGAGTTGTCGCCGTGGTAGGTCGACCAAGTGGAGCCGGCGAAGGCGGCGGCCGGGAACAGCAGCAGAGCGGCCAACCCGCACGCCGTCGCGCTGAGCAACCGGGCTTTCATGCCTCTGACATCCTGGTGGTGACCGTACCCAGGTCACCGAATTCGGCCACCAGTTCCTGGCCGGGGCGGAACGGGACCATGGGCCCGAGGGCGCCGGTCATGATCACATCGCCGGCCCGCAGGGGGATACCGCGGGTGGCCATGACATCGGCCAGCCACCGGGCCGCGTGGAGGGGATTGCCCAGGCAGGCCGAACCGATCCCGGTCGACACCTCCTGGCCATCGAGGGTCATGCGCATCGGCACGGTGCGGGCTTCGAACGCGGCGAGGGCCACCGGGCGGGACCCGACCACGTACAGCCCGCAACTGGCGTTGTCGGCGACGGTGTCGACGATGCTGATGTCCCAGTTGGCGATACGGCTGTCGACCACCTCGACGGCGGGCAGGGCGAAGGCCACCGCCTTGATCATCTGGGCGAAACCGTGGGGCGGGTCGGTGAGATCGTGCTCCAGGACCAGCGCCACCTCGGCCTCGGCCCGCGGCTGGATCAGCCGGGACGCCTCGATCTCGATCCCGTCGCCGTATTCGGTGTCGGCGAAGAGGGTCCCGAAATCGGGCTGATCGACGCCGACCTGCTGCATCACCGCCTTGGAGGTCACTCCGATCTTCCGGCCGGAGACTCGCCGGCCCTGGGCCACCCAGTAGTCGGTGTTGCTCTGCTGCACGGCGTAGCCGGCGTCGATATCGGTGCGGGTACCGAGCAGGTCCCGCACCGGCGGGATCGGCGTGCGGGCCGCGTCCGCCTTGCGCAGAAGGGTGGCAGCTTCCTCGATGAGACCAGCGTCTACGGGCACCGGACCACCATAAATGGTGCGCGAGCCCTCAAGGCGGGCCGGATGCGGTACGAAGAGGGGGCATGACCGAAATAATCGGGTCGGTGGAGCGCGCCTCTGCGGCTCAGTTCGATGCGGTGGTCAACCTGGGCCGGCGGCTCCAGGAGCAACTCGGTCGCGTCCTGTTCGGCTCCCCCGACGCCCTGACCGCGGCCGCCACGTCGGCCCTGTCGGGCGGCCATCTGCTGATCGAGGACGTCCCGGGCGTCGGCAAGACGGTACTGGCCCACGCCCTGGCCGCCAGCCTGGGCGTGCAGATGTCCCGCATCCAGGGTCACGCCGACCTGCTGCCGAGCGACGTGACCGGCGTCTCGGTGTACTCCCCCGACGAGCGGACCTGGGAATTCCGGCCGGGGCCGATCTTCGCCCACGTCGTCCTGGCCGACGAGCTCAACCGCACGCCGCCGCGCACGCAGTCGGCCCTGCTCGAGGCCATGGAGGAGGGTCAGGTCACCGCCGACGGCCGGACCTGGCCGTTGCCCCGGCCCCACCTGGTCATCGCCACCCAGAACCCGGTCTCCCAGCGGGGAACCTATCCGTTGGTGGAGAGCCAGCTGGACCGATTCGCCACGGCGACGACCATCGGCTATCCCGACGCCGACCAGGAAACCCGGATCGTCCGCCACCAGGGCGGCCGATTCGCGCTCGACGCCATCGGACCGATATGCACCGCGACCGAATGGACCGACGCCCAGGCGGTGACCGGGGCCGTCCCGGTATCGGAGGCGGTGGCCGCCTACGCCGTCGAGTTGTGCCGGGCCACCCGGACGGCGCCCGGTGTCGAGCTGGGGGCCAGCCCCCGCGCCGCCATCTGGTTGATCCGCTCGGCCCAGGCCCGGGCCGTCCTCGCCGAACGTGACTTCGTCAGCCCAGACGACGTCAAGGCGGCCGCCCCAGGCGGTCTGGCCCACCGTCTGGTGATGGCCGAAACGGCCGGGGGCCTGGCCGCCGGCCGGGGGGTGGTCGATCGCCTCCTCGAATCCACCCCGACGCCCCGGCCGTGACGCGCCGCCGGGCCACCCCGCACGCAGTGGCCCCGGTGACCTCCGGTCTGGCCCAGCCGGCCCGGCCTCTCGGTGCCATCTACGCGTGGATCGGCATCACCATCGGGTGGTACGTGGTGGCCCGCAGCAGCGGCCAGGGCTGGGTCCAGGCGGTCGGCGATGTCGTGTTCGGTGTCCTCGCCGTCGGCGTCGTCGGCCCGTGGCTGGTCGTCCGCCAGGTACGGACCGAGATCGACGAGGCGCCGACCGACGGCGGTGTCGGTTCCGCCCTCATCATTCGGCTGCATACCACCCGCCCGGTGCGCACCCGCGCCCTCCTCCCCTCCGGCCCGGTCCAGTTCGGCGACCAGGTCACGCTGCTGCCGACCACCAGGGGCGTGTACACCTCCCTCATCGTGGAGGTGGCCACCGCCGCCCCGTTCGGCCTGCAGTGGTGGCGGCGGCGGCTGACCGTGCCGCTGCCCAACCCGCTGTACATCGCCCCCCGCAGGGTCGCCGCCGCCGGCTCACCCGACCGGCCCGATGACGACGCCGGCGACGGCGTCCGACCCCGGGTCGGCCCGGTCGGGGACCTGCGGGCCCCCCGGCCGTACGTGCCCGGCGACGCCCGTCGCCTGGTCCACTGGCCGGCCAGCGCCCACACCGGTGAGCTGATGGTGAGGGAGATGGAGTTCCCGGAGGGTCGGCCGTTCGAACTGGTCATCGCCCTACCGGCCGATCCCGACGCCGGCGACCGGGCCGCCGAGGAGGGGCTGGCCGCCGTCATCGCCCACATCGATCAGGGCGTCGCGGTGATCCTGACCACCGACGAGGCCGGCGGCCGCCGCCGGTCGATGGTCACGGACCGGAGAGAAGCGGGCCGGCGCCTGGCCGCCGCCGTCAGCGCCCGGGGCGATCGCCCGTCGCCGCCGGCCGCCCCGACCGAACCCCGAACCGGTCGACCGTCCCCCGCCCCCACCCCGACCCGACCCCGAAACCGCCCACC
>DASZNC010000010.1:0-2396 GCA_035551615.1 Acidimicrobiales bacterium
CACCTGGCGGCGGCCCCCCCGGCCGAGCCCGGGGACGGTATCCCGCCGCTGCGGGTCTAACCCGTCGGGACCGGCTCGCCACCTCGCTCCGCGGCCGGCGCCGACGGCCGACTCGGTTCGTAGTCGTCGACGTCGACCTCCATGCCAAGACGGGGAACGATGCGGTCGAGCCGCCTCGGGAACCACCAGTTGGCCTTGCCCAGGAGCTCCATCACGGCCGGAACCAGCACCATGCGCACGATGGTGGCGTCGATGAACACGGCGACCGCCAGACCGAGGCCGAACACCTTGAGCACCCGCAGGTCGCCGATGACGAAGGACCCGAAGACGCACACCATGATGGCGGCCGCCGCGGTGATGACCCGAGCGGTCTTGGCCAGCCCGTCGGCGACCGCGGTGGCGTTCTCACCGGTGCGGCGCCACTCCTCTCGGATGCGCGAGAGCAGGAACACCTCGTAGTCCATCGACAGCCCGAACAGGATCGTGAAGAGCATCAGCGGGATCCACGGGTCTATGGGTCCCGTCCTGCTGATCCCGACGACCGATCCCAACCAGCCCCACTGGAAGACGGCCACGATCACTCCGAATGCGGCTCCCACCGACAGCAGGTTCATCACCGCCGCCTTGAGCGGGATGACGAGTGACCGGAACACGGCCATCAGGAGCAGGAAGGACACGATCACCACCCCGCCGATCACCCAGGGCAGACGACGGCTGATGTAGTTGGAGGAGTCGACGGCGGCGGCCGTCACCCCTCCGACCAGGACCCTGACCCCGGTGGCGCTGGTGACCGATGGGACCACGTTGTCGCGAATGCGGTGCACGAGAGACTGGGTCGCCTTGTCCTGCGGTGAGGTGGTGGGGATGACGGTGATCACCGCGGTGTTGTCGGCCGCGTTGAACGCCGGCGGCGCGACCTGGGCGACGCCCGGTGTGGACCGCAGCTGGGTCGCCAGCCGGTCGACGGTGGGCCGGCCAGCTGCGCCGGGCATCTGGGTGGCCAGGACCAGTGGCCCGTTGGCGCCTGGTCCGAACCCCTGAGCCAGCAGGTCGTAGGCCTGACGGGTGGTGAGCGAAGGCGAGCCGTTGCCTGCGTCCGTGAAGGCCAGGTTCATGGAGAACAGCGGGATGGCGAGCACGACCAGGGCGGCGAGGGCGGCGAGGGCGGCCGGCCACGGGCGCCGCTGCACCACCCGGCTCCACCTGAACGAGAGGGCTGGACGCGGCGTACCGGTGTGCTGGCGGGTCGGGACGCGCAGGCGGTCGATGGCGTGGCCGGCGAAGCCGAGCATGGCCGGCAGGAGCGTCAGCGTGCCGAGCATGACCAGGGCGACGGCGGCGATGGCGCCGAAGGACAGGCCGTACATGAACGGCAGGTTCATGACGAGCAGCCCCAGCAGAGAGATGACCACCGTGCTCCCGGCGAACAGCACGGCCCGACCGGATGTGGCCAGTGCGAGCGCGACCGAGTCGCGAGGCGACGCGCCGTCCGCTAAGGCGCGGCGGTGCCGGGTGACGACGAGCAGGGCGTAGTCGATACCCACGCCGAGGCCGATCATGCCCGCCAACTGGGTGCCGAACGATGGCACCGTCACCGCGTGGCTGATCACATCGATGATCGCCACGCCGGCGCCGATCCCGAACAGGGCGATGAGGATGGGCAGCCCCATGGCGATCACGGAACCGAAGGCGATCAGCATGATGATGATGGCGGCCACGATCCCGATGCCCTCGCTCGCCCCTGGGCTGCCGGTCACGGCCTTCTCGATGGGCGCGCCCCCGAGCTGGACATTGAACCCGGGCGCGGCCGACGCCCGCGCGGTGTCCACGACCTTGGAGGCGGCGGACTTGGGCAGGTCGACGGTCTGGGTGTCGAACTGGACGACGGCGTAGGCGATGTGGCCGTTGGACGAGATCTGGTTCGCGGCTCCGGGCGCGAACGGGCTCCGGACGCCTGATACGTGGGGGAGGGGCTGCACCTGGTTGATGACCCGCTCGATGGCGGCCTGGCTGGCGGGCGAGGCGACGGGCTGGGACGTCTGGAAGACGATGTTGCCGGTGTCGCCGGCGCGGGAAGGAAACGCCTGCTGGAGGATCGTCTGGACCTGGTCCGACTCCGAGTGCCCCGAGTTGAACCGGTCGGTGAACTGCCCGGTGACCGCCTGGGCGACGATCGTCAGGACGATGAGTCCCGCGACCCACAGGACGACGACCAGGCGTCGCCGGTCGTAGCACCACCGCCCGAGCCGGCCCAGGCCGCTGTGGGCGACGGAGGTACCGGTCCGTGCTTCGGCATCGAGCTCCGACTTCACCGTTGACCTCCCGTGCTGTGCGCGCCGCGTGGCGCCCTTACCCCTCTAGTCGATTGCCGCCGAGCGAAATCGACACCGGGCCGG
>DASZNC010000011.1:0-11943 GCA_035551615.1 Acidimicrobiales bacterium
CTTGACGTCGATGTTCTGGTCACCGCTGCCGTACAGGACGATGCCGGTGAAGGTCGCCGACCCGTTGGTCAATGACTGGTTGCCGGAAGGGAAGATGCCATCGAGCGCGTCAGTTGTCTGGAAGATGAACGGCCCGGAGTAATCGGTCTTGACGTTGCCGTCCGCGTCCTTGGCAGTGATCGTGACACTGAAAGGCACGCCCTCATCCGGGGAGGTCGTGCTGGGCACCACGTCGAACGAGGCCAGGGCGCCGGGTACAACCATGAAGTCGTTCGAGGCGGTGGCTGTGATCGAGTCCGAAGGATCGGCGACCGAGAGGTGCTGGCTGCCGGTCTTGGAGAAGGTCGGGTGGATGGTCACCGAACCGTTCGACAGGGTGGCGGTGATGGGTGTGACCGTCCCCGAACCGGCGTTGTCGGCAACGGTCAGGCCGTTGTCGTCGCCGGTCACCACGTTGTCGTGGGCGTCTTCGACGGTGATGATGACGCCGCTCGCGTCGGCCGTCCCTGCCGTTTCCGACGGAACCGTGGAGATCACCAACTTGGTGGCCGTACCAGGAGCCACGGTGAAGGAATTGCTGGCGACCGGCGTACCCCCGCCGGTCTGGCCGGCGCTGATGGTCCCCGTGCCCGTCTGGTTGATCGTGAAGTTGTCGGTCACGACGCCGCTGGCCAGGTTGTCCGTCGACGGGGTCACGGTTCCGATCGTCGACGTAACGCTGATCGAGCCGTTGTCGGACGTCTCCGTGTTGCCGAACGGGTCCTCAGCCGTGAATGTGGCGGCAAAGGCATGCCCCGCAGTGGCCGAAGCCGGACCGGTGGCGACGACCTGCGACAGAGCCGCCGGGCTCACCGCGACATCGCTCGACGTGCCGGTGATCGACGTATCGACTGAGTCCGTAGCTGTGATCGTCTGGTTGCCGGCGGTCTTCAGCACCGCGGAGGTGGTGGCTGCTCCGGCGGACAGGGCCACATTGGCTGCTGAGAACTGGCCGTCGGTCGAAGTCAGGTGGGCGGTCCCGGCGTACGCCGGGTCATCGGTGTTGTCCGAGTCCTTGGCCGTGATCGAGACCGAGAGGGTTTCTCCCGCGGTCGCCGTCGACGGCGCGCTCACGGCGAAAGAACTGGGGAGCACCTCGATGCCCGTTGCGCCGTTGGAAACCGATCCATCAGTCAGATCAGCGACGTTGATGGTCTGGCCGGCGTCGCCCTTCACGAGAGTCACCGGGAACGTGTGGGTACCGCTGTCACCGATTGTGTACGTGTAGTTGGCCGGGAGGACGGCGTTGCCGTCGGTGTCCGACAGCGAGAACGAGACCGTGTCGGTGAAGCCCAGGTCCGTGTCGCCGCTCGAGTCCTCGGCGGTGACGCCCACATTGAATGACGAGCCGGATTTGGCCAGGCCGGGGGCGCTGCTGAAGACCAGCTTGGTGGCCGGACCGTAAACGTTGATGTTCGTGGTCCCGTCGTCGGCCGCCGGCCCGGCGCCCGACGCCGTCAGGTTCTGGGCTCCGAAGGCGGCGGAACTGAACTCGACGGTGGTGAAGGTCGCCACCCCGTTGACCGCCGTCACCGTCGCCGGCGGCGAGAAGCCACTATCGGTCGTCGAGGTCAGCGAAACCGTCCCCGAATAGCTGGTGTCGGTGACCCCGGCATTCTGGGCCGACACGGTGACGCTGAAGGGCAAGCCCTGAGCCACGGTCGTCGGCGTCGATGTGAACACGAGCGTGTCGGCGGGCAGCGCCGATGCGGCCGGCGCGACCACGGTTGCCAGGCCGAGCGTGCCCAGCGTGACCGAGAGAGTCGATGAGAGAACGATCCACCAACGTCGCATCGCCTGTAGGCCCCTTTTGTGAAAATGCCCCGCCCTTTGATCCCGAGACGCCGGAACGATACCGCCGCCCACGCAGCCATTCCACAAGTCCGTACAAAGGGTCAAACCTCGATCACTCAGAGTGAGTTTTGGCTTCTCCCGGAGTAGTAGCGGCGCTCAGAGAGTCGATATTCCCCCATCGACCGGGATCACCGCACCGGTCAAATAGGCGCCGGCGCGGGACCCCAGATAGATGGCCACGCCGGCCATGTCGTCGGGCCGGCCGATCCGCTTGAGCGGCGCCGAGGACGCGATCTGCTCGCCAAAAGCCTCGAGCGTGGCCGCCATCATCTTGGACTCGAAGGGCCCCGGGGCGATGGCGTTGACCGTGATGGCCGGCGCCAGCCGGCGGGCCAGGTGGCGGGTCAACATGTGCACCGCCGCCTTCGACGCCGAGTAGGAGTAGGTCTCCAGCACCGGCGTGCGCAGCCCGTCGATCGATCCGATGTTTATGACCCGGGCCGGCTCCTCGGCGGTGCCGGCCGCTTCCAGCAACGGCAGGCAGTGGTGGGTCAGGTGGAACACGCCCTTGACGTTGAGATCGAGGACCCGGTTCCACGCCTGGTCATCCCACTCGTCGAGCGGGGCACCCCAGGTCGCGCCGGCATTGTTGACCAGGATGTCCAGCCGGTCGGTCCGCTGCGCCATCTCGTCGGCCAGGCGCCGGCACTCCTCCTCGGTCGACAGATCGGCCGGTATCGACTCGATCGGGCCGAGCCCGGACAGATCAGCGACCACCTGCTCGCCCACCTCGGCCTTGCGGCTGGAGATGTACACCCGGGCGCCGGCCTCCAGGTAGCCGCGGGCGATCATCAGGCCGATGCCGCGCGTACCACCAGTGACGAGTGCCGTCTTGCCCTCGAGCGAGAACAGGTCTAGACCACCCAACGTCGCGTCCCCTTTCCAGGAAGCAGCCGGCCGAATCGGAGGCCGGGGAAGTGCGATGCCGCGACAGGAACGTCGCTGCCTTCGAGTTCACGGTTGAGGGCGACGCGCGTACGCTTGGCCATCTCGGGGTCGACGTCGAACATGCCGGCCCACTCATCGTCGACCAGTTCGATCGGGCAGTGCACCACGTCGCCGAGGAGCATGGCCCGGTCGTCCCCCGACGACACGACCAGCACCGTGCTGCCGGGCGTGTGGCCCGGCGCGGTCATCGTGTCGATCCCGGGCAGGAGGGTGTCGTCGTCGGACCACACTTCGAAGCGCGACGCGATCGGGACCAGCATCTCCGACTCGGCCCCCGGATGGTCGACGGTGAAGTGCTCCCAATCGGCGGCGTGACAGCGGTAGGTGGCATTCGGGAAGACGGCCTGGCCGCCGGCGTCGGTCGCCCACCCGATGTGGTCGAAGTGCAGGTGGGTGAGCAGCACGTCGGTCACGTCGCCCGGCGCCACCCCGAAGGCGGCCAGCGACTCGAGGAAGCGACCACCGTCGATGCCGAGGAAGCTCTTGGGTCCCAGACCCAGATCGATCAACGTGGTGTGGCCCCCGCCCCGGACCAGGAAACCGCCCATCGAGAACTCGAGTTTCCCGTCGGCGTCGAGCAGATCCCGGTGCGGCGCCCACTGTTCTTCGGTGGTGCCACGGAATGACAAGGTCGGCGAGAACGCACCGACGCCGTCCATCACCGACTCGATCGTGAAATCCCCCACATCCATAAGGTCCGAAACTAGACCACCATCAATGGTGTGCCGGAGGGACACACCATCCATCGCAAGGTCGTCGACCAGGCCCCGTCGTTCGTCGGTGAACAATTGCGGGCGGTCTCGCCGAACCACCGCTTCGATTCCGGGGCCCGGGCCATCGACGGGCGCACCCTGCAGCGCATGGACGCATGGGGGAAGCACCTCTTCTACTTCTTCGAGGGCCGCCGGGTACTGCACGTGCACCTGGGCATGGACGGCCGGTTCCGTCACCATCGGCTACCGGCCGATGCGGTCCCTCCCCCGCGCCGGACGACCTGGCTCCGGGTTACCGCCCCGCAAATGACATTTGACCTGTCAGCTCCTAAGGTCTGCGAGGTCGTCGACGAGATCACCCAGCGCCGGATCGTGGACCGCCTGGGCCCCGACCCGATCCGCCAGGACGACGATGGCGGTGTGTTCACCGGCCTGTCCGGCCGCACCGATTCGATCGGTGCCGCCCTGCTCGACCAGTCGCTCGTGTCCGGCATCGGCAACGTCTACCGGGCCGAGATCCTGTACGCCCTGGGCATCCACCCGGAACGCCCGGCCAACCAGGTGACCGAGGACGAGTGGGCCGCCATCTGGGCCACGGCGGTGCGCATGCTGAGGGCGGGCGTGAGCGACCGCGGCCAGATCATCACCGTGGACCGGCGCGACTTCAAGGTGCGCGACCGCCGAGAGACGTATGTATACGGTCAAAGGATGTGCGCCCACTGCGGCTCATCCATTCACAAGTGGGATCTGGACGGGCGGGACGCGTGGGCCTGCCCGACCTGCCAATCCTTCGACCGCTGACTCCTAGCCGGCGAAGTCCCTGATCAGGTCGGCCAGCTCGACGGGGGTGTCGCCCTGGACACTGTGGCCGGCCTCCTCGATGTGCTCGATCCGCGCCGTCGGCTGCCGGCGCCGCAACTCGGCCTCGTCGTCGTCGTCGACCACCGACTGGGGCCGCATCCCGCGCACCAGCATCAGCGGCACGGACACGGCGGACACCGCGTCCCACAACCGGTTGAACTGCTCGTGGGGATCGACCGGCTGGCCCGATTCGCCCTTCGCGGCCAGGCGGTGGCGGGCGTACCGCCAGACCCAGGTGCCATCGTCCTGCTGGACAGCGTTGTGCAGGATGCCCCGGCGGAGCGATGCCACCGTCCGGGTCGGGTTGAACTCGACCGTCCGGGCCAGGATGGCATCGAAATCCGGGAAGCTCTCGGGCCCGTTGATGAAGGCGGTGATGGTCGACGCCTTCTCCCGGTTGACGCCGGGGGTGACGTCGACCAGCACCATCTTGCGCACCAGGTCCGGGTGGCGGTGGACCAGGGCGATGGTCGTGATGCCGCCGAGGGACATGCCGACGACGACCTTGGCGTCGGGCGCCAGGGCGGCGATCGCCAGGGCCACGTCATCGGCGTTGTCATCGGGATTGAGATATCCGGACCGGCCGCCATCGGAGTGACCGTGGCCGGGAAGATCGATGGCCAGCGCCGGGCGGCCGAGAGCGAGCATGACGGTGTCCCAGGTGTGGGCATTCTGGGCGCCGCCGTGGAGGAACACGTACTCGGGCGCACCGGTGCCCCAGAGCAGGGCGCTCAGGTGCCGGCCGTCTCCGAGGTCGGCCTGCACCCGGCGCACCGTGGGTGATTCGAACGGAATGCCGTATTCCTCGGCGTTCTCGTGGAACATTGAGAACTCGTCGTAGAGACTTTTGTCGACCATGTCAGGAAGTTATAACCGCAAGCGGGATAATGGGGGTGGTGGCGCAGTCGGCTGGCGATACTCGGTTCGGGCCTGATGGCCTGGTGGCGGCCATCCAGGAGATGGCTCTGGCCCGGTCCGTACCGGAGATCCACCGCGTCGTGTCCCGGGCCGCCCGCCGCATCAACCGGGCCGGCGGGTCGAACCTGGTGGTGGTGGCCGGCGCCCACGGTCGCTACGTCGAAGAGGACGGTACCGGGCCGGGATGGAAGGGTCGGCGGATCCCGCTGGACGGCAGCTTGGCCGGATGGTCCATAGAGCACCGGCGCCCGGTCGTGGTGGACGATGTCCGCGCCGACATCCGCATGGCGGCGGCGCCCTACTGGTCGACACCGGTGTCCAGCCTGATCATCGTGCCCATCCGGTCCCAGGATCCGGTCGGCGCCATCGCCAACTACTGGACCGAACCGCACACGGCGACAGGCGAGGAGGTCCGGCTCCTCCAGGCGCTGGCCGACTCGGCGTCGGTCGCACTGGAGAACGCAGCTGTGCGGGCGTCGCTCGAGGACCGGGTCCGCCAACGCACGGCCGAGCTGGAGACGGTCAACCGTCGGCTGGAGCGGGAGATCGCCGAACGGCGGCGGGTCGAGGACGAGGTCCGCCAGCTCTCGCTGGTCGATGAGCTGACCGGGCTGTACAACCGGCGCGGTTTCAACCTGCTGGCCGGGCGTGAGCTCCGCTCGATCCAGCGCACCGGCCGCCGGGCGCTGGTGATGTACATCGACATCGACGGCCTCAAGAAGGCCAACGACACCAAGGGCCACGAGGCCGGCGACCGGCTCCTGGCCCGGGCCGCCGACGTCCTGCGCTCGGTGTGCCGGGAGACCGATGTGGCCGCCCGCCTGGGCGGCGACGAGTTCGCCGTGTTCATGACCCTGGGCTACGACCACCCGCCGGTGCACCTGATCGTCGAGCGCTATCTCGACGCAGCCCGGGCCAGCGGGGTGTCATGGAGCATCGGCGCCACCGCCAGCCCGCCCGAGCGGGTCGTCAGCCTGGATGATCTCCTGGTCGGCGCCGACGAGGCCATGTACCGCGGCCGCCGGGCCCGTAGGGGCGTCCGCCCGGTGGCCGCCGGCCGCTGACCAGCCGGCCGCCGACGGGCCGGCCGCCGATCACCCGCCCAGGCTGTCGTCTCCGTAGATCGCCCGGCTCCATATCCGCAGCGCGACCTCGAGCACCTGGTCCTCCGGCAGGTTGGGCTCCTGGCCGGTCAACGAGGCGTGGAACATGCGCTCGGTCATCCACACCAACGAGATGGCCAGGTCCCGGGACGGGACGCCGGGGAGGGCCCGACCCCGTTCCCGCTCCGAGTCGATGCCCAGTACGGAGTCGTTCACGAACCCCTCGATGATGCGGCCCCAGAGTTTTTGGGCCTCGTCACTGTCGGGGACCAGCTGAGCCACGGCCAGCATCAGTACCCGGTGCTGGCGGAAGGTCTCCAGGATGCTGAGCAGACCCCGGCGCCACAGTTCCGGCACGTCGGTGCCGGCGTCCAGGAGAGCCTGCTCACGTATCAGCCGGGCTTCCTCGGCGACCCGGTCCAGGAGGGCCAGGACGACCGCTTCCTTCGACGGGAAGTAGAAGTAGAACGTGGGCCGGGAGATGCCGGCTCCTTTGGCCAGGTCATCGACCGATATGTCGGTCAGGCTGCGGGTGGCCAGGAGCTGTTCGGCGGAGGCCAGGATCAGGCGCTCCCGATCGTCGCCGGACACCCGGCGCGACCGCCGGCCCCGCCCCGACACGTCGCTCACCCGGCGGCCGGGCGCGAGCGGCGGCCTTGTTCGTGCCGTCCGACCGTCGTCACGCCTGGGCCTGGCGGCGGCGCCAGGCCGCCCGGCCGACCCGACCGAATAGGTCCACGTAACGGCCACCGATCACCCGGGGTAGGGCGGCGATCACGTAGGCGTCCGGCCCGACCAGGATGCGGGCCTTGTCGGCGTCGACGCCGCCGAGGATCGTCTTGGCCGCCTTGGCCGGCGTGGTGCGGGCGATGCGGTCGAACTCCTCACCGGGGTCCCGGCCGTCGGTACCGGTCAGGGCGCTGTCCTTGATCCGGGCGCTGCGGGCGATGTTGGTGCGGATGCCGCCAGGGTGAACGGAATGGACGGTGACGGGGTGGCCCTGGATCCTCATCTCCTGGCGTAGCGCTTCGGTGAAACCGCGCACACCGAACTTGGCCGTGCAGTAGGCGCCGTTGAACGCCGGGGCGATCAGGCCGAAGACGCTCGACAGGTTGACCAGATGCCCGTCACCGGACTCGATGAGATGGGGCAGGAAAGCCTTGCTGCCGTTGATGACACCGTTCAGATTGATGCCGAGCAACCAGTCGAAGTCGTCGAACGTGGTCTCCTCGATGGTGCCGGCCACGGCTACGCCGGCGTTGTTGATGACCAGGTGGACGGCGCCGAAGGTGGTGGCGACCTCGTCGGCGTGGGCCACCATTGCGGCCCGGTCGGCCACGTCGAGGCGGTACGACTCGATCTTGCCGCCGGCGCCGGCGCAACGCTCCACCGTCTCGGCCAGACCGGTCTCGTTGACATCGGAGATGGCCAGGTTGGCTCCCCGCTGGGCCAGGGCTATCGACAGCGCCCGGCCGATGCCGGATGCGGCCCCGGTGACCACTGCGGTACGGCCCTCGTAGTTGATCGGTTGCGCCATGCCATCCTTCCCTTGTCAGCTGGCACTTTATCAACGACCCGTTGACATAGTCAACACAGTGTCGATAGATTGGCCGGGTGAGCACTGAACACTTCGATGTCCTCATCGTCGGTGCCGGCCTGTCGGGGATCGGCGCCGGCTACCGGATGCAGACGACCTGCCCGGACCGGACCTGGGCCATCCTGGAGGCTCGCTCGTCCATGGGCGGCACCTGGGACCTGTTCCGCTACCCGGGCATCCGGTCGGACTCGGACATGTTCACTCTGGGCTTCCAGTTCCGCCCCTGGAACAAGGCCCGGGCCATCGCCGATGGGACATCGATCCGGAACTACATCGAGGACACCGCCGCCGAGTTCGGCATCGACCGTCGCATCCGCTACGACCACAAGGTCACCTCGATGGTGTGGGATTCCGGATCGGCCAGATGGACGCTCGAGATCAATGGCGGCGAGCGGATCTACACGTGCGGCTTCCTCTACATGTGCAGCGGCTATTACAGCTATGCCAACGCCTACTCCCCCGATTTCGCCGGCCGGGACCGCTTCGCCGGCCAGGTCGTCCATCCCCAGTTCTGGCCCGAGGACCTCGACTACGCAGGCAAGAAGGTCGTGGTGATCGGCAGCGGGGCGACCGCCGTCACCCTGGTGCCGGCCCTGGCCGAGACGGCCGGCCACGTCACCATGCTCCAGCGCTCCCCCACGTACATCGCGTCGCTGCCCGGAGTCGACCCGGTGGCCGCCGCGTTCAACCGGTTCCTGCCCGCTCGGGCGGCCCACCAGTTGAACCGGCTGAAGAGCATCGTGCTGACCCAGTTCTTCTACCAGTTCTGCCGCCGCTTCCCCCGCCCGGCCCGCCGGCTGCTGGCCAAGATGACGGCCGCCCAGCTCCCGGCCGGGTATGCGCTCGACCCCAACTTCAACCCGACCTACAACCCGTGGGACCAGCGGATGTGCATGGTGCCCGACGGCGATCTGTTCAAGGCCATAGGTGACGACCGGGCCTCGGTGGTCACCGACTCGATCGAGTCGTTCACCGAGAAGGGGCTACGGCTCAGTTCCGGGCAGGAGTTGGAGGCCGACATCATCGTGACCGCCACAGGCCTCCAGTTGGAACTGGCCGGTGGGGCGGTGATGGCCGTCGATGGTGAATCTGTCGTGCCTGGTGACACTTTCGTGTACCGGGGGTGCATGCTCAGCGGCGTTCCCAACTTCGCTCTGTGTGTCGGCTACACGAATGCATCCTGGACCCTGCGGGCCGACCTGAGCTCCCAGTACGTGTGCCGGCTGCTCCGCCACATGTCCGAGAACGGCTACGACACCGCCGTGCCGGTCCACGAGGAGGAGGAAACCTCCCGCCCGCTCCTGGACTTCTCGTCCGGTTACGTCCAGCGGGCGGTGGCCATCCTGCCGAAGCAGGGGGCCAAGCCGCCGTGGATGATCCGCCAGAACTACATCCTGGACTTCTTCACCGCCCGCTACGCCGACATCACGACGGCGATCGCCTTCGATCGGGCGGACCACCGACCGGTCGAAGCACCAGTCAGCGCCTGACTACCCGGCGCCGGGCCCTACGCCGCTCCGGTCGAAGGGCGACTCAGATGGTGATTATCGAATCCTCACCACCGAACGGGTTGGAGGCGTAGGCCTCGGCCTCCCAGTCGTTCTCCCAGCGGGCACCGTCGAGCAGGAACCGGTACCGGTACTTGCCCTCGGACAGATTGACCGTGGCGGTGAAGCGCCCGTCCTTGAGCTTCTTCATGGGGTGAGCATCAGGATCCCAGTCGTTGAAGTCTCCGCACACCGCGGCCTCGTCCGCCTGGATGTCCTTCGGGAGCGAAAATGTGATCTTGGTCGTTCCCTTGGCGCCTGGCTTGCGCTGCGGCGGCATCGAAACCTCCTCGTGTCGGGGCCCAGGGTCGGGCATTCTCTCATACTGCCTTACCCGTTGAGGGGTCCCGAACAAGCCTCTAACCCGGAATGCGCCGCCAGATCGGACCGGGCAGGTGCCGGAACACGGCGAATACCAGGCGCAGCTGAGCGGGCACCCATATCACCGACCGGCCCGCCTGCAGGGCCTTCACGGTCGCCTGGGCGACGGCGTCTGCGGTGGTCGACATCGGCGCCGCATCCATCCCCTCCGTCATCCTCGTGTGCACGAAGCCGGGCCGCACGATCAGCACCCGCACCCCCGTCCCGGCCAGGGCGGCCGACAGACCCTGGAAGAAGCCGTCCATTCCCGCCTTGGACGAGCCATAGATGAAGTTGGCCCGCCGCACCCGCTCGCCGGCGACCGACGACAGGGCCACGATGGCCCCGTGTCCCTGTTTCTTCAACTGCCGGGCGGCGGCCAGCCCGGCCGACACCGCCCCCCCGTAGTTGGTGGCGGCCACCCGGGCGGCGCCCGGCCCTCCCGCTTCATCGGCCGCCTGGTCGCCCAACAGGCCGAAGGCCACGATGACGACGTCGATGTCGGCGCCGGCGACCGCCGCCGCCTTCTCCATGACCTCGTCGTGACCTCCCGCGTCCGTGGCGTCGAAGGCGATGGTCTCGACCCGGCCGGCGCCGGAGCCGGCCATCCGGGCGGCGGCCTGTTCGAGTCCGTCGGGGTGACGGCCGGCCAGGACAACGGTCGCCCGGCGGGGGCCGGCCAGTTGGCCGGCGATGGCCAGGCCGATCTCCGAGGTCCCACCCAGCACGAGAATGCATTGGACCGTTCCCAGGGCGTCTCTCACCGGCCCACCTCGGTGAGGGTTCGGGCGGACAGCGCCGGCAGGCGGCGGGCCAGATCCGAGCGCATGACGTGATCGGGGTCCATGGCGTCTCTCACTTCTCTCCATCGGGGCAGTTCGGGGTACATCGTCTCCAGCAGTTCCGGCCGCACGCGGGAGTCCTTGGCCAGGTAGACCCGGCCGGCGGCGGCCACGACGACCTCGTCCATCTGGTCGAGGAGCCCGGCCAGGTCGCCGTAGTTGACGGGCAGGTCGAGCGCCAGCGTCCAACCGGGCGCCGGGAACGACAGAGGTGCCGGGTTGGCCGGACCGAACCGCTTCAGCACGGCCAGGAACGACGCCGCCCGGTGCTCGACCAGGTCCTCGATGATCCGGCGCAGGGCCTCTTCCTCACCGTCGGGCAGAAGGAACTGGTACTGCAGGAAGCCGCGGGCGCCGTATATACGGTTCCAGCCGGTGACCATGTCCAGCGGGTGGAAGAAGAACGGGGCGCTGACGATGTGGCCCTCGGCCCGCTTGGGCGATTTCCGGTACCACAGCTCGTTGAACGCGGCGACCGTCCACCGGTTGAGCAGACCGGAGGGAGCCCAAGGCGGCGCCGGTAGCCGATCGAGCGGGTCGAACCGCAACGCTCGCGACGGATCCCGGCGTTTGGCCGGCAGGTCCGACAGTCGGGCGTGCTCACCGAACTCGACGATCGAACGGCCCAGGGACGGGCCCCGGGCCAGGCAGTCGATCCAAGCCACCGAGTAGCGGTAGTCGCGGTCGCGGTCGGCCATGAGTGCCATCGTCTGATCCAGGTTGTCGGTGCGCCAGCTGTCCACCCGGATCGACGCCGTCTCGATGGGCAGGAGATCGATGGTCGCCCGGTGGACGATCCCGGTGAGGCCCATCCCTCCGGTGGTCGCCCAGAACTCGTCCGGGGTGGAGCCCGGAGTCAGTGTCCGCGGCCCCTGCCCCGGGGTGACGATGTCCATCGACCGCACATGACTGCCGAACGTGCCGTCACGGTGATGGCCCTTGCCGTGGATGTCGGACCCGATGGCCCCACCCACGGTCACGAATCGGGTGCCCGGGCTGACCGCCGGCCACAAGCCCAAGGGGACCAGGGTCCGCATCAGCCGGTCCAGGCTGACGCCGGCATCGACAGTGGCGGTCGCGGCATCGATGTCCAGGTCGTGGATCCGCTGCCGGCCGGTGGTCAGCAGCACCCGGCCGCCGCCGTTCTGGGCGGCGTCCCCG
>DASZNC010000012.1:0-7932 GCA_035551615.1 Acidimicrobiales bacterium
CCAACCGGGCGATGGCGTCGTCGTACAGGCGGTCGAGCGCGCCCCGATCGTCGGCCGCCCCGGCCGGGATGGGAACTGCGTCGATCAACGTGACCCGCTGGCGCCAGTAGTCGTAGGCCGCGACCTGGCCGACCACCGACAGAATGGCGTCGGGATACCCGAGCTCGTCGGCAGGCGCGCCGGGCAGGCGCTCGACCTCGCGGACCACGTCGTAGCCGAGGTAGCCGACCAGGCCGCTGTAGAACGGCGGCAGCTGGTCGATGACCGGGGACCGGTAGGCGGCCAGGATGGCGTCGACGGCGGCCAGTACCCCCCGGTCCACCGGCACCCCGGCCGGCAGGGAACCCTCCACCGTGACCGACCGGCCCCGGGCCACGAGGGTCGCCGACGGGCGCCGGCCGATGAACGACCAGCGGCCCCAGCGCTCGGCGTGTTCCACCGACTCGAGCAGGAACGCCCGGTCCCCGGGGTCGCCTCCGGCCAGGCGGCCGAAGGCGGCGACCGGCGTGGTCAGGTCGGCCAGCAGTTCCCGCCACACCGGGACCACGGTGAAGCGGCCGGCCAGGGCGGCGAAGTCGTCGCGCGACGGAGAGGTCAAGATGGGGCCGGCGAGAAGTCCGGCGCATCGGCGCCGACCCCGAACGGCCGGTAGAAGCACGAACGGTTGCCGGTGTGGCAGGCGCCGCCGCCCTCCTGCTCGACGATGAACAGGAGGGTGTCGCCGTCGCAGTCGTAGAAGGCGCCCTTGATCCACTGGCGCTCACCCGACGTGTCGCCTTTGCGCCACCGCTCCTGCCGGCTGCGGGACCAGAACACCGTGCGGCCGCTCTCGAGCGTCTCGGCCAGGGTCTCGGCGTTCATGTAGGCCATCATCAGCACATGGCCGCTGGCATGATCCTGCACGATGGCGGGGACGAGCCCGTTGGCGTCGTAGGTGACGGCCTCGAGCTGATCAGACGTGGCATCGATGGGGACGGCAACCGGCATGACCCAATGGTAGGTGGCGCCGGCCGGCGACTCCGATCAGTTGGAGGTCAGAGATAGAGGCCGGTCGAGCTGTCGACCCGCTCCGAAGCGACGGCGTGGATGTCACGCTCGCGCAGGATCAGGTACTCCTCGCCCTGGACCTCGACCTCGAAGCGGTCCTCCGGGTTGAACAGGACCTGGTCGCCCTGCTTGACCGTGCGGATCTGCGGGCCGGTGGCCACCACCTCCGCCCAGGTGAGGCGCCGGGCGACCTGCGCCGTCGCCGGGATCAGGATCCCGGCCCGGGACTTGCGTTCGCCTTCGGCGCGCGGGATCTGCACCAGCACCCGGTCCAACAACATCTGGATGCCCTGCTTCTGCCCGTCCATCATCACCAGGCTACTAAGAGACGGGTCGGACGGGAACTCCGGCGGCGGTCAGGGCCGCTTTGGCCTCACCGATGGTCGCTTCGCCGTAATGGAAGATCGAGGCGGCGAGCACGGCGTCGGCCCCTCCGGCCACGGCCCCTTCGACCAGGTGGTCGAGGCGCCCGACGCCGCCGCTGGCCACCACCGGGATGCCGACGGTGTCGACGATGAGGCGGGTGAGCCCGAGGTCGAACCCCTCACGGGTCCCGTCCCGGTCCATCGAGTTGAGCACGATCTCGCCCGCCCCCCGCTGCTCGGCACCGGCCGCCCAGGCCACGGCGTCGATCCCGGTCGCCTGCCGGCCGCCGTGGGTGTACACCTCGTACCCGCTCGCCGTGGCCGAGGTACGGCGCACGTCCATGCCGAGCACCATGCACTGGGCCCCGAAGGTGTCGGCCACCTCGTCGATGATCCCGGGCCGGCCGACGGCCGCCGAGTTGACACTCACCTTGTCGGCGCCCACCCGTAGGAGCCGCCGGGCGTCCTCGAGCGTGCGCACCCCACCGCCCACGGTCAACGGGATGAAGACCTGCTCGGCGGTACGGGCCACGACATCGACCATCGTCTCCCGACCACCCGATGATGCGGTGATGTCGTAGAACACCAGCTCGTCGGCCCCCTCGCTGTCGTAACGGGCGGCCAGCTCGACGGGGTCGCCGGCGTCGCGGAGATTCTGGAACTGGACGCCCTTCACCACCCGGCCGCCGTCGACGTCGAGGCAGGGCACCACCCGTACGGTCCTCATCCGGCCAGCGCCGCCAACGCCTCGCCCACGTTTAGACGGCCCTCGTAGATGGCCTTGCCGGCGATGACCCCCACCAGTCCGGCCACCGCCGCCAGCGCCTTCACGTCGTCGAGCGACGCCACGCCGCCGGACGCGATCACCGGCGCGCCGGTGGCGTCGACCAGGGCGGCCAACCCGTCGATGTCGGGACCGGCCAACCTCCCGTCCCGTGAAATGTCAGTCACGATGACAGCGGTGGCGCCGGCGGACACGGCCTCCGGGGCCAGCTCGGCAACCGAACGGCCGGCGCCCTCGGTCCATCCCCTGAGACGCACCTCGCCACCGCGGTGGTCCAGCCCCACGGCGACCTGGCCCGGCCAACGCCGGGCGACGGCCTCCACGAGCGACGGGTCCTCGACGGCTGCGGTACCGATGACGACCCGGCCGACACCGGCATCGAGCAGAGAGGCGGCATCGTCGACCGATCGCACCCCTCCCCCGGTCTGTACCCGTACTCCCCGCCCGGCCACAGCGGCGGCGATGGCGGCGACGACCGGCCGGTTGACCGGGTCACCGGTACGGGCCGCGTCGAGGTCGACGACATGGATCCACGAAGCGCCCTGATCGGCGAAGGAGCCGGCCACGGCCACCGGGTCGTCGCCGTAGACGGTCTCGCGGGCGAAGTCGCCCTCGACCAGGCGCACGCACCGGCCGCCCCTCAGATCGATGGCCGGGTAAAGATCCATCAGGCGCACACGGCCGCGAAGTTGGCCAGGATCTGCAGGCCCACCCGACCGGACTTCTCCGGGTGGAACTGGGTGGCCCACATGCCCTCCCGGCCGACGGCGGCCGCCACCGGCCCGCCGTAGTCGCACGTGGCGACCACCTCGTCGCCCACCGGTGCTGCGTAGGAATGGACGAAGTACACCCACGGCTCGTCGCCCAGACCCTGCAGGATCCGGCACTCGGGTGCCCGTACCGTCAGCACGTTCCACTGCATCTGCGGGCGCTTGACCCCGTCGGGCAGCAACTGGATCCTCCCCGGGAGCAGCCCCAGGCCGGCCACGCCCGGCGACTCGTCGGACCCGTCGTACATCATCTGCATGCCGACGCATATCCCGAGGAACGGCTTGCCGGCCCCGACCGCGGCCAGGGCCACTGCGTCCAGACCGCTGCCGCGGAGGGCGGCCATGCACCGACCGAAGCTGCCGACGCCCGGCAGCACGACGGCGTCCGCGGCGGACGCCACGTCGGGGTCGCTGACCAGGGCGGCGTCGGCGCCCACGTGCTGGAGAGCCTTCTCGGCCGAGCGCAGGTTCCCGATGCCGTAGTCGAGTACCGCGATCAAAGCGTGCCCTTGGTGGACGGCACCCCTTCGCCCTCCACCCGCACTGCGTCGCGAAGGGCGCGGGCCACCGCTTTGAACGAAGCCTCGAGGATGTGGTGGGTATTGCGCCCGGAGACCATCCGGATGTGCAGCGTGATGCCGGCCGAGGTGACCAGCGCCCGCCAGAACTCCTCGGCCAGTTGGGGGTCGAACGGCGGCGAGCCCAGGGGGTAGGCCTCCGCCCCACCGCCCGGGTCGACCTGGTAGACGAGGAACGGCCGCCCGGACAGATCCAGCGCCACCGACAGGAGAGCCTCGTCCAGAGGCAGGTCGATCGATGCGAAACGGCGGACACCGGCCTTGTCGCCGAGTGCCTCGCGAATGCACTCGCCCAGGGCGATGCCCACGTCCTCGACGGTGTGGTGGGCGTCGACCGTCAGGTCGCCCTCGGCCCGCACCGTGAGGTCGAACCCGCCGTGCTTGCCCAGCTGGGACACCATGTGGTCGAAGAACGGGAGCCCGGTCGTCACCTGGGCCTCCCCCCGGCCGTCGAGATCGACGATGATCTCGATCGAGGTCTCCTTGGTGGTGCGGGTCCGCTTGGCCGTTCTGGTCACAGGGTCTCCTCGAGAGCCGATAGGAAGGCGTCGTTCTCCGCCGGCGTGCCGACAGTGACGCGCAGGCAACCGGGCAATCCGGGCCAGCTGGATGTGTCGCGCACCAGGATCCCGCGGTCGAGCAGGCCCTGCCACACCTCGTCGCCTTTGCGCCGCTCCGGCCGGAAGAGGACGAAGTTGGATTGCGACGGCCAGGCGGTGACCGGTAGCGAGGCCATGGCCGACAGGATCCGCTGCCGCTCGCGCACGATCAGGCCGATGCGCTCCTCCATCTGGCCGACGAACTCCAGCGCCAGGCAGCCGGCCACCTGCTTGAAGGCATCCAGGTGATAGGGCAGCGCCACCCGCTCGAGATTGGCGACCACCCCGGCCGGCCCGATCAGGTAGCCCAGCCGGGCGGCGGCCATGGACCACGTCTTGGAGAAGGTCCGGGTGACCACCAGGGGTACGTCGTCGCCGATCAGATTGAGCGCCGACCAGTCGGCAAACTGGCCGTAGGCCTCGTCCACGACCACCAGGCCGGGCGCGCCGGCCAGCACGGCCCGGATGGTCGCCGGATCGTCGGCCATGCCGGTCGGGTTGTTGGGCGAGCACAAGAACGTGATCACCGGTTCGTGGGCGGCCTGGATGTCGGCGACCTCGTCCAGATCGAGGGAGAAATCGGCCCGGCGCCGGCCCTCCACGACCTCGGTGGAGGTGAGGTGGGCGATGTGGGCGTGCAGCGCGTACGTGGGCTCGAAGGTGGCCACCGACCGGCCCGGGCCGCCGTAGGCCAGGCACAGCGACTGGAGCACCTCGTTGGACCCGTTGGCCACGAACACCTGGTCGGGCCGGACAGCGTGCAGATCAGCGAGCGCCTGGCGCAGGCGGGTGGCCTGGCGGTCGGGGTACCGGTTGAAATCGATGGTGCGGACGGCGACCGCGAGCCGCTCGGTCCATTCCGGCGGCGGGGGCAGGGGGGACTCGTTGGTGTTGAGCCGGATGGGCACCTCGACCTGGGCCGAGTGGTAACCCTCCCGGAGCCCGAGGTCGGGTCGGGGGCCGGGGAGGGTCACGGTTTCGGGGCCCGGCGCAGGCGGATGGAGTCGGCGTGGGCGACCAGCCCCTCCGACATGGCCAGCGCCTCGACGGCCGGCGCCAGCCGGTCGAAGCCCCGTTGATCGATGTCGACCACGTGGATGTACTTGCAGAAGTCGTCGACTCGTAGCGCGCTGCCGAAGCGGGCCGATCGGGCCGTCGGCAGCACGTGGTTGGGGCCGGCCGCGTAGTCACCGGCACTGGCCGGCGCCAGCGGGCCGAGGAACACCGCCCCGGCACAGCGGATGCGGGGCACCAGGGACCCGGGTTCGGCGCACATGATCTCGAGGTGCTCGGCGGCGACGGCATTGGCCACGTCGGCGGCCTGCTCCGGTCCATCGACCAGGACGGTGAAACCGGCCCTGGCCATTGTGGCTTCGATCTCGGCCCGGCGGGGCGATTCATTGGTGATGCGGGTGACCTCGTCGCCGATGGCCCGGGCCGCCGCCTCGGACCAGGTGATCAGGTAGGCGAGGCCGTCGGGACCGTGCTCGGCCTGGACGACCAGGTCCACTGCGGCGTGGGTCGGATCAGTTGTGTCATCTGCAATGACAGCGACCTCGGACGGGCCGGTGAATGCGGACGGCACACCGACGACGCCCTCGCCTGCGACCAGGCGTTCGGCGATGGCCACGTACCGGTTGCCGGGCCCCACGATCACATCGACCGGCGTCACCGACTCCGTGCCGTAGGCCAGAGCGGCGATGGCCTGGGCACCCCCTACCCGGTACACCTCGTCCACCCCGGCGATCGCCGCAGCGGCGAGGATGGACGGAGCCAGCCGGCCGTCGGGCCCAGGCGGCGAACACACCGCCACCTGGCCGACGCCGGCCACCCGGGCCGTGGTCGCCGTCATCAGAACGGTGGAAGCCAGCGGGGCCCGTCCACCGGGGACGTAGCAGCCGGCCCGGTCGACCGGGCGCCGCAGCTCCCTGATGACCACTCCGTCGCGCTCGTAACGGGCGTCGGGATGGATCTGGGACCGGTGGTAGTCGGCGATGTTGTCGTGGGCGGTCTCGAGGGCGGCCCGCAGATCGGCCGGGATGGCGTCGAGCGCGGCCTTGACCTCGTCGTTCGGCACCCGGATGTCGTCGATGGTCACCCGGTCGAAGCGCTGGGTCGCGGCCCGCAGACCGGCGTCCCCGCCGGTGCGGATCTCGAGGAGAATGCGGCGGGTGGCGGCCACCGCGTCCTGGTCGTCGGCGATCCCGGGAGCGGGCAGATGCCGGCGCAGATCCCCCGTCACCCGGCGCAGGTCTATGAGGCTCTTTGATTCGTCACGGGGGGCCATCGGGTCCATGATGGTACCCGTATGACCGCTCGCGCCGAACTGAGTTCCGTGTCCACCCGGCTGCACGAACTGGTCGGGCGGGTGACCGAGATCGCCGACGCGCTGAGCACCGAGGACAAGGACGACATGGGGCCCGATCTGTTCGAGGTCGAGCGCATCCTGAAGACGGCCGAACGCCGCCTCAGCCGGGTGCTCGACCGCTAGGGCCGGCGCGGCGGGGCCTTGGCCTTCGCCGGCTGCGCCTGGGCCTTCGCCGTGGCGGGTTGCGACTTGGCCTTGGCCGGTTGCGACTTGGCCTTGGCCGGCTGGGCCTTGGCTTTCGCCGGGGCTGGTTGCACCTTGGCTTTGGCCGGTTGGGCCTTGGCCGGTTGGGCCTTGGCCGCGGCGAGGGCGCCAATGCCGGCCGACGGGCAGAAGTCGTTGAGGACGCACTCGCCGCACTTCGGCCGGCGGGCGATGCAAGTCCGCCGCCCGTGTAGGATCACCTTGAGGCCGAACGAGCCCCAATCGGCCGGCGGCAAGAGCCGGCACACGTCGGACTCGATCTTTACCGGATCCTCGTTGGTAGTCAGACCCAGCAGGCGAGTCAGGCGGGTGACATGGGTGTCCACAGCCAGGCCCGGTAGGTCGAAAGCCACGCTCCTGATCACGTTGGCCGTCTTGCGCCCCACCCCCGGCAGGGTGACCAGGTCCTCGATGGCCGTCGGCACCTCACCGTCGAAGCGCTGGTCCAGCTCCCGGCCCAGGCCCATCAGGCTGCGGGCCTTGGCGCGGAAGAACCCGGTCGAGTGGATGAGCTCCTCGAGCTCCTCGGGCACCGCCGCACCCAGATCGGCGGGCGTCGGATAACGGGCGAACACGCCAGGGGTGACCATGTTGACCCGCTCGTCCGTGGTCTGGGCCGACAGGACGGTGGCGACGATGAGGTGGAACGGCGTGTCGAAGTCGAGCTCGCAGAGGTCCTTGGCGCTCCCCGGAAACAACTCGGTGAGCCGGCTCATCGTCTCGACCGCTCTTCCCTTGGGGGTCCGGGGCTTGGGCACGCCGCCAAAGTAGACCGCCGGCGCTCGGCCGTCGGCCCGAGCGAGCATCTATGGCGGCACCGGGCCCGGGCGCTCGGCCACGAAACGCCTCCGCCTCCGGAACAGCCCCAACCCTGGCCATATTTCGGCTTCCGCGCGCGATCCGCCGACCTGGGTTGACGCGCAGATAGCCCGAATTGGAGCTCTACGCGTCAACCCAGATTTCGCTTCCGACGCGTTGTCCCAAATATCTCCCAAACGGGAGCTCGGCGCGTCAAACCACCCCGCATCCCCGCGCGCGCTGTCCCAAATATGACCAGCGCCCCGGCCCGGCGGGCCGCCACCACCCATGCCCCCGCCCGCTCCGGCCGCCGCCCCGCCGGCCGCCACCGCCCGCCCACCCGCGCCCCCCGCCCGCTCTCGCCGAAGCGCCCCGGCCCAGCCGGCCGCCACCGCCCACGCCCCACCCGCCACCACCAA
>DASZNC010000013.1:0-22734 GCA_035551615.1 Acidimicrobiales bacterium
TCAGCGACGCGGCCAGAGGGACGACCGAAACGGCCAGCAGGCAGCCGGCCAATCCCACCGGCTGGAGCCGACCGGCGGTGTACAGGAGGGCGGCACCGGCGACGGCCACAACCAGCGCGATCAGCGGGAAGACCAGCGACCGCCCGACTCCGTGGGCCGGCATCAACCACAGGGCGTACGCCGCAGTGGCCACCGTCGCCAGCCCGGCACCGATCCGGGCGCCCGGCCGGTGGCGGTGCAGCCACGTGAGCCGGGCACCGGTGGCGATCAGCAGGGCGGCCGGGGGGATGAGGGCGGCCGTGTAGTAGCTGTTGATGCTCTGGCCGAGCGTGAAGGCGGCGAACAGGATCACCAACCAGGTGCCCCACATGACCGTCGCCCCGTAGCGGACCGATCGTCGATCCCTGTCGAGCACCAGGGTGGCGGCGATCGCGACGACGGCGGCTGGGAGGAGCCAGGCGCCAACCCGACCATCGGGCCCACTCAGGAGCCGGTCCCACGCGACCGGCGCGGTCGGGAGCTTCAGGCCGATGGTCCGGCTGAGGATCTGGTTCGGGGTGGCCGTGTCGGTCCGGCCGAACCCGTTGTAGACGAACACCTGCGAGTAGAGGGAGTTGTTGCTGCTGCCGTCGACGTACGGGCGCGACGATGCCGGCAACAGCGTGACGACGGTCATCCAGCTGAGCGACACGACGACCGTGACGGCACCGGCCAGCGCCAGCCGCAGAGTCTGGACGGGGCGGCGCTCGGATGACGCCACCAGGTAGGCCAGCCCGAGCGCGGGGAGCACCAACCAGGCCTCGATCATCTTGGCCTGGAAGGCCAGGCCCACCCACAGGCCGGCCAGTAGGAGGTGGCGGAGACGGCCGCTCAGGATGGCGCTGACCGTGGCGTTGGCGGCCAGGAGGAGGAGCAGGATCATCAGCGTGTCGGAGATGTTGCCCCGGTCGAGAGCCACCACCGCCGGGTCGGCGACCATCAAGGCGGCGGCGATGAGCGCCCAGCCGGAGCCGATGGTGCGGGCCGCCACCCGGTGGACGACCAGGACGGTGGCCATACCCTCCACCACCTGGGGCGCGACCAGCGCCCAGGGATGGACCCCGAAGAGGCGGACCGACAGCGCCTGCACCCAGAACGACCCGGGCAGCTTGTCGATCGAGATGGTCCCCTTCGGATCGAAGGCGGCGAAGAAGAAGTCGTGCCAACTGCCGGACATGCTGCGCACCGCGGCGGCGTAGAAGATCTCGAGGTTGCCGGCTGCGTTCCAGCTGTACAGCACCCCGGCCGCGGCGGCCAGGGCGGCCAGAACGCCACGGTGCGCCCACGTCGGTGCCCGACCGGCGACCGGTTGTTCCACGGCGCCCACCGTAGGCGCGGCGAGGCCGGGGCCGGTGCTGGTCGGTGCCGGTTGGTGAGCCCGAGGGCTGGGTCTAGCTGGGGCGGCCCGGGCCGAGCATGCCGTCGGCCGGCGGGGTCGGGCCGGGGCCCGGGTGGGCGGCCGGCCGGGAGGCGGCGTCTACCGCGCCCCTACGTCCGGTTCGGACCGTGCCCAGGCGGCGGGCCATCCGGTAGCCGGCGACCCGGATGACGAGATGGCGCACCGGCCCGATCATCAGCGCCAGCCCGATGGCGTCGCCGACGAAACCGGGGATGCAGATCAGGGCGCCGCCGAAGAGGATGACGACACCGTCCATGACTTCCCGGGTGGGTACCTCGCCCCGGGCCAGCCGCTCCCGGGTGTGGGCCAGCACTCCGGTACCGACCCGCCGGACGATCATCGGGCCCACCGCACTCACCCCGATCAGCAGCACCAGGTCCCAGAACAGCCCGATGGCGTGATCGACCGCCACCAGGGCGGCCACTTCGGCCACCACCCAGACCAGGAAGACAATGAGGAGCACTGCCCCAGGGTAGGCCCGGGCCTCCGGGTAGCCGGGACCGGCGTCTCCTGTCAGCCCGGACCGGGAGTCCGGTCAGGCCGGGACCGGGCGTGCGGTCAGCCGGCGGCGCGGTGCAGGTGGCGGCTGGGCTTGATGCCGTACATGGCCTGGTCGGCCCGGATCAACACCGAGGTCACGGTGTCGCCCGGCTTGGTGTAGGTCACCCCGACGCTGGCCTCGACCACGATCTCGCGGTCGCCGACGATCATCGGCTCGGCCATGGCGGCCATGAGCCGGCGATCTATACGGACACCCTCGTCCAGATCGTCGGCGATGACCACGAACTCGTCGCCGCCGTAGCGGGCCACCAGGTCCGAGGTCCGGACAGTGGTCACCAGCCGTTCGGCGACCGACCGCAGCACCAGGTCGCCGAAGTGGTGACCGTGGCGGTCGTTGAGCGCCTTGAAACCGTTCAGGTCGACGAAGGCCACGGCGACCGACGTCCGGCGGGCCAGGATGGCCTCGAGCCGATCGTCGACCGCCGTCCGGTTGGGCAGCAGGGTCAACGGGTCCTTGCGGGCCAGGTCGGCCAGCGCCCGCTGGAAGGAGCGCAGCTTGGTGATGTTGTGGGCCGAGACGACGATGCCGTCCACGGTCGGGTCGGTCGCCATGTCGACCAGCGTCAACTCGAACGGGATGACCCGCCCGTCGCCGTCGAGCAACCCGGCCTCGACGGTGACCGGCTCCTGCTCGCCGGCCGGGACGGCCTGGCTCTCCTGCACGGCCAGGTTGAAGTTGCGCCGGTCCTCGGGGCAGATCAGATCGAGAAGGGCCATCCCCTCCATGTGCTCGGGGTCCCGCCCGAGGAGGCGGGTCACGGCGCCTGAGATGGACTGGATCACGCCGTCGCTGCGGACGAGCATCAAGAGGCTGGCTGCGTTGTGCACGACGGCCCGGAAGATGGCGTCGTCGCTCTGGGCGACCTCCCACCGCCGGCGGGCGGTGAGGTCCCGCAGGGTGATGATGATCGTGTCCACTCCCCGCTGCCCCAGCCGGTTCGCGCCGATGCACTCGACCAGCTTCCACCCGAATGCGGTCTCGACCCGGACCTCGATGAGGGAACCGACCGACTTGGACTGCACGCTCTCCAGCGACATCAGGGCGAAGTGGAGGTCGTCGGGGTGGATGAGGTCGAACACCGACCGGCCCACGAAGTCGGTCAGGCGCCAGCCGAACATGTCTATGGCGGCCTGGTTACCCCACTCGAGGCGGCCGTCATCGTCGATCGCGATCGTGGGATCAGGCAGCGCATCGAGCCACGCCTGGCCCGCCCGATCCGGTTTCACACCACGAATTTCGGTAATACGCGCTCGTCGCTTAAGAATGCGCCGGAATTACTTTGCGCGAAAGGGACGGTGGCTCGGAAATCCGCGTGGTGCCGGGTGGTCGAGCGACTCCGGAAGCCGTCGGGCACCACCCGGATCCGTCCGCGCAGCTGACGCTTCAGTTAGCTGGCCATGACCGCTTCGCAGCGGCCCTGGCGCTTCGACTCGTACATGGCCCGGTCGGCCTGGCGGACCAGCCACGCCGCCTGCACACCCGGACTGTCGGTCCAGGCCACGCCCACGCTGGCCCGGACGCCGATGGGCCGGCCGTCGATCTCGAACTCCTGCGTCACCCGGGAGGCGACCCAGCTGGCCACGCTCATGGCGTGCTCCCGGTTCAGCACGTGGCCGGCCACGGCCACGAACTCGTCGCCGCCGACCCGGCCGACCGAGTCAGGCGTCCGCACCGCGGCCCGCAGGCGCGAGGCGACCTCGACCAGCAGGGCGTCGCCGGCCGAGTGACCGAGGTCGTCGTTGACGTCCTTCATGCCGTCGACGTCGATGAACAGTACGGCCACGCCGCCCCGCCGCTCCCGGTCGGAGCCGACGGTGTCGAGGGCATCCTGGATGACGGCCAACGAGGCCGACCGGTTGAGGCACGAGGTCAGAGCATCGGTGGCGGCCCGGACCTCGAGCTCCCGTCGCTCGACCACATCGTTGGTGACGTCCTCCACCGATCCGGTGACCCCGTTGACGGCGCCGGTGCCGTCGGCCAGCGGGCGGAGGCCGACTGCGCAGTGGCGGATCTCGCCCCGGGCGTCGACCATCTCGACGAGGAGGTCCGACGGATTTCCGCGTCCGGCTCCGGCCAGGGCAGCATCCAGCGCCATCCGGTGGTGTGACGTGGCCAGGCCGGGCCAGTCGCCGAGCAGGCACCCGGCGCCCAGACCGGTGATCTCGGTCAGCCGGAAGTTGGCGTAGAGCAGCCGGCCGTCGATATCGGCGTGGAACAGGCCCAGTGGCACCGCCTCGGTCACCTGCTCGAGCAGCTGCTGACGGGCCCGCAGCGCCTCCAGGGCCGAGATCTCGTCGGAGATGTCGACCATGTCGGCAACTACGTCGGAGAACTCGGGATCGTCCAAGCGGTTGTGGTTGGTGACCTCCAGCCAGATCCAGCGGCCGTCACGGTTGCGGTGGCGCAGGCGGACGGGCCGGCTCGGGCCGGAGAAGTCGAACATCTGGATCCAGTTGTCGACGGCCAGCTCGTGGTCGTCGGGGTGGATGAACTCCACCGTCCGGTGGCCGATCAGCTCGTCCCGGTGGAAACCGAGCATGCGCTCGAACGCCGGGTCGACATCGAGGATGAGGGCGGTGCCGTCCTTGACGATGCGGGCGTACCTGGTGGGGGTGGGGAGCTGGTCCCGGACGCCGGTAGTGACCGCCTCGGCCTCGTGCTCGACCGCCTCGACCACGACGACGATCAGCACCCCGTATCGACCGCGCAGGTCGAAGATGCTGAGGGTCGCCTTCCCGCCGCCGATGGAACGGACGACGGCGCTGGCCGTTCCGGTGGTCCGGGCCTGCCACCACAGGCGGGAGATGATCGGCCGGTCGGACATGGAGACCAGTTCGACCAGGGACCCGGCCGGTATCCGGCGGTAGCTCTCGGCCAGCGGGAACCTGTCGGGCAGCGCGGTGAGGCCGGTCGGGGTATCGCCCGGGATGGCCGCGACCAGGGCAGCCGGATATTTGGTCAGTAATATTGCCAGTAGATCTTCGACGCGACCGCTGAACGGGTGCGCACCGATGTGCGGAGAGGTGTCGAGAGCACCCGGCCCGTCGAGCAAGGCCATCCGCTGTCTATCGGTAGCCGGGTGGGGTGGCTTTAGCCGGCGGCCATATGATGACGGCGGCCGCACCCATGACCCTTTCCTTCCGTACCGCCGGTCCCGACGATGTAGCCGCCGTGGTCGCCCTGGTCGAAGCGGCCTACCGCGGTGCCGACAGCCGACGGGGATGGACGACTGAGGCCGACCTGCTCGAAGGCCAGCGGACCGACGCCGAGCAGGTCCGGGACCTGTTGGCGCGGCCCGAGTCGGAGGTGGTGCTGGCCGAGCGCGACGGCCGCCTGGTGGCGTGCTTCCACATCGAAGTCCAGCGTCACCTGGCCCGGTCGGCCTACTTCGGCATGTTCGCAGTGGACCCGGGCCTACAGGGGGGCGGGGTCGGGCGGGCCATGATCGCCGAGGCCCGGCGCCGGGCCACCGGCTGGGATTGCCAGGTGATCCGCATGACGGTCATCCGCCAGCGCACCGACCTGATCGCCTGGTACGAACGGCTCGGATTCCGCCCGACCGGCGAAACCGAGCCGTTCCCGTACGGCGACGAACGGTTCGGCCGCCCGGTCCGCGCCGATCTGGAGTTCGTGGTGCTGTCCGGCGGCGTCGAGACCGACGGCTGAGCCGACCGGTTCAGATCCGGGCCGGGCGCCGCCGAGCGGCCCGAGGCCAAGACCGACAACGGAGCCGCTCGCCTCAGGTCTGGGCCAGGAGCAGTTCGGTGATGGATTCGGCGCTCTGCGGGCGGCCGAAGAAGTAGCCCTGGGCGGCGAAGCATCCGGACTCGGCCAGCACCTGGGCCTGCTCGGCGGTCTCCACCCCTTCGGCCACGGAGGTCACGCCCAGCGCCTCGGACAGCTGGATCACGGCCCGCAGGATGGCCAGGCCCCGCTCATCGCCGCGGCCCAGCCCGTCGACGAATCCTTTGTCCACCTTGATCATGTCGATCGGGAAGCGGCGCAGGTAGGCCAGTGACGAGTAGCCGGTACCGAAGTCGTCCACCGCGATCGACAGGCCGAGGAGCTTGAGGCCGAGCAGCGCTTCCAGGTACGTGCCCGGCGCGCCCATGAGCACGCTCTCGGTGACCTCGATGCAGAGGCTGCTCGGATCGACGCCGGTGGCCCGCAGCGACTGGACGACGGCATCGATCAGTTCGGGCCGGGCCAGCTGCACGGCCGACACGTTGACGCACATCTTCAGCCCGTTGGGCATGCCCGCGTGTTGGGCCAGGTCCTTCCAGCCGGCGGCGACCCGGCACGCCTCGCCGATGATCCATTCCCCGATGGGGACGATGAGCTGGTTCTCCTCGGCCACAGGTATCCAGTCGAGCGGTGGCAGCACGCCCCGCGTGGGGTGGTCCCAGCGGGCCAGTGCCTCGACGCCGATGAGGGCGCCGTCTGAGATGCGGAACTGCGGCTGGTAGACGAGCCGGATCTCCCGTTTGGCGACCGCCGGTCGCAGCTCGTTCCCGATGGACAGCTTCAGGCGGGCCCGCTCGTGGAGGGCGGTGTCGAAGATGTTGAACTGGCTGCGCCCCTGCTCCTTGGCCCGGTACATGGCCGCATCCGCGTCGCGGATCAGGTGCTCGGGACGGGCATCGGGCGACGTGGCCATGGCGATGCCGACGCTGCCGGTGACTACGGCACCGCTGTGCCCGTCGAGCACCATCGGCACCGACAGGGCTTGCAGGATGCGGTTGGCCACCTCGCCCACCGCCTCGTCGTTGGGCAGTCTCTCGCAGAGCACTATGAACTCGTCGCCGCCGAAGCGAGCGGCGGTGTCCTCCGGCCGCACCACCTCGAGCAGGCGGTTGGCCACGGTCCGCAGGACGTGGTCGCCGATGTCGTGGCCCAGGCTGTCGTTGATCAACTTGAAGTCATCGAGGTCGACGAACAGCACGGCCAGGTGCGGTCCGGTCGGGTCCAGGCCCCTGACGGCCTGGGCCAGGCGGTCCATGAACAGGCTGCGGTTGGGCAGGTCGGTCAACGCGTCGTGCATCGCCTGGTGGCTCAGCTGCCGGCGCGACTCCTCCCGTTCCGCCACCCGCCCGATCTGCACGGCGCCGTGGCGGGCGCAGGCGAGCAGTTGGCGGTCGCGCTCCGGCCGGCGGTGCCCGAACATCTCGACCACCGCGACCACCTCGTGGTCGAACACGATGGGGAAGGCGAACGCGGCGTGCAGGTCGGCCGCCCGCGCCACCGCCGCCGCCTCGGTCGGGGGCAACCGGCTCAGATCACTGACCCACACCGGCTCCTGGCTCTCGCACGCCTTCTCCAGGATCCCGACGCCCCGCCCGGTGCGCTCGACGACGTCGCGCAGGCGCCCGTACCGGTCGTGGTCGGACAGGTACCAGATGTGGGCGTCGATGTTGCTCTCGGCGCCGAGCAGGACGGTGTGGCCGAACTGCCAGCCGAAGTTGTCGCAGATCTCGAGCATGCACCGGTGCAGGGCATCAGTCATGTCGGCCGCCTCGTTGGCGATCATGGTGATCCGCTGGAGCAGCTCCCACAGCTCGTTCTGGCGCCTCAGCGATGCCAGGGCGTCATCGCGCTCGCTCTCCGCCTCGACCAGATCGCTCCGGTTGCGCACGATCACGCCCCGGCCGCCGCTGGGCAGCGAGGCGATGGTCACCACGACCGGGATGACGGTGCCGTTGCGCCGGCGCACCTCGGCGTTGGACCGGCCCAGTACCTGACCGTTGAACATGGCGCTCAGGCCGGCGTACTGGCCGGGGGCCGGCTCGACGAAGAGGAAGCTGGCCAGGCGGCCGGCGACCTCGGCCTCGTTGTAGCCGAACAGGCGGGCCGACGCCGCGCTCCAGCCGCTCACCCGGCCGGCTGGGTCCACCCCGAACACGGCGTCGTCGGTGGCGTCGGCCGCCACCGCCCACAACTCGGTCAGGTCGACCGGCGGGTCCTCCACCGCGACGGACCGGCGGCGCCGCCCGGCGGCGGCCAGGGCGGGCGGCACCGGGGCCGCTATGGCTGAAGTCGGAGCCGGACGGGCCGGTGTTGCCGGGACCGCTCCCTGTTCCGGATTGGCGGGCTGCAACATCTCATTCTCTTCCACCCGGCGACGGACACTCATGATTGCGCCAAGTGGAGCACTTCACCATGGCCCAAATGGGCTATTTCCCGTATTCTGGGGACGAAGCGGAGAATTCCGGTGGGTATATCTTCTGGATATCGCTGTGAGTTGCCGTAACACTGACAGTAACTAGTCCGAGCGGACCAACGTCGGATCAGTTCAGGGTCAGACGGAAGTACCGGAGAGGGCGGCCAGATCGGAGCACGACACCCGCTGGTCGGGGACAGCGTGACCGTTCACCACCCGCACCACCTCGACCCAGCCGGTCTGGCTGTGGCAGAGGGCGTCGCCGGCCGCCGCCCGACCGGTGGCGATCAGGTCCAGGACGCGATCGCTGGCCGGCGCGCATATCCAGGTCGGGCCCTGGGTGGGCTCATCGGCCTCGACGATCAACCAATGGTCTCCGGCCTGGTCGGTGGCCCCGAACACCGCCGTCTGGTCGGAGTGGCGCTGCAGGACCGAGTCAACGGTCAGTTCGAAATCGAATCCGCAGAACTTGAGCATCCCAACTACTCCGAATCTCTGGAAAAGCCCGGTGCAACCACTTAGCACCCAGAGCGAACCATAGCAGTGGTTCCGGAAGTAGCGGTCCCAACGCGAGCCCAAGAAATCTCTACAAATGCCGTGGCCCGCTCTTAAAGGATAAATAGTCAAAGGAGCGGCGAACCGCATGGTCCGAGCACCCGCTCCAGGTAGTCGTTCGAGAACCGCCCGGTCGGATCGACCTGCTGGCGCAACCGCACGAACTCGTCGAAGCGGGGATAGCGGGTCCGCAGCAACTCGGCGTCGAGCTCGTGCAGCTTGCCCCAGTGGGGCCGGGCGCCGTAGTGGTCGAGCACCTTGGCGACCAGGCGGAAGTAGGGCTGGTGGTCGACGCTGGCCGGGACATGGAAGGCCAGATAAGCCGAGTCCCGGCCTGACGCGGTGGAGAGCGGGATGTCGTCGGCCGCCGCCACCCGCAGCTCCACCGGGAAGCCGATGGTCATGCCCGAAGCCTCGATGGCGGCCACCACCTCCCGGATGGCTTCCACGGCTGCGGGGCGCGGTATGGCCAGTTCCATTTCCCGGAAACGGACCCGCCGCGGGGACGTGAACACCTTGTAGGAGAGGTCGGTGAACGAGCGGGAACCCAGAGCGCGTGACGCCATGAGGTTGAGTCTGGGAATGAGTGACGTTCTCCTTTTTCCAAGTTCAACCGTCCAACCGAAGACGCGATTGGACAGGAACTCGTCGTCCAACCACTCCCGCCACTGCGACAGCCGATCCAGTCCCTCGGCCAGATGCAGCCGGGTGTTGCACTTGGTCAGCGTGGCCTTGGTGTGGGGAAACCAATAGGCCTCGAAGTGGTCGAACGACCCGGCCAGTTCGTCGAAGCGGTCGAGCAGCTCGTCGAGCGGCATGGGGCCCTCCTCGGCCCGCAGGCTGAACAGCGGCACGCAGGACAGCGTCACCTTGGTGATGATCCCGAGGGCGCCCAGGCCGACGCGCGCCGCCGACCACAGCTCGGGTCGCTCGGTGGCCGAGCAGGTCACGATCGACCCGTCGGCCAGCACCAACTCGAGGCCGACCACCTGCGTGGCGATACCGCCGAAGCTCTCGCCCGTGCCGTGGGTGCCGGTGGAGATGGCCCCCGAGATGGTCTGGACGTCGATGTCGCCCATGTTGGTGAGGGCCAGGCCGGTGCCGGCCAGGAGATCGTTCAGCCGGTGGAGGGCGGTGCCGGCGCCGACCGTGACCGTTCCCGTCTCCCGATCGGAATGGTGCAGGGCGTCGAGGGCGGTCATGTCCAGCTGCACGGCCTCGGGGCGGGCAATGGCCGTGAAGGAATGCCCGGCCCCGACCGCCTTGACCCGCTGTTCCCGCCCGGCCGCCTCGGTGACGATCCGGGAGACGTCCTCGGAGGAGCGGGGATGCTCCACCCGGATGCCCGAGGCGGTCTGGTTTCCGGCCCAGTTCGTCCATGTGCCCATGGCCGAAACGTAGTCTGCTCCTGCCCGGGACGCGCCCGCCGGGGGCGTGCGATGATTGCTGTCCGCCGTATGGCGCCGAATGGGGAGGATGCATGCAGGGCCTGATGCAGGACGTACCTCTGTCGCTCGACGTGATCTTCAATCGAGCCGAACAGTTGTGGCCGACCAAGCGGTTGCTGACCGCCACCCCGTCGGGCATGGAGAGGACCACGATGGGGGCGTGGGCGGCCCGTACCCGCCGCCTGGGCGGCGTCCTCGACGATCTCGGGATCAGCGCCGACGGGCGGGTGGCCACCTTCGCCTGGAACACCGCCCGGCACCTGGAGCTGTACTTCGCCCCGCCGTGCACCGGCCGGGTGCTGCACACCCTGAACATCCGGCTGTTCGCCGAGCAGATCACCTACATCGTCAACCACGCCGAGGACGAGGTGATCTTCGCCGACCGCAGCCTCCTGCCCCTGCTGTGGCCGCTGATCGACGAGTGCCGGCCGGTCCGCCACGTCGTGGTCATGGACGACACGATCGGCAAGTCGGACGTGCCACCGCTGCCCGACGACAGCCGCATCCTCGACTACGAGGAACTGCTGGCCAACGCCCACCCGCACGGTTTCGGTGTGGTCACCGACGAGAACCGGGCCGCGTCGATGTGTTACACGAGCGGCACCACGGGCGATCCCAAGGGGGTCGTCTACTCGCACCGCTCGGTGGTGCTGCACTCGATCGCCGTGCTCCTCGCCGACCTGCTGTCGGTGCGGGAGGCGGACGTGGTGCTGCCCGTGGTGCCGATGTTCCACGCCAATGCATGGGGCCTGTGCCAGGCGGCCGTGCTGGCCGGCGCCGACGTCGTTTTCCCCGGGGCCGACCTGTCGCCCCAGGCGGTGGCCAACCTGATCCTGAACGAAGACGTGACGCTGGCCGCCGGCGTACCGACCATCTGGATGGGCTGCAAGCCGTTCCTCGCCGGCAAGGAGCACAAGCTGCGGTCCATTGTGTGCGGCGGCTCGGCCGTGCCCAAGGCGCTGTCCGAGGCCTACCGCCAAGAGGTCGGGCTGCCGATCCTGCAGGCGTGGGGGATGACCGAGACCAGCCCTCTGGCCACGGTGGCGTGGACCCGTCGCGAACGGGCCGGCGACTCCGACGAGGACCTGGCCGATCTGCGGGCGACCGTCGGCCTGCCGGCGCCGTTGGTGGAGCTGCGCATCGCCGACCCCGACTCGGGCGAGACGCTGCCGTGGGACGACAAGACGAGCGGCGAGGTCCAGGTCCGCGGCCCCTGGATCGCCCAGCGCTACTACAACGACGCCCGCGGTGACACCCAGTTCACCGACGACGGCTGGCTGCGCACCGGCGACGTCGGCATCGTGGCCCCCGACGGCTACGTCCGGCTGGTCGACCGGACCAAGGATCTGATCAAGTCCGGCGGCGAGTGGATCTCGTCGGTCGACCTGGAGAACGAGATCATGGGCCACCCGGCCGTGGCCGAGGCGGCCGTCATCGCCGTGCCGTCCGAACGGTGGATGGAGCGGCCCATGGCGTGCATCGTGCGCAAGCCGGGCGAGAGCCTGGAGGCCGACGAGCTCCTGGCCTGGCTCGAGCCGCGGGTGGCCAAGTGGTGGCTCCCCGACCAGGTGGAGTTCATCGACGAGGTGCCGAAGACCTCGGTCGGCAAGTTCTCGAAGAAGACGCTGCGGGACCGCTTCGCCGACCGTAGGGTGCCGTAGATGGACCTGCTCGCCATGTATGCGGAGAAGCACCCGGACAAGCCGGCCGTCATCGACGACCGCCCGGGCCAGGAGATCCGATCCTGGAGCTTCGCCGAGCTGGAGCGGCGGGCCAACCAACTGGCCCGGCTGCTCATCGATCGCGGGGTCACCGCCTCCACCAAGGTGTGCTGGTGCGGCCAGAACTCGGCCCCGCTCGTTTTGGCCACCCATGCCATCCGCAAGGTGGGCGCAGTGGGCGTCCCGTTGAACTACCGCCTGTCGGCCGACGAGGCGGCGTACGTGATCGACAACTCGGACTCGACGGTCGTCTACGTGGACGCCGAGTACGAGGGCCTGATCAGCTCGGTGCGGGACCGCATCCCCAAGGTGACCGAGGTGCTGGTCTTCGACGGCGACGGGGCGCTGGAAGCCGAGCTCGAGGCGTTGCCGGGTGACGCGTTGCCCGAGGCCGAGGAGGAACGGCCGGCTTCGGGCCAGGCCATGATCTACACCTCGGGCACCACCGGCCGGCCCAAGGGGGCGGTGCGCAGCGCCCGCCTCGACCCGACGAGCGCGGCCGGCCTGCTCACCCTGATCGGCTACGTGCCCGACGACGTCTACCTGACGACCGGGCCGCTCTACCACTCCGGCCCGGGCGGATTCGCCGGCATCGCCCACGCCCTCGGCAACACCGTCGTGGTGCAGCACAAGTTCGACGCCGAGGACTGGCTGCGGCTGGTCCAGACCTACGGCGTGACCACCTCGTTCACCGCGCCCACCCCGATCCGGATGGTGTGCAGCCTGCCGGCCGAGGTGAAGGCCCGCTACGACCGGTCCTCGATGAAGCGGATGATCGCCAACGCCGCGCCCTGGACGCTGAACCTGAAGAAGATGTACCTGGCCGACTTCCCGGCCGACTCGTTGTGGGAGGTCTACGGATCGACCGAACTGGGCGTCGACACCGTCCTGCAACCGGCCGACCATCTGCGCAAACCCGGTTCGTGCGGCCAGCCGGCGCCCGGCGTGGAGATCAAACTGTTCACCGAGGACGGCACCGAGGTCACCGAGGCGCACCAGACGGGTGAGCTGTACGTCCGCTCCAAGACGGTGTTCAACGAGTACTACAAGGCGGAGGAGAAGTACCAGGAGGCGACCAGGGGCGACTTCCACACCGTCGGCGACATCGCCTACTTCGACGAGGACGGCTACTTCTACATCGCCGACCGCAAGAACGACATGATCATCAGCGGCGGCATGAACATCTACCCGGCCGAGATCGAAGCCGCCCTCGACGCCTGTCCGGACGTCTTCGAGATCGCCGTGTTCGGCGTACCCAACGAGCAGTGGGGCGAGAGCGTGCAGGCCTATGCCGTGCCCGGCCACGACGGCGTCACCGAGGCCGACGTCCTGGCCTTCGCCCGCGACCACCTGGCCCGCTACAAGGTGCCCCGGGGCGTGACGTTCGTGCCCGAACTGCCGAAGACCGGCTCCGGCAAGGTGCTCAAGCGCCAGCTGCGCGACGAGTACATCGCCGCCCACCCGGCGAGCGATTAGCCAGCGGGGCGCCCGCCACCTCTCAGCCGGGCGCCCGCCGGGCCGCCACCTCGGCCAGCCCGGCCTCGATCACCGCCGTCACGGTGGCCACCAGCTCGGCCTTCTCCGGGCGGCGGGAGTCGACCCACGACTCGACCACGCCGAACACGAACCCGAATACGCCGGCGGTCAGCACCTCGAAATCGTCGTCCGCCAGGCGCTCGCCGAGGGACCCGATGATGGCCGCCGCCCGATCCCGGATGACCCGCACCAGGGCGTTGTCGAGCAGGCCCCGGTCGCGCATGCGCAGGCTGCGCACGATGTAGGCGTACAGGTGGGGCTCGTCGTCGATCAGGTTGATGAGGGCCTCGATGATGGCGCCGATGACCGCCCCCGGATCGAACGTGCCCCGGTCCAGGACCTGGTGCACGACCGTCTCCTCGATGCGGCCGGCCAGCACGACGGCCATGGCGTCGACCACGCCGTTCTTGTCGCCGAATTCGCTGTACAGGACCGGCTTGGACACCTCGGCCGATTCGGCCATCTGGTCGATCGACACCTCCGGGCCGAACCGGCGCACCGCGTCCATGGCCGCGTCGACCAGCCGGGTGCGGTGCTCGGCCCGCTGGAGGTCGGTGCGCGGCGGTCGCCCTCTCGGCCGGGGTCCGTCGTCGACGCCGCTCATCAGGTCAAAGGTTGGCACATCACGGGCTACCCGCCCCACGACCCGTTGACATATTCTCTACTACAAGTAGGATAAAAGCATGGTCACTCGCCAGATCACCACCCGCCGGGTCAACTTCGAGTACGACGACAGCAACCTGCCGCAGCACTTCGCCGGCGGGGACCTGGTCATGAGCCACGTGGTCGCCATGCTCTCGGCCATGTTCCCGAACGGGGAGGACTTCTTCGTCGCCTCCGTCCGCAACTACCGGGACCGGATCACCGAACCCGAGCTGAAGCGTCAGGTCGGTCGCTTCATCGGCCAGGAGGCGATCCACGGGCGCGAGCACCGGGTGCTGAACGAGCGGCTGCACGCCATGGGCTACACCACCCGCTTCGTCGACCGGGCCGTCGATGTCGGGCTCAACCGGTTCGCCACCCGGCTGCTCCCCAAGTCCATCCAGCTGGCCATAACCGCCGCCCTCGAGCACTACACCGCCACCCTGGCCGAGTTGCTCCTGCTCCGACCGGAGGCCCGGGACATGCTCGACGGTGAGGTCCGCAACCTGCTTCTCTGGCACGCCCTGGAGGAAGCCGAGCACAAGGCGGTGGCCTTCGACGTCTACCAGGCTGTCTGCGGCAACGGCTGGCGGGGCCATTTGATCCGGACCCTCACCATGGACGTGGTGACCGCCCTGTTCCTGTTCGCCATCGTCGACACCACCCGCCGGTCGATGCGCCGCGACCCGGCCGCCCGGGACCGGGCCCGCCGGCGGGAGAGCCTCGGCCGCCTGCGCCACTCGCCGTTCCTGACCAGGGCGGTGCGGTCCCGCATCGGCGACTACAACCGCCGCGACTTCCACCCCGACGACCACCAGACCGACGAGCTGCTGGCCGAGTGGCGGGACCGGCTGTTCGGCGCCGACGGGGCGCTGCGCCACCGCCTGGCCGCCCCGGTGCCGGCCTGATGCCGGCTATCTGAAATACAGATTCTAAGAACTTCCCAAATATGCTTGCCAGATTCCCTACCACCGGGTAATAATGATGACAGCGCTTCGGCCGGTACCCCCCCACTGGACCGAACAGCGCGAATGCGAAGGGCCCGGTCATCCCCCCCCACCGGGCCCTTCTGCGCGTCCGGGGTTCGGTGCGGTTCGGTAGGGTGCGGCTGTGCCGCCCCCCTCCGGCCGCCAGGTCCACTTGGCCGCCCACGACCAGGAACTGACCGTCGTCGAGGTGGGCGGCGGGCTGCGCAGCTACCGGGCGGCCGGGCGCGACGTGCTCGACCCCTACGACCAGGCCGAGATGTGCGCCGGCGGCCGCGGTCAGCTGCTCGCCCCCTGGCCCAACCGGCTGGCCGGCGGGGCGTTCACCTGGGCCGGGCGCCGGCTGCAGACGGCGCTGACCGAGGCGGAGGCCCACAACGCCATCCACGGCCTGGTCCGGTGGGCCAACTGGACGGTGCCCGACGCCACCCCCCAGCCGTGGACGCCGGCCACCCCGCCCGACAGCACCCATCTCACCTATCGCCTCCATCCGCAGCCGGGGTGGCCGTGGATGCTCGACTTCCGGGTGACCTACCGCCTGGCTGCCGCGACCGGCCTCGAGGTGCGCACCTCGGTCACCAACGTGGCCGATGAGCCGTGCCCGATCGGCCTCGGCTGGCACCCGTACGTGCAGGGGGCGGTCGACACGACCACGCTCACCGTGCCGGCGGCCACCGTCTACGACACCGACGACCGGGGTATCCCGGTGGGCCGGCGGCGGGTGAAGGGCACCGACCTGGACTTCCGCGCCGGGCGACTGATCGGCGCCGCCCGGCTGGACCACGCCTTCACCGACCTGGCCCGCGACGGCGACGGCCGGGCCCGTGTGACGCTGGCCCCGGCCGGCGGCCCCACCACCCAGCTATGGGTCGACGGCAGCTTCACCCACCTCATGGTCTTCAGCGGCGACACCCTCGGTGACACTTCCCGCCGGCGCCGGGGTCTGGCCGTGGAGCCGATGACCGGCGCCCCGAACCTGCTCAATTCGGGCGACGGTCTCCGGGTCCTCGAACCCGGCACCACAATTGAGACTCTGTGGGGATTGGATCCCTTCAGTGGATCGGCGGCCTGACCGACGAAACGACTATGGGATCGGTACCGCCGCAGCTCTCGCTGCAAGAAATACTCCCCGCTCCCACATTCAACGACGAAGCAGCAGTTGGCGTTGGGGTTGGGGGAACGTATCTGGTCGTCGAGCTGCCCGGGTGCAGCGGGCCCTGCTGGGTCTGCGCGCCGGCGTCGCCACGGGCCATCGACTGCGTGCGGGAGGGGGTCACCTCGCCGTGGACGGTGCTGCACCGCAGCACCACCGGCACGGTCGATGTCTACCGCACCGGCATCGACGGTGCGCTGCACTGCTCGACCGTCCTGTGCGCCTCCCTGCCGGGGGTCCAGCCCGCCTTCGCCGCCGCTTAGCTCAATCTCTCCTGGAAAAAGGAGAGCACCTGATCCAGTGCCGCCCGCGTCGGAGTGCCCTCCCGGTCCTGTAGGTGCTCGGTCAGCACCGAGTGGGCGTTCTTCGGGTGCCCATGGGGGTTACCGGGCGACGAGTCCAGTTCGACGGCGATGAACCCGTCGCCCAGCTTCTCCTTCAGGTGCCGGAAGCGTTCCTCCGGGACGAAGGAGTCGCCGGTGAAACGCAGCCCGATCACGCACAGGTCCTCGTCGCGCACCCGGGCCTGCACCTTCTGCCAGTCCGCCTCCGACAGCTGGATGTCGGCCTTGCGGGCCCGGCCGACTCCGAACGGCAACGACGGTTGCGACAGTACCGGTGCCAGAACCGTGTCGTCGACGGCCATGGCCAGCGCGAAGCCGCCGGTGTAACACATGCCCACCGCCCCCACCCCGGGGCCGCCGCACCTCTCGTGTTCGGCCCGGGCCAGCGCCCGCAGCCAGTTCATGATCGGGCCGGTACGGCCCAGGGCCAGCCCGGAGAACTCCTTGGATATGCACAGCTTCACCATGGTGTCCATGGCGTAGAGCGGGTTCATCTCCTTGCCCGGCGTTCCGAACAGATGGGGCATCACCGCCGTCAATCCCCGGTCGGCCACCTTGCGGGCGAAGTCGGCCACATGGGGGGTGATCCCCGGCACCTCGGAGCAGACGATCACGGCCGGGCCGGAGCCCTTCCGGTAGATGTCATGGGTGATGCCACCGGAGCTGAACGGCTCCTTCTCGAAGTCTCCCAGCGTGTCGGCCATGGACGGACAATAGACAGCGCCGCACCCTTGCGGGTGCGGCGCCGTCGGAAAGCCGTAGAGGCGCTTCCTTTGCCCTACTTGTCGAACTGATCCTCTTCGGTGGAGCCGTGCAGCGCCAGCGTCGACGCCAGGCCGCCGGTGAGGCTGGTCATGACGTCGTCGAAGTAGCCGGCACCGACCTCACGCTGGTGGCGGGTGGCGGTGTAGCCGTCGGCCTCGAGTTCGAACTCCCGCTGCTGCAGCTCCACGTAGGCGCTCATGCCGCGGCGGGCGTAGCCGTGGGCCAACTCGAAGGTGGACTCGTTGAGGGCGTGCCAACCGGCCAGGGTGACGAACTGGAAGGTGTAGCCCATGGCGCCCAGTTCCTTCTGGAAGCGGGCGATCGTCTCGTCGTCCAGCTTCTTCTTCCAGTTGAACGAGGGCGAGCAGTTGTAGGCCAGCATCTTGTCCGGGTACTCGGCCTTGATGCGCTCGGCGTAGATGCGGGCCTCGTCCAGGTCCGGCGTCGACGTCTCGCACCAGATCAGGTCGGCGTAGGGGGCGTAGGCCAGGCCTCGGGCCACGGCGATGTCCATGCCCGGCTTCACGTAGTAGAAGCCCTCCGGGCTGCGCTCGCCGGTGCAGAACTCCTGGTCCCGGGGATCGACGTCGCTCGTCAACAGGTTGGCACCGAGACTGTCGGTACGGGCGACGACGATGGTCGGCACGCCGCAGACGTCGGCGGCCAGCCGGGCCGCGTTCAGGGTGCGGATGTGCTGGTTGGTGGGGATGAGCACCTTGCCGCCCATGTGGCCGCACTTCTTCTCGGAGGAGAGCTGGTCCTCGTAGTGGACGCCGGCGGCCCCGGCCTCGATCATGCCCTTCATGAGCTCGAACGCGTTCAGGGCGCCACCGAAGCCGGCCTCGGCGTCGGCCACGATCGGGACCAGCCACTCGCGCTGGGCGTCGGTCTTGCCGTCGGCGGCGGCCTCGGCCCACTCGATCTGGTCGGCCCGGCGCAGCGCGTTGTTGATGCGGCGCACCACGGTCGGGACGCTGTTGGCCGCGTACAGGCTCTGGTCGGGGTAGACCTGCTCCGACAGGTTGGCATCGGCGGCCACCTGCCAGCCGGACAGGTAGATCGCCTTCAGGCCGGCCTTGACCATCTCCACCGCCTGGCCGCCGGTGAGGGCGCCCAGGGCGTTGATGTAGTCCTCGGTGTGGAGGAGCTGCCACAGGCGCTCGGCGCCGTGGCGGGCGAGGGAGTACTCGACCGGCACCGAGCCGCGCAGCCGGACGACATCAGCGGCGGTGTAAGCACGCTCGACGCCCTTCCAGCGGTCGTCGGTGGCCCACTGGCGCTCCAGATCGGCAACGGCAGTCTCGAAGTTGGACATTGCTTCCTTTCAGTTGGTCGCTCTACGTCTACGGGAGTAGTTCGTAGGCCGGGAGGGTGAGGAACGGGATGAACTCGTCGGCGAGGGCCACCTGCTCGAAGACCTCGCGGGCCTGCTTCAGGACGTCGGACGGGAACGTGCCGTCGGCGTCGAGGGCGTCCTGGTACTCGTCCAGGATCTCGCCCACCAGTTCCGGGGTCACGCACTCGTGCGGATCCTGGAAGCAGATGTGGTGGTGGACCCACTGCCAGACCTGGGCCCGGCTGATCTCGGCGGTGGCCGCGTCCTCCATCAGGTCGTGGATGGCGGCGGCGCCGGTGCCCGACAGCCACGACGCCAGGTAGCGCAGGCCGATGTCGATGTTGGTGCGCAGCCCGTCCATGGTGATGGAGTCACGGGGCCGCTCGACCGTGAGCAGGCGGCCGGGGCCCACCTGCACGTCCTCGCGCTGGCGCTCGAGCTGGTTGGGCCGGTCGCCGAGGACGGCGTCGAACTCGGCCTGGGCCACCGGGACCAGGTCCGGGTGGGCCACCCAGGTGCCGTCGAAGCCGTCGCCCGCCTCGCGCCGCTTGTCATCGGTCACCTTGGCCAGGGCCGCCTCGGTCACCTCCGGCTTGCGCCGGTTGGGGATGAAGGCGGACATGCCGCCGATGGCGTGGGCGCCCCGCTTGTGGCAGGTCTTGACCAGAAGCTCGGTGTAGCCCCGCATGAAGGGTGTGGTCATGGTGACGTTCGAGCGGTCGGGGAGCACGAAGTCGGGATCGGTGTGGAACCGCTTGGCCACGCTGAAGATGTAGTCCCACCGGCCCGCGTTCAACCCGGTGATGTGCTCCTTCAGCTCGTAGAGGATCTCGTCCATCTCGAACGCGGCGGTGATGGTCTCGATGAGCACGGTGGCCCGGATGGCGCCGACCTCGAGGCCGAGCTGCTCCTCGGTGTAGGTCATCACTTCGTTCCAGAGGCGGGCCTCTAGGTGGCCTTCCAGCTTGGGCAGGTAGTAGAAGGCGCCGGCGCCGCGCTGGCCGGCCTCGGCCGCGTTGTGGAAGGCGTAGAGACCGAAGTCGAACAGGCTGGCGCTGATGCGCTCGCCGCCGATGGTGAAGTGCTTCTCGGTCAGGTGCCAGCCCCGGGGGCGCACCACCAGGGTGGCGACCCGGTCGTTCAGGGCGTACTTCTTGTCCTTGGTCTCGAGCGAGAGAGTGCCCCGCACCGCGTCCTGCAGGTTGACCTGGCCCTCGACGACGTTCTCCCAGGTGGGGGAGTTGGCGTCCTCGAAGTCGGCCATGAAGACCTTGGCGCCGGAGTTGAGGGCGTTGATCATCATCTTGCGCTCGACCGGGCCGGTGATCTCGACCCGCCGATCAACCAGGGCGGCCGGCGCCTCGGGCACCGTCCAGCCGCAGCCGCGGATGTCGGCCGTCTCCTCGAGGAAGTCGGGCCGCTCGCCGGCATCGAAGCGGGCCTGGCGGGCTACCCGTGAGTCCAGAAGCTCCCGCCGACGAGCGTCGAACTGGCCGTGCAGGCCGACGAGAAAGTCCACGGCGGCGGGGGTGAGGACCCGCTCCGTGGCCGGATGTGGGGCAAACCGGACATCATCATTTGAAGGCACGAGCATCATCTTCCTAAAGATTTACGATCCTGTCGAATCAAAATCCTTCCACCCTTGACTAATCTGTAAACATTCGTAAAACTTTCTACAGCTCATGACCTCTGGACACCTGGATCCCCTAGTTTTCGGGCACCGCCTGCGCCATCTGCGGCGCAGCGCCGGCCTGACCCTCGACGCCCTGGGCGCCGCCGTCGGCCGCCCCGCCTCCTATCTGTCCCAGCTGGAGAACGGCCACCGCGAGCCGCGGCTGTCGACGGTCAACGCGCTGGCGTCGGCCCTCGGGTGCGCCCCGGCCGAACTGTTGTCGACGGCCGCCCCCAACCGGCGGGCCGAGCTGGAGGTGGCGCTGGCCCACATGCAGGATGAGCCGCGGTACCGGGATCTGCAGCTGCCCTACCTGCGGCCCAGCGCCCGCCTGGACGACGCCGCCCTGGAGCACATCGTGGCCCTGTACTCGCATCTGTCGTCGGCCGGGTCCGCCCCGTTCGGGCCCCCGGCCGCCGAGGTCGGCGCCCGGGCCGCCAACGCGGCCATGCGCGACGAGATGCGCAAGCGGGACAACTACTTCGAGAACATCGAGGAGGTGGCCACCTCCGCCCTCGAGTCGGTCGGCTACCGCGGGCCGGGCGCCGTGTCCGAGCGCCACCTGACCGACGTGGCCGCCCATTTCGGGTTCACCATCTCGCGGGTGCAGGACCTGCCGCCGTCGACCCGCTCGATCACCGATGTCCGCCGCAAGGTCGTGTACGTGCCGCAGCGCAACGCCACCGGCGGCCAGCGCTCATCGCGCTCGGTGATCGCCCAGACGCTCGGCCACTTCGCCCTCGGCCACTCCGACCCGATCGACTTCGAGGGCTACGTCCGCCAGCGGGTCGAGGCCAACTACTTCGCCGGCGCCCTGCTCGCCCCCGAGCGGTCAGCCGTCTCGGTCCTTGGCGCGGCCCGCGATCGCGAGGACATCTCGGTCGAGGACCTGTCGGAGTCGTTCTACATCTCCTACGAGATGGCCGCCCACCGCCTGACCAACCTGATCACCCGCCACTTCGACATCCCGATCCACTTCCAGCGCTCGGACCCGGAGGGCGTGCTGTGGAAGGCGTACGAGAACGACGGCGTGCTCCTGCCGGCCGACTCGGACGGCACCATCGAGGGCCAGCGGCTGTGCCGCTGGTGGAGTTCCCGCCAGGCGTTCGAATCCGAGGATTCCTACGCCCTGCACTACCAGTACACCTCGACGGTGGCGGGCACGTTCTGGTGCGTCACCCACATCGACCTCGATCCGGGGCGGGGCGATGCCATCACCGTCGGCACCACCTCGGACGCAGCCCGCTGGTTCCGCGGCTCCGACACCAGCCGCCGGGCCACCTCGACCTGCCCGGACCCGGGTTGCTGCCGCCGGCCGGCGCCGGCCGCCGTCCGGCGCTGGGATGGCGTGGCCTGGCCGTCGGCCCGCGACCACAGCCACTTCGTCTCCGGGCTGCCCACCGACACCGTCGTTTTCAGCCCCCACCCCGGCGTCGAGATGACCGACGTCTACTCCTTCCTGGACCGCCACAGCCCCGGCTCCTGATTCCGGCGGCGGGCGGGCGGCCGGCGGCCCGGCGGGCGGGTAGGTGCCGACTGGCGGGCTGGCGGGCGGGTAGCTGCCTGCCGGCCGCAGGGTAGGTGCGGGCGGCGGATGTGAGCCGGCGGGCGGGCGAACGCCAGAGGGCGTCAGCCGACCCGGGCGAGAGCCGCCGACCGTGTCCAGCGAGCCACCGACCGTGAGCCGAACCGCGCCCGTCCTTTGACCAAATGAGAGGTGTGTGCAAAGTTGGGCACTGACTTACTTGACGCACACGCGGGGCCGGGCCGCACCAGTCAGTCCCTCACCGCCGCTTTACGGGTGGTGAACAGTTCCGTGGCTAATGTCTCGAACCGCTCGAACTCCGGGTTGTCGTCCTCCTCCTCGGTGACCTCAGGAGACTGCACGTCGGGCAGGAGATTCAGGACCTTCTCATCGACCTGCTCTGCCAGGCTTACGGCCGCGGCTCGGGCGGCGGCTGCCTTCATGGCAAGGTCGGCTATCTCATCGACGTGACGCTTCTGCGCTCGCGTGACGGGCAGGGGCACACGGATGCTGCGAATGTGGTCCTCGGTCAACTCGTCTACGACCGCACCGTAGATCTGGCGGTTGAGTTGCAGTTGACCGATGGGTGAACCAAGGAAGGCGGCTAGGTATCCGGTCGGGCAAGGCGACTTTGGGCGGGGAACGACCCGAAAGACGTGCTCGGACGCTGCCCATCCGTCCCACTGCGAAGTGACGATGGCGACCCGGCCAACCGTCCCTGACCGCGTTATGAGTACCCATCCTTCGCGTATCAGGAGAGAGTTCATATTCGCGTGAGTCGCCTTTGACAGGAACTTTATGTCGTCTGGTCTGAACTGGACGATGTGACTACCCTGCAGAAAAGGAATCCCGTGAGCGGCGTCCACATAGTTGCGCTTGAATCTGCCAGGGATA
>DASZNC010000014.1:0-3074 GCA_035551615.1 Acidimicrobiales bacterium
CGGTTCCACCGGATCCTGCTCGAAGAATGGGCCTACATCCGAGTGTGGAACTCACAGACCGAACGCCACGCCGGCTACACCGGCTTCTGCCACTTCTACAATCACCACCGATCCCACGGCAGCCTCAGATGGTCCACCCCCATGGCCACCCTCACCTCACTCGCCCGGGACAACCTCCCCGGCTTCCACAACTAGCTCCTGTGCTGGAGCGAATCCATCTATTCGAAGCTTCTGTGCCATCGGTGCCCCCGTCGGCTAAGGCGAAGCGCAGGTCCTGATCGGGCAACCCTCAAGCCGAAGCGGGATTGACTACGCGTCGGTCTTCAGTGGCGGCAAATCCGCGATGTTACGGTCGTCTTGATTTCCTTGAGCGGCCAGCACGGTCCTCGGCCAGATGAACATCGCATGACAGGGTAGGTCCGTGGACGCACCCGGAATTCTTGACGCGCTGAGCGCCGCAGGCGTCGTCCGGGGGGATCGAGTGGCCCTGGTCATCAACCCGGGCGTGGGTCTCGGCGTGGCGGCGGCCGGGGCGGTTTGGTCGTTGAGGGATTTGGCGGCGGAGGGCTCCCCGCTGAAGATCGTTGCCGCGGTTGAAGCGGCGCTGCGTCCCCGATGGGTGATGTGGTCGAACGCGACCGCGCTGACTCTCGCCCGGACCGGGGTCCGGGTGGCCACAGCGTGGGATCTGGCGGCCGTCCACAGGCTGCTGCTCGGCGGCTGGCCGGCCGATGCCGGGCGGGTGTGGGCGGCCGTACACGACCTGGCGCCAGAGGGGGCGCCGACGGTCGGGCCAGCGGACTTGTTCTCCTCGTTGGACAACGCTGGAGCCGACCCAGAAGAGCCGGTCCGAAGCGACGGTTACATAAGGGCCGAGTGGGTCGCAGGTGCATGGGCAGACAGCCCACAGCGGCTGGCCCGATGGGCGGCACTGGCCGACGACGTGGCAGTCCGCCAGTCGACGTATCTGGCTGGCGTCACTGACCGGCCGGTGGCCGCGGCCACGGCCCGCTCGGAGTCTGGAGCCGAGCTGTTGTGTGCGGAGATGACCGTGGATGGTCTGCCGATGGACCGGGTCACAGCGGAGTCGATCATCGCCGCATACGTCGGTCCCCGACCCCGCGACGACACCGAAGCTGCCGGGCTGCGGGCCGAGCGCGACGCAGAGGTCCTCCGCCATCTCCCAGCCGGTGTCGAGGTCGACCTGCGCTCCAACGCGCAGGTCAAAGTACTGCTCGGGCGACTCGGCGTCGACGTGGCCGACACCCGGGCCTGGCGCCTCCGCGAGGTCCATGACCGCCACCCCGTCGTCGGGGCGCTGCTGGCCTGGCGCAAGGCGGAGCGGATGGGCACCACCTACGGCTACCGGTGGCTCGATGAGCACCTCGGCACCGACGGTCGCCTGCGCGGCGAATGGACCGGTTCTGACGGTGCCGCCGGGAGGATGACCGCATCCGCTGGCCTGCACAGCATGCCGGCGGAACTGCGCCCGGCAGTTACGGCCGAATCGGGCATGACGTTCGTACGCGCTGATCTGGGCCAGATCGAGCCCCGGGTGTTGGCCGTCGTCTCCGGCGACCCGGCCCTGGCCGCCGCAGCCGGGGAAGACGACATGTACGCCCCCGTAGCCGCCCAACTCGGCGTGGATCGGGCCACGGCCAAAACCGCCGTGCTCGGCGCCATGTACGGCGCAACTACCGGTCACGGGGCGCAGGCCCTGCGCCGCCTCAACTTGGCCTACCCGGTAGCCATGGCGTACCTGGCCCGGTCCGCCCAAAAAGCGGAGGCTGGGGAGAACCTGCGTACCTATGGCGGACGGCTGGTTCCGATGGGGTCGGCCACGTCAGCCGATCGGGCGGACCCCGAGGCGCTCCGGGTCATCTCGGCCCGGGGGCGGTACGGCCGCAACGCGATGATCCAGGGCGCAGCCGCCGAACTGTTCAAGATGTGGGCAGTCACGGTCCGAGCCCGCATCGTCGGCCGGGACGCCCAAATCGTGCTCTGCCTCCACGACGAACTACTAGTCCACGCCCCTCGAGAGCAGGCCGACATCGTGGCCGAACTCGTAGCTCACAGTCTCGAGGAGGCGGTACACCGGTGGGCGCCCAGGACGCGCGTACGGTTTCCGGCCGACATCGGCATCATCCGTAGATGGTCAGACGCCAAGGGATGACACGATGAGGTGACCCCCGCTGATCCCATCACACAGGACCGAAACGCAAGCGGCGCGGTGGTGTCGTCGGGACCTTGGTTAGAACGGCCTCGGGGAGGTCCTCATCGCTGCGCTCACGACGAGGGGGAGGATTCGTAGGCGGAGTCAGACCCAACTGACGACTGCTCGTGTGATCGTAAGCGGCCTGACATGTGACGCCGTCGGCCACAGTCCCGCAGCCCACAGTCCCGCATTGGAGCAGGACGCCGGCATTCGATAACGCTTCAAAGCCACCCAGACCATCCTGTGTTGGTCCGCTATCTCAGGCGGATGGCCCCGAGATTCCAGTTCGTCTTCGTCGGCTGCGAAGCCCGCTGTAGGACAGCGGGGGAACTGTGCGAGCCGACCGGGATCCGCGTTGGGGGAGCCTGGTGCACATCGGGCGGGCGGCGAGCGAGCTGCCCGAGGAGTGAGCGGACTCTGGTGCGCCTGGTCATGCACCCAGAATGGGATGCTCCTGGTACAGCCAGATCGGTGATCGGCTCAGGTCTATGAAGCGCTTTTCATCTTCGAGAAGAGACCGGGCGGCCTCCCTCCCTTCCGGGGTATCGGTGCTACGCATCAGTGCCTCCTCGTCGTCGAACCAGAGTTCGGCGATGCCGTCGAAGGTCATGGCTTGTCCCCGGCTGGCGGACAGGGCGGAGGCGGCGGGCCCGGCTTGGGGATCGAGTTGCACGTAGCGGCGGATTCCGAGGATGTCGGCCACGGAGGCGACCAGCTCGGCATGGTGGACCCTCCAGTAGGAGCGGAACTCGTCCTCCGTCAGGTGCGGCTGGCGGTGGAGGCAGAAGACCAGTTTGATCATGATCGCCTCACAGAACCCGTCCACCGTCGACCACGAACGTCTGGCCTGTGGCGAACT
>DASZNC010000015.1:0-44314 GCA_035551615.1 Acidimicrobiales bacterium
CGTGGTGTCGGCGGTCAGGACCACGATGGGCACCAACGACCCCGGCGGAATGACCGCGTTGAGGGCGTCGAGCACCTCCAGGCCGTCCATCCACGGCATGTGCATGTCCAGTAGCACGATGTCAGGTGACACGGCCTGGAAACGCTCGACTGCCAAGCGGGGATCGCTGACCCCTTCGACGTGGCCCGCTCCGGCCAGTGCCAGCAAACGTTGCAATAGCAAGACGTTGGCTTCACCGTCATCGACAACCAGGACTGTCGCCCCGTCCATGGCCAAGACCGCTCCGCTATCCGCTGTCGCCGCGCGGGTTGCCATAGCTATCGCGGTCGGCTCATGCGGACTAGTTCTTGAGGAGAATTTCGACAAATAGTACTAAGCCGGGGGCCGCCGGGGGCCGATAACCGCAAAGAAGGTATCGAAAGGCTCCGTAGTGTCGAACCGGAAATCGAGATGGCCCCTTCGTCTGCCATCGCTCATCGTCCTGCTGGTTCTATCGGCCGGCAGTTTGGCGGCGGCCAGCGCCGTCGCTTCGGATGCACGCAGCGAGCAACGCAGCCTCCTGACCGAGAAGACGACCATCGCCGCCCTCCTGGTTGGCAACATTTTCAGCGAGTTCGGCCAGAGCCTGTCCCAGATATCAGCAACGTCGACATCGACTGACTCTTTGCAAGCGGCCGCCAAGTCACTCGATGGCGAGATGAGCGGGCTGGGCGTGCTATCCGGATCGGCCGGCCACTTCGAGTTGGTGAACTCGGTCGGACAGAAGTCCCCGCTGTCGGCCGACGCGGCGGTATCGCCATCCCTCGCTCAGCTGGCCACCAGAGCTGAATCGGCCAACACCTTCGTGTCGAACGTCATTCCCGTCGGGTCCAACCGGCGCCTGGTGTACGCCAAGGCCGTCTCGCCGACGAGAGTCCTGTATGGAGTGGTCGCTTTCGATCTGACCAACCCCGACGTTGGTGCCGGCAGCGGGAACCCGTTCTCCGACCTCGATGGCGCCCTCTACGCCGGAGCACAGACCACCCCCGACCGGCTGGTCCTGACTGACACCGCCCACCTGCCACTGGCCAGGTCAGCAGTCCAGCAGAAGATATCGGTCGGCGCTGACCAGTGGACGATCGTGGCGACAGCCGCAGGACCGCTGACCACCGGTCTGGTGCGAGACGCTGAGTGGGGCGTCCTGATCGGCGGACTACTTGCCGCGCTGCTCGCCTCCAGTGTCGTCGAAGTGTTGGCCCGCCGCCAAACCTACGCAACCAAGCTGGTCGAAGTCCGGACCTCGGCGCTTCAGGACGCGCTGGAACGCCAGAGCGAGCTCGAAGCCCAAGAGCGGTCGGCTCGGGAAACAGCCGAGGCCGCCAACCGGTCGAAGAGCGAGTTCCTGTCCCGGATGAGCCACGAACTGCGGACCCCGCTCAATGCCATCTTGGGGTTCAGCCAGTTGTTACAACTCGACGATCTGTCCGAATCCCAAGATGAAGCGGTAGGTCAGATCACCAAAGGCGGACGGCATCTGCTCGCTCTGATCAACGACGTGCTCGACATCTCCCGGATCGAGACGGGAAACCTGACCATGTCCCAAGAGCCGGTCGCCGTCGCCGATCTACTCGGCGAGACAGCCGCGTTGATGGCACCAACCGCCAGAACCCGAGATATCCGCCTCACCGTCGAAGAGAGCAGCTCAGCCGGGCTCCACGTGCTGGCCGACCACCAGCGACTGAAGCAGATCCTACTCAACTTCGTGTCCAACGCAGTCAAGTACAACCGCGTCGGCGGGCAAGTGACGTTGGGAACAGAGTCGATCGAAGGCGGCTGTCTACGCCTCTATGTTCAAGACGACGGCCCGGGAATACCGACTGAAAAGTTGGACCGACTGTTCATTCCCTTCGACAGACTGGGAGCCGAACGCACCCAGATAGAAGGCGCCGGCGTCGGACTGGCACTGTCTCGTCGCCTAGCCGAGGCCATGGGCGCGACGATCGGCGTCCAATCGATCTTCGGTACCGGCAGCAAGTTCTGGATCGATCTGCCACTCACCGAAGGACCCTTGGAACGCCTCGACCAACTAGAACTCGGCCGACTCGACCAACTAGGTGGAAGTGACGGGTCCGGTCGCCGGGAAATCCTCTATATCGAGGACAACCTGTCCAACATCCGACTGGTAGAACGCCTGCTCGAAAAACGCCCAGACGTTACCGTTCTCCCCGCCCTGCACGGCCGACTCGGCCTGACCCTCGCCATCGAACGCCAGCCCGCACTTATTCTTCTCGACCTTCACCTACCCGACATGCACGGCCTAGACGTCCTCCGCCAAATCCGCTCCCACCCCACGACAGCAGCGACGCCTGTAATCATCCTCAGCGCCGACGCCACCCCATCCCAGATCAGAGTCCTCATGGACCAAGGCGCAACCGCCTACCTGACCAAACCCCTCGATCTCCACCAGCTACACCACGAAATATCGGCCGCTATCGACACGCACACCCAACCGGTAGGCCGCCAGCCGGCACATCTCAACTGATCGCCTGAGGCGGCCGGATCGGAACTGCTCCGCCTGCCAGCGGACGGAGGACCGACGTGCGGCTTCAAGAAGCATCGTCCCCGGCAAGAGGAGTCCGCCCATTCCCAGACCACATCCTCGATAGACGCCCCGGCCTGTTCGGCGGCGATCAGGTCGTCGACTGTGGCCGAACTCAGTGGGTGCCGAACAGGCACCCAGCGTGGTTCAATCATGATCGACATGTACACCTCCGCACAGCACCAATACCTCCAGGACCACCTATGGGCCGTACTGGCCACCGGCCGTTCCGACGGATCACCCCAGCAGTCAATGGTCGGTTATGTGCTCGACGATGAAGGGCGCCTCGTCATATCGGCCAAGGCGTATACCGCCAAATGGAAGAACGCCGTCCGCAACCCGAAGGTCTCAGTCACAGTTGTCGACGGCCGAACTCATCTAGTCGTCTATGGGACCGCCGAGACCATCGACGCCGACCCGCTTCGAGCCGAGCTGACCGCCGACGTGTTCGCCCGCGTCGCAGGCACTGAACGACAGGACGCGACATCGTTCAAGGCCACCCTCGACGAACAACAGCGCACCGTCATCCGCATCACACCTGAGAAGATCCTCTTCACTGAGTAGGCGACGACACCCCGAGCCGTAGAGGCGACAGGACCGGGGGAACTCCCTGACCTGTTTTCGAACCACGTTCTGAGCAGACGAGAGCGGGCTCGCAGAAGATGCGGCCGGATCTTGGCCGAGTCATCCGGCGTTCCTCAGTGACGTTTCCGGAATCTGAATCAACTCCATCACGGCGCCGTCCGGATCCGGGTAGAAGCTGGCCCGGATGGGGGGCTGACCATCGACTATGGCCACCTCGGTGGGTGCCGGGCTGGCCGGCATGGCTGCGGCAATCAGACGGTGGCTGGCGTCGATGTCGCGCACGCCCAGGCAAACCCTGTAGATGCCGGCCCGGTTCCCTCCGCCTGCAGGCGGCCCGACGGGGGCGGGGGCCTCCCACTGCGTGAGATCGATGAAGAAGCCGTGGGGCTGGCCGACCACGGTCAGACGTGTCGCCCGGAATCGCCCGATTTCTGATCCCGAGTCGTCGAGGACGATCACCTCTGAAACGGGCCCCGCTCGCAACCCGAGTACACCGGTGTAGAACTGCAACGACCGGTCGAGCGCTGAGCAGTTGACCCGTACCCCCCGGAAACACGGTACGACATCGGCCTGGTACAACTCGATCCGGGTGCCGTCGAGATCAAACGCGATCAGCGCCTCTCGCTCACCTGTCGGCTCGCCGAACCTGGCTAGCCGGCATTCACTGGCAGCAGCGCCCAGACGCTGGCGAACCGTCTGGAGGCTGGCGATGTCGATCATCAGCGACGACAGCCCGAGGCAGTTCAGTTCACTTGACGGCTCACCCTCGGTGGGGGGCTCTATCCATTCCAGCAGGTCCACCATTGCGCCTTTCGGCGCCCTGTGGTCACCGAGAAGCACGCCCTTCCACCTCACTAAGCCTTCCAAGGCGAAACCGCGTCCATCCTGGCCGTCAGTGGGGGCCGTCCGTATCTGGGGGGAGAGACCCAAAACGTCGGTATAAAAGGCCTCGGCGCGAACCAGGTCCGCCGTGTTCACATTGGCGTGCACGAAATAGGCGGCCGAGTCGTCCGATTTGCGTACGATGTCTGACATTCGGCTACTCCCTGCTCAGCGGAACACTTCTGGGTCATGGTTGTGATGGTGTCCACCCCGCTGCTGGATGGGCTCGGATATCCGCAGCGGCTTGCACCACGTGGCAGGACGGACATAGGTGCCTCCCTCGCCCTGCCGTGCGCACAAATCGTACAACTGACAGCTAAGCGCTTTCGTCCTGTGAAGTCTCTCCGCTCCACCTACTACCGCTGACCCACAATGCTAGATGTCGATGTCCAAGATCAGAGACTGATAGGACTTGCCATGTGGGTCGGACCGCAGGGACATGGAGACACCAGTATCGAGTGCATCGTCTAGAACAAAATTGAGCCCATGTAAGGTTGGCACTTCATACCGGGTTACGCTCCCACTTATCAATGGCGCGTACGTTTCCGCGACGCGTTCCTCGGTGAGGCGATCACGTAGCACCTCCCAGTCCTTTGGGTCATAGACAAACACACAGACGTTACAGACGCGGCCTTTGTCGCCTGATCGACTGGCGGCGATCTCACGGACCTTCACGGTACAAGTACCTCCGTTTCGATCGAGATCGATTCCCGAGGTATGAACCCCGGAGTGACACCGATCGCTCTCGCTATCGAAGTCGTCACTCCCCCACCACCGGCCACATCGAAATAGAGGAAGTTGCCCTCCTCGGCAAATGCTTCAGCCGCCTCGCGAGTCGCAACGCGCGCCGCTACGCGCAAGCGCACATCCGAAGGTGTGCTACCCAGAGCAGTTGAGAACAGAGCGCCGGCCCCGTGCATGTCAAACCGCGTCTCCAGTATCTCCGAGCTCAATGGTTCCAGACGCTTCATGAAGCTGTCGGCAGCCAGCTGAGCTCGTTCGACGCACCCCGGGCCTCCGTAGGAAACCTCGGCGGTGACCTTCCATCCACGATTGAGGCCGACGAGCACCTTCAGCAGATGTGGGCGCCGATTACCGCTACCACCGGTCACGGTGACCTCGTCTGGACTTGTCTCTCGGGCCTCCAACTGACTGAAGTCTGCAGTGACGTCGGGGGTCAAATAGCTGCCCGGGTCGTGCACTTCGTAGAGGAGCTGGAGCTTGACCGTCATCTCGTTGACCAAGCCTCCCGCCTTTGGATCCTTGCTCACCACGATCGTCTCGTCGTCGGAGATCGTCGCAAAAGGAAAGCCCAGATCGTGGATTCTCGGGACCGTTCTGTAAGGAGGATCGGCGTAGTTGGCTCCGCTGGCATGCATTCCACACTCCAAGATGTGACCTGCCACGGTCGCTACTCCCAAACGCTTCCAGTCATCCATCTCCCAACCCAACTCGTGACAGATCGGCCCTACATACAGGGACGGGTCCGCAAGCCGCCCACCGACAACCACGCCAACGTCTTGCTGAAGCAGCTCCACGATCGGCTCTGCTCCGATGTAGGCGTTTGCCGACACCACATCCAGGCTCGGGTCGCTCACCCGGCAGCACATCTCAGGCAGCTCTAGATCTTCTTGGAGTACTTGCTTGAGGACATCGTCCCCACGGATGATCCCCACCTTGGTTCCGCCCAGCCCGTTGTCCCGAAGAGCGCCGACAACTTCGCGAGCTCCCGCGTCGGGGTTCGCGGCGCCGAAGTTCCCTATCAGGCGGCCGCCCCTCCCGATGAACGGCGCCAATCTTTCAGTTATGCGTCGCAACCTCGGCTCGTAGCCAGCCGAGTCATCCTCGTACCGCCGCATCTGTGCCAACGCAAGGGTGCGCTCGGCGAGACAGTCGAACGCCATGTACTTGACCAGCCCGCTATCGGCGAGCGCAACCGCCGGAGCTAGGCGGTCGCCCGAGCCCGACGAACCCGAACCGATACTTATGCTGTTCGTCATGCCGGACCACCCAGACGGTGTAGCTCTAATTGTGTTTCAGAATAGGACTCGTTCGCGTATCTCGGGTGACACGCCGCTCTACACCTTCTCGAACAGATTCAGACGCCGGGCGGCTGGCAGACGGGGCACCAGTAAGACGTGCGCCCCCCGATACGGCTGGTTGCAAGCTCCGCATGACAGCGGGGACATGTCGGGTCCGGCAGGGAACGCTGGGAGCTGAGCCATGTCGGTCGTCTGGGGATCGATCCGGCCCGCGCCGAGGTCTGCAGGGCTCGCTGCAGAGTGCGACTGAGCTTTCTGCGCTCGGAGGGATCGAGGTCGCCGAAGCGACGGGCGGGATGGATACGGGCTTGCCACAGCACCTCGTCGGAGAGCATGTTGCCGAGGCCGGCCAGCACCCGCTGGTCCATCAACACCGGCTTGAGGGCCCCGCGATGGTCCTCCAATCGCTCCTCCAGCCGCCGGGCGGACAGCCCCAGCGCGTCGGGGCCCTGCTCTCCGATCACCGCCGTGACGGCGTCCTCGTCGTCCGCCAGCCAGACGCCACGGAGCTTGCGTTGGTCCTGGTAGACGAGTTTCTCGTTTCCGAAGCGGATGACGATCCGGTCGAATCGGCGATCCTCGCCGTCGGCGTCGTCCCACCTGAGGCTGCCCGTCATTCCGAAGTGGAACAGGATCGTCGGTCCGTCCGTGGGGGCGAGCAACCACTTCCCCCGCCTGTCCGGCTCAGCGAATCGGCGACCGGCGAGGTTCCTGGCGAAGTCCGGGGCGGAGCGGTTTCGAACCACGCCCGGGTCGGCGATGTCGACAGCGATGATCGTCTGGCCGACGGCGCGGGCGTGAAGCAGACGACGGAACCCCTCGACATCGGGGAGTTCGGGCACGGTTCGAACCTACCCACCGCATCCGGACCCTCACAGGCCGCAAACCCGTGGGATGCAATCCTACGGATGCAGATGCGATGTTCGTCCTGAGATATTTCCGGTCACCAGTACTGTCACATAACTGTGGAGCGAAGCGCTACGAGCGCGTCACAGCTCAGTTCACCGACCGCGTCCGCGCCGTTCCAGAGCCGTCGTGGAAATCCGTCGCCTTGCCAGAATTGGACGGCCCGCGGCGTGATGGGTCCTCGTGGAGTGGCATGTTCGGACCCGCATAGATGTTCCCGCCGACGCCGACGACCAGACGAGATTTCTCGGCTACGTCGGTCGCCGGGCGTAGCGCTGCGGCGCCACGGCGTGGGTGCCCGACCAGGCGCGCGCCAGAGGTCACCTGCTCCACCATCGAGTTGGTGAAGGATTCTCGGCCGGGCCGCCGGCGGAATCCTCAACCCATCCCGACGATCGGTTCGGTCAGACGTGCACCTCCGGTGGAGCCGTAGAAGGGAGCGTCGAAGTTGAACACTCCTCCGTCAGCGGCGACCAACCAGTAACCACCTGTCGCCGCGTCGGCCTCCATCCCTACGATCGGTTGAGCGAGGTGCACACCGCCGGTCGAGCCGTGGAAGACGGCGCCCCGACCGAAGGCGAAGATTCCACCGTCGGCGGCCACCAACCAGTAGCCGTTCCCGCCGGGCGCGGCGGCCATCCCCACGATCGGCTCACTGAGACGAACCCCACCCGTCGACCCAAAGAAACCGGCATCACCGAACGCGAACACCCCACCATCAGAAGCCACCAACCAGTAGCCCCTACCGTCGGGCGTGTGGGTGACGGCCACGATCGGCTTGGTCAAGTGGACATCTCCGAGCGACCCGTGGAACGACCGGCCGTAGTTGTAGACACCCCCGTCCGCGCCGACGAGCAGGTAGCCGGTTACCAGCGTGACCGGCGGCGGTGGCACCTCGACCGCCGCAGTGGTTGTCTGGACGGTGGTCGGCAGGGCTCCCGGGATGCCGACATTGTCGATGGCGTCGACGGCGAAGCCGTACGTGTGGCCGGCCACGATCGGGACCTGGGTGCTCTTGAGCGTGGTCGCTGCGAGGATCAACTCGAGCGGCCCCTCGTCGGTGGACTCGTAGAGGTTGTAGCTCGCAATGCCGGGCCCGGTGCCGTCGTTCCCTGTCCACGAAACATCGAGCTTTCCGGCCGGGCTGGTCGCGGGCAGTGGAGTCACCGACGACGTCGGTGCCGTCGCATCGACGGTATTGGACCACACGGGCGTCGAGATGGCGGCGTTGCGATCGAATACGATCGATGCCTGGCCCGTGACGACAGCGCCCGTTAGCAGGCCCGGCTTGGCCGTCCCGACCCAGGACACGAAGCCCTCACCGTCGCCCGCGGCGTTGTCCGGTGGTAGGAATCCGGCGTTGACGGCACTGTCGATGTCGCCGGTGGCCGGGTCGATGGTTGAGAACATCCACGTGATTACGCCATTGGCGCCTGCCTGCGGGTCGTACGTCCCGGTCACGTCGAGGTAGTCACCGTTCGGGAGATTCAGACCGGTGAACTGCTGTGAGAACGACTGCTGGCCGGGCGGGATGGCGACGGTGGTGTTGGCACCGAAGCCGAATCCGGTGAGCTGCACCGAGTTGGGATCTATGTCGGCCGGTATCGGTTCGGTCACGACTACCTGGACCGCTGGAGCCGTGGCCGTAGGTTCGTTCTGGAAGTTCACTGTGTACGGCATGGCTGACTGGCCGGCTACCCATCGCGGGCTGGAATAACCGGCCGGCCCGATGATTCCGTTCGGATCGCCTGGGAGGTGAATGATCGTGGTCACGATAGGAGGAGGTGGGGGCGTAATCGGGATGGGCTTCTTCGGTGGGGGCGGGCAGGTTTGGTTGCTCTCGAGCGCCCTGAACAGTTGAATGGCCTGGAGGACAGCGGCGAGCTTCGCTTCGTACTTTGCCTTCGCGGGGGCGATGAGGTCCTTGGCGTTGGCCAGCGGCTGCAGTTCGCCGCTGAGGGTATGGACGGCGTTGTAGAAGACGAGGGCGAAGTTGGCCAGGGCGAAGGCCGCTCCGGCACGGGCGATCCCGTCGTCGCCGATTGACAGTTGCTGAGTTTCGCTCATCTCGGCCAGTTCCGTGCTCGCCACTGTCTGGATGTAGGCGTTGGCCTGGTTCAGAGCGAACAGGGTGTCCCTGCTGGGGTTGGTCATCGCGTCCACAATCGCGGGAATCACATTGCTCGCGATGGAGGTGGTGAGGGTGGTGGCAAAGACGTTCGATGCGGTGCCCCCCGCCTCGAGCGTCAATGAAGCGACGCCGAGAGCCGGCCCGGCGGCCGCCGCCAACGCCGCTGCTGCGCTACTGACTCCGGCGATAGCGAGAGAGGTCTCGCCGAGTGTTGCTCTCAGTGTTTGTTGGTAGGCGGTTACGGCTTCGGTCCAGTCGCTGAAGGCCTCGTTCTTGCCCTGGACCAATGCGCCCAGTGTGTGCTGGATCTGATTGAGAAGCGGGGTCGTCTTACAGTCCGGATTGAATTGTGTCCTGAGGATGTTGGTGACGAGAGTGTTGAGGACGTCGTCGTCGCGCCCGGCCGGCTGGGGCAGGTCCGACAGCCCGATGTTCTGCCAGGCCTCGTACAGGGCACCGGAGGGCAATACCAACGCCTGAAGCACCTGGGACGAGTCTTGCGGCTTCTCGGCGGCCGCGACCCGTTCGGCGACCAGGCTGCCGGCCCGGTGCAGGTCAGTGGTTATGTCTGGGTCGGCAGCCAGGTCGGACGATTCGGCACTCGGAATATCGGCGGTGGGCAGGGCGACCAGCACGTCGGTCGGCGGCGCGGGCACATCCTCGGTGGTGCCGTCGCCGGCCAGGGTGACGGGATCGGTGGTGCTCGGCCCTCCGGGTTGGTTGACGACGAGGGTGTAGGACCCCGGCGATAGATCGGTGACCTGCTGGGTGGCGGTCGCGTCGGAAGCGTTCCGGGCCGCGCCTAGAACGACTGTCCGGACCACCGTACCGGTGTTGTCCTCCACCCCGACCAGTACCAATGGAAGGACGCTCGTCCCCGCGGTCGGCGCCAACGACAGTGTCAGAGTGGAACCGGTCGAAGCCAGACTCTCGTTTCCGGCGGCGGTGCTTCCGGCGCTGACGTCGACACCGGACACGACGCTGGGGGCGTGATCGGGTGCGCTGACCGACAGGCGGTAGGTGCCAGAAGCTAGCCCGGCAATGGTGTAGGTGCCGTCGGCCGCCGTGACGGCCGCTCCTGCGATCAATCCAGACCCGGTGACGGCGGCCACTGCGGCGCCGGCGATGGGGTTGGCGGCGCCGTCGGTGATGGTCCCTGCTACGGCGCCACCGTCGCCGAGCAGGACGGCCATGTCCTGGCTCGCGTCTGTCACGATGACTGTTTGCGAGTGGGGCGCGTCGGTCCCATCTGCGCTCGTCAGGACGTAGGACCCAGGCGTCAGGTTGGCGACGGTGGCGTCGCCCGACGAGCCCGTGGTGGCGTTCACGGTGCCCAAGGCGCCGGCCCCGCTGCTTGGCGTGATGCTCACGGTGGCACCTGCGGCGGGTCCCGATCCGTTGCTGACCGTGACGTCGACGGCACCGGTTCCCGCGTCGAGAACAGGGACCACCGTTGTCGATCCGAGGGACGCCGTGATCCCGCTGGCGGACAGGACACCGACTGCGGTCGAGGCGGCCACGATGTCGACCGACCCGGCTCGCGTGACTCGGAACTGGTACGAGCCGTCGCTGGTGGTGGCGGCGTCGGCGACCGACTGTCCGCCGATGACGAGGTTGACTGCGACTCCGCTCACGGGATTGCCCCCCGCCTCGACGACGCCTCGCACAGTGGCGACTGGGACGCTGACTATGAATGACGGGTGGCGCGACCCGGTGCCGACGGTGAACTGGTGATCGATCGAGGAACCCTGCACCTGCAGGTCGTAGGAACCGGGTAGGAGGTCGGTCGCGGTCACCGTGCCGTTTGCGTCGCTGGTCAGCGTGCTGGGGAGCACCGATTGAGCGACTCGGGTGAAGCTCGGGCCCACGAGGGTGATGTCGATACCGGCGAGTGGCTTGCCAGAGCCGTCTTCGATGGTGGCCGATACGGAACCGGCGGGCGGAAGCGCGAGGTTCACCTTTGTCGAACCGCCGGCCGTCACTGTGGCCGATACCTCATCGGCGATATGGCTGTCGTCAGCGGGTGTTGCGCTGATTTCTGCGGTTCCTGCCGACAGGCCGGCGAGGGTGAACGAGCCGTCAGCAGCGGTCGTGACCGGGGCGACGCTACCAAGTGCGTCGCTGGACACGATCGCTCCGGCTACCGGATCGCCGGTGTCGGCATCGGTGACCACACCCGTAACCACCCCTTCCGCGGCCAGAGCCAGATCTTCGCCGGAAAGTGGTGCGGTCCCCACGACGGTCACCGATTCCGATACGTCGGCGAAGCCCGGCGCCGAGGCGACGATGCTGTACCGACCCGGAGCTAGCCCGGCGATCTGATACCCGCCGTCACCGTCGATGTCGAGGGTGCCGTCCGTCGGTGTGCCGTCAGCGATCGAGACAGCCTCGACCAGCGTGCCCGATGGCGGGGTTCCCCCACCGGGGACCGTTATCGTGCCGGACACGGTGGCGCCCGCTTGGAGGGCGATGTTGTCGATGGTGGTCGTGCCGGCGGACACGGCGGTCGTCCCGTTGCTCATCGGAACCAGCCCAGGTGCCGACGCCGTCAACGTCACGGTCCCGGACTCGAGTCCGGTGATCTGATATTCGCCGTCGGGGCCGGTCACCTGGCTGGTCAGGGTGCCGTCAGCATCTGTGGCGGTAACGGTCGCACCGCTCAGCGGATCAGCAGTGCTCGCGTCGGTGACTGTCCCTGTGAGCGTCGCCCCTGGAGTCACTTCCACAGTCAGCCCCTCGGCGGTTGGGTCGACCACCACCAGCTGGGCCGGATGTGGCGTGTAGCCCTCTACAGTCAGTGCGTAGGTGCCCGGGTTGACGTCCCATATGTCGAACTCGCCGTTGTACCAACTGAACGTCGAGTAGGCAGTGTCCCCGTTGGCATCGGCCAGGCTTATGGCGTCCTGTCCGGGCGTGGCCGCTCCCTGCAGAGTGCCTGAGACGGGTGCGCCCGGGGCAGTAGCCATGGCCCGTTGAATCACGTAGCCGAGAACCTGGTCCTCGGAGGAGAAGGTGACGCCGAATCCGGCCGCTTCCGCGAATAGCGCGGGCAGTGCAGCGGCGTACGAGCCCTCTGTCGACCCCATCTGGTCGGCAATGTCATTGACCACCGAGGTCCACGCCGCCGTGGACATTCCGGTCGGCTGACCGGACGCCAGTTGGGCCGCCCAATCGATCGCGGTCGGGTCTGCGCTGGTGACAACCTGCGGCACGAAGGACATGGCTGCATCGCCATCCGCAGCGGTGGCCTGCACCGGGAAGAAGAAGGTGGCGGCGTCGCCCGGCGGTAGCACCGATGCTGGGAGGGGGCCGGTCTCCTTCGAGGAGAAGTCCGGGTTGACCAGGTCGGCGGAGGGCCCGAAATCCGAGCTCCCCGGCGGTGCGACCTCGCCCAACTCCTGGTTGATGAGCCTGATGATCGGAACGATGACGTCAGAGGAACCGATGTTGCGGACCGTCACTGCGACGCTGCCCGTCCATCCGTATCGGATGGAGCTCGGCCCGGTGGCCGTGACCTGAACCTGATTGATGAGACCGCTGGTCACCGTGAACGCCCCTGGCAGCGTGGTGGTCCGACCTTGTGAGGTGACGACGATGTCGTAGAGGCCGGCGTCGGTCAGGTCGAGGTGGAAGCTGGCGTAGAGAAGGGTGGACCTGACCACGTCCACGCTGTAGGCGCTCAGCGTCGCACCGGAGTTCCGCAGCGTCACCGTGGTCACGGACCCGTAATCCGATCCTTCCAGCGCGATCACGGCCGGGAGCGTGTTCGCCTGGTTCGTGCCGATTGCCGGCTCCACATGGCTCACGGTCAGCCCGACCGTGGCCGCAGTCACCGTGACTGGTGCCGGTTCGCCGCCAGATTCACCATGGAGGTCGACGTACCAGACGCCGGGGGACGATTCGGGTAGCACCAGCGTGGCCGGGCCTGCCGACCCCGACGCAGTCTCGGTCGAGGAGTTCTCGGTCGGGAACACACCTGCGCTGGCCCGGAGATCGACCCCTGGCTGGTTGACGCTCACCTGGGTATCGGCGCTTTGGCCCACCGTGACCTGGACGTAGAAGTCCTGGCCGGACGCGACCGTGGCGTTGACCGGGCCGCTCCCGAGATCGGGTGGAGGTGCCACCGTGAAGGCGGGTGAGGCGGCATCGGTGTCGGACGACGGATCCGACACCCGCCCGCTGCTGTCGGGCACCACGATGAGCTGATAATCGCTGCCGGCTGGGAGCGGGGGCAGGTACGCCTGGACGGTCACGTCGTATGAGGCGCCAGGTCCGACATTCTTCGTCGACGGGACGCGCTCGAGCAGTACGTCGCTCGGGGTGTAGGTACTGCTGGTGCCGATGTAGACGGAATCGTTCCACGGCGGCAGCGCCGTGCCCGTCCCGTTGTTGGTCACCTGGAAGGTGGCGCTGACGGCCTGGCCTGGACTCGGGCTCGTATTGGGAGCGGTCGGCGGGCTCACGTTGCTTGCCCCCAGCACGACCGTACCCGTGGCGGCAGAGGGTTCGACCACCAGAGACACTGCGGAGACCGCAGGGGGTGGGTTCGGTGGGGGCAGATAGGCGACAGTGAAGGCCGATGTCGGCGTGATCTGCGCCCCATTCACGGTCGTGAAGGTGCCGGTTACAGTGGGCTCGTACCTGGTGCTGCTCGCGCTCAGAATAGGGAATGTGTCGCCATTGGTGGGCCCCGCGTAACCGCCCGGCAACGTGAGGTCCAACGTACCGTTGAGAGATATCTGGCCACTGCCGGCAAGCGCTGCGGTGGTGCCCACCGAGATAGTCGAGTAGTCGCCGCTGGCCGGATCACCGTCCACCGTCACACCCAGGTGAGCATTGTCCGACTCGGTCAGGTTGTAGACGCTCAGTACCGCGCTCGGCCCCAGATCGATGGTTGCGTTGTTGGTGATCTGGGGGTTCTCGTCGGCGCCGCCTCCGAGGTCGTCACCCAGCAGTTGACCTTCTACGGTCATGGTGGCGTTGTTGACGATGGTGTTGTTCTGGTCGGCGATCGTGTGGTCGGCGGACAGATCGACGGTGCCGTCGTTGACGATGTTGAACTGGAGGTACCGGTCGGCGCCACCGCCCTGCTCGCTGAGCAGATGGCCGCCGGGCGCGATGGTCTCGGTATAGGCCCCGGACCCTTCGGTTCCAGCCGCCTCGATCCCGGCGTAACCTTGGCCATCGAGGCTGTCGAGGATGACCGTTCCGCCCCAGGTATAGCTGCCCTCCACGATGACCTGCGAGTTGCCCTGGTCACCGTCGGGGGCGTTGCCGTCGGGGAAGGTGTCGGTGCCCCCGAACACCCTGACGGTCTGGCCGGCCGACATGTTCCCGGTCAATCTGGCCCCGCCCTGCAGGTCCCATTCTCCCTTGCCTGGGCCATCGAAAACCAGGCCACACCCGCCGTCCAGCAGAATCGGCTGGGTGCTGCCTGAGGCGTCCGTTGCGTTCTCGGTGAACGTGGCCTGCAGGCCGGTCAGGACGAGACTACCGTCGTCGGTGAGCGTGCCACCCTCGGCGTCGATCATGGAGTGGCTCTCGACGGCCAGTTCCGCTGTCCTCTCCACCGTCATGTTTCCGGAGGTGATCGTGATGCTGCCGACCCCGTTGTACCAATCCATCACGTTGTTCGAGGCGGCCAGATCCACGGTGCCGCCGTCGACGTCGATGTTGGCCCGGAGGTAACGGTCGTTATCTCCGGTGGTGCCCTCGGTCTCCAGCTTGCCGCCGGAAGTGATGGTCTGCGTACCTGTGCCCTCGAGGTCGGCGTAGTCGGTACTGATCCCGTTGCTGTCGAGGATCACCGTCCCGGCCCAGGTGTTCGAGCCATCCACTGTCAGCCCGGCGTCGTTCTCGTCGGGGTACGGCGCGACCGTGCCGCCATCGACCCGAATAGTCTGCCCGGCGACCATGTTGCCGGACACAGTGTTTCCCGTCGCCTGGAAATCCCAGAGGCCCGGCCCCGACCCGGTGAAGTTGAGGGTCGATCCGACCAGGTGGACCTCGTTGCCGGTAACGGCCGTGGAGTCCTGGTTGATGATCCCGCCAGTGGCCTCGAGCGTGCCGTTGTTCGTGATGGTGCCGCTCTGGTCGGTAAGGGTGACAGTGTTCGAGCCGCCGCCGTAATTCTCGAAGTACCCACCTGAGTCCACCGCCAACGTCCCGTCGTTGGTGAGCGTGAGGGGACCGGGAGCGTCTGCCCGCTGGAACTCTTGGCCGATGCCGGCGTTCCCGGCGATCTCCAGCGTCCCGGTGTTGGTCATGTTGAGTTCGATGAAGTCATCGCTCCCGGGGCCGGCCACCGATCCCGTCGACTCCGCGACGAAGTCGCCGGCGTTCCTGAAATCTGGGGCACCTGCCGGCGCCGTCAATTCCGCCCACCCGACCTCATTCGCCGATCCGAGCTCGATCTCGCCGTCGGATAACGTTCCGCTCGGCACAGTCGTGCTGTTGAGTGCGAGCAGGTTGTCGCCGCTGTTGAAGGACGAGGCGTCGATCGTCAGATTCTGGGTTCCTCCGGTCCCACCTCCCACCGACAGGGAGTCGATGGTTGTGTTGCCGTCCCCGGCCAGCACGACCTGGGTGCTGCTGGACATTCCCGGACCGATACACACGTCGTCGGTCGTCGACGGCACCGCCCCCTTCGACCAGTTGCCCGCAGTGGTCCACTGATGGTCGCCCGCCGCGCCGGTCCAGGTGTTGGTGCACGTCGGCTGAGCTGCGGCTCTAGTGGACCCTCCCATGCCGACCGAGCCAACCAGGGTGGAGACAACCAGAGCGACCGCTATGCCGCCTCGGCTCCGACCGTGACGGTGATGGCCTGCGTTCTTTCGAGAGCGGCCCGCTACGTTGCCCCGTACCTTCATCCCAACTGCCCCTTCCTCCGCTGACCGTTGGCACCGCTATTGCGCCGTTTGTCCGGGAGCCGACCTGGCGACCAGCGACTATCGCTCCGGGAGGCAACAAAATGGCAACAAGCGGCGGACGTACTGAGCCGTCGAAGGAGTCGACCCGATACCAGGAGGGCTATATTTCTTGGGGGATTGGGGCGGCGGTGGTGAAGTTCAAGATCCTGGGGACCGTGGAGGCGTGGGCCGGCGAACAGCGTCTGGCTCTAGGCGGACCGCGGCAGATTGCCCTTCTTGCTGCATTGCTCCTGCAGGCCAATCGGGCGGTCTCTAGCGACACCCTCATCGAGGACGTCTGGGGCCCTTCGCGCCGGGGCGCGGCCAAGCGGCTCAGCGTCGCTGTCGCCCGGCTGCGCCAGGCTCTGGAGCCGCTCGATGAACCCGACGGCCCCGTGTTGCAGACTGTCAGCGGCGGCTACCTGATGTCGATCTCATCTGGCGACATCGACACCCACGAGTTCGACACACTGGTCGAGGTCGGTTTACGCGCCATGAGCGAGGGCCGGGCGGCGACGGCGGCCGAGAAGTTGCGGGCCGCCCTCGGCCTGTGGCGAGGCCCGGCGTTGGCCGATGTCAGGTTCCACAACTTCGCTCAAGCGGAGATCCGTCGCGTCGAAGAACTGCAACAACTGGCCGTCGAGACTCGTATAGACGCCGACCTCCAGCTCGGCGCCGGTCCGACTCTGATCGGTGAGTTGCGGGCGCTGGTCGGCCTCCACCCGGCCCGGGAGCATTTCGCCGGCCAGCTGATGTTGGCCTTGTACCACGCCGGCCGCCAGGTTGAAGCCCTCGAGGTCTATCAGCAGATCCGGACGCACCTGAGGACTGAATTGGGACTCGAACCCGGGCCCGCGCTGCGCTCATTGGAGGCCCAGATACTCGAGCAGGCTCCCTCGATAGGCGAAGGCTGGCCCGGCTTCGCAGCCGTCCATTCCGGCCATGATGGGCCGAGCGACGTGGTCACGATCGTGGTGACCGTGCTCGACACCGACTCGGCGGGCTCTTCGGGCGTCGGCGGCTCCTACGGCGAACTGGTGGGCCATCTGCGAGACCTCTTGCGTCAGGTTTGGGACGAGGCGGAAGAACCCCAGCTGGCTGAATGTGAAGATGGCCTTCTCGGTGTGTTCGGCTCGCCCCGTGCCGCCCTCCTTGCGGCACGAGCGGCGCGCGACGCGTCGGCTGCGTCTCACCTGATGCGCCGTCGCTCTATCGGCGTGCGCATCGGTGTGCACACCGGTCGACTGCGGACCCGCAACGGCGTCCATTGGGGCCCTGACGTTGGCTACACCTTGCGGCTGGCCGACGCCGCCAACGCCGGTCAGGTCCTGGTCTCGCGGGCCACCGCCGTAGTTCTGCCAGAAGCCGCGCTCGTGGATCTGGGCGAGTACCAACTGCCGGACTTCCCGGTCCCGTCCCGCCTGTTCGCTCTGAGCTCCGGACCGCACACTCGGCCTCGGACGGGCAACCCGCTACGTTCGAACCTGCCGAGCGCGCACGGTGAGCTGATCGGCAGGGACGCCGAACGAGCCGAACTCCTGACCATGCTCGAAACGGGCCGGAACCGGTTGGTCACCATCACTGGCCCAGGCGGTTCCGGCAAGACGAGCCTGGCTCTTGCGGTGGCCGAGACGGTAGTCCGGGATCTGGCCGAGAGTGTGTTCTTCATTTCTCTGGCGGAGATCACCGGGGACAGCTTTCTGGCGACCGTGGCCACGGCCTTAGGCGTCCACCTCCGGTCCGGCGCCGACGCCTTGGAAGCGGTAGGGACGGCAATAGCCGGTCGCCGAATGCTCATCGTCCTCGACAACTTCGAGCATCTGCTCGACTCCGCACCTCTGGTCGGTGAACTGCTCACCAGAACCCGGGAGCTGCGAGTCGTAGTCACAAGCCAAGCTCCACTACGGATACGCGACGAACGGGTAGTCGCACTTGGACCATTGGAGCTTCCTGACGATGACGATCGAGCGACCGTCGCCGCCGCCCCGGCCAGTCGGTTGCTGGTCGAGCGGACCCGCGAGGCGGATCCCGACTTCCAGTTGACCGATCAGAATGTCGGGAGCATCGCTCACCTGTGCCGGGCCCTGGGCGGCCTACCGCTGGCCATCGAGCTGGCGGCGGCTCGTCTGACGTTGCTCTCCCCACAGGGCCTCCTCGATCGCCTCGATGAGGGAATCGAGGCGATCGGGCACGGAGCCCGCGACCTCCCTGCTCGCCAGCGGGGCCTGCGGGCGGCGCTGGACTGGACTCACCGTCTGCTGAACGAGGATCAGGCTCGGTTGCTGCGCGAGATGGGGATCTTCGCCGGACCGGTCCCCTTGGAGCGGATCGAACGGGTCTGTGCCCGCGGGGTCGACCAGTTGGACGACCTGGCTCGTTTGGTCGACTTGTCACTCGTCAACCGTGCCGGCGATGGTCGGTTCCTCCTCCACGCAGGGGTGCGCAGCTACGCCCGAGAGAAACTGGTGACCGCCGGGGAAACCGATGACTTGAAGCGGCGTCACTGTGAATCCCTCGCCGACGCGGCCGAAGTCTGGGGTCGCCGGTTCCTGCTGAACGTCGGGGAGGTGCAATCGGCGGTTCTCGGGGAGGAGGCAGACATCTCGCAGGCCCTTTCCTGGGCGGCTTCGACCGATCCGGGATCATTCGCCCGCATCGCCGGCGGGGTGTCCATGGTCCTGATGTTCTCCGCTCGCCTCCCACCCTGGGCCGACGCCATCGAGCGTACGCTCGCCGAGACCGAGGTCGACCGCTCCATCCAGCCCTGGCTGCTTCTGGCCGCCAGCCTGGTGGCGTTCGAACACAAGGACCTGGAGCTCGGGCGCCTTCGGCTGAGCGCGACGGTAGGGGCGGCCGAAATGACGGGCGACCCTTACCTGGTCTGCCTGATGAGGATTTGCTCCATCGTGTTCAACGTGCTGGGCGCCACTTCTGCCGACGTCCGGGAGGAATACGAATCGCTGACCCGACCTCTCTCCGATCTCGGCGACCCCGAGCTGGCACGACTGGCTGACGGTCTCGAACCTTATGTTCTGGCCTACTACGAAGGACGCCACGTCGACGCCGGTCTGAGATGGTCGGCCCTCATGGCCGATCCCACCCGCACCGATTTCGCCGGGTGGACGGCCCTCTTCTGCTGGCCGGACAGCGCCCTGCTCAATGGTGACTACGAGTCGGCGCTCGACGGATACCGGGACGCTCTGCGCGGCGCTCGTGAAAGGTCGCAATCGCCCACCGTCGCCTATCAGGTCGAAGGGATCGCCATGGCGTTGGCCGGCCTCGGCCGCCACGAGGAGGCGATTGAGGCGTCAGGGTGGGCCGATGTCGTGCGCCAGACGGCGGGACCCGCTCTGAACAGCTGGTACCAGGAGAAGGTCGAGGCTTCTCTGCGCACTTCGTGGGCGGCTACAGGAAACGAGAAGGCCTCCGCCGCCTATGCCCGTGGTCGCTCACTGCCACTCGACAGCGCAGTGAGCGCCGGCTTGCGGGTGGTCAGCTCCCGGCCTTCCCCCGAGACACTCCTCGAACGCCGTCCGCCCGACGAGGGGTCGGCGGAGAAGTCGTAGTTCCTACTCAGTAGCGACTCCGTTCGCCACTCGGTCGTGATCGCCGCTCGGGAGAGGCTCTCCTGGACAGCCCGGATGATGCGCCGAGTTGCCCGAACACACAGGACTCATGAGGGGGCCGCCCGGCCAGCCATACGGTTGGTTCTGCTGCCTCTCTGGCCCGCCGGTCGGCCCTCTACGCCAGTTGGAACGAGAAATCGGAGCGATCATCAGAGAGAACTCCAGACCGGCCGTCACGAAGATTTGCGCCCATCTCACCGCTAGTCTCGCCCCACCGAAACCGGGTGTGGGAGGAGAGGCCGACGATGCTGCGCAAGCTGAAGTCCATGATGACCAATAACCTGGAACATCTCACGGTCGGCGAGCCGGGAGTCCCCGCTTCGGGTACCGGGACGGCCGCCGAGTCATCGGTGGGGCAAGCGCCGGGTTCCGGTTGGCCCGACGCCGGATCCGGCTTCTCGTTCCTGGTCTCGGACGTCTTCTTCATCCGTGGGCGCGGTTTGGTGGCCGCCGGTCAGATCCAGTCGGGCTCCATTACGAAGGGCGATCAGTTGGTGCTCGATGGTCCGGCCGGCCAGGTCTTCATCTGCAAGGACATCGAGGTGTCGCGCCGGACCACTGATCAAGCGTCGGCCGGTACCAGCGCCGGTCTCCTGCTGCCGGAGGCAAAGCGCGGGGACGTCTCGCCCGGTGACATCCTGCGCCGGCTCCCCGAGGTCTGACCAGGGCGGTTGGGACAGGTCGGTCATCTGGCATCGACGACCCGTTCCATCCCGGCGTCGTCGCTCTGGCGTCCGCCCAGCGAGCGGATGCGACCGGCCAGATCGACCGGGGGTGCCACACCGATCCGTCCTTCATCGGCCAGCAACCACCCGCCCTCGCGTTCCTGGCCGACCAACTCTCGAGCGGACCTGTTCGAGGGCGGATTCCGTTCTGCGGAAGGAGGCGCGGTCCATCCACAGGATGATGACAACCGTGGACGCCTGTGTGACGCTCGACCCGTGATTGCGCACGATGGAGCACGGGCCGCCGGATCCAGGCCCGCACTCCTGCGCTGGTTCGTCCATCTCCTCCTCGTCTTCAGCACGGTGGTCTCCCTGGTGCTGGAGCCGGTGCTCGCGCTGCATGTGATCGCCGGCCTGATATTCGTGGGCCTGGTAGCCGTACACCTGGTGCAGCGGAGGCGGGCATCGGTCCGCCTGCTCCTCCGCCTGCGCCGCCTGAAGGGGGTCCGGCGCCGAGTAGATCGGCTGGCCGTCGCCGACGCCATCCTGTTCCTGCTGACGGCTGCGATGCTGGCCTCCGGGCTGTGGGATCTGGCCATCGGGCATCCCACCCGGATCCGATGGCATGCCATCACCGGCGTAGCCCTGACCGCCTGTCTCGTCGTTCACACGCTGCGACGGCGGAGCCGACTCCGACGGTCGCAGATCCGGTGACGGACGGATCTAAGGTCCAGTCGTGCCCGTACAGCTCAACCACACCATCGCCGGCTCCCGAGATGCGGTGGCCGGGGCCAGGTTCCTGACCGAGATGCTCGGCCTACCGGAGGCCACCCGGTTCGGGCCGTTCCAGGTCGTGGAGGTCAGCAACGGGGTCAGTATCGACTTCATGGACTACGGCGCCGATACCGCCATCCCGGCCCTCCACTACGCCTTCCTCGTCACCGAGGACGAGTTCGATCAGGTGTGGGACCGCATCAAGGAACGGGGCCTGGACTTCTGGGCCGACCCGCACGGCGAGCGCCGGAACCAGATCAACCACAACGACGGTGGGCGCGGCTTGTACTGGCAGCATCCCGATGGGCACTGGCTCGAGATCATCACCCGCCCTTACGGCAGCGACACCTGACCAGGCCGGCCCGTCCGCCCACCCGCCGCCTCGGACCGGTCAGCGACGCGCCGTCGCCGATGTATGCGCCCGGCCGTCAGCGACCACGCGCCAGGCGGCCGGGGCGCTCGCCGGTGTCGGCATCGTCGCTGCGGGTCTGGACACCATTGACGAACGTGGCCAGGTAGCCCTCGGCCGATTGCAGGATGCGGCTGGCGCCGGCCGGCAGGTCGTAGCGCAGTTCGGGACGGCGGATGCGGAGAGCCTCGAAGTCGATGACGTTGAGGTCGGCCCGCTTGCCGGCCGCCACGGTCCCGCGATCGTCGAAGCCGTACAGGGCGGCATTGCCACCGCTGAGCTTGTGGACGAGCAACTCGATGGGCAGTCGCTCACCGGCCCGGCGGTCGCGGGCCCAGTGCGTGAGGTGGAACGTGGACGCGGAGCAGTCGGAGATCAGGTTCACATGGGCGCCGGCGTCACTGAGGCCGGTGACCGTGTTCGGGTCGAGCAGCATCTCCCGGCACACGTCGAGGTTGCCGCCGACGTAGTTGGATCCGAGGACGGCGTAGAACGCCGTGCCGCTGTCGGCGAGGAGCAGGTCGTACATGTGGGCGATGGGGTCGAGCCCGGCGGTGAGCGCCTGGGCGAAAACCGACGATCCGAGTTCGGGCTCGTACTCGACCGGCTCGGCGAGCGGGAAGGTGACCGGCAGGGCGTTGGCGAAGAGACTCGTCAGTGCGGCCGCGGCGCGGCTCGGGCCATCGGTGGCATCGGCCTCGGCCAGGATGGCGTCGCGCACCTCGGTCCGGCGCATCTCGGCGACCCGCTCGGCGAGCGGCAGGTCGGCCAGCTTGCGGTAGGTCGGGCGGAGCATGAACAGGTGGTAGGCGTCCAGGCTGGTCATCACGGTGACCGACCGCGGGATCACCTGCGGGCGGAGAACCGCCCCCTGGGCCGTGCTCGCCCGGGCCGCGTCCAGGACCAGGCGCCAGTTGTCCGGATCCTCGAACAGCTGGGCGACGGTGAACGTCACCGGCCGGCCGCTGGCCTGGGCCACGTCGACCAGCAAGGGCAGCTCCTCCAGCATCGTGGCCTTCTCGCCGCCCAAGCCGCCCAGGCTGCCGATCGTTCCGGCGACGATGGCCTCGAACACGCCCCGGCCGGCCGCCTTCAGCGCCCCGCCGATGGCCAGGAGCTCCTCACCGGCGGCGAAGGTGCCCGGCACCTCCCGCCCCGACTTCGACCGGTGCCCGATCGTGCGCGATGTGGAGAAGCCGACGGCGCCGGCGCTCAGTGCGCCCTCGACCAGGCGGGCCATCTCGACCAGATCGTCCGCCGTCGCATCTTCGTTGGCCGCGCCCCGCTCGCCCATCACGTAGAACCGCACCGCGCCATGGGCGATCTGGGCGGCGATGTCGAGGGCGTAGCGACGCTGGTCGAGAACGTCGAGGTACTCCTCGAAGGTCTCCCACTCCCCCCACGGCATGCCGGCCGAGAGAGCGGTGCCCGGGATGTCTTCGACCCCTTCCATCAGGTCGATCAGGGCATCGTGGTCGCTCGGGCGCACCGGCGCGAAACCGACCCCGCAGTTACCCATGACCAGCGTCGTCACACCGTTGCTGGCCGACGGCTCCATGACCTCGTCCCAGGTGACCTGACCGTCGTAGTGGGTGTGGACGTCCACCCACCCGGGCGTTACCAGCGCACCGTCGGCGGCGACCGTCCGCTGCGCCGCCTCGGTGACCCGGCCGATCTCGACGATCACCCCGTCGCGCACGCCGACGTCGGCCGAATACGGCTCGCTCCCGGTGCCGTCGACGACGGTACCGCCGGTGATTATGACGTCGAGCACGGCTTTCCCCTTGCTGTCGAGTCGGGTAATCTTGAGACCCAGTCTGAGACGGAGTATCACACATGGACCAGAGGACGCGCAAGAGATCGGACACCCGGGCCGCCCTCTACGACGCCGCCATACAGCTGATGCGCGACGTCGACTACGACGACCTGACCGTCGAGCAGATCTGCCTGGCCGCCGGGATCGGGCGGGCTACCTTCTTCCGACATTTCGATGGTAAGTCCGGTCTGATCCGGGACTTCAACCGGCGGCTGGCCGAACGGGCCGAACAGGAGATGCTGGCCCTGGGCCCGGGCGCTTCGGCCACCGCCCAGCTGTCGGTCGTGCAGGAATGTCTGGCCCAGGCCTGGATCGGAGCCCACCCCGGGGTGCGCAAGATGGGGCTGGACGCGGCCCGGGTGATGGATCCGAGCGGTCGGGACGTCCACCCCGAACTGCTGGGCCTGGTCATCGCCATCGTCCGCCACGGCCTGGCAACGGAGGAGTTGACGAGCGAGTTGCCCCTCGAACTGGTCGCCTTTCTGGTGGTCGCCCACCTGGCTGCGGCGACCGGTTACTGGTTCGGGTCGCCGGCGAGCGATCTGACCGAGCTGACGCGCGCCGCACTCGGCCAGTGCCTGACCGGCTTGGCCGGATCGGCACCGACGCCGGTGCCGGTGCCGGTGCCTGCGATCAGGCGTAGCCGATGAGGAACTGGGACAGGCCGTCGGCCAGTCCCTGCGCCGCCGCCTGACGCCACGTCGGGTTGCTGATCGACGCGGCATCGGTGGCGTTGCGCATGTTGGCGCACTCGATGAGGATCTTGGGCACCGTCGTCAGGTTCAGTCCGGCCAGATCGTCGCGGGGTTCGACCCCGTTGGTGCCGTCATAGGTACTGTCCGGCTCGCCCGTCTGCCCCCTGAAGTCCCCCAGCACGGACTGGGCCAACTGATCGCTCGCCGAGATCACGTCATTGTTGGGACCGTCGGCCACCGGTTCCAGGACGGTGACGCCCCGCCCGCCGGCCGGGCCCCCGTCGGCGTGGATGTCCAGGGCGGCATCAGCGCCGGCGTCGTTGATGATGCCGGCCCGGGTGGTGACGCACGGCCCGACCCCGCTGTTGCTGTCCCTCGTCATCACAACCGTCGCCCCGTCCTGTCTGAGCAGGGCGGCCAGCCGGGTGGCCACGTCGAAGTTGAAGGTGGATTCGGTGTACCCGGCATCGGTCTCGGCCCCCGCGGTGTCGCACGACTCGTACTCGCGCCCGTTCCAGACCGGCCGGTCTATGTACGCCGGGTCACCTCCGTTGCCACCGTTGTGGCCCGGATCGAGACCGATGACGTCGCCGACCAGGGAATACCCGGCGGTCGCCAGGGCCGGGCTGTCGATCGTGGTGGCGTCGCCGAATGCCCGGACGGTGCCGTTGCCGAGGACCAGCCAGTAGCCGCCACCGTCGTGGGTGGCCACCAGCCCGATCGCCGGTGCGGGCAAGGCCTGGCCGCCCAGGGATCCGTGGAAGCCGGCGTCGCCGAAGGCAAAGACGCCCCCGTCGCGCGCCACCAACCAGTAGCCGTCCCCGGTCGCAGTAGGAGCCATGGCCACCACCGGGCTGGCCAGTTTCATGCCGCCGGTCGATCCGTGGAACCGGGCATCGCCGAAACTGAAGACCCCGCCATCGCGCGCCACCAACCAGTAACCGGCGCCGGCCGGCGTGGCCGCCATACCCAGGACCGGTTGAACCAGGTGCACGCCGCCGGTCGATCCGTAGAAGCGGGCGTCGCCGAAGCTGAACACGCCCCCGTCGCGGGCGACGAACCAGTAGCCGTCACCGGTACGGCTGGAGACCATCTGCAGGGCCGGCTGCACGAGGTGGTCGTCGCCGGTCGAACCGTAGAAGTGGGCGGCGCCGTAGGAGAACACGCCCCCGTCCGCCCCGAGCAACCAGTACCCGTCGCCACCGGCGGAGGTGGCGATACCGACCACCGGGGCGGCCAGGTCGTCACCAGCGGCATCACCGTGGCCGACCGCGTCGCCTTCTGGAATCACGTTCCCGTCGGTCTCGGCCACCCAGAAGCCACGTGCATCGCCGGTCGGCGAGACCGCCACCGGCACCGAGGGGGACGCCGCCCCGCTGGCCGCCAGCGTCAGGGGCCCGGTCATGCCCGCCGGATGCGACCCGGCGGGCGTCCCGACCCACAGGGCCGCCGGCCCTCCGGCCATGACGGCGGCCACCGCCACCCGTCCGCACCTTCCCATTCCGCCGCCTCCGACTCGACTCGACTCGACCGGGCCGAGCGTAAGCCGGGCCGGCGACTCCGTGGTGTCACGCAGCATCGGCGCCGGTTCGGAGCTTCTCCGGCACCCCAGCCCAGGAGTTGACAATCTGTTGCATCGACGGCCGACCACAGACTCGGGAGACACCGATGGCAGATGCATTCAACGAACTGGGCTTCTACACCCTGGCCGGTGCGCCTCAATCACCCGCCGAGCTGCTCGACGAGGTACGTCGCGGCGAGGCCATGGGTCTCGGGTCGGCTTTCATCTCCGAGCGCTACAACATCAAGGAGGCGTCCACCCTGTCGGGCGCGGCGGCGGCCTCGTCCACCCGCATGGGGATCGCCACGGCGGCGACCAACCACAACACCCGCCATCCGATCATCACCGCCTCCTACGCCACGACGATGCACCGGTTGACCGAGGGCCGGTTCACCCTGGGACTGGGCCGGGGGATCAATCCCCTGTTCGACGCCTACGGGATCCCCCGCATCACCACGGCCCAGGTCGAGGACTTCGTCGGACTGGCCCGCCGCCTGTTCCACGGCGAGGTGGTCATCGGCCACGACGGCCCGGCCGGAAGCTTCCCTGTCCTGCACCTGGACTCCTCCTTTGACGAGGACATACCGATCGGCTTCACCGCCTTCGGTCCCAACTCCCTGGACCTGTGCGGCCGGGTCATGGACATGGTGGTGCTGCACACGTTCTTCACCGATGAGACCGTGGTGCGGGCCGTCCAGACGGTGCGCCGGGCCGCCGAGAAAGCGGGGCGGGACCCGGCCTCCGTGCGGATCTGGTCCTGTTACGCGACGGTCCACGACGGTCTACCCGAGGCGGTGCGACTGAAGAAGACGGTGGGCCGGCTGGCCACCTACCTGCAGGGCTACGGCGACCTGATGGTGTCCACCAACCATTGGGACCCGGACGTGCTCGCCCGCTTCCGCGCCGACCAGGTGGTGAGCTCGTTCGCCGGTGCGCTGGATGCCAAGGCGGACACGGCCATCCTCGAGCACGTGGCCGGTCTGATCCCCGAGGAGTGGCTGGAGCCGGCCGCCACAGGCCGTCCCGAACGCTGCGCCGAGCGGGTGCTCAGACAGTTCGATCTGGGCGTGGACGGCGTCATCATGCACGGTGCCACGCCCACGGAGTTGGCCCCGGTGCTGGATGCCTACCGGGCCATCCGCCCGTCCGGACGTTTCGACCGCTGCGATCCGAACCCGGGCCGGACCGGGTCGTGACCGCCGAGGTCAGACTCGAGCAGTCGGGGTCCGTCGGATGGATCGTGTTCGATCATCCGCAGCGGCACAACGCGGTCACCGGCCCGATGCTGGATCAGCTGCTCGGGTTGCTGGACCGGGTCGCCCAGGAGGACACCATCCGGGTCGTGGCGCTGCGCGGCGCCGGAGATGCAGCGTTCGTGTCCGGTGCCGACATCTCCGCGTTCGGGTCGGCGAACGGTGTCGATCAAGGGCCGCGGCCCGAGCATTTCGTGGGTGTCCTCAGCGAAATGGCCAAGCCGGTGCTGGCCGTCATGCGGGGCTGGTGCCTGGGTGCAGGCGTCCTGTTGGCACTGGCCGCCGACCTGCGTATCGCCGGCGACGACCTCCGGATCGGGATTCCGGCCGGCCGGCTGGGGGTGGCCTACCCGAGGCTCGGGATCGACCGGATCGTGACGTTGGCCGGGCCGGCCGTGGCCGCCGAGCTGCTGATGACGGCCGATCGCTTCGGTGCCGACTGGGCCGTCCGCACCGGCCTGGTCAACCGGGTGGTCCCGGCCGGTGAGCTGTTCGGGGCCGCCCAGGATCTGGCCGAGACGATGGCGGCCAACGCCCCTCTGACCATGACCGCGTCGAAGCGGACGATCACGTCGGTCCTGACTCCTGCCGATGTCCGGTCAAAGGAGCAGGCCGACGCCGCCATCGCCGCTTGCTATGCGAGCGCGGATTTCCGCGAGGGCCAGGACGCGTTCGTGGGGAAGCGTCCGCCGCGGTTCCTGGGCCGGTGACCGGCCCGCTCGAGGGCGTCCGCGTCATCGACACCACCATCGCCCGGTCCGGCCCGACCTGCTCGCGGCAGTTGGCCGACATGGGCGCCGACGTGATCGTCGTCGGCCAGGGCCGGCCCAGCCTGGGCGGGTCCGACGAGATGAACCTGAGCCGCAACAAGCGGTCGATCACCCTCGATCTGAAGAGCGACGAGGGCCGGGCCGACCTCCTCTCCCTGGTGGACGGGGCGGACGTGTTCCTCGAGAACTGGCGACCAGGGGTCAAGCACCGGCTGGGGCTGTCGCCCGAGGCGTTGCTCGAGCGCCGGCCGCGACTGGTCTACGGGAGTATCTCCGGCTTCGGGCAGGACGGCCCCTATGCCGACCGACCGGGCGTCGACCAGATCGCCCAGGGCATGGGTGGATTGATGTCGGTCACCGGCCCACCCGGTAGCGGTCCCTGGCGGGTCGGCGTGGCGGTCACCGATTCGGTGGCGGGCACCTACCTGGCCCAGGGCGTGATCGCCGCCCTGTTCGCCCGGGAGCGGACCGGTCGCGGCCAATGGGTCCACACATCGCTGTTGGAGACGGCCGTCCATCTGCTGGATTTCCAGGCCGCCCGCTGGCTCATCGACGGCGTCGATCCTGAGCAGGAGGGCAACCACCACCCCACCATTCCGGCCATGGGCACCTTCGACACCGCCGACGGGATGATCAACCTGGGCGTCCTCACCAACTTCGACGGCTTCGCCCGCATGGTGGATCGACCGGACCTCACGGGCGATCCCCGCTTCGCCACGATGGCCGAGCGGGTCAGGCACCGGGCCGAGCTCAACGACGTCATCGGTGCCATCCTGTCGACCCGGACGACCCAGCAGTGGATCGACGTACTGGCCGACCGGTTCCCGTGCGGGCCCGTCCACCGGGTGTCGGAGGTCTTCGCCGATCCGCAGGTCCGCCATCTGGGCGTCACGACCACCGTCGACGGCCCCGGTGGCCGGATCGAGGTGCTGAGTCACCCGGTTCACTTCGGATCCACGCCGGCCGCCATCCGCTCGGGGGTGCCCTTGCCCGGCCAGCACACCGAGGAAATCCGGCGCGACCTGGGCCGGGAGAGTCCGTAGGCTGCGGCCATGCCGGTCGAGACCGTCCGCCTCCACCTGGCCCGCTACGGGCGGGCCGAGTCGGTCGTCGTCCTCGACGGGTCGAGCGCCACGGTGGAACTGGCCGCCCAGGCGATCGGGGTGGAGAACGCTCGGATCGCCAAGACCATCTCGGTCTACGACCAGGATGAGGGCCGGGCCATCCTGGTCGTCGTCGCCGGTGATGCCCGGTTGGCGGGAGGACCGTTCAAGCGCCGGTTCGGGCACAAGCCCCGGATGGTGCGGCCCGAGGACGTCGAGCAACTGACCGGGCACGCCCCCGGAGGGGTCTGTCCCTTTGCCAACCCGGAAGGCACCGAGGTCTGGCTGGACGAGTCCCTGCGCCGGTTCGACGATGTCTGGCCGGCCGCCGGCGACGCCCGGTCCGCCATCCGGCTGACCCTCGGCGAGCTAGAGCAGTTCAGCGGGGCCAAGGGCTGGGTCGACGTCACCAACGGCTGGCGGTTATCGGGCGTCTGACCCTCTGAACAATCCCGGATCGGGGGTCCACCGACCCGTGAAATAGTGTCTGCCGCACGGTCAGGAGGGGCTTCGATCAGGATGTTTCGTCATCACCAGGACAAGGACCCGGCCGATCCGTCAGTCGCGGGCGCGCCGTCGAACGGTCCCTCGGAGATGGCCAAGACGACCGGCCTGGTCATGGAGGTCGTACGTATCGACGCCACCACCAGTCGCATCCGGGTCGACGTCGACGCCAAGGACGGCCCTCATTCCGAGTTCACCTCCGAGGTCGACAACCTGTACCAGCCGGATGTCGACAGCCCCGATGCCCAGCGGTTGACGATGATGCGTGAAGCCCAGCAACTTCGCCATGCCAACAAGATTCCCAAGGTCCAGATGCCCATCTCCGTCGGCTCGCGAATCCCGATCCTCTACGACCCACGCGATCACAAGAAGATGGCGGTCGACTTCTCCGGTATGCGCAAGCAAGCGGTCTCGGAGTACATCGAGATGGAGAAGCAGAATCAGGCCAGGCACCAGGCCGAGGTCCCCGTTACCGGTCCACCCTGGGCGGTCCCCGACCACTGCCCGAACTGCGGGGCCCCGGTCGATCAGGCCGTTTCCTCCAGGGCGGCCGACCCGCACTGCGACTTCTGCCACGAGCCGATTCCGGTGACCCCCCTGAAGCGGTAGCCCACGGATCGGCACCGGTACACTCCCGTCGATGCCGACCGGACCCGAGACCAGTCTGAGCCCCCGGCGCCCCCAGATCCTGTTCTACGGGACCTACGACGCCAAGGCCCACCCGCGCGTTCAGGTCGTGATCGACGGGCTCCGATCGCACGGTCTGGAAGTGGTCGAGTGCAACGTTCCGCTGGGCCTCGGCACCCAGGCGCGCGTCGCGTTGCTGGCCAAACCCTGGACCGCCCCCCTCTTCGTGATTCGCCTTCTGTCCCGGTGGGTCGCGCTGTGGCGGCAGGGCCGGACGTATCGCGACGCGGACGTGGTCCTGGTTCCGTACATGGGCCATTTCGATGTCCACCTGGCTCGACGTCGCTTCCGCCGGACCCCGATCGTGCTGGACTATTTCATCAGCGGCAGTGACACGGCCAAGGACCGCAATGTGAGCAACCCGGTGGTGGACCGGGTGCTCACCATGGTCGACCATGCCGCGCTCAAGGCGGCCGACGTGGCCATGGTCGACACCGACGAGCACCTGCGGTTGATGCCCGACTGGGCTCACGGGAAAGGGCTCGTTGTCCTCATCGGAGCGTCCGACGAATGGGTTGCCCCCTCACGTCCGGCCTACGACGGGACCCGCCCGTTGAAGGTCATCTTCTTCGGGCTCTTCACGCCCCTGCAGGGATCGATCACGATCGGTCGGGCTCTGGGCCAGCTGGCTGATGACGAGAATGTCGAGGTGACCATGGCCGGCGACGGCCAGGACCTGCTCGCCGCCCAGGAAGCGGCGACCGCCAATCCGCGCGTCGAGTGGAAGGGCCTGGTTCCCTCTGAGCAGATGCCATCGCTGTGCGCAGAGCACGACGTCTGCCTGGGCATCTTCGCCGACAACCCCAAGGGCATGCGGGTCGTTCCGAACAAGGTCTATCAGGGCATCCGCGCCGGCTGCGCCATCGTCACCTCGGACACCCGTCCGCAACGGCGGACCCTCGGCGACCTGGCCGTGTACGTCGCTCCCGCCGACCCGACCGCCCTGGCCGGCGCGCTCAGGGGTCTGGCCGCCGATCCGGCCCGGGTCGCCGCCCTGCAAGCGGCATCCCGATCCGCCGCGGCCCGGTTCGGCCCGGCCGGGGTGGTCGGCGACCTGGTCGCCCGGGTCGAGGCGATCGGTACCCGGGTGAGCGGTTAGTCCTGGACGACGGCCGCCCACGAGGGCGGCAGGTTCCGCTTGATCTCGACACCTTCGAAGACCGTGGGCTCCTGGGGCCCCCGCTCCTTGACCCAGTCCGCCATCCGGGCGATGCCCTGCTCCAGGCTGGTGAACTCCTGTCGCCCGAACACCCGGGCCGCCTTCTCATGGGAGGAGTAGGCGTCCACCACTTCGTTTCTAGGAGGCAGGTGGTTCACCCGTAGGTCGGTGCCCATGGCGGCGGCCACCACCTGGCTCAGGTGGTTCACGGTGAAGGGGACGTCGCCACCGATGTTGAACACCTCACTGCGCGCCTCGGGCACATCCACCGATCGGGCGATGGTCGGGGCGATGTCGCCTATGTAGGTGAACGCTCGCTGCTGCTCCCCGTCGCCGAACACCGTGAACTCCTCCCCGCGTAGCGACTGGTTCATGAAGATGCCGATGACGTTGCGGTAGCGGTCGCCGATGTTCTGCTTCTCGCCGTAGACGTTGTGCGGGCGGAAGATCACATACGGGAGGCCGAACATCTCATGGGTCGCCCGTAGATCCTGCTCGACGGTGTACTTGGCGATCCCGTACGAGTCCTCGGGGGCCGGGACGGTGCTCTCCTCCATCGGCAACTGGGCCGCTCCGTACACCGCTATCGAGGAGGTGAACACGAAGCACTTGACCGTGCCGGAGTTGACCGCGGCGTTGATCATGGTCATGCTGCCGACCACGTTGTTCTCGTAGTTGTACCGCTTGATGAAGTGACTCAGGCCTTCGGCTGCATACGCAGCCAGGTGGTACACGTAGTCGAAACGGTGTTCCGCGAACAGTCCGTTGACCAGGTCGACGTCGTTGATCCCGCCCTCGACAAACGTGGCCCCGGGCGGCACGTTCTCGGCGAACCCACCACTCAGGTCGTCCAGGACGACGACCTTGTGACCCAGGGCAACCAGCTCCTCGGCGACATGGGAACCGATGAATCCGGCTCCGCCGGTTACGAGGGAAACAGGAACCTCGGGCATCTCCAACTCCTTATCGGGAAGGAGCAGATTAGCTGGCCCGTCGATTGACCTACGGGCGGCGGCGGACCCATGGTGCGCCGGTGAGAGCGGCGCGGCGACGCGGCATGCTGTATCCATGACAGCTATCCCGGCAGGCGCCAGCGAAGTGCTCCCACTTTGGCCGGATGGACCACCGACGGTCATCGAGGGGGTTCCCGAGGAGGTCGAGTATCCGGTCAAGGCCGGTCTGGCTCAGGGCACCACGTTCCGGCGCAACATCTCCGAAGCGACGCTCACCGTGTTCCGCCCGGAGGGATCGGGCAACGGTGCCGGGGTCATCGTCGTACCGGGAGGGGGCTGGACCATCAGCGCATGGACCCACGAGGGCCTCGACGTCGCCCGGTGGCTGACGTCTCTCGGCTACACGGCATTTCTCCTGAAGTACCGGGTGCAGGCGTCGGACGCCGATCAGCAGGCGTTCGAGGACCGGATGGCGGTGGTCGACGCCGGACTGGCCGCTCGGCTGGCGTCGGCTGACAAGCCGGGCGCCATCAGCGAGCTGATCTCGACCGATGAGTACCTGCAGGCCCGCGCCGCCGCTGCTGATGACGGGCGCCGGGCCATCGCTCTCGTGCGCGCGCAGGCCGACCGCTTCGAGGTGCGGCCCGAGGCCGTCGGGATGATCGGCTTCTCAGCCGGCGCCTTCCTCGCCGTTGACGTGGCCCTCGATCCCCGAGCCGAACAGCTGGCGTTCATCGCCCCCATATACGGCGGCGAGACGCGCCGCCAGCCGGTGCCGGCGGACGCCCCGCCTCTGTTCACCGCCGTGGCCCAGGATGACGTCCTGGTCAAGATCATGGCCGGCCTCTACACCGACTGGTCGGCCGCCGATCGGCCGATCGAGATGCATGTGTTCCAACGCGGCCAGCACGGCTTCGGGATGATCCGACAGGGTCTACCGTCGGACCGCTGGACCGACCTCTTCCTGGCCTGGCTGGGCGACCTGGGGTTGACCAACCCTGAGTAGCGCCGGGGTATCCAGACGGATGCGGAGGCGAGCTGCTCTGGCCGGGTTGGTCGTGGTGCTCGCCGGTTGCGGGTCGGCGCCCCCCGCCGCACCCCATCCGAGCCCGGCGACCGGTGCGCCGCCGTCGCCTTCGATCTCGCATTCGACCCGACCGGCACCGACCACGACGGCGGCGCCCGGCGCCGTGCACGCCACCACCTCGCCGGTGACGTCACTGGTCGTCGAACCGGACGACACCATGCAGCCGTTGTACGCGCTGATGTCCGGCGCGTCACGCACGCTCGACATGACGATGTACGAGCTGGCCGACCCGACGACGGTCTCGATACTCGAGCAGGACGCCGGACGCGGCGTGCAGGTCCGCGTCCTCTTGGATCGTGACTACTCGGGCGCCTCGGTCAATGCCGGCGCCTACTCGGAGCTGGGGGCCCACGGCGTAGCCGTGCGCTGGGCCTACTCCGGCTCGATCTTCCACCAGAAGTCGGTCACGGTGGACGGCGCCAGGTCGGCCATCATGACGCTGAACCTGACGAGCCGGTACTACTCATCCACCCGCGACTTCGCCGTCATCACCGATGACGGGGCCGAGGTGGCGGCGATCGAGAGCGTCTTCGATCAGGACTGGACCGGCACCAAACCGGCGACCCCACCCGCTTCGGCCGGTCTGCTCTGGTCTCCGGGAGCCACCGACCCGCTGGTGAATCTGGTCGATTCGGCCCGGCGGTCCCTCCTGGTCGAGAACGAGGAGATGGACGACCCCAGCATCGAGACGGCCCTCGAGCAGGCGGCCCGGCGCGGGGTCGAGGTCGACGTCGTCATGACCTACTCGTCCGAGTGGGCTCCCGCCCTCGGCCAGCTGGCGGCCTCGGGGGTACACGTCCGGACCTATGCCTCCGATGCGTCGATCTACATCCACGCCAAGGCCATCGTCGTCGACTCCGGCACCGCCTTCCTCGGCAGCCAGAACTTCAGCCGGTCCAGCCTCGAACGCAACCGCGAACTGGGTCTCCTGACCACCGACGGCTCTCTGATCGCCGGAGTCGCCGGCGTCGTCGGGAAGGACTTCGCAGGCGCCCGCGAATACGCCGCCCGTTAGCGATTGGCGAGCCGCGGCTCGTCCCCCCTAACTTGGCAACGTGCGTTACCTAAGGTGGGCGCAGGGCGGCCGACGCCCCACTAACCGAGGGGGAGACCCGGTCGATGTGGTGTGAAGGAGCGACGGAGAGCCGGGTTCGGGCCGGCGACGTCGAGTTGGCCGTGTACGAGGCCGGGACCGGCCCGTTGGTACTGCTCTCCCATGGTTTCCCGGAGCTGGCCTACTCGTGGCGTCACCAGATTCCGGCCCTGGTCCAAGCCGGCTACCGGGTCATTGCTGTCGATCAACGGGGCTACGGGAGGTCGGACCGACCCGAGCCGATCGAGAGCTACGACATACTGGCTCTCACCGGCGACCTCCTGGCCGTCATCGACTGGGCCGGCGCCGATCGGGCGGTCGTGGTGGGCCACGGCTGGGGGGCCATGGTGGCTTGGCAGATGGCCCTGCTGCACCCTGAGCGGGTGGCCGGGGTCACCGGTATGAGCGTCCCGTTCATGCCGCGCGGGCCGTTCCCGCCCATCGCCCCGATGCGCCAGATCTTCGCCGACAACTTCTTCTACATGGTCTACTTCCAGGAACCGGGCGTCGCCGACAAGGAACTGGGCTCGGACCCGGCCCGCACCATGCGGCGCCTGCTGGCCGCCCCCCTCCGCGCCGCGGACCAGCCCATCGACCTGGGCGACTTCGCCGCCAACGACGGTCGCGGCTTCGTCGAACGCATGCCCGAACCGGACCAGCTTCCGCCCTGGCTGTCGCCGGCGGAGCTGGACTTCTACGTCCAGGAGTTCAGCCGCACCGGGTTCACCGGCGGCCTCAACTGGTACCGGAACCTGGACCGCAACTGGGAACTCACCCCGCAGCTGGCCGGCAGTGGCGTGTCCGTCCCGTCGCTGTTCATCGGCGGGGCCCTCGATCCGGTGCTGGCCATGGCCAGCCCCAGCGCGGCCGAGGCCTGGCTGCACGATCACCGCGGCACGGTGATCGTCCCCGACGCCGGCCACTGGGTGCAGCAGGAGCGAGCCGCCGACGTGAACCGGGCCCTGCTCGACTTCATCGGCTCGATCGACCTCGGGCTGAGCGCCTGACCGCTCAGCTGACCTGTCCAGCCCATCGACGTAGGCGGGGCTCGGGCGGGACGTCGGTCTGGCTGGCCGCCATCTCGGGCACCAGTCGGTCGACCAGCATCGGCAGGGACCCGACCAGTAGCACCCGGGCCTGATCCCGGGTCAACCGGCCGCGCAACAACCACTCCCTGGTGATCTCCTCGGCGAAGCGCCCGAACGCCATGACCAATGCCCGGGTCTCGGGACTGGCCGAGTCGTCGAGGCCCAGCACCTTCATCACCTGGGTGGCCGTCCGGTCGCGCGACTGATCGAGGATCTCCCGCATGGCCTCGTCCTGACCGGTCTCACCGGCGCTGATGGCGATGAACCAGGCGCCCTGGTGAGCCTCGACCAGCTCCATCCAGGCCTCCACACTCTCGGCCCAGCCCAGCCGGGTCGGATCCTCCTGATGGTCGGATCCGATGGCGTCGAGGAGCGGGACGACCGGGGAATCCACCAGCTCGCGCACCACTTCCAGGTAGAGATCGCGCTTGGTACCGAAATAGTGGTGCAGGAGGCCACGGGTGACGCCGGCCGCCTCGGCTATCTCGGTCGTGGACACCGATCCGTAGGGCCGCTCCGAGAACAATTTCTGCGCGGTGGCCAGGATCTGTGCCTTGCGCTCGTCGTAATCGAGCCGGTTCCAGCGTTTGGCGTCTTTCTGCGTCACCACAGCGTTTCCGTGTGTCCCTTCTGAGCCCTTTGGCGGGGACAGAATACTGGCAGACCGCTAACAGGTGCGTTGGCCGCCCTCAGGCGTTCGGGCGACGACGAGGATCCGGCCGTGTCGATGCGGGCCAGAGAGCCCGTGACCGGCCGCTCTGGGAGCTCTGCGCGTCAACGCGCGCGATCCCGAGTCGTGGGTTGACGCGGAGATCGCCCGTTTTGGAGTTCTACGCGTCAACCGAGTTCCGCCCTCCCGTCGGTTGACGCGTAGAACTCCCATTTGGGAGCTCTACGCGTCAACCGGTGGCGAGCCGGCGCGCCCGTTGACGCGAATATGGCCCGGCTCGGCCGCCGGCACCCCGCATCAGCGGCCCACCGCCGCATCCACCGTCGCATCCGCCGCCGCATCCGACCCGCCGGTCAGCAACTGCAGCAGTTCCTGCCGGGTCGGTCCTTCGCGAGCCGGGACCGGGTAGTCATCGGCCCGGGCCAGAACTTCTGTCACCCGGGCCAGCAGTTCCTGGTCGGCCATCAGCTCCGCCGGGGTGGTCATGAGGTTCCAGAAGCGGGCCATGGCCCGGCCGATGATCGGATCCGTCGCCCCCGCGACCATGACCGTGGCCAGCGCCCTACCTGCTCCTTCGGCGGCATCGCTCAACGGCCCCGACGGGTCGGCGCCGACCTTGTCCATCTGCACCGAGATCTGCCACCACGGTTCCACCTCGGTCCGGGCGGCGGCCTCGTAGGCCTCGGCTCGCCCCCGGGCATCGCCCGGGTGGTCGGCGGCCGCCTCGGCCAGACGCACGGCCTGCAACACGGCCAGTGAACAGCCCCGCCCGTACAGAGGGTTGGTACACGTGTGGCTATCGCCGACGGCGTGCAGCCCGAGGACCAGGGGCCGCCCATCGGCATCGACGAAGCGGCGGATCCGGTTGATGAGCCCGGTCATCGGCCGCACCGTCCCGAGGCGCGGCAATGGCCCGGCTGTCCCGGAGAAGAACTGGTCGGGCCCGGGCAGCGCCCGGCACGCCTGCTCGAAAGCGTCGGAGGTGGACAGTGCCGAGCGCAGCTCGCGATCGTCGGCCCGAATGGCGAGGGTCACCGACAGGGTTCCCCCGTCTCCGGGCACCGCCAGGAACTTGACCCATCCGAGATCGCCGCCCACCTTGGGATTGAGCTCCACCCGGGCGTCGCCGGGCAACTGGTACCAGTGGGACAGGTACATGAGCCCGCTCGGCTCGACCTCCTCGGCGATGCCCAACCCGAAAGGAGCCAGCCACTGGTCGAACTCGCCCCGCCGGCCGGTGGCGGCGACGACGATGTCGGCCTCCAACCGCTCGCCCGTGTCGGTGACGGCGCCGGTCACGACCGGGACCGATCCTTCGGCCCGCTCGGCCATCAGGGATCTGATGGCCACACCGGCCCGGAGTTCGACACCCGGTTCTGCCGCCACCGCTTTGCGCAACACCCACTCGAGCGTCGTGCGCCGCACGATCAGCACCCGGAGATCGTCGTCGCCCGGCTGGGCCTGGCCCAGGTTGGCCGTGGTCGGCATGGTGACGCAGCCCTGGGCCAGGAGGTGCTCGAGAACGTCGGGGAACCACTCCCGCAGGAGAACGACGATCCGGGCCAGGAACCCGTGGGTCTGGTGGGCCTGGGGGGCACCGCGGCGTTCGATCCGGAAGGCCTCCGCCGGCGACTCCGTGGGCACCGTCCGGTCCCGCTCGCACAGGGTCACGTCGTGGCCGCGCCGGGCGAAGGCGAGAGCCGACGCCAGACCTCCGATGCCGCCGCCGATGACCAGCACCTTTTCCGGCAATGCGCCCGCCTCCTCCCGAAGACCCTCCCGGCCCAGACAGTACGATATGGAAACGACCGTTGCCAATCCGGTCGTTCTAGCTTGGTCACGAAGGAGGACGGGTGCCCACGGAACTCTCATACGAGGTGGACGGCGATGTGGGTGTGATCACCCTGAACCGCCCGGACGCCCGGAACGCCCTCACCTACACCACGTACCAGGAACTCGAGGAGACGGTGCGGGCCGCCCGGGCGCGCTGCCTGGTCATCACCGGCGCCGACCCGGCCTTCTGCTCGGGTGACGACGTGAAGCAGATCATGGTGGCCGGTATCGAGCGGCGGGCGTCCGATGCAGCTGTGGCGCCCCCGCCGACGGCGCCGTCCATCACTCCGGCCGCCGACGCCCTGCTGACCACAGATGTGCCGGTGATCGCCGCCGTCAACGGGGCGGCCGTGGGCTGGGGTATGGAGCTGGCCTGCATGGCCGATATCCGGCTGGCCTCCGAGCGGGCCCGCTTCGGCGAGCTGTTCGTGAAGCGGGGCCTGTGCTGCGATGTCGCCGGCCTGGGCCGGCTGGCCCAGCTGGTGGGCCGGGCGGAGGCGGCCCAGCTCCTTTTCACCGGTCGCATCATCGACGCCGAGGAGGCCCGCCGCATCGGGCTGGTGAGCCAGGTGCTGCCCCACGACGAGCTGTTGCCGGCGGCCCGGGCGCTGGCCGCCGAGATCGCCGGGAACCCGCCGCTCGCCGTCCAGCGTCTGAAGCGGGGCCTGCGGCTGGCCCTCGATCCCGACTGGAACGAGCTGGGTCGTTGGGTGTCGTCCAGCCTGACCGAGTTGTTCCGGACCGAGGATCACAAGGAAGGCGTGGCCGCCTTCATGGAGAAGCGGGCCGGGCAGTTCCAGGGCAGGTGAAGGGCCGAGCCGCTACACCAGCGGGCGGTCGAACCGCACGCGCATCCTGAAGTCCCAGAGGAAGTAGTTGAAGGGAAAGCGCTGGACCGCCGGCGGCACCCACCGGTTGACCGTGGCCAGGAGGCGTATGACCTGGTTGAACCGGCGGTCATCGGCGGCCGTCCACGGCAACTGCATGGCCTGGCGGAAGGGCGGGGGCAGGAACCCGGTGGTGAAGAACAGATTCGACCGGCCCTGGAGCAGGCGCACCGGGAGCGGCATGAACTGGAGCGTGGCCAGTTCGTACAGGTATTTCCTGACCGGCGGATCGATGGCGATCTGCTCGATACCCGCTTCCCAGTACCTCTGGAACTCCTGCCGGTCGGCCGGCCACATCTCCGGTTTCACCTGCAAGGTGGTCCCCAGCGGCTTGACCGCCTGGTACAGCAGGTCAGCCGTCTCGGCATCCATCGGGCCACGGAACCGCTCGATCACGTCGACCGTTCCGTAGTAGAGGCACGCCGCCACCCACAGCTGCAGCTCCGGGTCGAAGGCGTTGTACCGGACCGGGCTGTCCGGTCCCGACTGCACTTGGGCGTGGGACCGGTTGACCGCCCTGCGATAGGTCAGTCGCTCCGCATCGGTCCCCAGCAGGGCCACTGCCAGGTAGGTGAACGTGGTGCGGGCCCGCTTCAACGGATGCTCCGTGACCTTGCCGCTGTCCACCTTGCTCTCCAGCACTCCGTAGCCGACCGGGCGCCACGACAACTGCATGATGACGTTGGCGGCGCCGGCCAGGAACCCGCCTACGCCGTCGATCATGTCGGCGACATGGAAATCGGCGGGCGGGGCGGTGCCGGCCCCAGGCCGGCCCACCGGAGTAGCGCGCATGGGAGCCGATTCAAGCACGTCTATTGGCAGTGTGCCAAGATCGTGGCAATGAACGAAGCCGAGTGCAGCACCCGAGCCCGCGCCCTTGCGTCCGTGATCGAGCCGTTTGCCGGGCAGGTCTATTTCTCCCCGGAATGCCATGCCAGTTACGCCGACCTCGGCTTCACCGCCAGCCCGGGTAACGCCAACGGGGTGGCCCTGCCCGACGGTCCGGCCTACTTCTGCAGCCGCGGGTCGCTGCTGGGCCAGGTTCCGGGCCAGCTGATCGCGTCCGCCTTCGCCGTATTCAATCCGGCGGTGGTCGTACCGGCTGTCACCTATGGATGGACGCTGACCGACGCGTCGACCATCGAAGCGGCCCGCACCGGAGGGGCCATCGGTCAGTTGCGCCGGATCCTCGGCGACGCACCGAACGGCATCGAACGCCTCCGTGACCTCCTGGCCCGGGCCGCCGAGCCGGGGGCCATGACCGGGCGTCCGCTCTTCGCCGGCCTGCTCGCCCGCGAGATACCGGACCTTCCTTTGGGCGCCGCCTGGCGCTACGCCGACCGCTTGCGCGAGTACCGCGGCGACTCGCACAGCGCGTCGTGGACGGCGGCCGGCTTCGACGCCGTGGAAATCGGTCTGCTGACCGAACTGTACTGGGCCCTGCCCACGAAGTCCTACATCCGGACGCGCGCCTGGAGCGAGGACGAACTGGATGCCGCGCTCGGCCGGCTCGCCGGGCGCGGGCTGATCGAGGGCGGGGCACTGACCGAAGCGGGACGGACGGCGCGCGAGGAAGTGGAACTGGCCACCGACCGGCAGTGCCGCCCGCTGATCGAGGCCCTCGGTGACGACTTCACGGATGTGATCGACCTGCTGTCACCGATGGGCCACGCGATCCGGGCCCAACACGGCTATCCGGCATCCGGTCCCCACGACCTGGCCGCCGCCCGCGCCTGACGCTCACACCGGAGGGCGGCCGCTGAGAGGTTCCGTTCATCGCCCTGAAGTGAAGGTCGTACCGGCCGGAAACATTCGGTTCGTACCGTCGGCTGATGCCGCGTCGTCAACGGATACTGGTCGTCGGCGGGGGGATGGTCGGGCACAAGCTGGTCGACCTGATCGCCCGCCGGGACGGCGCCGATGCCTGGGAGCTGACCGTGGTCGGCGAGGAGCGGCGGCCGGCCTACGACCGAGTGCACCTGTCCCGGTTGTTCGACGGATCGGAGCCGGACGATCTGACCCTCGGTCGCGACGCGTACCTGGCCGGCGGCCCGGTGCAGGAGCTCGTGGCCGAGACGGTCACCTCCATCGACCGCGACCGGCGCACGGCGACCACGTCGGGCGGCCGCATGTTCGAATGGGATGTCTGCGTGCTGGCCACCGGTTCGGCGCCGTTCGTCCCTGACGTTCCGGGCCGGTCGCTGCCCGGCTGCTTCGTCTACCGGACGATCGACGACGTGAAGGCCATCAAGGAATGGGCCACCGGTCGGCGCCATGGCGTCGTGGTCGGAGGCGGTTTGCTCGGGCTCGAAGCGGCCGACGCCCTGCGCCGCTGCGGGCTCGTCGCCGAGATCGTCGAGTACGCCGAATGGCTCATGCCCAGCCAGGTGGACGCCGGCGGGGGGGATCTGCTCAACGAGCTGGTGGAGCGCCTCGGCTTCGCGGTGCACACCTCGACCTCCGTCGCTTGTGTCGAATCGGGTGACGACGGGGCCGTGGCCGCCGTGTCGTTGGCGGTCCGCGGCGACGAGGACGCGGCTCCACTGGCCACCGAGATGGTGGTGTTCGCGGCGGGCATCCGGCCGCGCGACGAACTGGCCCGGCAGTGCGGCCTCGACGTCGCGCCCCGGGGCGGCATCGTCGTCGACGAGCAGTGCCGCACCAGCGACCCGGCCATTTTCGCCGTCGGCGAATGCGCGTCCTATGAGGGCCGCGTCTACGGGCTCGTCGCTCCCGGCTACGACATGGCCCGGGCTGCCGCGGACGCCATCGTGGGCGATGGCCGGTCGGTCTTCGCAGGAGGTGACACGCCGACCAAGCTCAAGCTGCTCGGAGTCGATGTGGCCACCTTCGGTGACGCCCACGGCCGCCAGCCCGGATCTTCCAGCATCGTCTTCACCGACCGTCTGTCGGGGGTCCACAAGCGCCTGGTCGTCGACGGGTCGGGCCGTATAACCGGCGGCGTGCTGATCGGCGACTGCCGGGGATTCGAGGTCATGGCCTCGATGGCCGCCGGAGAGCTGGCCAGCCCGGAGTCCCCGGCCGAACTGCTCGCCCCCGGGCTCAGCGGCAGCCAGGAGTCACCCGCCCTGTCAGGCGTGGTGGCGCTGCCCCCGACGACGACCGTCTGCTCATGTGAGAACGTGGCCAAGGCGGCGATCGTCGACGCCATCGGGTCGGGTCTGGACCGCTCCGAACCGGTCGACGTGGGTCTGATCAAGTCGGCCACCCGCGCCGGCACCGGCTGCGGCGGATGCGTCCCCCAACTGACCGAGTTGCTCCGATCCGAGTTGGAGCAGAGGGGTGTGGAGGTGAGCCGCAACCTGTGCGCCCACTTCCCACAGTCCCGTCAGGAGCTGTTCGATCTGATCCGCGTGGAAGGGATCACCACGTTCTCCGAGGTACTGGCCCGGCACGGTCGGGGCCGCCTCGGTTGTGAGGTGTGCCGTCCGACGGTGGCTTCGATCCTGGCCTCGCTGACCGACCGGTACGTCCTGGACGGCGAGGACGCCGCCCTGCAGGACACCAACGACCACTTCCTCGCCAACATCCAGAAGGACGGCACCTACTCGGTCGTGCCCCGTGCCCCTGGTGGGGAGATCACCCCCGAGAAGCTGATCGTGCTGGGCCAGGTGGCCAAGGAGTTCCGCCTGTACGTCAAGATCACCGGCGGCCAGCGGATCGATCTGCTCGGCGCTCGCGTCGACGACCTGCCCGCCATTTGGGCCCGCCTGATCGACCACGGTTTCGAATCCGGTCACGCCTACGGCAAGGCCCTGCGGACGGTGAAGTCGTGTGTGGGCTCCACCTGGTGCCGTTACGGCGTGCAGGATTCGACCTCGCTCGCCGTGGACCTGGAGCTCCGCTACCGGGGCCTGCGCAGCCCGCACAAGATCAAGATGGCGGTGTCCGGCTGCGTGCGCGAATGCGCCGAGGCCCGGGGCAAGGACGTCGGGGTCATCGCCACCGAGCGGGGCTGGAACCTCTACGTGTGCGGCAACGGCGGCTCCCGGCCCCGCCACGCCGACCTGCTGGCCGAGGACCTGAGCACCGACGAACTGATCCGCCTCACCGACCGCTTCCTCATGTATTACATCCGCACCGCCGATCGCCTCCAGCGCACATCGGTGTGGCTGGAGAACATCGAGGGCGGCATCGACCATGTCCGCCAGGCCGTGGTCGATGACAGCCTCGGGCTGGCCGACGATCTGGAGGCGGCCATGGCGACCCACGTCGCCCGCTACCGGTGCGAGTGGGCGGAGACGCTGGCCAATCCGGCGTACCTGTCCCGGTTCCGCAGCTTCGTCAACACGGATCAGCCCGACCCTGACATCGTCGTGGTCGAGGAACGGGCCCAACCCCGACCGGCCCAGGAATGGGAGCGGGTCGAACTGCTGGCCGGCCGGCCTTGATCACCCGACGCTGGGTCAGGGTCTGCTCCCTGACGCAGCTGGAGCCGGGCCGCGGCGTGGCCGCCCTGGTCGACGACCAGCAGGTCGCCGTGTTCCTGCTCCCCGGGCCCGACGCCGACGTGTCCGGCCGCCTGCGGGCGGTCGACAACCGGGATCCGGTGGCCGGGGCCAACGTGCTGGCCAGAGGTCTGCTCGGCAACGCCGAGGACGTCGACTACGTGGCCTCGCCGATGTACAGGCACCGTTTCGACCTGTCGAGCGGGCGCTGCCTCGATGGCGAATCCCCGTCGGTCAAGGTCTGGCCGGTGCGGGTCTGGGGCCGGACCGTCGAGGTGCTGGCCGTGAGCGAGGGGTCGCCGCCGAGCGAGCCGACGCCGACCCACTGCCCGTTCTGCGCGCTCCAATGCGGGATGCGGGCCCAGCCGGTGACCGGCCCCGACGGGCTCCCGGACATCCAGATTCAGGCCCGCCCGGAGTTCCCGGTGAACGAGGGACGGATGTGCATCAAGGGCTGGTCGGCCGGTGCGCTCGTCCGCCATCCGGATCGACTGCTGCGCCCGCTGATCCGAGACCGGTCCGGTGGCCTGGTCCCGGTCGGGTGGGAGACGGCACTGGACGAACTGGCCGCCCGGATCGAGCGGGTGCGCGCCGAGCACGGGGCCGACGCGCTGGGCATCTTCGGCAGCGGGGCACTGACCAACGAGAAGGCCTACCTGCTGGGCAAGTTCGCCCGCGTGGCCGTCGGCACGGCCAACATCGACTACAACGGCCGGTTCTGCATGTCCTCGGCGGCCGCCGCCCAGAATCGCTCGTTCGGGGTCGATCGCGGCCTGCCCTTCCCGGTCTCGGACATCGTCGACGCCGACACCCTGACATTGTGGGGAGCCAACCCGGCCGACACCATGCCGCCGCTCATGCAGTGGGTCGACCGCATGAAGCGGAGGGGTGGTCGGCTGGTTGTCGTCGACCCCCGCCGCACCGAGACGGCCGCTGTCGCCGACCTGCACCTCCAGCCCTATCCCGGGACCGACCTGGCCGTCGCCCTCGGCCTGCTCCATCTGGCCGTCGTCGATGAGGCCGTCGTCCAGCACTTCATCGCCGACCGGACCGTGGGTTGGGCCGAGCTGCTGCCGTCGGTCCGGTCCTGGACGCCCGACCGCGTCCACCAGGTGGCCGGTATCTCCCCGGGCGAGCTGCGGTCGGCCGCCGCCCTGATCGTCCATCCGGGGCGGGCCGG
>DASZNC010000016.1:0-2010 GCA_035551615.1 Acidimicrobiales bacterium
GCAGTGTAGCGGCCTCATCCCAGTGGGAACGGGAACGGCGGCGACGGGTACGGTGGCGGCGTGAGCGACCTCGGGAGCGAACCGACCGACACAGATTGGTGCCTCATCCCCCCGACGGTGCACCGATGAGCGGGCCCGACCGGTGGAACGAGGTCGACGAGTACATCTCCGATCGGCTCGTCGGCGCCGACCCGGACCTGGCCGAGGCGTTGGCGGAATCGGCCCGGGCCGGGCTCCCGCCCATCGCCGTGTCCGCCCCCCAGGGCAAGCTGCTCTATCTGACCGCGGTGGCCATCGGGGCCCGCCGGATCCTCGAGATCGGCACGCTGGGCGGCTACAGCACCATCTGGCTGGCCCGGGCACTGCGCCCCAACCCGGCGGCGGACGACCCAAACCCGGCGGCGGACAACCCGAACCCGGCGGCGGACGACCCAAATCCGGCGGCGGACAGCACGGACGCCGCACCCGCCACCCCGGCCCCCCAGGTCATCACCCTCGAGCTCGAGGCCAAGCACGCCCAGGTGGCCCGGGCCAACGTCGACCGCGCCGGCGTCGGCGACCTCGTCGACATCCGTGTCGGTCCCGCCCTGGACTCCCTTCCGAAGCTGGCGGAGGAGGGTCTCCCGCCGTTCGACCTGGCCTTCATCGACGCCGACAAGGACCGGATCCCCACCTACTTCGACTGGTGCGTCCGTCTTTCCCGCCCGGGCGCCGTCATCATCACGGACAACGTCGTCCGCAACGGCGCGCTGATCGACCCCGCATCGGAGGACGGCCGCATCCTGGGGGTGCGCCGCTTCCACGAGCTGCTGGCCGGCCGCCGCGATGTCGAGGCCACGACTATCCAGACCGTCGGCGCCAAGGGCTACGACGGCTTCAACCTGGCCGTCGTCCGCGGCTGAGACTCCGGTCCGTCCCTACAGCCGGGCCGGCCGCCCCAGGTAGTACCCCTGCCCGCAGCTGATCCCGAGCTCTCGTACGGTGTCGAGCTCGTCGACGGTCTCGATGCCCTCGGCTGTGATGCTGGCGCCGATGGAGGCGGCGAAGGCGACCAGAGCCGCCGCCAGGGCCCGCCGGGCGCGGTCGCGGTGGATGTTCCGGGTGAGGTCGATGTCCAGCTTGATGATGTCCGGGTTGAGCCGCAGGATGTGCTTGAGGCTGGCGTAGCCGGAACCGGCGTCGTCGATGGCGATGCGGATCCCGGCCTGCCGCATCCGTTCGAGGGCGGCCCGGAGCTGGTCGTATTGGTCGACCTGGTCGTGTTCGGTCAGCTCGACTACGACCCGGTCGTGGTAGGGCTCGATGAGGTCGGCCAGCTCGGGATGGGTGGCGGTGGACGGCGCCACGTTGATCGAAACGTAAGTGTGGTCCGGCAGGTGGTCGAGCTGACTCAGCGCCGAGCGGACGGCCAGCATCTCGAGCTGCCCGCCCAGCCCGACCTCTTCGGCCTCCGCGAACCATTCGTTGGGCGGCCGCATCGGCTCGGCCGAAAACCGGGCCAGGGCCTCGTGGCCGGCGACGGAGGAAGTAGTGAGGTCGATGATGGGCTGGAAGATGATCTCCATGTCTTCCGTCTCCAGCACGCCTTCGATCCGGGTCAGGCGCTCGCGATAGCCCTCGGCCTGGCGGTGCTGCCCTTCGAGCGACTGGCGTATCTCGTTCTCCAGGGCGACGTTGCGCATCTGTACGTGGACGTGCAGCCACCGGGTCTCCAGCAGGTTCCGCACCCGCAGCAGCACCTCGGACTGCTCGAACGGTTTCGTGAGGTAGTCCTTGGCCCCGGCCGCCAGAGCCTTGTATCTCGCCTCGAGGGTGCCGTCGGCGGTGAGGACGACGACCGGAACGTAGGAGCCCGGGGGGTCGAAGGCGCGCATGGCCTCGAGGGCGGCGATGCCGTCCATGTTCGGCATGTGCAGATCGAGCAGGACCAGATCCGGTCTGATGTCCTTGTAGAGCCGGACGGCGTCGATGGCGTCGGTGGTGCCGACCACATGCCGGGCGCCGGCCCGC
>DASZNC010000017.1:0-36419 GCA_035551615.1 Acidimicrobiales bacterium
GCACGACACCCCGTTGACGAAGACGGAGTCGGTCCCCGTCGGCGAAGGGGTCTCCTGTTCCGTCCATGTACTGCCGTTCAAGTTCTCGGCGAATCCCTCATACACGCCTGAGCTGGTGTTGTCGGTGCCGACGGCGACGCAGGATGCAACCGCGGCACAGGAAATCCCGGACAACGGGCTCGACTCGCCGGATGGACTGGGCGGCAGCTCGGTCTGCCAAGCAGAACCGTCCCATCGCTCGATGAAGGGGGCGTTGCCCGCGTCGGCCGACTTCTGATATCCGCCGGCGGCGAAGCACGTCGACGGTGACGGGCATGACACGCCGAACAGGACGGCGCCCACGGTCCCTGGCGGCGTCGTGGTGCTCTGAACCGTCCAGGTCGAGCCGTTCCAGGTCTCTATGAGCGGTAGAAGTTCTGTCGGATTGTCGTAAACGCCCACAGCTGTGCACGCCGCCGCCGAGCTGCACGACACTCCTGACAGGGTGGCGTAGTCGGCGCCCTCGGGGAGAACAGGCACAGCCAGGTTCCAGCTGCGTCCGTTCCACGTCTCGGCTAGTGGCCAGCTACCGGACTCGTTGTTGTAGCCGCCAACCGACATGCAGAAGGTGCTCGACGAGCATGACACGGCGGTGAGTGAGCCGTCTTCGCTGCCGGCAGGTGCCGGTATGGCTTGTAAACGCCAGTCCGTACCCTGCTGTAGATAGGAGATTGGCTTGGAGTAAGTGGTGGGGCTCGCGGTGCCTACAGCCGTGCACATCCCGCCCGGGCACGACACCGCCGAGAGACCGCTGCGACCGCCCGTCGGCGGCGGCGGGGGGCTTTCGACCGTCCAGTTGGTGCCGTCGAACACCTCGGCGACGGGCATTGGCAGGTTGCTCGGTTGCTGCACACCCACGGCCGTACACGACCTGATCGAAGGGCACGAGATGCTTTCCAGCGCCGCCCCGCCCGGTGCGTAGTCGACGGTCCAGGTGCCCCCGTCGTCGTAACCGACGATGGCCGCCGCCGAACCCTGATTGTCACTCAGTTCGCCGACGGCAAAGCATTCGCCGGCCGAAGGGCAGGACACGCCGAAGAGCACTGTGTTCTCAGATGTGGGTGGGATCGGTGCGACCGCCCACTCCGAGCCGTTCCACGACTCGGCCAGTTCCGACACCGGGTATCCGGACGATGCAAATGAGCCCACCGCCGTGCAATGGTCGATAGTGACGCAGGAAACACCGAGAAGAGTCGCACTGGTACTCCCTGACGGCAGGGGGACCGGTTGAACGGTCCACGCCTGTCCATCCCATGTCTCCGAGAGGGGTTGGGCCAGACCTGAAGCCGAATCGGTGTACCCGACGGCGGTGCAGGACGTCGACGTAGCGCACGAGGCGGCTTCGAGCGCACCGTCACTGGCTCCGTTGGGTCCCGCCGGGTTCACGACCTTCCACGTGGCACCGTTCCAGACCTCGGCCAACGGATGCAGATGGCCGTTGACATCCTCGTAGGCGCCGACGACCAAGCAGGCGCTCGTGGATGCACACGAGACGCCCGAGAACGCAGCCGCTTGGGACCCAGCCGGATTCGGGGTCGGCTGGACCTTCCACCTGGTGCCGTTCCACCTCTCGGCGAGGGTCACGAGATGACCGGCCCGGTTCTGGGACGTGCCCACCGAGGTGCACACCCGCTTGACCGGGCAGCTTTCACCACTCATCTGGCCGTTGGCGACCGGCCCGTCGAGGGCCCGTTGCATCGACCACGGCGAGGACGAGGCTCGGGCCGCTGCGCTCGGCGAGGGCGATGACGCCGACGGCGTCCTAGCCGATGACGCCGACGGCGTCGTAGCCGATGGGGCCGGCTGCCTCGAGGCCAGGAACTGGGCGAACCGGCTCGAACCCGACGCGCTTCCGGCCAGCTGTGGCGTCGCCGCCGCCGGGCTAACTGTCGCCGACGGCAACGACGCGGCGGACGCGGCCGTACTGCCGAAGCTGATGGAGGCCACGGCGACGATGCCCCCCAGCGATGCCGCTACCAGCCGCCGTCCGCCTGGCACCCCGCTCATATCGAGCCCCCTCGTTCATTGAGAGGCCCAGAAGGCCGCCCTGTGTGAGATCTTCTGCCCTCCACGTGGTCGCTCTAAACGGGCTCACGCCATCCGGAAAGCAGGCACCACCGGAGCGGCCCGCAGCCAACGGCCTCAGTCAGCTCAGACGGCCCACTCGGTCGGGCGCGGCAGAGGTGGACGGGATCGGCACGCCGGCCAGGACCAGGAAGAAGTACCCGGTCCCGGCCAGGCCGAGCATCAGACCGGGCGTCGGCCCACCGGGAATGCCGCCCGGCCGCCCGGCCAGTCACCGGACACGCGATATCGGGCCAGGCCGTCGGCCTTTCGTCGGCCACCGCCGGTTCCCGTCGCTCCCGGCGTCGCTCTGGTCCTGCGCCGGTTCTTCCCGCCGGCGAATGCGTGCGACGCGGCCCGCCGAAGCGCGTCATTTCGGTCCACAGTTGCAGCGCCCCCCACCGCCTGGACCGCCAGAATGTCGAATTGCGCGTTCTGCCGGTCCAATCGAATGCGGCCCAAAGACGACTGGACCGGCGTAACGCGCTTATGGGCGCTCTGGCGGTCCAGCCGCATGGACCACGCGCAACTGTGGACCGACTTCTCGCGTCAGGAGGCCGGGTGGCCCGGCTTCATGTCCCGGACGTCCTGGAACGAGAGCGGCCGGCCGGACCGGTTCAGATGGGTGACCTCGGTGTCGATCAGGTGGACCACATGGTCGCCCGCATCGACGCGTTCGCGCACCCGGCCGGCGATCCACCCTTTGGTGTCGGGGAGCACGGTCGTGCCGAACGGCCCGGGCTCCCACCGGCACCGGGCGAACTTGTCGATCCGGTCGCCCGTCTCCTCCCCGAACAGATTGGCCAGCTCCCGGTCGTCCCGGGTGAGGAAGTGCACGGCCAGGGCGTCGGCGCGCGCCGCCACCCCGCAGGTGTGATTGAGCTTCGACAGCAGCACCACGAAGCGGGGCGGTTCGATGCTGGCCTGCGAGGCGAAGCCGACCAGGCACCCGGATCGCTCGCCGGCCGTGGCCGTCACGATGAACATCGGGTAGTCGAGTTCCGACACCAGCTGATGAAAGGGATCGTCCGGCTCCACGAGTCCATTCTCGCCGTCGGCGCACCGCTCCCGCTTGGACGGTCCGCCCGGGAGGCGCGCCCGGCACGCCGCCGCCGCCTCATGCTTCTGGCCACGCCAAAGAGCCCCCCGAGCCGTCAACCCATGAGCGTCATCCGGGCGAAGCCAGTTCCCTCTGCAAGCGGGCCTGGTAATCGTCGGCCAGTGCAAGAAGCGCGGCGGCACCGTCGCCCGTGAACGACGGGCCGTGCATGAGCCCGAGGGTCGACGGCTGGGTGTCGGCCAGTCGGCGGATGGTACTGGCCGTCCTTGGCGTCAGCGCAGTGGCGCTCATCATGTCCTCGAGCGCGGCCGCCGGGCCCAGGATGTCACCCGATGTGACCGATCCGTCCCCGCCCTGGCTGAAGAGGTCCCCGCACAACAACGTCGCTGTGGTCTCCTCGAACAGGAGTCCGGCATCCCAACCGTGCGGCACATGGGGAGTGTCGATCCAGCGCACCCGCCGGTTGCCCAGGTCCATGACGTCGCCGTCGGCAAGCGGGGCCGGCGGCCGGATGGCCTGGTCGTGCCCGGAGAGCATGGTGCCGATCGACCCGATCGCCGGCTGGCTGTGCGGGGCGGCGGCCAACCAGAGGTTCAAGGCCCCCGACTCGTCGGCTTCCCAGTGACCGAAGCTGACCCAGCGCAGGTCCTCCACCGGCATGACGGTCGCCACCGCGGCGGACACGGACTCGAACATGGCTTTCGGCCCGGTGTGGAACAGCAGCGCCTCGTCGCCCCGGATCAGGAACTGGTTGAAGGTGAACCCGCCGGGGACGGCGTCGGTCATCGTCGACAGGCGGTAGATGCCGTCGGCGATCTCGGTGACAGTGGTGGCCGTCACAGGGGGAGCGCCTTCGTCAACAGGCCGGTCCCGCTTCCGCGACCCGACAGGATCCAGATCCATTCCACCGCGTCGAGGCGCAGTTCCTCGCCGTCCCGGCCGTTCTCGAAGCTGGCTCCGGCCGGTCCGTCCAGATGCAATGTGAAGTCGATGCGGTGGACACGGGCCCACTCGGCCACCATGTCCTCGATGAGCCGGCCGTCGTGCTCGGGCGTCAGCACCGGGTCCAGCCCGACGGCCCGGCATATGTCCATCCGGTGCATCCAGGTGTCGCGGGTGAACACCACGTCCATGAGATAGGAGCCCATCGGTTTCTTACCGATCGGCGGCCCGAAGTCGACCGGAACCGGTCGCATGAACACCGGGAAGCGGTCACGGCCCTTGAGCGCCTTGGGCCATATCTCCGACCAGCGGGCCACCAGCTCATCCGGGGTCAGGTGGTCCCGGTCCTGTACCTGCACCTCGTTCATGCCGTGGATGAAGTGGTCGTAGCCCTTCTCGGCGGCCCGTTTGCGACCCCGGCGCATGCCGTTCAGGAACACCCGGAACGAGGCGTTGCTCTCCCCGAACCCGACCACGTGCGCGACCAGCTGCCTCACGTTCCAGTCCGTGCAGGCCGTCGGCTTGACCCAGTCCTCGCTCTGCAGCCGCGTCAGCATGTCGGCGAACCGCTTGTATTCGGTCTCGGCCCGTGCCATCGCCTCCCGATGGCCGATGGGCGCCACCTCCTCGACCCGCACCATGGTTTCGTTCACGACTTTCTCCCCTTTCTCTTCGGCTGGCCCATGCGGGCCACGAACATGTCGACCACGTCATCCACCCACTGGATCCACCGGTCTCCCCCCGGCTCGTTGGCGTTCTGCTGCCAGACGAGTCCGGCGATCACCGCCGTCCAGAGGTCAAAGGAATCGGCCGGTATCCCGCCCCGCTCCAGCCGGCTCCGGGCCAGCTGGACGATCTGCACGGCCACGTCGTAGACCTCCCGCGAGGGTTCGAACCCGGGGATGGTGCGCAGAAACAGCAGCTGGGCGCGTGCCGGATCCTCCACGCCGAACCGGACGAACTCCCGGGCGTGGGCCCGTAAATCCTCGACCGGATCCCGGTGCTCCGGCAGGGCCTGGAACCGGGCCAGCAACTCCAAATTGCCCTGCAGGAACATGGCGTCGTAGATGGCGTGCTTGGAGTCGAAGTACGAGTACAGCGACGGGGCCCGCATGCCCACCCGGGCGGCCAGATCTCGCAGGTTCAGAGCGGCCAGACCTTCGGCCCGAACCAGCTCCCAGGCGGTGCTGAGGATCTCGGCCTTGGTCGCCTCCCGGCGTTCGGTTCGCCTATCCCTAATCGGTTGAGCGACCATTGATAGGTAGTTCTAACATGATTAGGCGATGGTGGCAAGACCCCTGCCGGCCGGAGGTGAAGCCCCGCAACCGGGGCGGTACGGGCGGGTCTCCCTTTTCAGGCCGGGGTGAGCAGGCGATCGATGAATTGCCGGTACCGCTCCTGACCGCTCTCCACCCACATGGCGGCAATCGGCGGCGGCATGTGGGCGTCCATGGCGACACGGTGCTCATCGCTCATCTCCTCCCGGATGAGGCCGATAACCAGCCACCGCTTGTCCCCGTCGAAGTGCTGCATCCCGTGGCTGGGCAACTCGCCCCACTCGGCCACGTTCATACACGTGGCTGCGGTGGCCAGGATCTCCCCCTCCTCGGCATCGAGATGGACAGTCAGCTCGGCGTCGAGCTGCTCGAGGGCCCGGATCAGCGCCCCGCCGCTCGTTTCGTCGGGAGATCGGCGCCAGCCGGCCAGCTCACTCTCGGCGCCGTCCATCAGGGCGATCACGTCGGTGTGCTGGGACGCGATCGCTTCGATCAGGTCCGCCCGGTCCGGGTTGCGCGCCACCAGTTTGGGCGTGACCAGCTCGTCCTCTCCGGCGTGGTGAACCCGGAGGAGGCGGAGCACGTTCTCGTAGTAACTGGCCACGAGGTCGGCCCGGTCGGAATCACCGGAGGGCACCGAGCCGACCAGGGCGGAGGGCGCCCCGAAGCACTTGCGGAACACGCGGTGCATCTCGATCATGTCGGTGGTGTCGGCCAGCGGCAGGGAGATGGAATCGGTCATGGTTCGTCTTCTTTCTGGTCGAGGTAACAGGGTCAGGCCGGTGCCGGCTCGGTCTCTGCGTCGGCGACGATCTCGTAGGTGGCCGGCGCGCTGGGAAAGTCCTTCCACCCCGGTCGGGAGACGAGGGCACGGAAACGCTCGGTCCGATGGGCCTGATCGAGGGCCTCCGCGCTCTCCCAGGTGACCACGTTGACGTACCGGCCCGACTCCGAATCGCCCCGGGACCGGTGCAGTCGATGGTCCAGATACCCAGGCTGCGAACGCATGTGCCGGTTCACCTCCACCCACAGCGAGAGGAACTCCTCGTCCCGGCCGGCCGGTACGTCGAACCGGTTGATCAGTACGACCTGCGTCATAACCGCCCTCCCTTTGACTGCACAGCTGTGCATCGACTGCAGAGCAGTAAAAGTAAAGTTGGTGCCCGATGTCAAGAGCAGTTCCACCGACGGCGGGGGCCGGGAACGACAACGGCGGCGCACCCGCAAGGCCATCGTCGATGCCACGATCGAGCTGCTGGGCCAGGGTGGAAATCCCTCGGTGGGGGAGATCGCCGACGCCGCCGAGGTGTCGCGGCGCACCGTGTACCTGCACTTCCCCTCGCTGGAGCAGCTCCTGCTGGACGCCACCGCCGGGTCGCTCTCCCAACACCACGTCGAGGCCGTCCTGTCCGACCCGGCCCTTCCCGATGATGCGGCCACCCGGGTCGAGCTGCTCGTCAGAGCCGTGTGTGACGACGCCGTTGCCACCATGGATCTGGGCCGTCGCCTGATCCAGCTCACCACGGCGCCCGCCCCCTCTGTGCCCGCGACCCGACCCCAGCGTGGTTACCGGCGCATGTCCTGGATCGAAAAGGCACTCGAACCGGCCCGGTCCCAGCTGGACACCGATCGGTACGAACAGCTCGTGTCCGCCCTCACCGTGGTGATCGGGTGGGAGGCGATCATCGCCCTCCACGACATCCGCGGCCTGCCGGCCCGGGAGCAGAAGGATGTTCTGGCCTGGACAGCGCGGACACTGGTGGAAGCCGCCCTGAAACCGTCCCTCCACGGTGGTCTGTAACCGCTGAGCTCCCGTAAAATTTCCCCCATGCATCGTGAGGGTGACGGAGCTCTTGATTCCGATGTCGTGGCCAATGCCCGGGATGTGGTGGCCGACGAGAGGGAGCGGCTGGCCGATGAGCGCGATCGGGCCGCCGACGAGAGGGAGCGGCTGGCTGATGCCCGGGAGGCGCTGGAGGACCAACGCGAAGCGGCCATCCTGGAGGCGGCGCGCCAGATCCACCAACGGGCCCTGGAGCGGGACCTGGCCGCCGAGCAGCGGGATCGGACCGCCGAGAGGCGCGACGAAGCCTCCCGCCTCAGGGAGAAGGAACATTCGAACCCGGAGGCGGCATCCGACCGGGCTCGAGCCTCCATCGACCGACTATCGGCAGGAGAGGACCGGGATCAGGCGGCGGGGGATCGCGAGGATCTGGCCGAGTTGATCCGCCGGCGAGCCGAGAGCGGAGATGACCGGCGGCGGGCCGCCGGGAGACGCGACGAGGCGACCCACGAGCGATCCGAGGCGACGGACGCGCGTAACCGCCGGCGGTCCTGACGACCGCTCGGGCGCCCTACGACCGGGGCTTCGCCGGCTTCCCTGCAGAGGCCTGAGAACCGGCGGCCAGCCGGCGATCGCCCACGGTGACCAATACGCCCAGGGCCAGGAGGACCGCCGCCATCAGGAGCAGGGCCAGGGTGTAGCCGCCGGTGAAGGCCAGTTGGCCGGAGCGGGCCGGAGTGGGCGCCGCCGTCCCGCCCGCGGCGGCGACCACTGTGGAGGACCTACCCACACCGACGGCTGCGGCCAGACCGGTGTCGGACAGCGTCCAGACCAGATGGAACGACGTGGTGGCACCGGCCCACTCGTTTCCGAGGCCGGCCGGCACAGTGGCGGTGACGGTCGAGTGGATCTCGGCGCCGGCCGGCATCGACGCATCGAGGACGATTCCCCGGGTCAGGTCGGCAACCGATCCGCTCCAGGGCGCCGCGCCGGCCCCGATCTGGGCCACGGAAAGCTGCAGCTCGGGGGCAAGTGCCCCACTCACATCGGCCAGCCGCATCGACAGCACACCGGTGCCGGTGCCGGAATTGCGGACACCGACAGTGCCGCTGACACTCTGGCCGGCGCCCAGGTGGTCGGAGCCGAACACCGGTGTCGTCGGTGCTGTGGTCCAGCCGGCCGGGTCGCCGGTCACGGCGAGCAACAGGTGGGGCGTGGCGGCCGAAGCCGAGGTCACGGCCAGCCCTGCGCCCAGGGCGAGAATCACGCCGATGACCACCGTCAGGGCGGTCAGCCGGCGTCGGAGGGCGGTCACGTTTCCCAGCTACCGCTCACCGGAGCTGGCCGAGACCAGCTCCGGGCCGGTCGGCGCACCCGCCATCGCGCCGACCGAGCCGGACCTGGCCGCCGCCGAGCCAGACTTGCCGCTCGAGCCGGCCGCGCCCGAAGCATCCGCCGCCGAGCCGCTGGAGCCGGCCGCGCCCGAAACGTCCGCCGCCGAGCCGCTCGAGCCGGCCGCACCGGCCGAGCCCGCCGTCGAGCCCGCGTCGGCGGCCGCCGCACCGCGTCGCTTGCGCCGGGTGTCGAGCCACATCCGGGCGGCGACGATCCCGAGCATGAGGACGGTCAGGCTGAGGAGGGCCCGCCGGCCCCGGACCGAGTGCAGCGCCACGGCCGGGTAGCCGCCGAGCGGCACGGTGAAGCCGACCTTGTAGATGTACGGCCCCTTGATGGTGACCTTGAACGGGTCGGGGGCGTTGTTGGCGTCGCCCATGGTCTGCACGACGGCCGACGATCCGGTCCGGGAGTAGATCTCGGTGACCCGGTGGACCAGGTTGTAGTTGGGCTCGCCCGGCGGGTGGGTGACCACCACGTCACGCACGTGCAGGTCGGCGAGCGGCTCCCTCTCGGTGACGGCCACCCCGCCGACCGGGAGGCCCGGTCGCATGCTGCCCGACAGGATCGGCCGGATCTGCCACTGGCCGGTCCCGACCGTCACGGCCAGCAGGATGAGCAGGGCCACGAAGGCCACGCTCACCCCTATCCACGTCTTCGACGTCTTGCGTGCGACCAAGGTCTTCAACGGAACTCGCTTTTCCTTTGACAAAGGGGGGGTGGAGCTGCCAGCCCATCCCAGCCTTGAGCTGGCAGCTCCAGAACGAGGCTGGGACTTAAGCGTCCGAGCCGGTGGCGGTGAACGTCGGAGCGAAGGTGCCGCCCTCGGCTGCGTTGTCGTAGCCGCCGGCCGGCGAGCTGAGGATGATCTCGACCCAGTGGCTCTGGTTGGCCGACATGGGGCCCCAACCGGTGATGGTGGGCAGCGAGATCGACCCGGCACCCTCCAGCGTGGAGAGGGCGCCCGAGTAGATCACCGAAGCGGTGCCGGCCAGGGCGTCGGCCTCGTTGTTGGTGTTGTAGAAGGTGACCGTCGTCTCCTTGGCCAGCGCTTTGTTGGCCGACGAGGCGGACGCGTTGGCGTCGGCCACCGTCAGGCTGTAGTTGGGCATGGCCAGCGTGCCGTTGTTCTGGATGTTGACGGGGATGAGAGCCTTGAACTGCGAGCCGATGTTGGTCAACGAGCTCAGCGCGAATCCGTTGTCAGCAGCGGTGCCGGCATTCGGGAAGTTGGCGCTGCCGGCCACCGTGTCGGCCACGTTGCTGAGATCCCAGCCGTTGGTGACGCCGTCGGTCGTGTACTGATCGTCGTGGCTGTAGAGGTTGATGCCGATGGTGCCCGTGGTCAGGCCGGCGGAACCGGTGGCGCTGTCGGTGAAGGACGCATTGGCGCCCACCCCGATGAAGGCCAGGGCCGCCGCACCCGCACCCATGCTGAGCAGAACTTTGTTAGACAGACCCACTGTGGTCCCTCCTCGTCGGACCCACCGTGTGTGGGCTCGAAACGAGTGTGGTGGGACGGCGGTAGGCGGCTCTTCGTCAGATTTGACGATTTCGTCGCCGGCGGTCGCCGGCCGGCCGGCCCGCTGTGATTAATCGAACTTGACGATGTGGGTTCGACCCCCGGTCGACAAGGATGGCGGCCATGAGGTCCGACGCCGGCTCCGGCAAGCGCCCGGACATAGGTATGGACATCCGGCCGAAGCTGCTCGCCGATGCGCTCGGACGGTCACTCGGCCAGCAGGGTTGGCCCGTGTTCGACGTCCGCGAGCAGAGGGACCGTCCGGTCGACATCCTCCTGCTCAGCGACCAGACGGACCACGCCGTTGTTCCCGGCGGCGAGGCGCTCGTGATAGTGCTGCCGTGCCCCGAGAACCCGGTCGGCTCGGTCCGTTACCAGGACGGGACCGAGAGGTGCTTCGACGGCGGCACCAGCCACCTCGACCAGCTTCTGGCCCTCCTCGAATCCAGGGTGCCCTCACCATCGTCTCCCGCCGGGACCCGGCCCACGGAATGAAATCGGGTACGGTCCGGTCGAGGTGACTGATCCAGCGGGACCGTCAGCCGACGCCGCGGCGGCAGTGATTGCCATCATCGATGATCACCAACTGATCACCGCGTCGCTGTCGGCCGCACTCGACGGCCAGGGCTACTCGGTCGTCGTCCCCGCCCTCACCGACGTGGCCCAGGTCACCGGGCAACTGACCGACGTCCAGCCGACCGTGGCCTTGCTCGATCTGGACCTCGGCGGCTTCGGCAGCGGCGAGGACCTCCTCCCGGTCCTGCTGGAGATGCGCACGCGGGTGTTGATGGTGTCGGCGACCGACGACGATGCGACCATCGGCCGCTGCCTCCAGGCCGGGGCATGGGGCTGGGTGCCGAAGAGCTCGAGCCTCGAGGTGCTTCTCGGCGCCCTGGTGAAGGCGGCGGCCGGTCAGCCGGTGCTCGACGAACACACCCGGGCCGACCTGATCGGCGTGTGGCGCCGACGGCAGGCGTCGCTGGCCGAGTCACTGGCCCCGTTCGAGCGGCTGAGCAACCGGGAGGCGGTCGTGCTGGGCCTGCTCGTGGCCGGCCGGTCGGCGGAGCGGATCGCCACCGACTCGTTCGTGTCGATCGCCACCATCCGGACCCAGATCCGGGCCATCCTGCTGAAGCTCGGAACCAACAGCCAGTTGGAGGCCGTGGCGCTCGCCAACCAGGTCGGTTGGCACCCTCCGAAGGTCAAAGAGCAGGGCTGACCCGGCCCCCGCCAAAATGCGGAGGTTACGGACATTTCCGAACAATAGGCATGGGATCTGCCCTACTCTCAACTGGTGCGGAGCCGAGCGCGCAAGGAGCGGTACAGAGGGGTGGACCGCCGCGACCGGCTGCGCCACATCGAGTCGAGGCCCAGCATCGGCCTGCAACTGGCCTGTATCCTGCTCGTCGGCGCCATCGTCGGGGGCCTGCTCGTCGCCTCCACCTTCACCAGCCTGCATCTGGCCGCCATGGCCACCGCCATATCCCTGTTCGGCGCCCTGGCCGCGGTCGCCGCCGGGGCGGCCATGCTCGGCTGCTGGAAGCTGGGCGGGAGCGCAGCCGCCGGCTGGCTGGCGGTGGCCCTCATCGACCGAGGCGTGCTGTCGGTCGTCTACCGGGCCCTGGGCTCGAGCGAGGGTTCCCCCGGACCGCTACCCCGGCTGGTGATCTGCCTGGGCATCACCATCCCCGCCCTCCTGGCCCTGCGCGGCGCCGAGGTCGATGCCGGCCTCAGCCCGGTCCGCGTGCTGGCCGCGCTGGCGACCACCGGCTTCGTCGCCCTCGCCCTGCTGCAGTACCTGATCGGGTCGGCCCACTCGGCCTGGCCGGCGGCGGTATCCCAGGTGGCGGCCGCCGGATGTGCCAGTGCCTGGCTGTCGATCGCGGTGATGGCGACCCGGAGCGGGGGGCGGTCGGGCCGGATAGAGCGCCCGTGGTTGATCACGTTCAGCGCCTTGATGTCGGCCGCCGCGCTACTCGCCTGGACCGGTCCGATCAGCAGCTGGACGGCCATCGGCTACCAGTCGCTGGGCCTGCTCGGGTTCGCCGTGGCCGTGGTCGGCGCCTTCACCGAGCTGGCCTTCACCGTCCACGGCCAGAGCCACTACGCGCTAGGTCTGCGGGCGTCGCTGTCGGAGGTCCGTCAGGAGGTGGAGCGGGAGCGGGCCGAGCTGGACGAGCGGCTGCACGACCTGCGCAACTCGGTCACCGCCCTGCGCACCGCCGACTCCACGCTGCGGCACTTCGCCGACCGCCTGGACGAACCCACCCGCCAGCACCTGGCCACCGCCCTGACCGCCGAGCTGTCCCGCCTCCAGGTGCTCATCGAGCCGGGCCGGGAGATCGGCCTGACCGACATCGACCTGGCCGACGCCCTGGAACCGGTGATCGCCACCGAGCGGACCGCCGGCGCCTGCATCGAGACCGCCTTGGAACCGGTCGTGGTCCGCGGCGACGGGCCGGCCATCGCCCAGGTGATGCAGAACCTCTTGGTCAACGCCCGCACCTACGCCCCCGGATCACCGGTCCGGATCTGGACCGAACGGGCCGGCGACCGGGTACTGGTCTACGTGGCCGACCGCGGACCTGGGATCGCCCCGGCCGACCGGGATCGACTCTTCGAGCGGGGCACGCGCGGCGCGACCAGCGCCGGTACGCCCGGCCAGGGCCTGGGGCTGCACATCTCCTCCCGGCTGATGCGGGAGATCGGCGGCCGGCTGGACCTGGCCGACGGCGGACATCGGGGGGCGACGTTCGTCATGGGACTGCAGGCATGCGATCCGTCCGGTTCCCCGACGGCCGGGCGAAACGTCATCGGAGGCCGGTCCCGGCATCTGGCCTGATCCCGGCGCCGGTTCGAGTCCGAACCGGCCGGGATGGCTCCGCCTCCGGGGCGGCCAACCAAGCCGTCCTCATCGACACCCTGAAAAAGGGGAACGCAGGCAGGAACGCTGACAGTTCCGGCGTATCCTTGGGGTGGATATGGACCTTCTGACCATCTGTCCGACCCCCCGCGGCGACACGGTGCGGATCGGCCTTCGGGGCGAGATCGACCTGACCACCTGCCCGGCTCTGGAGCAGGCGATCTCGGCCGCGGTGGCGCAAGCATCGGCCGTGGAGCTCGATCTGTCCGGCGTCGAGTTCATCGGCTCGGAAGGCGTTCGTGTACTGCTCCGGGGCCTGAGGGAGGCTGAGGCGAAGTCTGTGGGCTTTGTGCTCGTCGACCCGTCGTCGATGGTGCGACGGGTATTGGACGTCCTCGGCTTGACCGGCACCTTCGAGGTCGAGGCGCGCCTGGCCGAATCGGTTGCGGGTGACCCTGAAAGGGTACAAAACCGACACTAGGTTGCGAGCAGGCCAGGAGCGGCTGCACGTTGACCGAATCAAGGTTCCTTGGTGGAAAGGAGCGTCATGGCGCGGATACAGAGGGCTTTCGAAGCCACCGATGTAGCGGTCACCGAAGCTCGCCAGTTGGCGCAGCAGACTCTTGCGAAGGTGGGCCTGGTGTCGGAAGACGTGTTGATGGTGGTCAATGAGCTGGCCGCCAACGCAGTGAGTCATGTCCGCCAGAAATTCGTCCTCAGCCTGTCCACCACACCGGAACAGGTCACGGTCGAGGTGCGCGATCCGAGCCCGGTCGAACCCACGGTCCGGGAACCTACGGACTGGGCGGTCGGCGGCCGCGGCATGCTGCTGGTGAGTGCCCTGGCCCGACGGTGGGGCGTCAAGCAGATCCCCGACGACGGCAAGTGCGTGTGGGCCGTCGTCGGCCTGACCCCCTGCGCCTGAAGATCCTCCGAGGGGCCGGCGTCACCGGCAAGAATTCTCAGAAACTGGTCAAGGATCGGTACAGAAGGGCCGATCGCCGAATTCTGCCCTTATGGGACGCACCTACTCTCTGCGTTCATGCTTCGGGGGGCGGCGAACCAGGTCTACCGCGGCGAAGATCGCCGTAACCGGCTCCACGTCGTCATACCGCGGCCGTCGGCTACCAACCAGCTGGCCTGCGTCGTCCTAGTGGCCGCCGCTATAGGCGGTTTCGTGGCCGCCTCGGCCAGCCGCCACCTGGGGTCGAACGTGGTCGCCACCGCCATCGCCCTGTTCACCGCGCTGGCCGCGGTGGCCGGCGGGGTGGCCATGCTCGGCTGCTGGAAGATCGGCGGCAGCGCAGTCACCGGGTGGCTGGCCATCGCCCTGCTCGATCGGGGCCTGCTCTCGGTGGTGTACCGGGCCCTCGACCAGGACCAGAGCGCCGATCCTTTCGCCCGGCTGATCATCTGCTTGGCCGTGGCCGGTCCGGCGGCGCTGGCCCTGCGCCGCACCGAGGTCGACGCCGGCCTGAAACCGGTCCGGTTCCTGGCCCGGTCGACCACCGCCGGCTTCATCCTGCTGGCCCTCCTCCAGTACTTCTTCGGTGTCATCGGGGGTGACTCGGTCTCCAGCGTGACTGATCAGGCGGCGGCGGCAGCCACCTTCTGTGCCTGGTTGACCCTGTCGGTGCTGTCCGTACAGCCTGACCGCCGCGGCCGGCGTATCCAGCGGCCGTGGCTGACCACGTTGAGCCTGTTGATGGCGGCGTCGGCGTTCGTCGCCTGGCTGGAGCCAGCCGGCAGCTGGGCTGTCGCCTACCAGTCGATCGCCCTGCTGGCCTACTCGCTCGCCCTCCTGGGCGCCGGCACCGAGCTGGCCGGCACCGTGCAGGGGCACAGCCACTACGCCTTCGACCTGCGCACGTCACTGGAAGAAACCCGGAGCGAGGTCGAGCGGGAACGGGCCGAGCTCCAGGAACGGCTGCACGACCTGCGCAACTCCGTCGCCGCCCTGCGCACCGCCGACTCCACCCTCCGCAACCTGGCCGGACGGCTGGACGAGAACACCCGCAACAGCCTGGCCGCCGCCCTCACCGCCGAGCTGTCCCGGCTGCAGGCGCTCATCGAGCCGGCCCGCACCATCGAGATCGCCGACGTCGACCTAGTGGCCGCGCTCGAACCGGTGATCTCGACCGAGCGGATCAGCGGCTCCCACATCGAGACGGACATCGACCCGGTGACGGTGCGCGGGGACGGCCCGGCCATCGCCCAGGTGATGCAGAACCTGCTGGTCAACGCCCGCACCTACGCCCCCGGCTCCCCCATCCACATGCGGACCGAACGGGTCGCCGACCGGGTGGTGATCGAGGTATCGGACCTGGGGCCCGGCATCCCGGCGAGCGAACGGTTCCAGGTGTTCGAGCGGGGCGTCCGCGGTTCGGCCAGCCGGGGCCGGCCCGGTGCCGGCCTCGGTCTGCACATCGCCGCCCGGCTGGTGTCGGAGATGGGCGGTCGGCTCTACGTGACCGACAGTCCGGCCGGCGCCACCTTCGTCATGGAACTGCGTCGGGCCGATCACCAACCGGCCGCCGCCCAGGTTCCGGAGAACACAGGAGCGGTCCCGGCCCGCCCCCACCCGGCATCAGACCCCAGCGCGTCCCGACCCCCTATCCGGGCCTGATCGCTGCCATCCAGGGTTCGGCCGTTCGGACCCCTACGTCGGGTTCGGCCCACCAACTGGATCGGCTGGTCAGAGCCTCATGGCCGCCAACCGCGTGCTGAACAGAAGACCCTCGCGCTCAGCACGGCGGCCATCGCACGGACCGGCCGGACTCGAACCGACCCGCCCGATCGCAATCCGGCAGCCCGACCCTGTGTCCGCGGAAACAGAACAAGGCAAATACCGAGGGAGGAGCCGGATAGCTGAACGGGCCACGAACCCACCGGCCGGACTCGAACCGACCCGATCGCGATTCAGCAGCCCGACCTGTTTCCGCAGAAACAGACCGAGCCGGGCCACGAACCCGCGGGCCGGACTCGAACCGACCCAGCCGAGGGCGATTCAGCAGCCCGACCTGTTTCCGCAGAAACAGACCGAGCCGGGCCACGATCCCGCGAGCCGGACTCGAACCGACCCGACCGGGGGCGATACAAGCCCGACCTGTTTCCGCGGAAACAGAACGACGCCACGTAACGTCAGCAACTTCTCTTCCGATACAAACGTGTGTTCGATAGCATTTGGTTATGGCTGATGACATCGACCTGGCGGTACTGACCGATGAACAACTGGAGATAGAAGTCCGGGCCCTGTCCGCCCGGGTAGCGGCGGCCACCTGCCAGTTCCTGTTGGCGGTAGCCGAATACGACCGACGGGAGGCCTATCAGGCGTGGGACTGCCACGACATGGCCGGCTGGCTGATGTGGAAATGCGGTATCTGCTCGGCCACCGCCCGCCAATACGTGACCGTGGCCCGCGCCCTGGTCGAGTTCGACGCCATCCGGGACCGCTTCGCGGCCGGCCGGCTGTCCTACTCGCAGGTTAGGGCCATCTGCCGGGTGGTCGATCCCGACACCGAGCACTACCTGCTCGAGTTGGCCGAAGTATCGACCGCCGCCCAGCTGGAAAAGATCACCCGCGCCTACCGCCGCTGCTCCACCCCGGCCGCCGACACCGAAGAGCGACGCCACGCCCACCGCTACCTGCGCTACCACCAAGACGACCACGGCAACCTGGTCGGCACCTTCCAACTACCCCCCGACACCGGCGCCTTGGTCATGGCCGCCATAGAAGCCGCCGTCGGAGACAGCGACCTGGCCGAAGCCGACGCCGACGGCACCCGCGACCCGTACTCCGCGGTCAGAGCCGACGCCCTGGTCGAACTGGTCACCACCGCCGCCACCACCCCGCCCGATGCCGACAGCCAACCGCCGTTTTTGGTCAATGTGATCGTCGAGCCACCCGCCCTCACCACCGGCGACACCAGCGGCCCGGTCGTCTGCCAGATCGTCGACGGACCCGGCCTGGCCGACGAAACCGCCCGCCGTATCGCCTGCGACGCCGCCACCGTGCACATCACCGAGTCACCGGCCGGTGATGTGCTCGACGTCGGCCGGCGCACCCGCCGCATCCACCGCCGACTCCGCCGAGCCCTACAACTACGCGACGGCGGCTGCCGCTTCCCCGGCTGCACCCGCCCCGGCGTCCAAGCCCACCACCTCATCCACTGGGCCGACGGCGGCCCCACCAACCTGGACAACCTCATCTCCCTGTGCTGGCGACACCACCGCCGAGTCCACGAAACCGGCTACCAAATCCACCAACACGCCCACGGACGAATCGACTTCACCCACCCCGACGGACGGATCCTCGAAACCATCGTCGCCCCCATCCCACCCAACCAGGCCGCCAGCAACTGGCCCGAACCCGTCCCCTACCACAACCACTGGGACGGCACCCGCCTCGACCTCAACACGATCGTCGAAGGACTCCTCTGCCCCCAACCCACAAACCACCACAGCGGACCCCTACCCGACGCCTGGCCACACATCGCCGCCACCTAACCCCCTGCTCCCGCGGAAACAAACCGCCACCGGTCAGCTGCGGGCCGGGCGGTGTGATCATTCGGGATCTCACCATCAGTTGCGACGGAGTTGACCAGCGCGTGTCCTGGCCGAGATGGCCGTCGCCCAGCCTGGCGATGAGCGCACGGCGGTGTGCGCACGGCGGAGGCAACGAAGAACATGGCCAAGACGAGTACACGCGCGACGATCCGGCGGAGTGACGCCCCTGCCCGGGTCAGCCGCCGCACCATCCTGGCCGGAACCGGCTTGACCTTGGCCGCTGCGGCGGCGCCGAGCGTCCTGGCCCCGACGGCCGCCTCAGCTCAGACGGCTACCGCCTCGCCGCTCACCGCAGTGTCCGGCGACCTGACCGCCTTCCGGGCGGCGCTGGCCAACCGGTTCTTCTCCCGGTGCAACATCGCCGTCGTCGGCGACAGCATCAGTGAGGGCCAGGGCGCCACCGCAGTGGCCAGTCGGAGTGTCAACCGCTTGGCTGACTCGCTGCGGTTGCGCTTCCCGGTGCCCGGCGTGGCCGGCGGGCAGGGCTTCCTGCCGGCCCAGTTCGCGACAACGAGCCTGCCGGCGCCCGCCGCCGTGTTCGGCTCGCCGGCGCTGAACGCCGGATTCGGTCCGGGCTGGCGGTGCCGCCAGATCACCGGCTCGCAGTCCTACACCTTCACCGTCACCGCTACGTCGGTCGATGTCGTCTACGCCACGGGTTCGGGCGGGGGCGCGATGGGGGTGAGCATCGACAACGGGCCGGTCCAGACGATCAACACCTACCGGACCGCCTTGGCCGATGGTGTCGTGTCCCATTTCGCGACCGGCGGCAGCGGGCAGCACACAGTGACCATCACCTCCGTATCCGGCACGGTCTTTCTCGACGGCATCGTCATCTACAACGGCGACGAGTCTTCCGGCATCACCGTCCACGACTGCTCGCACTACGGATCCACCCTGCACCAGTGGGCTCAATCCTCGTCGGCCATCACGAGCGAGTGGCTCGGAGCTCTGGCGCCATCACTGATCGTCTTCGAACTCGGGGTCAACGACTACCACGGGCAGCAGTCGCTCACGACCTTCACCAACGACCTTGCGACGATGAGCAACGTCTTCAACACCCTGCCCACCTCTCCCAGCGTCCTGGTCGTAATCGACTACGACGCCTTCAACATGACCGGGACCCTCTGGTCGAGCTACGTGGCGCTGTACCAGACATGGGCGGCTGCCAACGGGTACGCCGTGCTCGATCTGACCCAGCGGATGCCGGCCACGAACACGACAAAGTCCTTCGGGCTCTACGCACCCGACAACATTCACCCGTCGAACACCGGGCACAGCTTCATCGCCGACGCCATCGCCGGGCTCTTGACCGCCCGCTGATCGTTGTTCTCCGCCGACGTAGCCGCCGGTTGCGGTGTGCAGTGGCATATCCGCCTGTTTCCGCAGAAACAAACCGCCGCTGCCGGCCCGCGATCCAACCGGCAACACAGAGCGACGAGACGCCCGCCTGCCGACCAAGACCCGCGCCGAACGACATGGCGCATCAGCCGTCGGTGACCGTCTCGGGCCCCGGCCTCATTCCCCAACGGGACCGACCGTTTTGCCCCATCCGGAATCGCTGCCACAGCGGTGTTGTACGCTCCGCGTTCGCCGTGACGCCGACGAGGGGGCAGAACATGACCATCCCAGACAAGAAGTCGGTGCGGTCGCGCCGGGCGGTGATGGCCGGCGCCGCCGGAACACTGGTCATGGCTGGGGTCATGTTCGACAGCAGCGGGGCGGGCGCGGCGTCACTGCCGACCAACTGCACCCAGGCGTCGGCCTCAGGAAAAGTCACGTGCACCTTCTCTTACACCGGGGGTCAGCAGACGTTCCTGGTGCCTACCGGGGTCACCACTCTGGGCGTCGAGGCCGTCGGTGCCTCCGGCAGTGCGGCCCCTCCCCCGCAGCAGTCCTTCGCCCGGCTCAGGCCGGCCGACAACAGCAACGCGGACTGGGCCGACCCGGGCCTGGCGGCAGACGTCACCGGAAGTGTCACTGTCGTCGCCGGTTCGACTCTGTATGTGGAGGTAGGCGGCGAAGGTAACGGCACCACCGGAGGGTTCAATGGTGGCGGGTCCGGCGGTGTCACCCAGGAAGCGAACGACGGGGGCGGCGGCGGGGGCGGCGGGGCGAGCGACGTGCGGATCGTGAGTGATGCCAGTCCGGCCAGTCTGGCCTCCCGCCTGCTCGTCGCCGGTGGAGGCGGCGGGGGCGGGACCGGCGACTTCACCGATTCCGGACCCTTCAACGGGGGTGCCGGCGGCAACGCCGGCTCGGCTGGCAGCGCCGGTGCCACCTCCGGCTACGAGGGTGCGGGGGGCGGCGGCGGAGCCGGGACGTCCACCCAAGGCGGCGCCGGGGGCACGGCCGGTACCGGCAACAGCGATTTCAATGGTACGAACGGGATGGCTGGGTCACCCGGATCGGTCGGTGCCGGCGGGCGAGGTGCCGGCGGTTCCGACGGAGGCGGCGGTGGCGGCGGCTATTACGGCGGCGGGGGCGGCGGCGGGGGCGGCTCCGACTCGAACTACTACGGAACTGCGGGTGGAGGCGGCGGCGGGTCCTCTTACGCAGGCGGGGTGTCGGGCGCTTCTCTGCACGACTCGGCCACCTCGGTAGCGGCCAGTGCCGGCAACGGTCGGGTGGTGATCACCTACACCGTGGCCGCCGTGACGACCACGACGACCACTTCCACCACGGTGGCGCCGACGACCACGACCACGGTGGCCACGACGACCACCTCGGTGGCGGTGGCCCAGCCGGCGACGGCCGTCGCCGCCTCCACTCAGACCCTGGCCGATACCGGCGGCAACAGCCTCGGGGCCCTCACCTTGGACGGCAGCTCAGCCATCGGCATCGGCGCCCTACTGGTCACCGCCGCCCGCCGGCGCCGGCCCAAGGGCGCCCACTACCGTCGCTCGTCCGGGCGGTAGGGGCCCGGCTGTATCAGCTGCTGGTTTTGGTGCCGAGGGCGATGATCTTGGCCACCGCGTCGGCGTCGGAAGCGCGGAACACGGTGTCCTTGGTCTCGTCGACCACCCGTTCGAATATGGTCAGGTTGCTCACCCTGGTCTTGACCATCTGGGTGGCCGTGGTCCAGACCGGCCGGGGCGTCTTCGGCGACTTGTCGGTCTGCAGCTTGAGCTTGCCGGCCAGGATGCCGTCGACCTCCTCCTTGTTCTCCGTGTAGAGCTTGCGCATGTCGCTCACCGTCTTCTCGAACGCCGGCCATTCGCTCACGTAGATGTAGGTCGAGCTGAACTCCTCGTCCGGGGTCTGACGATGCCGGTTGGCTAGATACCGCCCGCCGTCGGGGTCTACCTTCTGCGCCGTCAGGGTGGTGATCTCCGGCGGCTCCGTCAGCTCGAAGATGGGATCGAAGTAGGTGTCGTTGACCCGGCTGCTCCAGTGGTTGGTGAACACGAACTTGTTGATCTCTTTGTCCCCGCGGGCCAGGATCGCACCTTTGCCGTCGACCTCGATGTAGACGTTGCCTCTCAGACCTCCCATCAGGGTCAGCCCGGTCCCGGTGACGAAGTGCTTCCCGTTGAGGCTGTCGTCGGACTCGATCTTCAGTTCTCCGCCTTGCAGCGACTCGCCGCCGACCGCCTTGCGCAGACTGTCGAACGCCGACACGGCCAGGTTGAACGCGTTGCGGTAAGTGGCGCACATCCCCTGGTTGGACGCACCATCCAAGAGTGCCTTGCCGTCGGTACTCGTGACGCCGGCCCGGTACACCCAGCCGGTGTTGTGGTGCATGTTGGAGTAGATACGCTTCACCGCAGCGTCGAGCGAGGTCGCCTCCAGAGCGCCTTCGAAGAGCACCTTCTCGACCGCCGTGCACTCCTCGATCGAGACTCGGGCCCGGTCGATGGCCTTGATCTTGTTGGGATTCTTGGCGAAGAGCCCTCCTGGCTTCTTGGGTGGCTCATTGGTGGGAACCGGCGGCTTCTCAGCTACCACCTCGGTCGGCGGAAGCGGATCCTTCGTTTCCGACCGCTCGGTATCGGTCCTTTCCTTGGTGTCCACGACCGGGGGCGCCTTGGTGGCGGCCGCCGACCTCAGCCACCGCTGCCGTTCCTCATCACTGTTCAGGAGGTCGAGGTCGGCTGTGAGCGTGCCCCCGTTGTTGTACAGGAAGTCGTACAACTCGCTCAGCTTCGGCTCGGCTACATACCAGTCCTGCTCGTACCAGCCGAATGCCTGTCCGAGCTCGACCCTGAGCCTGGGCGCGGGCTCCTCCAGGGTCGGCTGGACGAGCCACCAGTCGCCCGTCGTGAACGTCTGCTTATCCACTTCCCCTCCCGTCGCCGAGTCCCGCAGCGACCATAGTCAAAGGTCAGATCCGTACTCAGCGAGCGCCTGATGGTGGAGGTCCGCCCCGACCACGGGCGCCCTACAGCCGGATGGCCGCTACCAAGGCGCCGACGACAGCCACGAACACGGTCATCACGGCGATGAGCCACGTCCTCATGTCCGCCCGTAACTCTCGGAAATCCTCACGAACCGACACCGCCAACCCGGCCACGTTCTGATCCACCTGCCCCAGGCGCCGCTCGATCTCCCCGAAGCGTCGGTCGACTACCCCGAATTGTCGGTCGACTTCGACAAAGCGCCGGTCGACCCGCTCGAAACGCATCGACATACGCTCCTCGAGCGCATCCAGATCACGCTTGGTGGCCACGTCGGCCCACCCGACGGGCGGAAGGTGCTCCATCAACACCGTCGCCTCTCGTCCACCCAGCACCTTCTCCAGCCGCTGATACAGGTGATGACGGCTCTCCTCACTGATGGCCACAGATCTCTCCTCGGTATCTGGTCAGTACGCACAAGGGAGCACTCACCCGTCCTCCGAAGGATGGACTACATGCTACGACCGGGCACTGACCGTCACGGCGGCGAAGCCCGGCACGAGGCGCGCCGGTTCCAGCTCAGGGAGGGGTGATCGTCGGCGAGGCGGCCATGGCGACCATGGGGCTGACCAGGCGGAGGCCACCGGCGGAGCCGTAGAACCGGGCGTCGCCGAAGGCGAACATCCCGCCGTCGGAGGCGTCCAGCCAGTAGCCGAGCCCGTCGGGCGTGCCGGCCAGCCCGACGACCGGTTTGGCGATGGCCTGGCCGCCGGTCGAACCCAGGAAGCGGGCGTCACCGAAGGCGAACACCCCGCCGTCGGAGGCCACCAGCCAGTAGCCGAGTCGGTCCGGCGTGGAGGCGATCCCGACCATCGGCCGGTCCAGGGGCAGGTCGCCGGTCGACCCCAGGAAGCGGGCATCGCCGAAGGCGAACACCCCGCCGTCGGAGGCCACCAGCCAGTAGCCGGCCCCGTCGGAGCTGGCCGTCAGGCCGACGATCGGGGCGTGGAGACGGGTGCCGCCGGTCGAGCCGTAGAACCGGGCGTCACCGAAGCCGAACAGACCGCCGTCGGCGGCCACCAGCCAGTAACCGCGCCCGTCGGGGGTGGCGGCCATGCCGACGATGGGCTGGACCAGCCGGGTGCCGCCGGTCGAGCCGTAGAAGCGGGCATCGCCGAAGGCGAACACCCCGCCGTCAGAGGCGACCAGCCAGTAGCCGCGGCCGTCGGGGGTGGCGGCCATGCCGACCACCGGGCGGGCCAGGGCGATGCCGCCGGTCGAGCCGTAGAAGGTGGCTCCGCCGTAGCTGAACACGCCGCCATCGGCGGCGACCAGCCAGTAACCGTTGACCGGGTGCGGCGGCGGAGTGGTGCTGGTCCCGACGACGTCGATGGCGCCGGAGGCATGGGCCGCCGTGTAGGCGGCCGAACCGGCGTAGTCACCGGCCAGGGCCAGGAGACCGTTGGTCTCGGGCTGGATCAGGCACGATCCTTTGCCCGCGGAATCGGTCACCGCCCGGCACTGCTGGCCGGCCAGCGAGAGGGTCAACGACGCCCCCGATACCGGTGCCGCCGGCGTCGTGGTCACGTCGGCCAGGGTGGCCGTCAACGTGAGCGGCCGACCAACGGTGGCTTCCTGCACGTCCTGGGCGGTCGACAGGAACGTGGTCGCCCGGCCGGACAGCCAGTGCACGTCGACCGGCGGCGAGGAGACGACCGACCCGTCGATCACGGCCATAGCGGTGACCACGTCCGTGCCCGGATACATGCCGGTCTCCGGGAACGTGGCGGTCCCGGCCGGCCCGGCATCCACCAGGCGGACCTGGCCGTTGGTCCCCTCCACCCGGAACCGGATCGATGTGCCGGCGGGAGCGGCCACACCGGTCACGGCGGCCGTGTAGGTGACGGTGCTGCCGGTCGCCGGCTGGGCCGCGCCGTTGCGGCTGAGGGTGAGCTGCGGACCGGTCGTGGTGGCCGGCTGGCCGGCGCACGCGGCCGGGCCGAACCGGATGATCGATCCCGGAATCGGGGCGTAGGCGCAGCCGCCGGCCTCGGTGACGCCGATGAAGTAGTTGGTCGCACCGGTGCCGACGGTGGTGACCGTGGCCGGGGAGGTGGTCAGGTCGACCGCCGAAACGGTCCCCCCGAAGTCGAACACGTACAGCGAGGTGGCCTGACCGGACGAGTTCGACGACGCCACGACCACGGAGGCGGCGCTGCCCGGCACGGTCGCCACCGAGGTGACGGCTGGCGACGAGGTGTTGGTCCCGCCGATCATCCCGACCGTCGACGTGGACCCGCCGGTGATGGCGACGTACAGCGTGCCGTCGGGGGCGAAGCCCATCCCTTCGTAACCGCCGCTGTTGACGTAGGCCGAGACGGTGGGCTGGGCACTGCTCGGGTTGCTGATCCGGGACAACTGGGTGCTCGCCGCGAAGCCGTTGCAGTCGTCGTCGGTGAAGAGGTCCCCGGACAGAGGATCGACCTCCAGGGTGAACGGGCAGTCCGGCAATCCGGACGCGTTGTCGGCGACGACCCGCAGCACGGCTCCGCTGGCCGGGTCCAGCTGGACGATCTCGGGGTTGCTCACGCTGCCGTTGGTCTGGGTCAGGCTGGCGTAGAGGGAACCGTCGGGACCGAACGCCAGGCTGTCGAGCGACCCGCCGGGGAACGAGGCGTCCGGCAGCTCCTCGGACGGCCCGGCCGTGCCACCACCCGGCCCGAATACGTGGATGGTCCCGTCGCTGGCGTCGGCCACGTAGGCCCGGCCGCTGGCGTCGAAGGCGGGCGGGGACTGGTTGCTGCAGCCGGGGATGGTGAAGTTGCCGGGGTAGACGACGTTGGCCGTCCCGTAGGCCAGGCCGGTGACGAACGGGGAGTCTGCGTACCCGGCGGCCGGCGTGGTCAGGGCGGTGGGGCAGGAGCTGGAACCGGTCGTGAAGTTGATCTCGACGCTGCCGGGGACGGGCAGGTTGCCGTCGGTGGCGTCGGTCGCCATCAGGTCGATGGAGTCCGGGTTGGTATCGGTCACGTAGAAGACGGCGTCACCGGCGCTGTCGGTCGTGGTCAGCATGGCCGGCGAGCTGGACCCGGCCGGCGTGATCACCGCCGATCCCAGGTTGCCGGAGAGAGTCACCGTCTTGCCCGCCGCCGGCCGGCCCAGGCCGTTCTGCAGGTACACCGTGACGGTGGCCTTGGACGTGCCGTCGTCGGGCACCGAGGACGGGCCCCCGCTGATGCTGGCCCCGTCGGCCGCCGGGGCGGTGAACACCAGCAGCGGCTGGGCGGCCAGCGTCACCCCGTCGCTCGTGTCCTCGGCGGTGACGGTGACCGTTTCAGCCACAGTGTCGGTCACGGTGAAGGTGACCGCCCCGGCGCTCTCGTCGGACGTCCCGCTGGCGGCCGACACCGTGGCGTGGCCGCCGGAAATGGTCAGGGCGACCGTCTTGCCGACCACCGGGAAGCCGTGGGCGTCGACCAGATCGACCCGGACCGACGCCTGGCTCGAGCCGTCGGCCGGGGCCCCGGCGTTGGTCGTGACCGTGGATCCGGACGCGCTCACCGGTCCGGGCGTGTAGGACCCGAGGGTGGCCAGGAGTTGGGCGTAGTCGGGCGAGCCCAGCCCGACGTGGGCGAAGTCGCTGCCCATCGACGCGGCCGGGTGGAACGCCTCGGGACTGGCTGCCGCCGCGTAGAGGGCGGTGTTGGCGTTGCCGATGTCGTGGCCCAGCTGTTGGTTCATGTCGGACACGAGGGCGGCCATCTCCGGCGCCGCCATGCTCGTGCCGCCGTAGAGGAGCGAGCCGGGGCAACCCCCGTGGTCGGCCTGGCAGATGCCCACGCCCGCCTTCGGGTCGGCGTCGAGCGAGACGTCGGGGACGGACCGGCCGGCCGCCGCCGTGAGACCGTTCTGGTAGGCCGGCCGGGCGAAGTCGCGGCTGACGCCGAAGCCGCCCTGCCCGCCCGGTATGGACTGGTCGGCATCGTTCCACCAGGTCTCCCCGCCGTAGGTGAGCCCGTTCCCGTACCGGGGCGACGTGCCCCCCACCGCGGTGGCATCCGGGGCATCCGCCGGAACCCCGACGGTGTCGGCCGACCCGTCGAGGCAGGTGCTGCCCTGGTCGCCGGCGCCGTTGAACACGCTCACGCCGCCGGCCGCAGCCTGGGCCAGCACGGAGTCGATGGCCTGCGCCTCGGCCCTGGTGACCTGGTCCTCGCACGACGACCAGCTGTTGGAGATGATCGTGTCGCCGTCATTGATCATGGCGTTGAACATGGTCTCGAAACTGGTGGACGCCGGCGCGTCGTAGACGACGACCTGCTCGGCCGGCGACGCCGAGGCCCCGAGCACCGAGTCGACGTCCAACAGGACCTCGGACTCCCCCGGCCCGGGCGTGGCCACGCCCCCGTTGACGGCGACCTCACTGACCCGGCCGGCCAGGGTGGTGGCATCGGCCTGGTCGACGCCCAACAGCTTCAGCCAGTCCTGGACGTCGCTCGGGTGGAAGGTGTCGTACTCCAGGAGGCCGACCTTCTGGGCGTTGGCGCCGCTCGCCGGCCGGGCCGCACCGTTGCTCTTCCGGCTGGCCCGGCCCATCACCGCGTTCACCAGTTGGATGGCCCCGCCGGCCACGTGGTTGGTGTAGCTGGCAAAGGAGGGGGCAAACCCGTATACGCCCTGCCCCATCGAGTACCCGGCGCAGTAGGCGGCCATGACCCCGGCGCTCAGGGCCGACAGGTACAGCGCCGCGCCCAGCAGGTAGAGGAAGGGGAGGAGGTAGGCGGCGGCCAGCGGTTCGAGGAAGCTGGCCACGATCGGCCCCTGCTGGAGGACGTATATCCCGCTGAGCGACGGGCCGACCACGTTCTGGGCGGCGTTGTTGCAGTCGTCCTCAGTGGGCGGGTCGCCGATGTTCACCGGCGCCGACGGGGCGCCCAGATCGGACAGGCCGCTGATGGCCTGGACGTCGCCGGCCAGGGAGGCGGGCAGGGCCGGGGCGTCGGTGGTGGCGTAGAAGCTCCGCCCCCGGGTCTCGAAGTTGCCGACGGTGACGCCGAAGGCGTGGTCGACCTGGGCCGCCGACCCGGCCACGGTGAGGGTGAGCCGGTTGGCCGACCCCTGGACCAGCGTCAATCCCTGGCTGCGCAACCACTTCAGGGTGGCGCCATAGCTCTGCGCCGACGGACCGAACCGCCCGGTCAGTGCCGTGTCACTGAGGAAGTGCTGGTACTGCGGGGACGACGGGTCCTCGACGGCGGCCAGGTAACGGGTGAACCCAGCCTGGTCCCGCCGGTTGAGCGTCAAGGTCACCGTCACCCGGCCTGGCGCGCCCGGCGCCGCCGCCGTGCCGGCGGGCAGGGTCAGCGCGTCCTCGGCCAACCGCACCGATGCGCCCAGCCCGGCAGCCACCGCCCGGCCGCTGGCCGGCACCAGCAGTGTCGACCAGAGACCGACCACCGCCACCACGGCGACGACCACCATGGCCGGCGATCGCCGCCGAGTGGTATGGGTCCGGTCGCGCCGATTCGCCCACCGCTGGATGCTGACCGGAAGTCCCCGCACCGCCACCCTCCCCCGTCGAAGCTGGCTGAGCTTGCCACGCGCGCCGGTGGCCCGGGGCAGATCTTGTCCCTTCGGACGTTCTTGTCGCTGGTGGGCTCGGACCAGGTTGCGCCGAAGCACGTCGTATCTGCGCCGGTTGGTCGTACATCTAGAGCGTGGCTACGGCGCCGACGCCGACGACTTCGAACCGATCATCCCGGGACGGCCGGAGTGGCGTGGCCAACATGTCCGTTTGGTCGGGAATGAACCGTCCGTTGCTACGGAATTGACGACCACGTGGCCTGGCCGAGAGGGCCATCGCCGACGCTGGAGAACAGCGCATGGCGGACGTGCGCACGGCGGAGGACGGCGGAGAACAATGGCCAAGACAAGTACACGCGCGACCATCCGGCGGGCGGACGCCCCTGATCGGGTCAGCCGCCGGACCATCCTCGCCGGCACCGGTTTGACCCTGGCTGCCGCGGCCGCACCGACCATCCTGGCGCCAACTACGGCGTCGGCCCAGACGGTCAGCGCCTCGCCGCTCACCGCCGTGTCAGGTGAGCTCACCGCGTTCCGGGCCGCTCTGGCCAACCGGTTCTTCTCGCGCTGCAACGTCGCCGTCGTCGGCGACAGCATCAGTGAGGGCCAGGGCGCCACCTCCGTGGCCTACCGGAGCGTCAACCGGCTAGCGGACTCACTGCGACTGCGATTCCCCGTGCCCGGCGTCACGGGGGGACAGGGTTTCCTGCCTGCGCAGTTCGTCTCCCCCAGCCTGCCCGCGCCTGCAGCCGTCACCGGTTCGCCGGCGCTCAACATGGTGTTCGGCCCAGGTTGGCGGTGCCGCCAGATCAGCGGCTCGCAGTCGTACACCTTCACCGTCACGGCTACATCCGTGGACGTCGTCTACGCCGCCGGGCCGAGCGCCGGCACCATGGGCGTGACCATCGACAACGGCCCGCTCCAGACGATCGCCACCACCCGGGCGTCGCTGGCCGACGGTGCTCTGGCCCATTTCGCTATCAGCGGCAGCGGACAGCACACGATCACCATCACCGCCGTCTCGGGCACCGTGTTCCTCGACGGGATCGTCGTGTACAACGGTGACGAGGCAAGCGGCATCACCGTGCACGACTGCTCCCACTACGGGATGACGCTGCGCCAGTGGGCACAGTCGTCGCCGGCCATCACCAGTTCCTGGCTCGGAGCCCTATCGCCGTCACTGATCATCTTCGAGTTAGGGGTCAACGACTACCACTGGCAGGAGGCGCTCACCACCTTCACTGCGGACCTGGCGACGATGAGCAGCATCTTCAACAACCTGCCCACGAATCCCAGCGTCCTGGTCCTCGTCGACTACGACGCGTTCAACATGACCGGACTCCTCTGGCCGACCTACGTGGCCGCGTATCAGACCTGGGCAGCCACCAATGGCTACGCCTTTCTCGATCTGACCCAGCGCATGCCGCCTACGAACGCAGCCAAGTCCTTCGGGCTTTATGCATCCGACAGCGTGCACCCATCGAACGCCGGCCATAGCTTCGTCGCCGACGCCATCACAGGGCTTCTGACTGCCAGCTGATCAGCTGCTCAAGGGCACTGGAAAACCCTCGCCGTCCCTCCTCGACCAGACCTGGTCGCCAGCCGTTGCCCGAGCGGGTTCCCGGCGAGAGGCATGGGATGGCACTCGGCATCACCGAGCGTTTTATGTCCCAACCGGAGAACCTCTGCGGTCCCGTGCGCGGTACCTGTTCACTCGTCGCCACCACCTAACCCTGTTTCCGCTGAAACAACGCCATCACGGGGTTTGCCTCCGACGTAGCTGAGGGAAAGACGCCCACCCACCGACCGCCGCACGCCTCGATGACTAATTCAGAGATTTGAGCCGGACGGCCAGGGGGATGGCATCGGGTTGGTCGATTCGACCAGCTTCACCCAGTCCTCCGCATCGCTCGCGTAGTCTGTGACGTACTCCAGACGGCCGAGCCTCTGGCGATGCCCGCCGGCCAGGCGGCATGCCAGCAAATCGGTTTCGCTGCTGCTTAGTGCGAACGTCCTGAGCGCTTCAGATCGTCTGAACTGACGGATATCGGCAGGCCGCGCCGGTCCAACGGGCGGAGCACTAACTGGTAGTACTCAGGTACGACCTCGACCACGTCGACTACCTCGTAGAGGCCGCCTGCCCATTCCAGCCTCGTACCGGCTGCGACACCTCCCGCTGGGAGTGCGCCGACAATGTCCTCTTCACGCAGATCGATAACTGCCGCAACCCGCTTGACTGCCATCCTCTTCTTCAGTCGGCACCTCACAAGCCGAGGTTGAGCGAAACAAAGTTGGGGCGGCGACAGCGATCTCCCCGCGCCGGTCCGTCCCCTTTGGCGAACGGTAGCAAGTCCGGCTGTTATAGAGACGGACGGTCGACTCAGCTCGGGCGCAGACGCTCGGCCAGGATGGTCCGCGCCACTCGGATCCCGTCTTTGCGAGCATTCAGGTTGCTGACCCCGTGCTGCCGTTCATGCTCGTAGCTGGGGACCTCATAGATCTTGAGGTCGGCTCGGGCCGCCCGGATATTCATAAGGGTCTCGACTTCGAACCCCCTTGAGTCGGGGGAGATGAGCGGCAGGCACCGGCGCCAGAATGCGTTGTATCCGTAGCAGAGGTCGCTGTACTGGACGTTCCACAGCGAGTTGACGGTACGAGCCAGTGCCTTGTTCCCGAGCCGGCGCAGTGGGGTGATGTCGGCGCTGCCCCCGCCCGCGAGAAATCGGCTGCCCTTGGCGAAATCTGCGCCGGCGAGCAACGCCGCTACGAAACGGGGGATCTCGGCCGGATCAGTAGAGCCGTCCGCATCGAGCATGACGATGATCTCGCCGGTGGCCGACCAGAACCCAGTTGTGAGGGCGTTTCCTTTGCCCTTTCCCTGCTGCATGACGATGACCGCATCGGGCCGCATGCGACGGGCCACCTCGACTGTTCGATCGGTGGAGTTCCCGTCGACCACAATCACTTCGGCCACCCCAGCCGGGATTCGAGATAGGACGTCCGGGAGGTTGAGCTCCTCGTTCAAGGTGGGGATCACGACCGACACGGAGGCGGCTCCCATCAACAACCGATCGTGTTCGGGCAACTCCGTGCCGACCACGCCGAGTACCGGTCGCCCACTGACGCCGTAACCAAGGCTTTCCTCTAACTGAAACATCCCCATCTCCCGTCAGGTATCGAGTCCGCTCACTCGTCGGTGTCTCAGGCTGCTCACTGGCAGTGCGACCACGCTCACGTTAGAAAGGAAATGCTTCCGTGGAAACAACTACCAGTTGCAATTGTGACGGTTATGGGGCGTTGTCTTTGTGTTGGCTTGACAAAGGAGTCCCAGACTCAAAAAAAACCAGCACCATCGGGTGAGGTCCCGCTGCAAGAAACCGCGGGCGGTGCCGCCAGCGACGTCTGTCTCCTCAGGCCGGCCACTCCACTGAAGTGATCCTCGGAGCTGTCAGCGATCGCGGTCCTGCGGTCGGGCATCTGGACGTCCAGTACCGTCATGGGGCCATCGTGGTCGCGTCCGTGGCGGCACATGGCTAATCGGCCTATCTACTCCGCTATAGCGGTCACTCTCGAGGGAGAGAGCTATTCGTCGACACGAGTCAAGACGATGACAGCCGAGGAACCCGGAGCCGTAGCCGGCGAACTGACCGCTCCGCGCAGCCGAACTTTGCGCCGGTTGCCCCAACTTACGGTGGGAGCTTTCGGTCTGGTTTGGTCGGCGGCCAAGCGTCCGCTGATCGTTACCGTGGCTTTGCAGTTCGCAGCTGGAGTCCTCATGGCTGCGGAAGTGGTGGCGGCACGGTTTCTGCTGACCAAGGTCTTCGTCTCGACTCACCCCAAGCACCTCGGCGCCGCTGTCCCGTGGGTCATCGTGCTCGGAATCGTATTCGCACTGAACGCCGTCATCGCAGTAGTTCAGACTGAGATGCAGCGGCTCCTCACCGAACTCGTCACGCGGCGGTCCCTCGAGAGGATCGTGGTAGCGGCTTCGAGCGTCCGTCTGGCCGAGTTCGATGACCCGAACTTTCACGATCGCCTACAGCGAACTCTGGTGAACGCGGCTCTCCGACCGGTGCAGATGACTACCGGCTTGCTCCGTCTCGGCTCTTCAGCTTTGAGCAGCGTGGCCGTTGCCATCGCTCTGGCGACGATCGAGCCGCTCTTCCTCATACTGATCTTGGCGTCAGTCGTACCGGTAACGCTTGCCAGCATCAGTCTCGGCCGAGCGTTCTACCGGTTCACCGTCGAGCAAACCCCCACTGATCGACAGCGGAACTACATTCAGCTGCTGCTCACCGACAAGGACATCGCCAAAGAGATCCGGGCTTATGGAACCGGTCCGTTCTTGAGAGATCGGTTCTCAGCGCTCTATGGACAACGCTTGGCGGCCCTTCGTCGTCTGATGCGGACTCGGCTTATCCGTGGTCTCGGCTCTGGGCTCGTCTCCGGTCTGGCGGTCGCCGGCACTCTGGGTTTGATGGTCCTGTTCCTGTCCGACGGACGCGTGTCCCTTGCCGGAGCCGGTGCTGCGATGGCTGCGTTGATCCTGCTTGGTAGCCAGATGCAGGCCTTGGCCGGGGGAGTCGGCGCGCTCTACGAGAGCAGTCTGTTCATAGAGGAATACAACGCCTTCGTGGTCGCCCCTGATGAGGACGAAGGCGAGTCCCACCAGTACGGTGGCTTACCCGTCGAGGTCGGCCGGGTAGAAGTCAGCGATCTCTCTTTCACGTACCCGAGCCGCACTGAGCCGAGTTTGGTGGGAGTGAATCTGACAATCGAGCCGGGGCAGGTCGTCGCTCTGGTGGGTGAGAACGGTTCCGGCAAGACCACCTTGGCCAAACTTCTCGCTTCCCTGTACGAGCCCATGTCCGGCCGTATCTCTTGGAACGGCATCGATGTCACCCAACTCCCGGCGGACGCCGTTCGACCGAAGGTGGCCGTACTTTTTCAGGACTTCGTCCACTACTTCATGTCGGCCCATGAGAACATCGCAATGGGCGATTGGCACGGGTATGACGACCGCGAGCGCGTGATCGCAGCTGCGAAGCGAGCCGGAGCCGACAGCTTCCTGTCCGCGTTTCCCAGAGGCTACGAGACTTTTCTCGGGCCACAGTTCTTCGGTGGTAGTGACTTGTCCGGGGGTCAGTGGCAACGTGTGGCGCTGGCCCGGGCGTTCTTCCGCGACGCCCAACTCGTGATCCTCGACGAGCCCACAGCTTCGCTCGATCCACGGGCGGAGGCGGAACTGTTCCGGTCGGTGAAGGAACTCTTCGCCGGGAGATCCGTTGTCCTCATTTCCCATCGGTTCGCCAGCGTTCGTCTCGCTGATCACATCTACGTCTTGGATCAAGGCCGGGTCGTCGAGCACGGCACGCATCGGACGCTGATGCGAGACGCAGGCCAGTACTCCGAACTGTTCACGACCCAAGCCGCAGCCTTCGGGCTCAGTCCCACTACCCGTCGCCGTTGACGGAAGCTTTATCGCCACCGACCCTGGACGCCCGTGAACTCGAGCCTGGATGGGGCGCCTACGGCTTGACCTTTCCCGGTATCGACGGCAGTCGCGACTGGTGGGTCCCAGGAACAGCTGAGTGGCTACCTTGGCGGTTCGAGTGGCGCCCGCACTTCGAGGGCTCGGTCTCGTTACGGATCGATGATGGCTATGCCCGGCTTCCAGCCCGGCCCTCTGGCCACTACGAGATGGACCGTGCCTCGGCTACCACCTTTCTTGTCTTCGACCACCCACCAACAGGACCCGGTTACGTGCATCCCTACAGCGCAGCAGTGGGGGCCATGAATGCCATCTGGCAGAGCTGGGACCCCTTCCATGCCGGCTCCCTAGTCATCGGCGGCCAAGTGTGGGCGCTTCTCGGCGATCGGGAGGACGGCAAGAGCTCGACGCTGGCCTGGGCCCACCTCCACGGATTTCCGGTCTTTTCGGACGATCTGACGGTCCTGCGCGATTTCACCGCCCTCGCCGGTCCCCGTTCGCTCGACCTGCGCCAATCAGCCTCTGAGTACCTCGGGGTGGGAGAGGACGTAGGTGTTCTCGGTACCCGCCGACGATGGCGCATCCAACTACCTCAGGTCCCGGCGGAACTGCCCTTCGGCGGATGGATCAAGCTGAGTTGGCGGGATGGTCCTCCGGCGTGCCGAGTGGCCAAGGCCAAGGAACGACTCAGATCACTCACGGCAGCTCGTGCCATACCGGTGCACGCTCCCGATCCAAGGCGTTGGCTGATTCTAATTGCCGCACCAATGATCGTGTTCGAACGGCCTCGAGACTGGTCGGAGATGGAGCAGTCGTGGGCGGCGCTTCTCGACGCCGTGGAGGCGACTGCCAGTTTGATTGGGGAGAAGGCTCGGGCCCCGGAGCGTTGATTTCCGTGGCACGGTTAGGGGCCCTAAGGAGCGAGGCGCTCGAAAGTCCGCGCCCCGCTCTCGTCGAGTTCGCGACTGATGGTGTCTGGGTCGACGACTCGGAATGGACCGTCGACCCATTGTGCCCACTGCCTTCCGATGTTCCCACCAGTCCACGGGGGGACGATCACCATCGTGGGTCCGTGGTAGTAGCCCGCGGGCCGGTATTTGTGGATCAGCGGGCCGTATGAGGCTAATCCGGCCTGGGGAGCATCGGGCGCACTCATCTCGGTCAGACGGTCACGGGTCGACCTCGTCGGATCTGAGTTCTGCGGCGTCACCATCCGGTGGGCGACGGCGGCGACGTGTGCCCTGGTCGCTCCAAGCGTATGACCGATCTGGGCTGGCAAATCCCGGGGCCGGGTTCGTCGCAACTCCCTAACCCGATTGACGATCCTCATCTGGGCTGGTAGGTAAGGGGCCGGTCCGATGCCCACGATGAGCAGAGCGACGGTTCGACCTCGGCGTTCGAGTTGGCGGGCCACCTCGAACGTGATGAAGTTCGATGACCCAGGTCCGAAGAGGCACATCGCACCGCGGGGGACCGTTTCACAGGCGTCTTCTACATATCGGGCCGCCAACTCCTCCAGAGAGGACTCACTCGGCTCCTCAGCATCCCACGCCGACGGACGGAACCCGTACACCGGCTGCTCGAGCCTGAAGGCCGAAAGGTAGTGGCGGGCGCCGAACAGATTCCCGAGGATGTCATGGACGACGAACAGGGGCAGGCCGGGCCCGATCGGTTGCATCGAGACCACTCGGCTGGGCGGGCGGACCCCGGCCACCAATTCGGCCATCCGCCTCGGCGTCGGTTCCTCCAGGACGGCCCACAGGGGAAGGTCGGTGCCGGTAGCTTCGCTTAGCCGGCTGGCCACCGATACGGCTCGAAGCGAATCACCGCCGACATCGAAGAAGTCGTCGTCGGGATCGATCTCCTGCATCCCGAGGGTCTCCCGCCATGTGTCCAAGACAACGGACAACGCGTCGCCCATCTCGGGGCTCGCGGCCTCCGAGTCGGCCCTCCCCGGAACGTGGTGGAGCAGATCCGTCTCCGGTGCGGGCAGCACAGCCCTGTTGACCTTGCCACTGCTCAAGCGGGGAAGCTCGTCGAGACGACGGACTACATCTGGAACTGCCGACCGAGGCAGCCGCTGTCTGAGCCATCCTCTAATGACACGAGGATTGATCAATCGTGATGGCTCGGTCACCACAAACGCTTGTATTCGAACCTCTCCCGATGGATTTGTGTAGGTCGCGGCCACCGCATCGGTGACCCAGTAGTACTGGCGGAGGACGGCCTCGATCTCCGCCAGGTCCACCCGGTTGCCACCGATCTTCACCATCTGATCCAGCCGGCCGCGCAACTCGAGCTGACCGTCCTCGTCGATGCGGCCGGCATCTCCGGTCCGGATCAGCATCCAATCGTCATCAAGATCGTGAAACACGGCGCTCGAAGCATCCGGATCGTTCCAGTACCGGAGCGCCGACTCCCGAGTGCGAACGGCGATCTGACCGATCTCCCCAGCCGGTATGTCCTGTCCGGCATCGTCGACGATACGAATCTGCACATGACCAACCGCGCCGCCGACCGGGAGGCGCCCGGTGCCGAGAACGGTGTCGGCATCGACGACGAGGAGGGCAATCTGGCCCGCCTCCGAAGACCCATAGAAGTTGAACACGATCCCATCCGGCTCGATATGGCGCCGGACATCCCGAACGTCCTCCCACGTCAGGCCTTCGCCGAACAGGCCGACACAGTCGAGTCCACTCAACCTCTCATCTGGTGCCAAGCCGGAGATGGCGTGGCGGAGAACGGTGGGCACACCGATGAACGCTTTGATACCACTGGTCCTCAGCCATTCCGCCATCGACGTGGTCCCTAGGCGTACCTCGTAGGGGACCAACGTCCACCCCGCGTCGATGAAGATGGTCACCACCGAGATACTGGCCGCCAAACTGCCCGCTAGCACGGTCCCGACCGTCAGATGGGCGTCGCCGTAGCGGTCCCAGAAGAAGTCAGCGGCGGCGTTGCTCTCGGTGTACTTACGGACGATCCCCTTCGGTTCCCCGGTCGACCCGGAGGTGAAGGTAATGGCGCTGATCCGCCCTAGCGGCCGCCGAACGGCGCCGGTCGACTGGCTACTGTCGGTCAGCGGATCAATGCGGGCCAGGCCAGCCAAGTCGGTGATCACGTCCGAGACGATGAAAGTGGCGCCCACTTCCTTGGCAATCTGGTCGATACGCAACGCGGGGGTGTTCGGATCGATCGGAACGACCACCATCCCGGCACGCCGTACCGCCTCGATAGCTACCAGGAGAGCTTTCGAACCCTCGATCAGAATGGGGACACACAGTTGGCCCTCGACCGCAGTCGGCGTTGGTGACCCTTCGAGTGATGACTCTTCCTCGACCAGTCGCTGGGCCAGGCGATTCGCCAACAGGTCCAGTTCGCCGTAGGTGACCAACGTGTCCGCCAAGACCAGAGCGGCTCGGTCGGGCGCGTACGCAGCAACGGCCGCCAAACCGCGTGGGTGGGTCAACGAACTGCCGGGGCGCGGTTGGCCCGAC
>DASZNC010000018.1:0-1849 GCA_035551615.1 Acidimicrobiales bacterium
GCCGAGGCGTATCTGGCCCGGGCCGGGTTCGACCCCGACTACGGGGCCCGGCCGCTCCGGCGGGTGATCCAGCGGGAGGTCGAGGATCCGATGGCCATGGCCCTGCTGGAGGGTCGCTACCCCGAGGGCTCGACGGTCACCGTCGACGAGAAGGACGGGTCGATCGTCCTGTCCTGACCGGCTCGGGCGGCCCGGGTCGGTTCGGGGTGCTTGCGCTCCAACTTTGATTGCCACCGGTCGAGGTGCCACCTAGTGTCGGCGCAGAAGCTGTCCTAGGTCGGGAGGAACCATCGTGGCGAACATCAGCGCAGGTGCGGTAGACGAGCTGCAGGCGGGTCTGGGCGGGGCGGTGTCCCAGCCTGGCGAAGCCGGCTACGACGAGGCGGTCAACATCTGGAACGCCGCCATCGGTCGCCGGCCGGCGGCGGTGGCCAGTTGCACCACCAGCCAGGACGTTGTCGCCGCCTTGGCCTTCGCCCGCCAGCAGGGCCTCGAGGTGTCGGTGCGCGGCGGCGGTCACAACTACGCCGGTTTCTCCCTGTGCGAGGACGGCCTGATGATCGACCTGACGCCGATGAAGACAGTGAGCGTCGACCCCGACGCCCGGCGGGGCAGAGCCGGCGGCGGCACCACCTGGGGCGAGTTCGACGCCGCCACCCAGGCGCACGGTCTGGCCGTGCCCGGCGGTTTCATCAGCCGGACCGGAGTCGCCGGTCTCACCCTCGGCGGCGGGTTCGGGTGGCTGTCGCGACTGGCCGGGCTGTCCGCCGACAATCTGGTGGGAGCCGAGGTGGTCACCGCCGACGGGTCGGTGCTGCACGCCTCGGATACCGACAACCCGGATCTGCTGTGGGCCATCCGGGGCGGCGGAGGCAACTTCGGGGTGGTGACCGAATTCGAGTTCGAGCTCCACCCGGTCGGGCCCGTCCTGCAGCTGGGGCTGTTCCTGTTCAGCCCCGACCAGGGCAAGGAGATGTTCCGGTTCGCCCGCGACTTCGTCGAGACCCTCCCCGACGCCTGCGGGGTGTTCATGGCCGGGCTGAGTGCGCCGCCCGAGCCCTTCGTGCCCGAGAACCTGCACTTCTCCCCGGTCTTCGGCCTGGTGGTGGTCGGGTTCGGTGACGAAGCCGAGCACGCCCGGCTCATCGAGCCGATCAGACAGGCGCTCTCCCCGATGGTGGAGCTGATCACCCCCATCCCCTACGTCGCCCTCCAGCAGATGTTCGACGGCTCGGCGCCCTGGGGGATGCACAACTACGAGAAGGCCGTCTACCTCACCGAGTTCTCCGACGGCGCCATCGACGCCATCATCGAGCACCAGGCCAAGAAGATGTCCCCGCTGTCGTTCGTGCCCATCTTCCCGTTGGGCGGCGCCTACCGCAGTGCCGACGACGACGCCACCGCCTTCGGCGGGAGCCGCGACTACCGGTTCGTGGTCAATGTCTCCGCCACCGCCATGTCGCCGGGTGAGTACGAAGCCGAGCGGGCGTGGTCGCGCGACTACTGGTCAGCGCTGGTCGAGCACGCCGCCGGGGTCGGAAGCTACGTGAATTTCATGACCGAGTACGACGAAGACCGGGTCCGGAGTGCTTACGGGGCCAAATACGCGCGGCTCCAGCAGATCAAGGCGTCCCTCGACCCCGACAACGTGTTTCACTTAAACCAGAACATCCCGCCGGCGTCCTAGCGCCATCGGCGGCGTGGGTAGGCTCGCCGGCAGCTGGTCCAGCACGCCGGAGCCGGCTCAGCGGGCGAGCCGGCTAATGCGCCACGCGGTAGCGGAGGTAGACGACGTTCGAGTTGAAGGTGCGGGTCTCGACGAGTTCGAGATCCACCCGGCGCTCGCCCT
>DASZNC010000019.1:0-19313 GCA_035551615.1 Acidimicrobiales bacterium
CCGGCGCTGAAAACCCGCACCGCACCAACCAAGCCCGTTCAACGCGGCACTGACCGCCGCCCAGACGACAACCGACCACTGCACCCGCGTCCTCCCGCGGCCAGCACTACCAACCGGAGGAATCGGTGGATCGAGGCTTAGCTTAGTTACCCAGCTGACCCGGGATGAAGACCGCTGGCCGAAAGGCGGTGCCGACACCCGGAGCGGCACTGGGTGCTACTCGTCGGCTGTCGGGAAGTCGTCAACCATCCCGCCGCCGATCTCGGCCGCCAGCCTCAGGAGGCGATAGCTGTCCGCCTGGGTCAACGCGTCGTCCGGTGTGCACCCGTGCGGGCAGGGCATGGACTCGGTGGCGCCCCATAACCGGCATATGGTCGGCCGGTCATCGTGCACGGTGCAGCGGCCGTCGGCCAGGGCCGGGCAGTAGTAGTCCTCGCCGCCGGCCATGGCCTCCATGGCCTCGGCCATCGTGGGGATGCTCACACCTCGGGTGCGGACCCGGGCCTGCTCCTCCTTTGACATCGAGATCGGGCCACAGGAGTTGATGCACAGTCCGCGGCACGCCACCGCCGGGATCTGGCGGTAGACATCGTCGAGGGAGGGCTTCCGCCGGCGCAGCACGCCCGCAGGCTAACGGGGATCGGCAAATTCCAGATGGGGCCCGGTCATTTGGCCTCCACCGCCCCACGGTGGTCGTACCGGCGGACGGCCCACACGTAAGGGGCGACGGTTCGGCGCACGTTCCGGAATAGGGACCGGGGTCGACTTGTTCCGCTGTGTAGTTGCGAGTACAACTAGAAGGAGTGGGCAGGATGGGGAAGATGGTCGAACTGGGCTTGGACACCTTCGGCGACGTGACCGCCGGCAGTGACGGGGAACTGGAGTCGTACAGCCGGGTGATCCGCAACGTGGTCGACGAAGGGGTGCTGGCTGACGAGGTGGGCGCCGACTTCTTCGGGGTGGGCGAGCACCATCGGGCCGACTTCGCCGTCTCTTCCCCCGAAACCGTCCTCGCCGTTCTGGCCGGCCGCACCAACCGGATCCATCTGGGATCGGCGGTGACCGTCCTCAGCTCTGACGACCCGGTACGGGTCTTCCAGCGCTTCGCCACCGTCGATGCCGCATCCGGGGGCCGGGCGGAGGTCATCCTCGGGCGCGGCTCGTTCACCGAGTCGTTCCCGCTGTTCGGATACGACCTGGCCCGCTACGAGGAACTGTTCGAGGAGAAACTCGACCTGTTCGTGAAGCTTCTGAGCGAGGAGCCGGTGACATGGGCCGGCCACACCCGGTCGTCCCTGCGCGACCAGAGGGTCTTCCCCACCACCCAGTCCGGTCTGACGGCATGGGTCGGGGTCGGCGGCAGCCCGGAGTCGGTGATCCGTGCCGCCCACCACGGGCTGCCGTTGATGCTGGCCATCATCGGTGGCGATCCGGCCCGGTTCTCGCCCTACACCGATCTGTACCGTCGGGCACTGGAGGAGTTCGGGCAGCCGGACCGGCCCATCGGTGTGCACTCCCCCGGTTTCGTCGCCGCCACCGATGCGGAAGCCAAGGAGGTCCTCTGGCCCTACTACAAGGAGAGCAGGGACCGCATCGGAGCTGAACGGGGTTGGCCTCCGGCCACCAGGTCCGGCTTCGAGCACGAAGCATCGGCCGCCGGATCGCTGTATGTCGGCTCTCCCGAAACCGTCGCCGCCAAGATCGCCCAGACCGTCGTCACCCTCGGCGTCGACCGCTTCGATCTGAAGTACAGCTCCGGTCGGCTGCCCCACCATCTGCTCATGGAGAACATCGAGCTCTACGGGACCAGAGTCATTCCGCTGGTCCACGAGATGCTGGCCGACGCCGAAGGGGTTCGTCGGGCCAGCTGACGCGGGCAACAAAGATGGTGTATCCGGCGCCCGGCGGGGAATGCCGAACCCATGGCCACGACCGATGGAACCGGCAGAGACCAGATCAACCACGATCGACCGACCGGGGTGGACGACGCCACGGTGGCGGCCGTCGGCAAGTTGAGCGAGGCGGTGGAGCTGCTGGAGCGGGTCCGGGGTCGGTTCTTCGACCTCCACCAGATGGTCGGCCACCTGGATCTGCAGATGGGCGAGGCGGCCGAGATGCTGCAGGCGTCCGGCCATCCGGAGGCGGCCGCATTGGTCGAGCACCAGGCCGTCGGACGCAATGTGATCGACGGCCGCTGGACGTTCCAGCTGGTCGAGGAGTTCAATGAACAGTTCTATGAGCCGATAAAGCAGGTCGAGCGGCAGATCACGGATGAGTTGATGGCCGGGCGCCAGCATGTGTTCGAGGCCGAGATGAAGGAGCGGCGCCGCACCCACGGGGCGGCCGGCCACGAACGCCGCCCGGGCAGCACCACCGACGAGTAACGGGGTCGGCTGCGAACGCCGACTGCGCAGACCGCCGACGAGGGGCCGGAAGGTCTAGGTCCTCCGGTACAACAGGACGGTGCCGTCAATGTCGGTGAGGACGGTGCCCCCGAACCCGGTTACGGCCGAATGGTCGGCATCCGGGAACAGGCCGTACTCGAGGGAAACGCCGGCGGACGTTCCTTCGCCGTCGAAATACAGCGCCATGGCGACGGGCGTCACCGTCGATGCCACGTGGCGTTCGTCCAGGCGCAGGACGACACCGGCGGCCAGTGGCCACAGGCCCAATGATCCGACGCTGATGGATACCCGACGATCACCGTTCTGGAGGACGTCCAGTACCGATCGGTCGAGAACCGCCGTATCGGCCACCGCCCGGGCCCGTGCCGTCGATGTCCCGGAATCGTTGAGCGGCCAGGGACCGGAGCCGATGGTGTGGTCGATGCCGGGCAGGCCCAGATCGGCGACGACCGTCCACCCGGCCAGAGCGACGGCCAACACCGCGATCGCCGGGCCCACCCGCGCTCGGGCCCCCATCCACCTCGACGGGCCCGGACCGGGCCGGATGGCGGTCCCAGTCGCCGCTGTCCGATCGGCCGCCGGCCCGGTCGCCACCGCCGGCCCGGTCGCCACCGCCAGCCCGGTCGCCCCCGCCAGCCCGGTCGCCACCGCCGGACCACCGGAATCCGGGAACCAGGCCAGGCCCAGCCCGATCAGGGCGACAGGCACGACGGCCGCCAACCAGATGGCGAAGTACAGGTATATCGGTCGGGGCCCGATCACGAGCGACAGCGTTCCGGTGACCGCCACCAGGGCCGCGCCGGTGACGACCGTAAGCGGTTCGAGGTCGGCGCGCCGGCGGGCCGACCGAACGGCGGCCACTGCGGAAACGGCAACGACGAGAACGCAGACGGCCACTTCCCAGACGGGATGATGCAGCGCCAGCGTGTAGTCCCGATTGCCGAACGGCATGGCCGACAGCGCATCACCTGCGATGGAAACTCCGGACGAACCACCCGCACCCTGGTCGGCGGTCAGGGAGTCCCACATGAGCCGAGCGTTGTTGGGATGGTCGGCGAACAGCTCGACGACCGGAGGGACCCAGATGAGGGCCAGGAGAGCGGCGCCGGCCGCCGTCCACCGCCGGCTCGAAGGATGGCGCCGCCCGATCAGCGCCACGACCATCACCACGCTGAGCACGAGCACGGTTGGCGCGACGGCGACCTCCGACTCGACGATGAACGAACCGACGACCAGCGCCCACCACCCGCACGCCATCGAGCCACCACACGCCGCCGCCCACAGCAACACCCACAGGATCATCGGCACGACGATCAGGTACGGGTTCCATGGCTCGCGCAGGGTGGACACGCCCAGGCACAGGGCAAAGGCATCGATGACGACCGCCGTCCACAGAGCGGCCAGCGATCCACGTCGGCGCCATACGAGACCCACTGTGGCCGCCAAGGCCACCAGGTTGAGGACGACTGCACCCAGGTACAGACCGGTGCCGGACCCGGCGAACAGCCGCACGAAGGGGGCCAGCAGATAGAGCAGCGCCGGGCCGGGATGATGGAATCCGTCCCGACTGTAGGGTCCCAGCAACTGGGTGAACCGCCCCGCCCGCCGGGCGCCGAGGGCCAGCAGCGCCTGATCGCCGAACAGCACGACCGGCGGCCGCCCGATGACGATCCGGACGGCCTCCCCCGCTGGGAACGCGGCGACGGCCACCACTGCGCCGGCACCCACCCCCCGCGAAGTCCAGTCCAGCGCACCAACCTCCGGTAGTCGGCAACGACCGACCCGATACGTTCGACAACCATACGGTTGGCCGCCCCGAACCGATCGTTTCCCGCTCGTCGACGCTCATCCCGGCTCCGCTCTCGAAGCCCGGAACCCTGTGGACGGTGGGATGGCTCGTTTCCGCGTTCTCACGCGGTCCATCCAATCGGCCGGCAAATTCGAATGGCCCGCAGAAACGCGCTTTTGGGCTATCTGGCCGTCCATACGACTCGGCACCGCCCGTCCATGGTCCGAGATAACGCGGCCTTCCGCACTGACCAGCCGACTCGGGCTACGCGCTACGCCGGGTGATCTCCGGCCCGGCTCTTTCCTCGCCTTCAACTGCCGCTTCGACATCCTCGGCGGGGGCGCCGAAGTGCAGGAAGCGGCCCCCGAAGGCGATCGAGCTCAACGTGAACCACGTCCAGCCCAGGGCCAGTCCCCCGAGCACATCGGTCAGCCAGTGGACTCCGAGGAAGACCCGGGTACAGGCGACGCCGGCCGCCAAGGCGACCGCCGTCGCCGCGAGGAGTGACTGCACCCGAGTCGAGCGACCGATGCCGAACAGCATGGCGAAGGCGGCGAAGCAGGCGGCCGATGCGGTGGCATGGCCGGAGGGGAACGACGGACCGCTGAACCCGGTCAGACGATCAATGTCCGGGCGGGTCCGGTCGACGATCCACTTGATCAGGTCGGCCACTGCGAACTGGCCGCCGACGCTCAGGACGAGGAAGGCGAAGACCCGGACCACGCCGTGACGGCGGGCGGTGAGCGCCCATACGACGACGGCCAGTGGCACCAGCACGACGGCACCTCCGGCCTGGGTGAAGTCCCGCAACACCCCCGTCGCTCCGGGCGTGGAATGCCGGGCGGCAAAGCGGGCCGCGCTCAGGTCGAAGTCGGCGAAGCCGGCGTGGTTGCGGATCATCACCAGGATGAGCCCGAACGCGACCGCACCCAATACCACCACTGACGCTGCGCTGGTGAGGGCCAGACCGGCCAGCGATGTGGTGTCGAGGCGGCGGGTCATGGCCGCCGCCAGACGCGGGTGGCGGTGGACCTCCTCCCGGATGGTGCCGGTCCGGATTCGGGGCGACAGAACGGCCACCGACCAGAACCGGAATACTGTCCATCCGACAAGACCGGCCGCAACCATCACCGCCACGGTGATGACCAGAGTCATGGTCGACCCTCACGGGAGCCGTCCGCGACGGACACGGTGATGGCGTTCGGCTCGATCGATGCGGTGACCCGATCGGTCTCGTCGCGGGCGCCGCCGTCCAGCTCGTACGGGAGGGGCCGGTCGATCCGCACTTCCATCTTCTCTCCGCGCGTCGTGTCCACCAGATCGGACCGATTGGCCTGGCCCCGCACCAGCCGGGACAGGACGCGCGCCCAGTCCCTGCGCCCGGCAGCTGTCACCACGCCGATCTCGAGCAGACCGTCGTCGGGCCGGGCCTCCGGGAAGGCCTCGAGGCCCCCGGTCAGCTTCCCCATGTTCCCGATGAGCACGCAGGTGGCCGGACCCTCGTACCACGTGCTCCCGTCGACCTCGATCGACATCGCGGCCGGCTCGATGCCGGTGGCCCGGATCGCGCTCCACACATATGCCAGCTGGCCGAACCGGCGCTTGCGGGAACCGGTGACCTCATCCATCATGCGGGCGTCGAAGCCGATGCCGGCCATGACCGCGAACCGCTCTCCGTTGACGACACCCAGATCAAGGGTTCGCCGGCGGCCCTCCAGCGCGATCTCGAGCGACCGGCCCAGGTCGGTCGGGATCCCGAGATTGCCGGCCAACAGATTGGCCGTTCCGGCCGGGAGGATTCCGACGGTGACCGGGTTACCGGCCAGCGCGTCGATAGAACGCTGGACGGAACCGTCTCCACCCCAGAGCAGGAGGCGGTCGGCGCCGTCGTCGATCGCCTGCCGGACGGCATCGGGTGCCTCCCGGCTCTTGCCCACCTCGTACCAGATCGGATTGTCGATCCCGCGCTCGGCCAGGAGGCGCCGGAGTTCCGGCAGCCCTCCCCCGAGGGTTTTCTTCCGATGGGCCACGACGCCGACACTCGTCATGACACTTCACCCATCTCGTCAGGCCGAAGGCTCGACCGGGCCTGGGGCACTTCCCTGGGCTGGGCCCGCTCGTCAATCCTGACGGACGACCGGGCACCCCACCCGTCGGATCGGGAACCGGGTCCATCGGGCGCACTCGTTTCGGGCGCAGCTGACCACGCCCGCACCACCCGCGAGGCGATGTACAGGGCGGCGACGCCCAACACCAGACCGGCCATGGCGTCAGTCGGATGGTGCTCACCGCGGTAGACGCGGGACAGTCCGACGCCTGCGGTCAGCACAACTGCCACGGCCCAGGCCACGAGACGGGGCAGGACGCGGCTGGTGATGGCCGAGATGATCAGGGCGGTGCCGCCGTACAGGACGACCGTGGCCGCCACATGACCGGAGGGCCAGCTGAACGTCGACGGGGTGGAGCCCACGTGGACGACGTCGGGTCGGGGTCGGGCGACCAGGTAGTTCACCGACAGGAACGCGCTCAGTTCGACGGCCAGCGCGACGATGATCAGGGCGGCGCGTGCCGCTCGGTGCAGGGCGATGGCGACCGCTGATACCACCAGGGCCACGGCGGCTATGCCCGGGGTGTTGGCCAGAAATGTCAGGTCGGCGGTGATGCGGTCGTCGGTCGGCGTACGGTGGCCCACGAACAGCGCGTTGATGTGCTCGTCCCACCGCCCGACACTGGCCGTGAACACGTGGGTTATCAGGAGGCCGACGAGGATGAGCACGGCTGCGACGGCGAAGAAACCGATCCCCAGCTCTTCGGCCGCTCTTCCCACGGCACGCCGCCCCGGCCAGTACCAGTGCGTCTCTACTATCCGACCGACGCCAGTACCACGGGAGCCACGAGTTGCTGTCAGGGATGCAGACACCGGATCTCTTTCTGGATTGGCACGCGCAACGGAAACAGCCGGCAACCGGACGTTTACCCGCTCGTAACCACTTCCACGCACGGTGCCAGCACCGGCATGGCGCGATCGTGGGCTGGGTAGAAGTCCGTCCAGAGCCGCCGGCCTACCGAGTTCAGAGGCCTATCGACGAGGAGGATCGCCACGGCCACGTACTCGTTGAGCCATCGTTCCCCGGTAGAGCGGGATGTCCTCCAACCGGCCGCCCGGCTGGGCCTCACGGCGCGTGCCTGCATGTATCTGCTGATCGGAGTGCTGTCCATCCTGGTGGCTTCCGGCCACAGCACGGCCGAAACCGACCAGTGGGGGGCATTGCAGCAGATCAACCACGGCACCGGCGGTCATCTGCTGCTGTGGGTCGTCGCCGTGGGACTGGCCGGATACTCGCTGTGGCGGTTCAGCGAGGCACTGTTCGGCGTCGTCGGCGAAGGGCGCAAGCCCGGGCCCCGCTTCAAGTCCTTCGTACGGGGTTGTATCTACGCGGTCATCGCGGTGATGGCGTTCCAGATCGCCGCCGGTGGTGGGGACCACAGCCAGGCCGGTCGCCAGGTCACGATCACCAGCCACGTGATGCATCACACGGGCGGGCGGTGGGCCGTCGGTCTGGTCGGACTCATCGTGGCTATCGTCGGCGTCACCTTGATGATCGAGGGCGCCACCCGCAAGTTCGAGAAGTACCTCGACCTGTCGAACACGTCGACCGCCGTGCATCGCGTCGTGACGGTGATCGGATCGGTGGGGACGTTCGCCCGGGGTGCCGTGTTCACATTGGCCGGCGTCTTCGTGATCCAGGCCGCGTGGGACTACGAGCCGTCCAAGGCGGGCGGCCTGGACCGGGCCCTACGCTCGCTGCGTGACACCCGAGCCGGACCCTGGTTGCTCGGTCTGGTGGCGCTGTGCCTGGTCCTGTTCGGGCTCTACGGCTTCGCCGAGGCCCGCTGGCGCCGCACCTGAGATGATCTGACGATGCAGGAATCGATGGACCGCTGGTCGGGGCGACGTCACCTGCGCCATCGCCGGGCTCAGCCCGGTGACCGACCCGACAGTGCCCAGCCGCCTGGAACGGACCGGGTGCCGGCTATCAGTCATGTGGTGATCCTGATGATGGAGAACCATTCCTTTGACAACTACCTAGGCACCCTGGGGCGCGGTGACGGACTGGCCGACTCGGCGCCGAGCAACCTGACGTCGACCGGGCAGAAGGTGACGCCGTTCCGGTTGTCCACCACGGAGCAGCCCAAGGGGGTGCCGTCGCAGAGTTGGCAGGCGGCCCACATCCAGTACGGCGACGGCACCAATGACGGGTTCGTACACGCCGTCGAGCAGCTGACGCCAGAGGCCGACCCGGCCCTGGCCATGGGCCACTGGACCGAGGAGGATCTCCCGTTCTACGCCGGGCTGGGCCGAACTTTTCCTCTGGCCGACCGATGGTTCTCGTCGTGTCTGGGACCGACCTTCCCCAACCGTCGCTTTCTCATGGCCGGGACGGCCAACGGGTTGATGGACGACGAGATCGCGGGTGTCATCGACTACCCGCCGAACGGCACCGTGTTCGACCTGCTGAATCGCCACGGCATCATGTGGGCCAACTACCACCACGTCCCCCACCGACGCCTCTACGGCCGCCGGATCGGCGGGATGGGCGCCATGCATGTAGGTCGCCGGGGCCGGCTGCTGACCCGCCACCTCCTGCCCGGCGCCGCCCGGCAGATACGAGGCGAGGTGCAGTGCACCGCCAACCTGTACGCCCTCGGCCTCTTCCGGACACTCCGTCATCTGCGCAGCATTGACCGCTTCTTCGACGATGCCGCGGCCGGCACCCTCCCCCCCGTCAGCATCGTCGACCCGGACTTCCAGAGCTGCTCGGAGGAGAACCCGCAGGACATCCAGATGGGGGAAGGTTTCGCCGCCGCGGTGATCAACGCCGTCATGCACGGGCCGGGCTGGCCGGGAACCCTGCTGATCTGGCTGTACGACGAGCACGGCGGCTACTACGACCATGTGCCGCCCCCGCCCGCCGTCGAGCCGGACGACGTCCTGCCCCACGGACTCGGGGAACGGGCCGGCGTGCTCGGTTGGTTGCTGCGCCACTCGGTCCCCGGGCACCGGCCGAGCCGGGCCGACGCGCCCCACGGCCGTTACGACCGCTACGGCTTCCGGGTCCCCGCCGTGATCATCTCGCCTTACGCCAAACCCGATTTTGTGTCGTCGACGGTGTACGACCACACATCGGTGCTGAAATTGATCGAGGAGAAGTGGAACCTCCCGTTCCTGACCTGCCGTGACGCAGAGGCCACGGCGCCCTGGGAGATGCTCGATCTGAACGGGCCTCCCGCCTTTCTTCGGCCGCCCGATCTACCGTCGCCGGCCCGACCCTGGCCGGTCTGGGCTCCCGACCGCAGGAGGCACCAGGGAGCCACTCGGCGAACGAGAGCAGTTCGTTTACGGCGCCCCCGGCCCCGATCTGTAGGGCCGGTCGGGTGCCGGGCCCCCGGGACCGACTGATCAATCCCGGCGGACGCCCAACTGGACAGGGATGCTGCCCGGCGCGTCGCGCGCCGCGGCCACGTCCCATTGTTCGGCGCATCCGGTGCAGCAGAACCACAGGGCACCGGACGGGCCGGGCCGGAAGGCGGCCGCGTCGGCCGGTGAGAACGTCATGCCGCAGATGGGGTCGGTGGCTCGCCGCGGCAGGTACCGGTCCGGATGGGCCTGGAAAGAGTCGGCGCAGCCGGTGCTACAGAAGCTGACAGTGCGTCCGCCATGATCGACTCGGGCGGCGGCCCCGGTCGGGTCGACGGTCATGCCGCACACCGGGTCGAGGGTGTCGAGATCGGGACGGTCGTCGTCCCGGCGCGGCCGACGGCCGGTCTTCGGGTCGTCCCCCGCGTACCGGTCCGGGTCGGCCTCGAAACGGTGCTGGCAGTGCTCGGAGCAGAAGTAGACAGCCCGGCCACCATGGACATGAACGGCCGGCGCGTGGGCCTGGTCCACCTGCATCCCGCAGACCGGGTCCCTGGCGTAGCCGATACCCCCTCCGAAGCGGTCCCGGTTGCGGTAGAGGCAGTACAGGCCGGCGAACGCACCCAGCGCGATCAGGTCGAGCACGCTCGTGAAGTTCCATCGGAGGGTGTCTCCCACCACCTGGCCGGCCTTCACGGTCGGGATCCAGCCGATCGCCTTGAACAGGTACTCGGTGGCCAGTCCGGCCGCCGACATCACCAGCCAGAACAGACCCAGCATGCGCACCGCCATGCTGCCCCCATACTGCTTGCGGTAGATCAGCAGCAACGGCAGGGCGATCAGGTCGGCGAACACGAAGGCCACGACCCCGCCGAAGGTGATCCCGCCTCTCCACAAGGCGGCGGCCAGGGGTACGTTGCCGATCGAGCACACGAAGCTGATCACGGCCACGAACGGCCCGACGACGGCGTTCTCCAGGCTGGTCCATAACCCGTGCCCACGCAGGAACAGGTCCGACCACAACCAGGTCGGAACGAGCGTCGATAGGAATCCGGCGGCGCCGAAACCGACCACCAGCTCCTTCCTCAGCATGGTCAGGTCGGACATCGTGTAGCCGGCTGCGTCCGACCAGCCGGCCCGGGTGCGCATCCGCCGGCGCCACCCGTCGCGTTCCAGCGCCGCTTCTGCGCCGTGTCCGTGCCCGGACCCGGCATGTGCCTCCACCCGTGCTCGGGCCTGGGCCAGGGCCCGACCCCTCAGCCACAGCCCCCCGAGCACGACGAGCAGCACGATCATGATCGTTCCGCCGACGAACTCGGCGGCCACGAACTGCCATCCCATCAGGACCGCCAGGACGATGCCCAGCTCCACGACCAGGTTGGTCGAAGCGAACATGAACACCATCGCGGCCAGGAAGTCGGCGCCCCGCATGAACAGCGAACGAGCCATGGCCGAAGCCGCATAGGAGCAACTGGACGAGACCATTCCGTAGAACGACGCCCGCGCCACCGCCGCCGGCCGGTGGTCACCCAGTTGCCGGCTCATGGCCCGGCGCGACACGAACGCCTGCACGATCCCCGACAGCGCGAACCCGAGCACGAGAGCCCAGAGCGTGTCCCAGAACATGTACGCCGCCTCCCGCAGGCTGCGGCCGACGTCGACCCATAAGCCCCCGAAGGTCAACCCCATCAGATCAGCCGCCATGGCCCATCCCGGCCGATCCGACCCCGTTCCGGCCGATCCCGTCCCCGTCCCGGCCGACCCGGCCCGTCGCCGCCCCGACATGACCCGCCGCCCGCACTCCGACGCCGGCCGCCACCACTGCCCGGCCGGTCACGACCGGACCAATCGCTCGATGGCCGCTCTGGCTTCGGTGATCTTCTTGTCCGCTTCCGGGCCGCCGGCGGCGACCGCGTCGTGGACACAGTGGCTCAGGTGTTCGCCCAGGAGCTCGAGCGCGACGGCCTGCAGGGCGCGGGTGGCGGCCGCCACCTGGGTCAGCACGTCGATGCAGTAGGTATCGGTCTCGACCATGCGGGTGATGCCCCGCACCTGGCCTTCCACCCGGCGCATCCGTTTCAGTACCGCATCCTTGTTGTCGCTGTAGCCAACCACGTGGACCTCCTCGACCGACCACTATACCCCTTAGGGGTATCCGACGACGTCGACGAACTAGACGGGCAACCACGACCGGCGCCCGAGACGGCCAGTCGGCAGCTGCGCTGACAGGGTCATATTTCCTGGGTGTGGGTATGGTCATCGAACGGGCTGCAGAGCCCACAGGCACGGGCAGGCTGAAGGAGGGCATCAGATGACCACAACCTGGACGCGACGACTCTCGACTGCGCCAACCGCACCAAACGCTCTCACTGAGCCGACCGCACCAAACGCACTTACTGCGCCATCCGCACCCCCCGAGCCAGCCGCTCTGGCGGATGATGCGCCCTTTGTCGATCGCCATGGCCGCTGACCTGACCGATCCGGCCGGACGGAACATCCGCCAGGTGCTGGAAGAGTCCGGTCCGGTCGGCCGGGACCTACTGGCCGTCGACTGGGCCACCACCTCACTCGGACCGCCCGAAGGCTGGCCGGCCAGCCTGAAGACGATGGTGAGCGTCGTCCTCCGCTCCCGGTTCTCGATGTGGATGGCGTGGGGACCGGAGCTGACGTTCTTCTGCAACGACGCCTATCGCCGGGACACTCTGGGCGTCAAATACCCGTGGGCCCTCGGTCGGCCGGCCGACCAGGTGTGGGCCGAGATCTGGCCCGACATCGGGCCCCGCATCGAGCGCGTCCTCGACACCGGAGAAGCGACCTGGGACGAGGCGCTGCTGCTGTTCCTCGAGCGCAGCGGCTTCCCGGAGGAGACCTACCACACGTTCTCCTACAGCCCGCTCACCGGCGACACGGGCGCCATCACCGGCATGCTCTGCGTGGTCAGCGAGGAGACCGACCGGGTCATCGCCCAACGGCGCATGGCCATCCTGCGGGATCTGGGCGCCACGTCCGCCACCGACATGAGTGAAGTCCAGGTGTGCGCAGCGGCCTCCACCGTGCTGGCCGCTGAGGGCCAAGCGGTTCCGTTCTGCACCGTCTACCTGTTCGACGGGGACGGCACCGCCGGCCTGGCCGCCACCGGAGGCCTGCCGTCCGGCCACGAGGCGGCTCCGGCGTCGATCGCCCCGGACGACCCGGATCCGGTCTGGCCGGTCCGCGAGGTGCTCGCCGGACGGACCGAGAAGGTCGAACTCGGGGTCCGTTTTGCCGAGCTGCCCAGAGGTCAATGGCCCGACCCGCCCCTCCACGCCCTGGTCACCCCCCTCCTCAGCCAGAGCGGTTCCGAGCCGTACGGCTTCCTGGTCGCCGGCCTGAACCGCTACCGCCCGCTGGACGACGCCTACCGGTCGTTCGTCACGCTGGTCGCCGACCAGATCACCACCCAGGTCGCCAAGGCCCGGTCATTCGATGCGGAACGGCGCCGGGCCGAGGACCTGGCCGAGTTGGACCGGGCCAAGACCGCCTTCTTCACCGGCGTGAGCCACGAACTGCGGACCCCGCTCACCTTGATCCTCGGCCCGACCGACGATGTGCTGGCCGGTGAGCGAGGTGCGATCAACGACGCCCAGCGGGACGCACTGGAGATGGTCCGGGGTAACGCAGCACGACTCCAGAAACTGGTCAACAGCCTGCTCGACTTCTCCCGGTTGGAATCGGGACAGACCTGGGGCCATTTCGAACCGGTGGATCTGGCCGGCTACACCGCCGAGTTGTCGGCCATGTTCCGGTCCGCATTCGAGCGATCCGGACTCCTCCTGGACGTTCAGTTGCCACCGCTCTCCGAGCCGGTGTACGTGGACCGCGACCACTGGTCCAAGATCGTTCTCAACCTGCTCTCCAATGCTCTGAAGTTCACCTTCGAGGGGTCCGTCGCCGTCCGGCTGGTGGCCGACGACGGAGAAGTCGAGTTGTCCGTTGCCGACACCGGCGGGGGGATCCCGGTCGATCAGCAACTGCGGCTGTTCGAGAGGTTCCACCGGGTGGAAGGGGCCCGGGCCCGGACCCATGAGGGGTCGGGTATTGGACTGGCCCTGGTCGCCGAGCTGGCCCGGCTGCACGGCGGCGATGTGTCGGTGGAGAGCATCTCGGGCACAGGCAGCACGTTCCGGGTGCGGATACCACTAGGTGCCGGTCACCTGCCCGCCGACCAGGTAGCCGCGGCCGCGTCGGAGTCGGAATCGTCGGCCGCCGAACGAGCAAGGGGCTATCTCTCGGAGGCGATCCGATGGTTGCAGCCGGAAACGGGCGACGACCAGACGGAGCGGGCCGGAAGCGATGACGACCGACCGCACGTTCTGGTCGTCGACGACAACGCCGATCTGCGCAACTACATGACCCGCCTTCTCGCCGAGGACTACCAGGTCACCACCGCCGCCGATGGGATCGACGCGCTCACCAAAGCCCGTCGTGACCGCCCTGATCTCATATTGACCGACGTGATGATGCCTCGGCTCGACGGCTTCGGGTTGTTGCGGCAGTTGCGCGCCGACACGGCCCTGGCCGCCACCCCGGTGATCATGGTGTCGGCCCGGGCCGGCGAGGAAGGGACGGTCGAGGGCCTCGAGGCCGGCGCCGATGATTACCTGATCAAACCGTTCGGGGCCCGCGAGCTGATAGCACGCGTCGCCGCCAACCTGGAACTGGAACGCAACCGGCGGGCCCGGGCCGACCTGGAGGAGGCTCAGCGCCTGGCCGGGGTGGGGTCGTGGGAACTCGACCTGTCGGCGTGGACGTTGCGGGGATCACCCGAGTACTTCCGCCTCTTGGACGCCGACCCGGCCGCCGTCCGCCAGCACGGCGTCTACGCGGCATTTGCCCGTGTCCATACAGAAGATGTCGAGCGGGCCCGCCGGGCCATGGACGCGGCCGAGCGGGGGGACTCGCTGGATGTCGAGTTCCGCCTGGTCATGGACGGCGGGGAGGTCCGCCACCTCCGGGCGCTCGGCGTGTTCCGCACGGGCGCCTCCGGGCACGCCGGATACATCCACGGCAGCCTCCAGGACGTGACCGCCCAACGCCAGGCCGAAGCGGCCCAGGCGGCGGTGGCCGTCGCGACAGAAGCGGCGGCCCGGGAGCAGGCCATTGCCGACCAGTTGCAGGCCAGTCTCCTGCCCCCGGTCACGCCCAACCCGGAAGGCCTGGAGGTCGCCACGTTCTACCGGGCCGGGGTCGAAGGTACCCAGGTCGGCGGTGACTGGTACGACATAATCGAGCTCGGGTCCGGCCGCACCGCTCTGGTCCTCGGCGACGTGATGGGCCGGGGCGTGGCTGCCGCCGCCTTGATGGGCCAACTCCGGTCCGCGGTGCGCGCCTATGCCCGGCTGGACCTGCCCCCGGCCGAGCTGCTCGGTCTGTGCGACCAGATCGTCGCCGACCTCGGCGAGGATCAGCTCGTCACCGTCATATATGCCGTTTACGACCCGGCCATCCACAAAATCTCCTACGCCAACGCCGGCCACCTACCCCCTCTGGTCGCCCTCCCCGACGGCACCGTCAGGCGCGGGCCGCGGGCCGGGCGCCCGCCGCTAGGGGCCGGAGGACCACCGCCGCCCGAACAGGAACTGCCCCTCCCGCCGGGGTCGACTCTGGCCCTCTACACCGACGGGCTGGTCGAGCGCCGCGGTCAGGACATCGAGCCGGCCATCGACGTGCTCCAGGAGAGCCTCGGTCAGGGCGGTCCGGCCGAAGAGGTCCTCGAGCGCATCCTCGCCGCCCTGGTCTCCGGACCGCCAGACGACGATGTCGCCCTACTCGTCGCCCACTCCCCGGTCGGAAGCTCCGGGAGCACGTTGCTGGTCGCCGTGCCGCCCGAGCCGAGCGTGGTCGGCGACGTCCGCCATCGGATCGCCGCCGCCCTGGCCGAATGGGGCGTGGACCCGAAGCAGTCCGAGAGCATCGTCCTGGTCGCTTGCGAACTGGTCACCAACGCCATCGTCCACGGCCGGCCACCCATCGAGTTCCGGGCCCGGAGAACGTCGGACCGGGTGGTCCTCGAGGTGCAGGACCACGCCCGCCTTCTACCCCACCTCCGTTCGCCGTCGGCCGACGACGAGCACGGTCGCGGACTGCAACTGGTCAGAGCCCTGTCGAAGCAGTGGGGCATCCGCCCGACCGGCACCGGCAAATGGGTGTGGTGCAACATCGCCCTCGAGGACGGGCCGCCCGGCTGAGCGGTTCATTTCCGATCAAAGGAGCCGCCCCCCGCCTGCCCCGTCGACCACATGACCATCCCCGGACGGCGGCGACCGCCCCCTCGAGCACCGGTTCCGGGGTCGTCGACGAGCGCCCACCCGGCTCGGCCTGGCAACATCGCGTTGAGCGGGTTCCTTCGAGAACCGACCCCGACCAACGAACCGGAGACATTGGGATGGCTGAAGCTTTCATCATCGACGCATGCCGCACCCCGAGGGGAGTGGGCAAGCCGGGCAAGGGGGCGCTGACCCATCTGCACCCGCAGCACCTGGCCTCCACCGTGCTGAAGGCGCTGGTCGACCGCAACGGCTTCGACACCGCCGACGTCGACGACGTGATCTGGGGCACCAGCTCGCAGGTCTGTGAGCAGAGCGGCGACCTGGGCCGAATGGCCGCCCTCGATGCCGGCTACGACGTGCGGGCCAGTGGTGTCACGCTCGACCGGTTCTGCGGGTCGGGCATCACCGCCAACAATTTCGCCGCCGCCATGGTGATGGCCGGCCACGAGGACCTCACCATCGGCGGCGGTACCGAGATGATGTCGCTGCCCAAGAAGGGGCTCCTGCCGATGGGGGCCAACAACGCCCACCTGCAGGAGCTCCATCCCCAGTCCCACCAGGGCGTGTGCGCCGATGCCATCGCCACCATCGAGAAGATCGATCGCCGCAGCCTGGACGAGCATGCCGCCGAATCTCAGCGCCGGGCCGAGATTGCCATCAAGGAAGGTCGCTTCGACCGCAGCCTGATCACCGTCTACAACCTGGACGGCACCGTCGCCCTCGACCACGAGGAGTATCCCCGCCCCGGGACGACCGCCGACTCCCTGTCCTCACTCCCGCCCAGTTTCCCGGCTGTCGCCGACCACCGCTTCGCGGATGGCGTGCCCACTTTCCGGGAGCTGATCAACCAGCGCTATCCCGATGTCGACATCGAGCACGTCCACCATGCCGGCAACTCCTCCGGGGTCGTCGACGGGGCGGCCGCCGTTCTGTACGCCAGCGAGCACTACGTCCAGGCCCACGGCTTGAGGCCTCGTGCCCGCATCGTGGCCAGCGGCAACATGGGCGACGACCCGACGCTGATGCTCAACGCACCGGTACCGTCGGCCCGCAAGATCCTCGAGCGGGCCGGGATGACCATCGACGACATCGACCTGTTCGAGGTCAACGAGGCCTTCGCCGTCGTCTCCGAGAAGTTCATCCGCGACCTGGACCTCGATCGGGACAAGGTCAACGTCAACGGTGGCGCCATCGCCCTCGGTCACCCCATCGGGGCCACCGGCGCCATCCTGATCGGCACCGCCCTGGACGAACTCGAACGCCGGGACCAACAGGTCGCCCTCATCACCATGTGCGCCGGCGGCGGCATGGCCCCGGCCATCATCATCGAGCGCGTTTAGGGCATTGGCCATCGGGCCATCGGTGACGCTCCCTATCATGCGGCCATGAGCAGTGACACGGCGGGGAACGGATCGTCCGCGGCCGGCCGGGCGGTGGACGCCGTCATCGTCGGTGCCGGTTTCGCCGGGCTGTACCTGGTGCACCATTTGCGGGACCGGTTGGGCCTGTCCGTCGCCGCCTTCGAGGCCGGTGACGGGGTCGGCGGCACCTGGTACTGGAACCGCTACCCGGGCGCCCGCTGCGACAGCGAGAGCTACTACTACTCCTACTCCTTCTCCCCGGAGCTGGAACAGGAGTGGAACTGGTCGAGCAAGTATCCGGAGCAACCGGAGATCCTCCGCTACCTCGAGCACGTGGCCGACCGCTTCGACATCCGGCGCAGCATCCGCTTCGGTACGCGCGTCACGGCCGCCCACTTCGATGACACCGACGGCAGCTGGGACGTCCGCACCGACCGGGGCGACGCCGTCCGAGCCCGGTACTTCATCAGCGCCGTGGGCTGCCTGTCGTCGGCCAACGTTCCCGATATCCCCGGACTCGACCGCTTCCAGGGCCGCTGGGTGCACACCGGACGCTGGCCCCAGGACGGCGTCGACTTCAGCGGTCAAAGGGTCGGCCTGATCGGCACCGGGTCCACCGGCATCCAGTCCACGCCGGTGATTGCCCGGGCGGCCGAACACCTATATGTGTTCCAGCGGACACCGAACTACAGCATCCCGGCCCGGAACCATGAGATGACGGAGGAACGGAACCGGGAGATCAAAAACACCTACGCCGAGATCCGCCGGCGGTGCCGGGATTCATTCGCCGGGTTCCCCTACATCGTCAACCGGCAGTCGGCGCTGGAGGTCAGCCCGGAGGAGCGGACCGAGATCTTCGAGCGGCTGTGGTCGGAGGCCGGGGGATTCCAGTTCCTGTACGGCTCTTTCTACGACCTCCTGCGCGACCAGGCGGCCAACGACACGGCCGCCGAGTTCATCCGCAGCAAGATCCGGGAGACCGTGACCGACCCGGTCGTGGCCGAGATGCTGTGCCCGACGGATCATCCGTTCGGTACCAAGCGGCCTCCGGTGGACACCGACTACTTCGCCACATTCAACCGGGACAACGTGACCCTCATCGACGTCCGTCGCTCCCCCATCCTCGAGATCACCGAGAAGGGCATCCTTACCGCCGAGGCGGAGTATCCACTCGACATCATCGTCTTCGCCACCGGCTTCGACGCCATGACCGGCTCCCTCCTGAAGATCGACATCAGGGGACGCAATGGGGTGCGACTGGCCGACCGGTGGGCCGGGGGTCCCAACACCTACCTCGGAATGGCCGTGGCCGGCTTCCCCAACCTGTTCATGGTCACCGGACCGGGCAGCCCATCGGTCCTGGCCAACATGCCGATGAGCATCGAACAGCACGTCGAATGGATCGGCCGCTGCCTCGTCGAGGCCGAACGACGGGGCGCGCAGATCGTCGAGGCCACTGCGGAGGCCGAGGAGGAGTGGGGCGACCAGGTCGCGGCCGCCGTCGAGACGACGCTCTACGCCAAGGCCAACTCGTGGTACGTAGGTGCCAACATCCCGGGCAAGCAACGGGTCTTCATGCCGTACACGGGCGGCTTCGCCAAATACGAGTCGATCTGCGAACAGGTGGTCGACAGTGGTTACGAAGGCTTCGTCTTCGATACTCCGGTCAGGAGTTGAGCGAACTCAGCGGCACGTTGTGGTAGGTGCCGCTGCAGTCGAACCCGGTCCCGGTCGGATGCACCCGGACCCACTGCTCGTTCTGCACGTTGGCCATGACCACACAGGTCGTGCCCCCCTTGACGCCGGGATGGGTGGTACCGATCAAGCCGTCGGCGTTGAAGTCGGTGACCTTCGACAGGGCGGATAGCACCGAGGTGGGCGAGATGGTCGAGCCGGCGTTGGTCATGGCCTGCAGCAGCAGTTCGCCGGCGGTCCAGGAGTCCACTGCGAACTGATCCGGCGTGGCGCTGGCCCGGGCCTTCGGCAGATAGTTGAGGAAGGTGTTGACCGCCGGGTTGGTGGCCCGGTCCT
>DASZNC010000020.1:0-59842 GCA_035551615.1 Acidimicrobiales bacterium
CAGGGGCTACGACGTCGCGCTCGTCGGTGACGCCCATACGACCGAGGATCTGAGTGGTTACGGTGCCCCGCCCCCCGACCAGGTCATCGCCCACACCAACCTGTACTGGAATGAGCAGCGGGCCCCGGATCGACAGGGAGAGACCATCGATACGGACGCCGTGCAGTTCGCGAACTGAACTCGGAGCGGCGGTACCGCTACAGCCGTTCGATGATCGTGACGTTCGCCTGGCCGCCGCCCTCGCACATGGTCTGGAGCCCGAATCGGCCCCCGGTACGCTCCAGTTCGGCGAGCAGGGTGGTCATCAACCGGGCCCCCGTGGCACCGAGCGGGTGGCCCAGGGAGATCGCCCCCCCGTTGACGTTGACCTGAGCCGGATCGGCCTTCGACTCGGCCAGCCAGGCCAGAACCACCGACGCGAACGCTTCGTTGATCTCGATCAGGTCGATGTCGTCGATCGACATGCCGGCCTTGCGGAGCGCGTAATCAGTGGCCGGGATGGGAGCGGTGAGCATCCACACCGGGTCGGCCGCCCGGACGCTGAGGTGGTGGATGCGGGCCCTCGGGGTGAGGCCGTGCGTGGCCAGACCCCGCTCGTTGACTATGAGCAGCGCTGCGCTGGCGTCGGAGATCTGGCTGGAAACGGCGGCGGTGAGCCGGCCACCCTCGATGAGTGTCGGCAGCCTGGCCATCTTCTCCGGACTGGTGTCCCGGCGAGGACCTTCGTCGACCGTTGCGTCACCGAGCGGCACGATCTGCGTATCGAAGCGTCCCTCGTCGATGGCGGCGATGGCCCGGCGGTGCGACTCGAGGGCAAACGCCTCCATTTCCTCCCGGCTGAGGTCCCACTTGGCGGCGATCATCTCGGCACTGCGGAACTGCGAGACCTCCTGGTCCCCGTACCGCTTCTGCCAGCCGACCGACCCGGAGAACGGATCGTCGAACCCGTATTGCTGGCCGGCGAGCATGGCCGAGCTGATCGGCAGCTGGCTCATGTTCTGGACGCCACCGGCGACGATGACGTCGGACGTCCCGGACAGAACCGCCTGGGCGGCGAAATGGACGGCCTGCTGAGACGAACCACACTGACGGTCGACGGTGGTTCCGGGGACCTCCTCAGGTAGTCCGGCGGCCAGCCAACAGGTACGGGCGATGTCACCGGCCTGCGGTCCGATGGTATCGACACAGCCGAAGATCACGTCCTCCACGGCCGCCGGATCGATGCCGGTCCGGTCCATGAGGGCATTGAGGGAGGCGGCGCCGAGGTCCGCCGGGTGCACCCCCGACAAACCTCCGCCCCGGCGACCGACCGGTGTCCGGACGGCATCGATGATGTAGGCCTCTTGCATGGTGAACTCCCTTCCTGATCACGAAATCTACCGGGCCAACCCGAGTTGTCCGGCCATGCGGAGTCGGTGCGACCGGGCCGAACCGAAGGCGGGGGCCAGCGCCCAGACCCGCTTCAGCCAGAAATGCAGGTGATAGTCGTCGGTGTAGCCCATGGCCCCGTGGCACTGCAGGGCGATGCGGGCCGCCCGCTCGGCGGCGTCCGATGCCATGGCTTTGGCCAGCGACACCGACCGACCGGCCGTCTGGGCGCCTGTGTCCATCTCCCAGGCCGCCGCCCACACCGTCGGGGCGGCGAACTCGACGGCGAGAGCGGCATTGGCCAGATGATGCTTGACCGCCTGAAAGCTCCCCACCGGGACTCCGAACTGCTGACGGTCCTTCACGTACTCGACGGACATAGCCACGAGCGCCCGTCCGACTCCAACGAGGACAGCCGCGGTGGCCAGGGCGCCGGCCTCGGTGCCACCGGCCAGAGGGTGGCCGGCCGCCTGGGGGCTCACGAGCGCCGCGTCTCGCGTGCGGTCGACACTCCTGACCGGCACGAGCGAGACGTCGTCGCGGGCGAACATCCGATCGCCGACGATGAACCAGTCGGCGCGCGTCGCTGACGGTGCCGGTTGACCGACCTCGGCTGTGGCGGTGACCACTACCTCCCCCGACGCAATGGCGCCGAGCAAGGTGTGGTCCCGGGCCAACGCCGTCGCCGCCACCGCAGCCGTCTCGGCCAGTGGCAGCGGTAGTGCCACCCGTCCGGTCTCGGCCAGCACCAGTGTCATGGTCACCCAGTCGAACCCGGAGCCGCCACGGGCCTCAGGGATCATGAGCCCCTGAACCCCCATTTCGGCCAGTTCCGGCCAGACGGCCCACGTCGGATCGCCGGTGGGATCGGTCCAGGCATTCTGCAGGTAGGCCAGTCCGGCCCGCTTGTCGAGCAGGCCGGCGACGGCGTCGCGCAGCGCCAGTTGATCATCGTCGAACCCGAAGAACATCTCCTCAACTCCTCGGCAGACCGAGTACCCGCTCGGCCGCGATGTTGCGTTGGATCTCGTTGGTGCCGGCATATATCGGTCCCGAGAGGGCGAACTCGAAACCCTTCATCCAACCGTCGTCGATCTCGGCGGCCGGGCCCTGCAGGGCCAGCGCCGTTTCATGCAGCCGGATGTCCATCTCCGACCACCAGATCTTGTTCAAGCTGGATTCGGCGCCGGGTTTGGCCCCGCCGGCCAGCGAGGTGACCGCCTGAAGGGTGAAGAGCCGGTAGGCCTCAGCATCCATCCACCCCTGCACGACCCGGTCGATCAGCAGCGGATCGGAGGTCTGCTCGGCGGCCGCCAGGGAGATCAATCGGTCCACTACGGCGGTGAAGCGTCCCGGCGATCGCAGGGTCAGACCGCGCTCGGAGCCGGTCGTGGCCATGGCGACCGACCAGCCCTGGCCCACGCCTCCCAGGATGTCGTCGTCGGTCACCTCGACGCCGTCCAGGAACACCTCGGCGAAGCCCTCGTCCCCGTCCAGCCGGCCGAAGCCCCTTACCTCGATTCCGGGCGCGTCGAGAGGGACCAGGAAATAGGTCAGCCCCTTGTGCCGGCTCGAGTCGGGGTCGGTGCGGAACAGGCCGAACAGATGGGTGCAGAACGCACCTCTGGTGGTCCAGATCTTCTGACCGGTCAGCGACCACCCGCCGTCGGTACGCTCGGCTCGACTGGTGATACCGGCCAGGTCGCTACCGGCGCCCGGCTCCGACCAGCCCTGGCACCACAGGTCATCGGCCGCCGCCATGCGAGGCAGGATCCGCGCCTGCTGCGCCGCGGTCCCGAACTCGAACACCGTGGGGGCCAGCAGGAAAATCCCGTTCTGGGTGACCCGCTGGGGGCCGCCCGCCCGGTAGTACTCCTCCTCGAAGATCAACCACTGCCAGATGCTGGCTCCCCGCCCTCCGAACTCCTCGGGCCAGGAGACCACCGCCCAGCGGTTCTCGAAGAGCCGCTTCTCCCAGTCCAGGTGGCGGGCGAACCCGTCCCGGGTGTCGCCTGACGCCAACGCCGGCCTCGGCACGTTGGCCTCCAGCCACGACCGGGCCTCGGCCCGGAAGTCCTCGTCCTCTGCCGACCAGGTCAGATCCATGCCGTCACGCTCCTTCCTCGGCCGGCCGCACGGCGAGCAGCCAACCGGGTATCTCGCCCCCACCGTCGACGATCAGCTCGGCACCGGTCACGTAGGCCAGCGCCGGTTCGGCCAGGGCCAGACAGGCCGCGGCCACGTCGGAACCGGTGGCGAACCGGCCGGCCGGGACCGTCGCCTCCACCGCGGCCACGTCCGTGCCATATGTCTCGGTCACCAGTTCGGTACGCAGCAGCCCTGGGCTCACCTGCACCACCCGGACCTTGGGCGCCCACTCGATGGCAAGAGCACGGGTCAGAGCCACCAACCCGGCCTTGGCCGCAACATAGGGCGCCACGTTGGGGGCGGGGCGGAACGCCGAGGTGCTCCCGATGTTGATGATCACTCCCCCCTCGGCCTGTTCCTGCATGATCCGGTTGGCCTGTTGGGCCACGTACAACGGGCCGAGCAGGTTCAGGGCGATGATGCGCTCCGCCAGTCGGGGGCTCATGTCAGCGGCGGGCGCATACGGCGTGCCGCCGGCGTTGTTGACGAGTACGTCGAGTCGACCGCAGCGCTCACCCACCGAGTCGACCATGGCCGTCACCTGATCGGGGTCGCGCACGTCGCACTCGAAGAACGCGGCCAGCTGGCCGGACGGTTCAGCCGGGGCGTGACGCCCGCAGGCGACGACCTGGTAGCCGGCTCCGGCGAAGCCGGCGACCAGATCCCGGCCCAGACCCCTCGCCCCGCCGGTGACCAGCGCCACCCGGGCGCCGGTCACGCCAGCCATCGCGACAATGAACGGACGACGCACGCCGGGTGCTCGGCGCCGTCCACGGAAACGGTGATCTCGACCGTCGTCTGCACCCCGCCTCGCACCGGGGTGGCGTCGACCAGGACGGCCCCCACCCGGATCCGGTCCCCGACCGACAGTGGGGCACCGAAGCGGACCGAGTCGGCGCCGTAGTTGACCCCGCTCGACGCGGCCGGAACCTGGATCAGATCGGGCAGGAACCGGTTGGTAACAGACAGGGCCATGAAACCGGACAGGGCGCCGGTCGCTCGTTCGAAGTCGGCCAGTTCGTCGGCCCCGACCAGCACCCAGGGGGTGGTCCCGAGGGGCCGGGGCGGGGCGGCCAGGAGGTCGTCCAGCGAGTCGAACACGGCCGGCGCCGGCCCGGGATCGCTCATCGGTGGCTCACGGATGCTGGCTGCTGACGCTGATCACTTCGCCGGTGAGATAGCTCGAGTAGCCGCTGGCCAGGAACACGATCACATTGGCCACTTCCCACGGTTCGGCGGCCCGGCCGAACGCCTCCCGGTTGGTGAGCTCGTCCAGGAGCTCGTCGGTCGTCACCTTGGCCAGGAACGGGTGCATGGCCAGGCTGGGGGCGACGGCGTTGATCCGGACTCCGTAGTCGGCGGCCTCCATGGCCGAGCAGCGGGTCAGGGCCATGACGCCGGCCTTGGCCGCTGCGTAGTGGCTCTGCCCCGGTTGCGCCCGCCACCCCAGGACCGACGCGTTGTTGACGATGATCCCCTGCCCCTGCTCCCGCATGATCCGTAGTGCCGCCCGGGTACAGCGGAAGGTGCCGTTCAGGGTGACATCGATCACCTTCGACCACTGCTCGTCGGTCATGTCAACCAGGTCGGCGGTGCCCCCCAGCCCGGCGTTGTTGACCAGGACATCGATCCGGCCGTGGGCGGCCACGGCTGCGGCGAAGAGGGCCTGGACGTCGGCCTCCGATGTCACGTCGCACACCACCGACTGAGGTGCGGTGCCGGCCACCTCCGCCAGTCGGGCGGCCGACTCACCCAGCCGGCGCTCGTGGGCGTCACTGATGACGACCGTCGCCCCTTCCTCGACACAACGCTGCGCCGTGGAGAAGCCGATGCCGGTCCCGGCTGCGGCGGTGACGACGACCACCTTGCCCTCGAGGAGGCCGTGGCCGGCGGTGTACTCAGGCCCGTCCATCTAGCTGCCGGCCCCGTAGACGGGGGCCGGTGCCGGTGCTGCGGCCAGCAGATCCCGCACCGCGGGGCCGACGTCGGCCGGGTCCCAGCGTGCTCCTTTGTCCGCGGTCGGGCCGTGCTGCCAACCGTCGGCCACACCGATCTTGCCGCCCTCCACCTCGAAGACGCGACCGGTGACCCCGGCCGAATCGGCGGAGCCCAGCCAGACGACCAACGGCGACACGTTATCGGGGGCCATGGCGTCGAAGGCTCCCTCCTCGGGTGCTTTCATGGTCGCTGCGAAGACATCCTCGGTCATCCGGGTCCGGGCGGCGGGGGCGATGGCGTTGGCCGTCACGCCGTAGCGCCCGAGCTCGGCCGCCTGGACCAGGGTCAGAGCCAGAATCCCGCCCTTGGCCGCCGAGTACGCCGCCTGCCCGACGCTGCCGAGCAGGCCGGCGCCGGACGAAGTGTTGATGATCCGGGCGTCGTTGGTCTCCCCGGCCTTCGCCCGGTCCCGCCAGAAGGCGCCCGCCCATCGGGCTACGGAGAAGTGACCTTTCAGATGGACCCGGAGCACTGCGTCCCACTCGTCCTCGGTGGCGTTGACGAACATCCGGTCCCGGACGAACCCGGCGTTGTTCACCACCACGTCGATCCCGCCATAGGCGTCCACGGCGGTCTGCACGATCAGGCGGGAACCCTCCCAGTCGGCCACGTCATGGCCGTCGACCACCGCTTCACCGCCCAGGTCCCGGATCTCGGCGACGACCTCCTCGGCCGGCCCGGCCGACTCGCCCTCGCCGGCCAGGGTCGCGCCGAGGTCGTTCACCACGACCCGGGCGCCCTGGCGGGCGAACTCGAGGGCGTGGGCCCGGCCGATCCCTCGACCGGCCCCGGTCACCACCACGACTCGGCCGTCGCAGATCACTTCTCGGCACTCCTCTCGTCTTCTGCCTGCTGTCGCAGCAGATGCTTCATAACCTTGCCGCCCGCGTTCACCGGCAACGACTCGACGATCCTCACCGAACGGGGCACCTTGTAGTTGGCCATCTGGGTCCGTGCGAAGGCGAGCAGCCCGTCCGGCTCGACCGTGGCCCCGGCCCGGGGCACGACGAAAGCCATTCCCACTTCGCCCAACCGATCGTCGGGTATGCCGACCACGGCCACCTGGGCCACTCCTTCGGCTCCCATCAGCGTGGCTTCGATCTCCGCCGGATAGGCATTGAACCCGCCGACGATGAACATGTCCTTGATGCGATCGGTGATCCGCAGCCCGCCGGTTTCATCGAGCGCGCCGACATCACCGGTGTGCAGCCAGCCATCGGCGTCGATGGCCTCAGCGGTGGCGTCCGGATTCTCGAAATAGCCCTCCATGACGGCATAGCCCCGAACCAGCACCTCGCCCGGTTCGCCCGGCGGGCACGTCGACCCGTCGGCGGCCACGGTCTGCACCTCCATTCCCGGGATGGCCCGTCCGGAGGTCGACGACACCACTTCCGGCGGATCACCGACCTGGCACATGGTGACCAGCCCGATCGTCTCGGTCAGGCCATAGGCGGTCAGGACCACGTCGAAGCCGAGGTCGTCGGCCATCCGCCGCAGCAGGTCGACGGGCACGGCGGCGGCACCGGTCACCGCCAGCCGCAACGATCTCAGTTGGGCACGGACCTCGGCCGGCAGTTGCAGGAGAGAGTGGTAGATGGTCGGCGGTCCGGGAAACACGGAGATCTGCTCGGCCGCGATCACGGCGGCGGCGGCGGCCGGATCGAACACCGGCACCGGATAAACGGTGGCGCCGGCGGTCAGGGCCGCCACCACCCCCGCCTTCGAGCCGAACGTGTGGAAGAGCGGATTGACCAGGAGGTAGCGGTCGCCGTGGACGATGCCCAGATTGGTGGCGTAGTAGCGGAACGACCGGATCGTGTCTCCGTGGCGGGACCGCACACCCTTTGGATGACCGGTGGTGCCCGATGTGAACATCAGGTCCAACCAGTCCGCCGGCTCGACCGCAGCCGCCCGGGCGTCGGCTACGTCGATCGATCCGGCGCCGTCGGCGACGAAGTCGGCGGCCCCGTCCAGAAACACGGATCGGCGCAGGTCGGGCAGCTCCCCGGACCGCAGGAGGTCGGAGTAGGACCGGCCCAGGAATTCGCGGACGGTGAACAGCAGGCGGGCCCGACTCTTCTTGATGATGTACTCGGCCTCGGGCCCCTGGAAGCGGGTGTTCAGGGGCACCAGCACGGCGCCGACGTAGGCGATGGCCAGCTGGGCGATGATCCACTCGGCCGAGTTCGGCGCCCATATCGCGACACGGTCGCCGGGCTCGACACCGGCCGCGACCAGCCCGCCGGCCACCCCCCGGACGTCGGCGAGCAGGTCCTCGTAGGTGATCCGACGGTCGCCGTCCACCACTGCTTCGGTCTCCGGGTACGCCGACGCAGTGGCATGCAAAAGCGCCGGAATCGTCTGGGCTTCTGACTCGCTCACGTCTCGGGGGTCAACTCCTCAGCTGGGCCGGCCCCGTAGGTGGACTGGCCCGGGGCGACGCGACAAGAATGCGCTTCTAGCGGGGCTGAACACTACCCGACCGATCCCGATGGAGACTTGTCGATGACCGACGCCATACCAACCAGCGGGATGTACCGCCCGGCCTACGGCGGCGACCTGCTGATCCGGGGCTTGCGCCGCAACCTCGACCGGCCCGCTGTCTACCTGGGTGACAAGGTGCTCACGGGCGCCCAGATGGCTGACCAGATCAGTCGATATGTGCAGGCCTACGAGTCGTGGGGCCTGACCGAGGGCAGCCCGGTGGCCACTCTCACGGCCAATCGGCCCGAGGTCCTGTTGAACATGGGCGCCGGCATGGTGGCCGGCACCCGGGGCACCGCCCTGCACCCGATGGGGTCGCTCGAGGATCACATCTACATCCTCGAGGACGCCGGGATCGAAACGTTGTTCTACGACCCGAGCGCCTACGAGGAGCGGGCCATGGCCCTGAAGGAGAAGGTGCCCGGGCTCGAGCGGGTGATCGCCCTGGCGCCGACCGACAACGCTGTCGACCTGCCCACCGAGGCGGCCAAGTTCGGGTCCCGCCGGTTGCGTCCGGTCGCCCCCGACGATCCGAACACCGCCTACTCGATCGCCTACACCGGTGGCACGACCGGCCAGCCCAAGGGGGTGGTGGGCACCTGCCGGAGCATGTCGACGATGACCACCATCCAGATGGCCGAATGGCAGTGGCCGGACGAGCTGCGCTTCCTCTGCTGCACTCCCCTGTCCCACGCCGGTGCCGCCTTCTTCGTACCGACGCTGCTGCGGGGCGGGTCCCTGTACGTGCTCCCCTACTTCGATCCGGAGCGGGTCATCGACACGATCACCGAGCACCGCATCACGGCCACGATGCTGGTACCGACCATGATCTACGTCCTGCTCGACCATCCCGAGCTGGCCCGGGCCGACATGTCCAGCCTGGAGACGCTGTACTACGGCGCCGCCGCCATGTCTCCCTCCCGATTGGCCGAGGGTATCGAGCGGCTGGGTTCCATCTTCTTTCAGTTCTACGGGCAGGCCGAGTGCCCGATGACGATCACCGTGCTGCGCCGGGAGGAACACCTGGTCGACCGGCCCGAGCGTCTGGCCACCTGCGGGCGGCCGGTCCCTTGGCTCGATGTGGCCCTGCTCGACGACGACGGCCGGGAGGTGGCCGACGGCGAGCCGGGTGAGATCTGTGTACGGGGCCCGCTCGTGATGAAGGAGTATCTCAACAAGCCGGAACAGACCGCTGAGGCCTTCAAGTTCGGTTGGCTGCACACGGGTGACGTGGCCCGTGCCGACGACGAGGGGTACTTCACCATCGTCGACCGTAAGAAGGACATGATCGTCACCGGTGGGTTCAACGTCTTTCCACGCGAGATCGAGGATGTGCTGTCGTCGCACCCTTCGGTGTCGGCGGCCGCCGTCATCGGCGTACCGGACGACAAGTGGGGTGAGGCGGTCAAAGCAGTGGTCGTACGGCGACCGGGCGCCGAGGTCGCAGAAGCGGAACTGGTCGCCATGGTCAAGGACCGCAAGGGATCGGTGTCGGCTCCGAAGACGGTCGACTTCGTGGACGCCATCCCGCTGAGCGCGCTCGGCAAGCCGGACAAGAAAGCGCTCAGGGCCCGCTACTGGGAGGGCGCCGACCGCCTGGTCAACTAACGTCCGCCCCTATGCGTGAGCGGGCGCTCGCCAACATCCGGGTCGAGGAGATGCGGGGACTGGAGATCGGTCCGCTGGCCCGGCCGGTCGTCGACAAACGTCGGGGCCAGGTGTTCTACGTCGACCACGCCGACCGCGAGGAACTCCGGCGCAAGTACGCGGCCGACGACAACATGCGACCGCTCCTCGATCAGATCGTCGAGGTCGACTACGTGCTGGGGGCCGACCGAACCCTGCTGCAGGCCGCCGGGCCCGACGGTCCCTTCGACTACGTCATCGCCTCCCACCTGATCGAGCACATCCCCGACCTGGTCGGCTGGCTCGACGACACTGCCGCCCTGCTCAGGCCCGGGGGCATCCTGTCGTTGATCGTCCCGGACAAGCGGTACACCTTCGACATCAACCGGCGGGTCACCGACATCAGCGAGGTTGTCGATGCCCACCTGCGGCACATCACCAGGCCGACCCCCGCGCAGGCCTACGACTTCGTCGCCCGGGCGCTGAACGGGGCCGTGGATCCGGACGCAGCGTGGGCCGGTACCGATTACTCACAGATGGTGAGGGCGGACGTCGACAATGCCGATGCCACGGCTCTCGAGTTCTGCCGTATGACCATGGAGTCGACCGAGTTCCTGGACCTGCACTGCCATGTCTTCACGCCGGATTCATTTCTGACCGTGGTCGAGAAACTGGTCCACCTGGGGCTGTTCCGCTACGAGATCGCCGGCGCCTTCCCCACCGAGCGGGGCGACATCGAGTTCTTCGTCAGCCTCCGCCTGCTCGACGAAGGCTCGGACGAGCGGTTGCGCCGGCAACAGCAGCTCCAGTCGATCCAGACGGCGCGCGCCGTCCTGGGCCCGGCGACCACGGACATGGCCGTCAGCCGCCTCGAGCGGCGGGCCATTCTCTGGAAGCGGCGGGCGCTACGGGAGCTGCGAGATGTGCGCTCCCGGTGGTTGGTCAAGCGGTAGCGGGTACCCGGGCCAGTTCGGCGGCGATCTGGATGATCTGGTCCTCCTGGCCGCCGACCAGCCGCTGCCGTCCGCACTCGAGCAGTATTTCGGCCCCGGAGACGCCGTATCGCTCGGCCGCCCGGTAGGCGTGCTTCAAGAAGCTCGAGTACACACCGGCGTAGCCCATGATGAGGGCCAGTCGGTCGAGTACGCACTCCTCGTCCATCACCGGCCGCACGACGTCCTCAGCGGCGTCGATGATGGACAGCACGTCGATGCCGGTCCGGATATCGAGCCTCTCGAGCACGGCGGCCAGCGCCTCGACGCTCGTGTTGCCGGCGCCGGCCCCGAACCGCCGGGTCGAGCCGTCGACCTGGACGGCGCCGGCCCGGATGGCGAGCACCGTGTTGGCCACCGACAGGGACAGGTTCTCGTGACCATGGAAGCCGACCTGGGCGTCGGCCCCGAGCTCGGCGACGACGGCGGCGACCCGGTCGGACGCGTCCTCCATGACCATGGCGCCGGCCGAATCGACGACATACACGCACTGGCAGCCGGCGTCGGCCATGATCCGGGCCTGCTGGGCCAGTTTCTCGGGCGACGCGCTGTGAGCCATCATCAAGAACCCGACGGTCTCCAACCCGATCTCCCGGGCCAGCCGGAAGTGCTGTTCCGAGACGTCGGCCTCGGTGCAGTGAGTAGCGATCCGGATGACCTCGACGCCCAGCTCGGCCACCGCCGAGATGTCGTCCTTGGTGCCCAGCCCGGGCAGCATCAAAGCGGCGATGCGGGCCCGCTTGGCCGTCTCCACGGCTGCCTTCATGAGGGTCCGCTCGGGCGTCTTGGAGAATCCGTAGTTGAAAGAGCTGCCGCCGAGTCCGTCTCCGTGGGTCACCTCGATTATCGGCACACCGGCCTCGTCCAGGGCGGTGACGATCGATCGGACGTCGGCCTCGGTGAACTGATGACGTTTGGCGTGCGAACCGTCGCGCAGGGATGTATCGGTGACGCGAACGTCCAGGGTGTCGGAGTAGGGCATGTCAGTCTCCTGTGGAGCTGGTCGTCAGGTGGCGGGCTATCTCGTCGCCCACCTTGGCCGCCGCCGCTGTCATGATGTCGAGGTTGCCGGAGTACGGCGGTAGGAAGTCACCGGCGCCTTCCACCTCGACGAAGACGGCCACCCGGCCGACGGTGCCGCCGTGGCCGTCGGGCACCTCGTCGAACTGCGGGTCGGTGCGCAGCCGGTAGCCGGGCACGTAGGTCTGGACCGATTCGACCATTTGGCGGATCGAGCCGTCGATCTTCTCCTCGTCGGCGCCCTCCGGCACCGAGCAGAAGATGGTGTCGCGCATGATGATGGGCGGATCGGCCGGGTTCAGGATGATGATGGCCTTGCCCTTCTTGGCCCCGCCGATGACCTCGACGGCCGACGACGTGGTGCGGGTGAACTCGTCGATGTTCTGCCGCGTGCCGGGGCCGGCCGATTCCGATGCGACGGTGGCGACGATCTCGGCGTAGTCGACCTCGACCACCCGCGATACCGCGGCGACCATCGGGATCGTGGCCTGACCGCCGCAGGTGACCATGTTGATGTTCGGTTCGCTCAGGTGTTCGACCAGGTTGACCGGCGGGATCACGAAGGGGCCGATGGCGGCCGGGGTCAGGTCGACGGCCCGGATACCGGCGTCGTGGTAACGGGGGTAGTTGGCCCGGTGGATGTAGGCCGAGGTGGCCTCGAACACGATCCCGGGCAACTCGGACCGGCCCATGAGCCAGTCGACGCCCTCGTGGGAGGCCTCCAGGCCGTGCTCGGCGGCCAAGGCCAGACCTTTCGATTGAGGGTCGACCCCGATCATGTACCGCGGCTCGATCCACTCCGAGCGCAGCAGCTTGTACATGAGGTCGGTGCCGATATTTCCCGAGCCGACGATGGCCGCAGTCACCTTGGTCACCCCACCAGGATGCTCGGCGGACAGAAGTTCCACAACGGGACGTCCCGGTCAGCGACACAGCCCGTACCAGCCAGCGAGACAAGGGTCCTACTGTCTTGAGCCGTGCAATTCTCGACGATGTACTCGATGATCGAGCCCTCGTACTACGCCCCGTTGGCGCAGGCGTGCGAGGACGCCGGGTTCTCCAGCATCGGCCTGGCCGACAGCATCTGTTACCCGCAGGAGTCGACCTCCACCTACCCATACAACGCCGACGGGACCCGCGAGTTCCTCGAGAACAAGCTGTTCATCGAACCCCTCATCTGCACCGCCGCCATGGCCGCAGTGACCAAGACCCTCCGTTTCCACACGGCCGTCCTGAAACTGCCCATCCGCAACCCGGTGATCTTCGCCAAGGAAGCAACGTCGCTGGCATCGATCACCGGCGGCCGCTTCGACCTGGGTGTGGGCATCAGCCCCTGGGAGGACGACTACGAGGTGACCGGCGTGCCGTGGGCCGGGCGGGGACGGCGTTTCGAGGAGTGCATCGAGGTCATCAACAAGCTCTCGACCGGAGAGTTCGTGGAGCACCATGGCGAGTTCTACGACTTCCGGGCGATCAAGTTGAACCCGGGCGCCAAGATCCCGATCCTCATCGGCGGCCACAACGACAAGAGCCTGGAACGGGCCGCCCGCATCGGCGACGGATGGCTGCCGGCCGGCATGTCGCGCGATCACCTGGCCGCGTCGATCAAGAAGATCGCCGAGTTGCGCAAGGAGTACGGACGGGACCACCTCCCGTTCGCCATCCACGCCATCGGGATGGACGCCTTCACCGCTGAGGGCGTACGCCATCTGGCCGAGATGGGCGTCACCCACGCGGTCGGCGGCTTCAGCTCGTTCAACCCGTACGGGGTGGAGGCCGACACCGAAACGCTCCAGCAGAAGATCGACGCACTGCACCGGTACTCGGACGATGTCATTTCCCAAACGGCCGATCTGGTACCGACACCGGTCTGACCGGCCCTAGGTGCGGCGCCGACCCCGCAGGCGTTGCAGCCGGCCGACCACACCCCACCGGGTGACCAGGATCATGGCCTCGACCACGATCGAGGTCGACATCTTCGACTCGCCCAGCTCACGGTCGATGAACCGGATCGGCACCTCGGTGACGCGCGCGCCGACGCCAATGGCTCGCCGCACCATGCCCAGCTGGAACGAATACCCGTTGCTGTCGACCGTCGCGTAGTCGAGGGATTTCAGGGTGTCGGCCCGCCACGCCCGGTAACCGGAAGTCATGTCCTTCAGCGGGTAGCCGAGCATGAGCCCGGCGTAGATGTTCCCCCACCGCGATAGCAGCCGTCGCGACAGACTCCACTGCGGAATCGAGCCTCCCGGTATGTAACGGGACCCGAGCACGGCGTCGCTGTGCTCGATGGCGGCCAGGAAGTCGGGAATCTGGAAGGGGTCGTGCTGGAGGTCGGCGTCCATCTGCATCACCACGTCGGCGCCCTGTTCGAGTGCCTCTGTGAAACCGTCCTTGAAAGACGCGGCGAAACCGCGTACGCCGGTCCGCCGGAGCACGGTCACCCCCCCGATCTCGCCGCCCACCTTCTCGGCCAGATCGGCCGTGCCGTCCGGGCTGGCATCGTCGACGATCAACACCCCGACATCGGCCGCCCGGCGGATGAGCCGGATCACCTTCTCGATCGAATCGGATTCGTTGTAGGTGGGGATCACCACCACGACCTTCACCCGAAGAACTGTAGGTGGCGCCTCCTGCCGCGGTGGTGACCACCTGTAGCCAAGCGATCCGTCCCATCCAGCGGTAGGCTCGTGGGTCGTGGCTGTGGATGTAGGGGGAGACAATGCGGCCGGCCCCGAGCCGGAACACCGGGAGTCGGTCGCCGGACGCATTTCGATGATCATCGGGTCGTTCGATGCCTCCTCCCCAACGCTGAGCCTGAGCCAGCTGACCGAACGGACCGGCCTGCCCAAGTCCACCGTCCACCGCATGGCCGACCAGCTCGTCGAGTTCAAGTGGCTGGAGCGGACGCCCACCGGCTACCGCCTGGGCATCCGCTTCTTCGAGGTCGGTGGGTTGGTGTCGAGTCGCACCCACCTGCGGGAGCGGTCCCTACCGTTCCTACAGGACCTGCAGACGGCGACCAGGCACTCGGTACATCTGGGGATCCTCGAGGGCAGCGACGTCATCATCCTGGAGAAGCTGTGGGGTCACGACTCGACATCGCTGCCGACGCGGGTGGGCGGGCGGATGCCGGCCCATTGCACCGCCGCCGGCAAAGCTCTCCTGGCCTTCGCCCCGGACAAGGTCGTCGAAGACGTCATCACCCACGGCCTCGAGCGCCGGACCGGTCGCACCATCGTGGTCCCGGAGCTGTTCCGCCAGGAGCTGGCCACCGTGCGCACCGCCCACTGGGCGCTCGAGACCGAGGAGAACGTGTCCGGCCTGCGCTGTGTCGCTGCGCCCATCCGTGGTTCGGGCCGGGCCATCGCCGCGGTGTCGGTCAGCGGTCCGGTGCACAAGGTCGATGTCAGCCGGGTCGTGCCCCTCGTCCGGCGCTGTTCCACCGAGATCTGGTCCCAGCTGTTCGGCCGGCGCGGATCGAACAGCGAGTTCCACTACCCGGCTCCGGATCCCCGCAACCCGTGGGATGTCGAGCAGTGGTGGGACTGGCTGGAGAACACCTCCGGGGAATGGATGTAGCCGGTCCACGTTCCGGCAGCCGGGACCTGGCCTCGGCCCAGGGGTAGCCGCCCCTTTATCATCGGCAGGATGGACCGGGAGTGGGATCAGTCCTTCGACGTAGTCGTCGTCGGCAGTGGGGCGGGCGGCATGACGGCGGCATTGACCGCCCGCGCCGCAGGCGGGCGGGTGGTGCTGGTGGAGAAGGCGCCTTTCTACGGCGGCAGCACGGCTTTGTCCGGGGGCGGCATCTGGGCCCCCAACAACCCGACCCTGATCCGCAACGGGCTCGGTGACGACCCCGAAGACGTGCGCCGCTACCTGAGGGCGGTCGTGGGCGACCGGGTACCGGAAGCTCGCATGGACGCCTTCGCGGCGGCCGCCCCGCTCGCCCTCGAATTCCTCGAGAAGCAGAGCCGGCACCTGCGCTTCTTCTGGTGCCGGGGATACAGCGACTACCACCCCGAGTACCCCGGTGGGCGTCCGGCAGGGCGGTCCATCGAGGCCATGCCGTTCGACAAGCGCCAACTGGGGGCAATGGAGGACGAGATGCTGGCGTCCGCCATCGGCGGACCGGCCGGCCTCTGGGTCACGGCCACCGATTTCCACGACCTGAACCAGGCGATGCGCACGTGGGTGGGCAAGAAGGCCCTCCTGCGGGCGGCCGGGCGGGTGGCGTCGAATGTCGTCCGTCGCCGCCGCATGGCGACCACCGGTGCCGCCCTGATCGGGCGCCTGCGCCTGGCTCTGGCCGACGCCGGCGTCGAAGTGTGGCTGGGGGCCCCGGTCACCGAGATCATCAGCCAGGACGGCCGGGTCACCGGGATCGAGGTCGAACGCGACGGCCGGCCCGTCCGGCTGGGTGCGACCAAGGGTGTGATCCTGGCGACCGGCGGGTTCGACCACAACCCGGAGTGGCGGGACAAGTACCTGGCCCCGGTCGAGACGGACTGGAGTATGGGTGCTCCGACCAACACCGGTGACGGCATCCGCCTGGGTGAGGAACTCGGGGCGGCGGTCGATCTGATGGACGACGCCTGGTGGATGCCGGCCATCGAGCAACCCAAGGGTCGCCTGTTCCCGCTGGTGTCGGAGCGGTCGATGCCCGGCTCGCTCATCGTCAACCAGGCCGGCCGCCGCTTCACGAATGAATCGGCGCCGTACGTGAACTTCATCCACGACCAGCTGCGGTTGGAGGCCGAGCAGGGCGGCCATGTACCCGTCTGGTTCATCATGGATCAGAGGGCCCGGCAGCGCTACACCTTCGCCGCTGTGGCGCCGTACCAGCCGCTACCCAAGTCCTGGTTCGGCATAGGAACGCTCTTCTCGTCGTCGACCATCGAAGGCCTGGCCGACAAGATCGGCGTGCCGGGCGACGCCTTGGTCGACACCATCCACCGGTTCAACGCGGCCGCCCGGACCGGGCGCGACGAGGAGTTCCAGCGTGGTGACAGCGCTTATGACCGTTATTACGGCGATCCCACGCTGCCCAACCCGTGCCTCAACGAACTGGTCAAGCCGCCGTACATCGCGGCCAAGTTGGTCCCGGGCGACCTGGGCACCAAGGGCGGCCTGCTCACCGACGAGCACGCCCGGGTCCTGAAGGAGGACGGGTCGGTCATCGACGGCCTGTACGCCACCGGCAACACGTCCGCATCGGTGATGGGCAACGAGTACGCCGGCGCCGGGGCCACCATCGGTCCCAGCCTGACCTTCGGGTGGGTGGCCGCCCGCCATGCTACGGGTGACCCGTTCCATGCGGCGACGGCGCCGCCCGCTACCTCGTCAGGAAGTCGATAACCAGGCGCTCGAAGTCGTCCTTGCGCTCCACCTGCGCCCAGTGGCCGCATTTGGAGAACAGGTGCAGCTCGGCATTGGGCATCTGACGGAATCCGAACAGGCTGCCCTCGACCGGGAGCATCCGGTCGTCACGGCCCCAGGTGATCAGGGTCGGTGCGGTGATGCCCTTGACCCGGGCGTACAGCGGGATCTGTTCAGGATGCTGGCCGAGGGACATGAAGATGGCCATGGCCGATTCCAGCGCCCCCGGCGCCAGCGCGTTGGCCAGACGTTCCTCGATGAGCGCGTCGTCGACCACCTTCTTGTTGGCCACCATGGTGTCGACCCACGCTTCCATCGCCTGCTTGGAGGGCGACATCATGAAGTCGGACAGCCGGCGGCCCCCTTCGCTCTGCTCCGGCCCGAGGATGTTGGCGGCCAGGCCGCCCGGCCCCATACCGACCAGCCGGTCGACGCGGTCGGGATGAGCCAGAGCGAACTCGAATGCCACGTAACCACCCATCGAGTTGCCCAGCAGGTGGGCCTTCTCGATACCCAGACCGTCGAGCAGCCGCAGGACGTGGTCGGCGGCCACCCGCGGGTAGGCCCGGTCGAACTCCGGTCGGTCGCTCCGGCCGAACCCGGGCATGTCCATGATCACCGTTCGGAACCGGTCGGCGAAAACCGGGAAGTTGCCCCGGAAGTTCGACCAGCCGCTCACACCGGGCCCGGAACCGTGCAGGAGGACCAGGGCCGGACCGGAGCCGGCCTCGTGGTAGTGCAGCCGGCACTCGCCCTCTAGGTAGTGGCTGGTCGACTCGAAGTCGATGGTGGGTGCGGTGGTCACCGGGTGAGCGTAACGCCGGGGTCCGGGCCCCCGACGGGTGATGTCCCGGCCATCGGTATGAGGGCGTGGCAGTATCGGCCGCGGCGCGGGAAGAATTCCCCGGCCTCGAAGCCCGATTTCCGACAGGAGAAATCCATGAGTACATCCGCCGTCCTCGATCGTGTGCGGGAGCTGGCGCCGTCGATTCGTGAGCGGGCCGCCGACGCCGAGAAGGATCGGCGCATCCCGGACGCGTCGGTCAAGGAGCTCAAGGAGTCCGGCCTCATGCGGCTTCTGCAGCCGAAGCGGTGGGGCGGCTTCGAAGCCGATCCCCGCCAGTTCTACGACGCCCTCCTCACCGTCGCCGCCGCCTGCGGCTCCACCGGTTGGGTCACCGGGGTGGTCGGGGTGCACCCGTGGCAGATCGCCCTCTTCCCCGACCGGGTCCAGCAGGAGGTGTGGGGCGAGGATCCGGACACCTGGGTGAGCTCCTCCTACATGCCGGGTGGGCGCATGACGCCGACGGAGGGCGGCTACACGCTGAACGGTCGCTGGAGCTTCTCGTCGGGTTGCGACCACTGCCAATGGGCCATCCTGGGCGTGATCGTCGACCGCGGCGACGGTGGGGCGCCGGCCATGTGGAACGTCCTCATCCCCCGCACCGACTACCGCATCGAGGACGTCTGGCAGACGATGGGGCTGTGCGGCACCGGCAGCAACGACATCATCGTCGAGGACCTGTTCGTCCCCGAGCACCGGACGATCGACCTGGTCAAGATGTTCTCGTGGGAGAGCCCTGGGCTCGAGCTGAACACGTCGCCGCTCTACCGGCTCTCGTTCGCCACCATGTTCTCGAACGCCATCACCGGCGCCATCATCGGGATGGCCGAGGGCATCCTGGCCGAGAACCTGGAGTACACCAAGGCCCGGGTCAGCAAGAGCTGGGGCAAGGCCACCGATGACCCCTACACCGTCACCGCCCTGGGCTGGGCGTCGTCTGAGGTCGATGCCTGCCGGACCCACCTGATGCGCAACGTCGGCGACATGTACGATCTGGCCTGTGCCGGCGGTGAGATCACCGTCGAGATGCGCAGCCGGGCCCGCCGCGACCAGGTGCAGGGCACGGCCCGGGCCATCTCCGCCATCGACGACATCTTCGACCGCAGCGGGGCCGGGACGATCATGCTGGCCAACCCGATCCAGCGGCTGTGGCGCGACGCCCATGCCGGCCGCCACCACACCGTCAACTCGATCGACCGGTCGCTGCACAGCTACGGCATGACCGTGATGGGCTTCAACCCGACGGACGTGATGATCTGATGACCCCCGACGATCTGGTCGAGTTCGAAGCCATCAAGCAGGTCAAGTACCGGTACCTCCGGGCCGTCGACACCCGGGACTGGGACCTGCTCGCCACCACCCTGACCGACGATGCCACCTCCGCCTACAGCTCCGGAAAACTGAGCTATGAGGGCCGCGACGCCATCATCGAGTTCCTCCGCCAGTCCATGCCCGAGAAGGACATGCTCACCTCGCACAAGGTGCACCACCCCGAGATCGAGCTGACCGGGCCGGACACGGCGACCGCCCGTTGGGGACTGGAAGACGTGGTGATCATCCTGCCGGCCAACCTCAACCTGAGGGGTGCGGCCTATTACGAGGATCAGATGCGCAAGGTCGACGGAGAGTGGAGGATCGCCCACACTGGATACCGCCGTTTGTACGAGGAGATGTCGCCGCGCACGTCAGAGAACATCACCGATCATTGGTGGAAAGAGTGAAGACCGCTCGGCCTCAGGCTTTGAAGTTGCCGAAGCCGCCCCGGTAGAACAGCAGGGGGTCGCCTTCCCCCAACTCGAGGTCGGTCACCTTCGCCACGACCAGGTGGTGGTCGCCCTCGTCGTGGACGGTCTGGATGTCGGAGTCGAGCCAGGCCACGGCGCCGTGCAGCTTCGGGGCGCCGTTGGCCGAAGGAGACCAGCCCACGCCGGCGAACTTGTCGGCGCCGGTCTGGGCGAAGGTGCGGGCCAGGCTCTCCTGCTCAGAGCTCAGGATGTTGATGCACACCGAACCGCTCGACGACACCCGGGGCCAGCTCGTCGACTTCTTACCGGGTGCGAAGGCGACCAGCGGCGGATCCAGGGACAGGCTGAAGAACGATTGGCAGGTCAGGCCGGCCGGGTGGCCGTCGTGGTCGCCGGTCACCAGGACCACACCGGAAGCGAAATGGCCCAGCACGGTTCGGAACTCACCTTGCTCGAAGCTCGACCTGCTCATAGATCGGGCAGGCCGAGGGGCAGGTTGGGCACCCGCAGGCCGCCGTCCACCTCGATCACCTTGCCGGTGAGGAACGAGCCCGCGTCGCAGGCCAGAAAGACCACGGCGGCGGCTATGTCCTCGACCCGGCCCAACCGGCCGAGCGGAGTCATGGAGATCATCGTGTTGCGCATGTCGTCGTTCAGCACGCTGCCCAGAGCGTCCGTCTCGATCGATCCGGGGGCCACTGCGTTGACCCGGATCTTCGGCGACAGATCGGCGGCCATCAGCTCGGTCAGGTGATCGAGCGCGGCCTTGGCCGTCCCGTAGCCCACATAGCCGCGATCGGAGAGATGACCGACGGCCGAGCTGATGTTGACGACCGATCCGCCGCCCCCTTCGAGCATGAGCGGCACGCACGCCTTGGTCAGGGCGAAGGCGGTGGTCACGTTCCAGTGAAAGGCGCCCTCCAGGAACCGGGGGCTGGAGTCCATGAGCGGCCGGGGCATGGTGCCGCCCACGTTGTTGACCACGACGTCGACCCGCCCGAACTTCTCCCGAGCGGCATCGGCCAGGGCGGTCAGGTTGTCGAGATCGTTGAGGTCGGCGGGAATGGCCTCGACGGTGCGGCCGGTGCGGGACCGGACCCCCTCCGCGAACTCGGCGAGCACCTCCGCCGAGCGGGCCGATACCACCAGGTCGCAGCCGCATTCGGCCAACGCCTCGGCCGTTGCCGCGCCGATGCCACGGCTGGCACCGGTGACGATGGCGACCTTGCCTTCCATACGGAACAAGTCGATGAGCACGGCGGCGAAGCCTAGAACGCCGGCCCGGTCGGTGGGCCACCCTGTCCCGTTGCACGGGACGATGAGACCGGTCGGCGGGTCGTCCCTCCGCCTACCGTCGGGGGATGCCGGAGCCCGAAACCACCTCCCCCATCGCCCCGCGCCCCGCCCGTGACATCTCGTCCTGGGATGCCGAGACCGACGTCCTGGTCGTCGGCTACGGCTGCGCCGGGGCGTCGTCCGCCATTGGTGCGGCCGAAGCCGGCGCGTCGGTGATCATCCTGGAACGGGCCGGCGCCGGCGGCGGGGCCAGCGCCATGGCCGGTGGAGAGATCTACATGGGCGGGGGCACGCCGGTCCAGAAGGCGTGCGGCTTCGACGACACCCCCGAAGCCATGTTCAGGTTCCTCATGGCTGCGACCGGACCGTCGCCCAACGAGGAGAAGCTGTCGATCTACTGCGAACGCAGCGTCGACCACTTCAACTGGCTGGTCGGGTGCGGGGTCGTCTTCAAGCCGACGTTCTACGCCACACCCTGCTGGGAGCCGCCGACCGACGACGGGCTGGTGTACACGGGAGGCGAGAACGCCTGGCCGTTCAACGAGATCGCTCCGCCCGCCCCCCGGGGCCACGTGCCGCAGATCCAGAACAAGCGCATTCTGGAGAAATCCGGCGGATGGGAGCTGATGCGCCACCTGTCGGCCACCGTCGCCGACCGGGGCGCCGACGTCCGACCCGACTCGCGGGTGTCACAACTGGTCGTCGATGACCAGGGCGCCGTGGTCGGCGCCGTTGGCCGCAGCTTCGGCCGGGACTTCGCCGTACGCGCCCGGCGAGGCGTCATCCTGGCCACCGGCGGATTCGCCGCCAACGCCGACATGGTCGCCCGTCACGCCCCCGCCATCGCCGGCCAGATGCCGCTCGGTACCGACGGTGACGACGGCACCTCCATCCGCCTGGGCCAGGGCATGGGCGCCGCCGTGGCCCACCTCGAAGCGGCGGAGGCGGCGCTGCCCAGTAACCCGCCGATCGTCTACCCGTCGCTCCTCGTCAACCAGTACGGCCAGCGGTTCATCAATGAGGACACCTACTGCGGGCGCACCGGCCAGGCGGCCATCTTCCACCAGCAAGGCCGGACCTCACTGATCCTCGACGAGGAGATCTTCGAGTCGGTGCCCGAAGGCGAACGCTGGGGGGCCCGACCCACTCATGTGGCCGCCACTGTCGCCGAACTCGAAGCGGAGATGGGCCTGCCCGACGGTTCTCTCCAGGCGACGGTCGAGATGTACAACCGCCATGCCGAGAGGGGGGAGGACCCGCTGTTCCACAAGCGACCCGAGTTCCTACGCCCGCTGAAGGCACCGTTCGGCGGAATTCCTTTGACCGGGACCTACGCCGTGTTCACGTTGGGCGGCCTGGTCACGACCGTCGACGGAGAGGTGATCGGGGCGGGCGGGTCGCCCATCCCCGGCCTGTACGCGGCCGGCCGGGCCACCTGGGGGATCCCGTCGTGGGGCTATGCCAGTGGCACATCGCTCGGCGACGGCACGTTCTTCGGCCGGCGGGCCGGGCGGGCGGCCGGCGGGCGGGGCTAGAGAGACAGAACTGCCGGCGGTCTCGGGGGGAGGCGACCACCGGCAGTTCTGTGTTTTACCGCCGGCTGGTCCGGGGGGACGGGAACCGCCAGCGGTCGGGGGGATGATGGGGGCGACGGATGCGCCCGGAACGAGCCGCTCAGGCGGCCGCTGCGACCTCGACCGGGGCGGAACGGCGCTCGGGCTGGTCGGAGAGGGCGGCGGTGAGCGACGGCAGGAGGGCCCACGCGGCATGGAAGAAGCGGCCGGCCCGGAGGGACTCGACGCCACCCAGGCGGCCCAGCGGGCGGATGCCGATCTCGACCCGGCCACTCGACCAGGGCGACACGACGACATCGACCCGTACGGACGGGACCAGCTTGGAGCCGGTGCGCAGCACACCGCTGTACCAGGCGGCGCCGGCCAGCCCCTCGCCGATGCGTTCCTTCACCAGCAGGCGGGCCGAGCCGACCGAGATCTCGGTACCGATCAGGCGATCGGCCGCATCGACGGCATCGGCGAAGCCGACCTGGGCCGTGTGTCCTACGAACGTCGAGCGGATGGGGGTCTCAATCATTTCGCACCTCCTGGTGCCTGTCGAACTTTCAATAGCGACTGACTGCACTACTGACACTGAGTGACAGTATGGCATATATCCGCATATTGTCAACTAGTATCGATGTGACATTTGATACAGGTGGTGGTAGGGTGCCCGACATGCCGGGGGATGAAGCTCCGAGCTTGAGGGAGCGCAATAAGGCCCGGGCTCGAGCGGAGATCGCCGCCGCCGCACTGGACCTGTTCGCCCAACGGGGATTCGCCGATGTGACGGTGGACGAGATCGTGATCGCCGCCGGCGTCTCGCGCCGCACCTTCTTCCGCTACTTCGAAACCAAGGAGGATGCCCTCCTGGCCGATTACCCGGAGCTGAACGTGCGGCTGGCCGACAGCCTCAGCCACGGTCATGCCGAGGACCTGATGGGCGCCGTGCGAGCCAGCCTGCACCGACTGGCCGACTGGTATGTCGAGCGCTCCGAGGCGGTGCTGGCCCGGTCCCAGCTGATCCACGACGCGCTCGCCGTGGCCGCCCGCAACCTCGAGTTCTTCTCGCAGTGGGAAAAGGCGATCGCCGCCACCACCGCTGATTCGATGGGCCTCGATCCCGGCGGGCTGGTGCCCCGCACCATCGCCGCCGCCGTGGTCGGCGCCTTCCGGGCGGCGCTGTCGCAGTGGGTGCGCTCCTCCTGCCAGGAGGACCTGCACGCCCTCACCGATCAGGCCCTCGACGTGGTCTCCGCCGGTCTGCACTCCCACCGGACCTGAGGCCCGGCCCCTGCGCCCGGCGGGCACCGGGTACCGGTCAGCGGGTGAAGACCCACTCCTTGGTCCATGACACGGGGGCGGCCCCGTCCATGAACCGGTCGCAACTCTCCGACATGGCCGCCATGTGCCTCGATAGCCGGGCGTCGTCACCGACGGCGTCGAAGAACACGTGCAGGTCGGTGGTCGCCTCGACCGGGAAGCACTCCTCGACGACCGCGGCATACGTCGGCGCGTTCGGCGTGACCGGGCGGAAGACGACGTTCTGCACATAGCGGAAGGTCGACTGGGTGTTGATGGCGACCGAGGTGTGATGGCCCTGCCAGATCCGCCGCCACTCGGCCCAGGAGAGCCCGGCCGGGCGGCGCAGGGCGACGATCTGGGCGAAACCGGCCACCTGACCGTCGGGTCCCGGGGGGTGGGCCCGATTGGGGATGGGTTCGGCCTCCGACACCAGCCATCCGTGCCACGACGCCCCGCTGGTGGCCGGGTCCGGCAACGCCGTGGCCAGCCGGCTCCCCTCCGCCGCATCGACCCAGGCGAACACGGCGGCGAGGATCTGGTCGGAGTCCTCCTCGGGCGCCACTCCAAAAGGATGGCCGAGCGACGGGTCGGTGACGTTGAGCTGCACCGAGGCCGCCCCCAGTTCGAAGAGACGGGGCACGGTCGAATCCCGAAGGGTCGCGGCGACGGCCGGGTCGACGGTCCCGGGTGGCCCGATCAGCAGGTACACCAACTTCTCCATCGCCGGGACCATAGATGAACGAGCGGTCCGTTGGGTGGGCCCGGGCACTGGCGGCCCGGACGCCAACCTGCTTGCCTGCGGGGAATGCAAGAGAACGACGGGGGGAAGCCGCTCACCGGGAAGGTGGCCCTGGTCACCGGGGCCAGCCGGGGGATCGGCAAAGGGATCGCGCTGGAGCTGGGGGCGGCCGGGGCGACGGTGTACGTCACGGCCCGGTCGGTGAAGCCGGGATTCCTGCCCGGCACGGTCAACGCCACGGCGGCCGAGATCGACGAGCTGGGCGGCCATGGGATCGCGGTGCCGTGCGACCACGCCGACGACGAGCAGGTCGCAGCGGTGTTCGAGCGCATCACCTACGACCACGGAGATCTGGACGTGCTGGTCAACAACGTCTACGACGCGCCGGGGTCGGCCCGGTGGCTGGGCAAGCCGTTCTGGGAGGTGCCGGCGCGAGGTTGGGACGAGACGTTCCGGGTCGGCGTCCGTTCCCACTACGTCGCGTCGGTGCTCGCCGCACCGTTGCTGATGAACGGGCTGGGCGGCCTGATCGTGAACGTCTCCTCGCCCGGCGCCATCTCCTACTCGCACAACGTGGTGTACGGGGTGGGCAAGGCGGCCATCGATCGTATGACCGCCGACATGGCCCACGAGTTGGCCCCCCACCTGGTGTCGGTCGTCTCCATCTGGCCCGGCATCGTCAACACCGAGCTGCTGCAGACGGTGCCACCCGATGCCGAGGGCAAGCGCGTCCTGCGCCTCCCGGGCGAGGGCGAGTACGACCTGGCCCTGGCCGAATCGCCGCATTTCGCCGGCCGCGCCGTCGTCGCTCTGGCCGGCGACGGACGGCGGGCCGAGCGGTCCGGGCAGGCCTTCTACATCTACGACCTGGCCCGGTCGTACGGTTTCACCGACATCGACGGGCGCGTCCCTGAGCCGTGGGGTCGCGGCAAGGACTGAAGTCCTGCCAATATCGGAGGCAACAGGTTTCCAAGGGGGGAAGAGTTGAGCCAGGACGAACACCGCTTCGACGCCGACCTGCAACGGTCCAGCCGTGACCGGGAGATGGTCCGCCAAGGCCTGCAGAGGGCTTTGGCGGTGCAAGTGCCAAATGGTACAGAACACGAGGTGGGCGAGGTATCGGGCACGTCGGCGACGGGCATGTCGAGCGAGACCCTGCTGTTCGATGCGGCGTGGACCGAAGGGGGCGAGCGCCATACCGAGCGGCTGGTCGCCCGGGTGGCACCTGACACCAACGACGTGCCCGTGTTCCCCACCTACGACCTGCCCGGACAGTTCGCCACCATCCGGACCGTGTCGGAGATGACCGACGTCCCGGTCCCGTCCACGTGGTGGTGCGAGGAAGGCACCAAACTGATCGGGTCACCCTTCTTCGTCATGGGGCGGGTGGAGGGGGAGGTGCCGTCCGATGTCCCGCCGTACAACTTCGGCGAGGGCTGGCTTTTCACCGCCGCCGAGGAGCAGCAGCGCCGCCTGCAGGACTCGACCGTCGCCGTCCTGGCCGAACTGCACGCCATCCCCGACCCGGCCCAGCGGTTTCCCCACCTGGTCGGACCGTTCCCCGGGGACACGGCACTGCGCCGGCATGTGGCCAACCGGGCCCACTGGTACGAGTGGGCGGCCCGTGACTCCGGGCGGTCCAAGCTCCTGGATCGGGCCTTCACCTGGCTGGAGGACCGGTGGCCACAGCACGAGAGCCCTTCGGTCTTCTGCTGGGGCGACTCCCGGATCGGCAATGTCATGTACCGCGACTTCGAGCCGGTGGCCGTCCTGGACTGGGAGATGGCCGGACTGGGCCCGTGCGAGACCGACCTGGCCTGGATGGGCTACCTCCACCAGATGTTCGAGCAGATGGCCCAGACCTACGGCTTCCCGAACATGCCCCATTTCCTCCGGCTCGAGGACCTGGCCACGACCTACGAACGCCTGTCCGGCCACGCCCCCCGGGACCTCGACTGGTACTTCACCTACTCGGCCATCCAGCTCGGGATCGTGTACCTGCGTACGGGGATGCGGTCGGTCCATTTCGGCGAGCGTGAGGCGCCGTCCGATCCCGATGAACTGCTCATGAACGCCGACGTCATCGCCGAGCTCATCGGCGCATAACCCACACCAAGGAGCTCCCGTGCCCGCCCCCCTGGACGAATACCCGATCCATCAGGTGCCGCTGTCGATGCGGTACACGGCGACGAGCGATCGCAACTTCTACGACCGCTGCTACTTCAACGCCCACGGTCGCAACGGCGACGTGTTCCTGATCACCGGCCTCGGCGCCTACCCGAACGTCGGCGTCATCGACGCCTATGCCCTAGCCCGCAAAGGCGACCGCCACTGGTCGGTGCGGGCGTCCGACGCCCTCGACGACCGGTCACTCGATGCCCGCGTCGGCCCCTACCGGGTCGAGGTCATCGAACCTTTGCGGCGCATCCGACTGGTGTGCGACACGGCCGACCGCGGACTCGGATTCGACCTGACCTGGGAGGGGTCGTTCGACTGCGTGGACGAGCCCCAGCACACCGTCCGCCAGGGCACCCGGCTCACCATCGACGGTTGCCGCTTCGCCCAGGTCGGGACCTGGGAGGGCACCATCCACCTCGACGGCGAGGACATCGCCGTCACCCCCGACACCTGGGTCGGCAGCCGCGACCGCTCATGGGGCATCCGCCCCACCGGTGAGGCGGAGCCGCCGGGGCGCAGTGCCGACCAGCCCCGTGACGGCTTCTGGTGGCTGTACGTGCCGCTTCGTTTCGACGACTACGGCCTGATCGTCATCGTGCAGGAGGACCCCGACGGAACCCGCACCCTCAACGCCGCCAGCCGCATCTGGGCGGACGGTCGCCACGAGCAGCTGGGCTGGCCCGACATCGACATCACCTACCGGTCCGGCACCCGCATTCCCGAACGGGCCCTGATCCGCATGCGCACCCCCGACCGCAAGCCGGTCGAGCTCGAGGTCGAGTCCATGCTGCCGGTGGCCCTGCACATCGGGGCCGGTTACGGCGCCGACCCGGACTGGTCGCACGGCGTCTGGAAGGGTCGCAACTGGGTCGACCACGCCACCTACGACCTGAACGACCCGGCCGTGGCCGGTCGCATCCCGTTCGGCGTGATCGACCACAGCGCCCGGGCGGTCTGCGACGGCGCCGTCGGCTGGGGTCTGTTCGAGCACGCCTCGGTCGGCCGCCACGACCCCACCGGCTTCCGGGACTTCATGAGCGTCGCCCCCTGAGGGACGACCGGTCGCCTCGGCGCGCGACACCACCGGCCCATATTTTTCGGAATGAAACGGAGACCGGCTCCGTTATTGTTTAACCGTGCCGCGCCGACAGATGGACCAGAAGATCGCGGTGAGCGTCGTGTTCGTCGCCGCCATGTTCATGAACATCATGGACACGACGATCGTGAACGTCGCCCTCCCCACCATCGGCCGCGAATTCAAGGTGGCCGCCGATTCCATCGACACCGTCGCCATCGGCTACCTGGTGAGCCTGGCCGTGTTCATCCCGGTGTCCGGCTGGCTCGGGGACCGGTTGGGCGGGCGCCGGGTGCTCCTCGCTTCGGTCGTCGTCTTCACCGTCGCCTCGGCGCTGTGCGGGGTGGCCCAGAACCTGGCCGAGCTGGACGCCTTCCGGATCCTTCAGGGGGTCGGCGGCGGCATGATGGTCCCGGTCGGCATGGCCCTCCTCTACCGGACGTTCCCGCCGGCCGAGCGGGTGCGGGCTTCGAGCATCCTGGTCATCCCCACGGCGCTCGCCCCCGCGCTCGGCCCGGTCCTCGGCGGCCTGTTCGTGACCGAGTTGTCGTGGCGCTGGGTCTTCTATGTGAACCTGCCCATCGGGGTGGCCGCCCTCATCTTCGGTGTGCTGTTCCTCGAATCGCACCACACCGAGGGCACCGGTCCCCTGGACGTGGTCGGATTTCTCCTGTCGGGGGCCGGGCTGGGCCTGGTCATGTACGGCGTTTCCGAGGGTCCGTTCAAAGGATGGGGCCAGCCGCAGATAATCACCACGATCGCCATCGGCGCCGTCCTCCTGATCGCCATGGTCTTCGTGGAACTGCGCTCGTCAACCCCGCTCATCGACCTCCGGCTGTTCAAGGACAGCCTGTTCCGCAACGCCAACATCGTCATGGGCCTGGGCGCCATGTCGTTCCTCGGCATCCTGTTCATCGTCGCCCTGTTCTTCCAGGACGGCCTCGGCCAGTCGGCTCTCCAGTCCGGCCTCAGCACCTTCCCCGAGGCCATCGGCGTAATGGTCGGGGCCCAGGTGGTCACCCGGTACCTGTACCCGACGCTCGGCCCCCGGCGGGTGATGTTCATGGGCCTGGCCGCACTGACCGTGGTCCTGGCCCTCATGAGCCTGATCGGCACCGTCGGTCAGCTGTGGTGGATGCGGGTGCTCATGTTCTTCCTGGGCTACGGCATGTCGCACGTCTTCACCTCGTCGCAGGCGGCCGGCTTCGCCACCATCTCCCCCGCCGACACGGCCCGGGCGTCCACGCTGTTCAACGCCCAGCGCCAACTGGGTGGTGCCATCGGGGTGGCCGTGCTGTCGACCTTCGTCGCCGAGATCGGTCCGGTGGCGGTGCGCCACGGCCATCTGGTCCCCCACCTGACCGCCTACCACGCCGCCTTCCTCGCCGCCGCCGGCATCTCGGCGCTGGCCGCGCTGGCGTCGCTTCAGATGGACGATGAGGCGGCGGCCGCCACCATGGTGCGCCGGACCGGGCGCAAGGACCGGGGTGGGGCGCCGATCGGCGAGCCGGCGGTAGCCGCCGGCTGACGTCGCCGGATGGTCAGGTGCGGGCGCCGGAGCGGTTGATGGCCGCTTCGTCGGTGCCCAGGTAGGACGCGATCACCGCCGGGTGCGACAGCACGTCCTGGGGCGGCCCTTCGGCGATGACGCCGCCCAGCTCGAGGGCGACCAGGCGATCGCAGATGCTGCTGACCATCGGCATGTCGTGCTCGATGATCATCAACGAGCAGCCGGTGTGCTCTCGGATCCGCAGCAGGAGCGGACCCAGCGCCTCGGTCTCCTTCTGGGCCACACCGCCGGACGGCTCGTCGAGCAGCAGGAGCTTCGGCTCCTGGGCCAAGATGCAGGCCAGGTCGACGATGCGCCGGCTACCGGTCGACAACTCGCCGGTCAGCTTCTGGCTGAAGGCGGTCAGGCCCATGACCTCGATCAGGTCGTCGACGACGGCGCGCAGAGCCAGCTCCGACTCGTAGGACGCCGGCAGCTGCAGGGCGGCGGCGAACATGTCCCGGCTGGCCAGGTGGCGCTCCCGGGCCACCGAGATGGTCTCGGCCACCGTCAGCCCCGGATACAGCAGGGCGTCCTGGAACGACCGGGCCATGGCCCCGCGGGCCCGCTCGTGCGGGGCCCATTCGGTGATGTTCCGGCCCCGTAGCCAGATCTGCCCGGCGTCCAGTTTCAAGAAGCCGGAGACGCAGTCCATCAGAGTCGTCTTGCCGGCCCCGTTGTGACCGATCAGCCCGACGATCTCGCCGGGCTGCACGTGCAGGTTGACGTAGTCGACGGCGGTGATGCCCCCGAACCGCTTGACCACATCGCGGCACTCGAGCACCGGCCGGGCGGTCGGGTCGATCGGTGCCCGGGCCGGAGCGACCGCCACTTCCGGCTCCGGTTCCGCCTTCACCTTGGCCCGCGACCGGCGGGGCTTGGGCTTCTCCTCCTGAACCTCGGTGGCCGACGCCGCTTCGTGGCTACCGGCCCCTGAGATGAACACCGCCCGCAGGATGTCCGGCCGGTCGAGCAGTTCGACCGCCGGCCCTTCGAAGCGGACCTCGCCCTTCTCCATGAAGACGGCCCGCTGGGCCAGTTGCAGGGCGACGTTGACCGACTGCTCGACGATCACGATCGTGGTGCCCCGCCGGTGCACCTCGCGCACCACCTCCAGTAACTGGCCGACGATGGTCGGCGCCAGGCCGAGCGACAGTTCGTCGATCATGAGCAGCTCGGGCCGGGTCATGAGCGCACCGCCGAGAGCGAGCATCTGCTGCTCCCCGCCGGACAGATTGCCGGCCATCTGGTTGTGGCGTTCGGCCAGCACCGGGAACAGCTCGAGCACTTCCTGCTTGGCCGCCGCGATGCGGTCCGGCTGGTCGCGGATGAGCCAGGAGGCCAGGCGCAGGTTCTCGTCGACCGAGAGCGTCGGGAACACGCCCTTGCCGCCCGGCATCAGTGACACCCCGCGCCGGGCGGTGACATCGGCCGACAGCTTGGTGATGTTCTCGCCCTTGAACCACACCTCGCCGGCTTTGGGCCGGACCAGACCGCAGATGCCCTTGAGGAGCGTTGATTTCCCGGCTCCGTTGGTACCGAGCAGGGCGACGATCTCGCCCGGCCGGACCTCGAAGTCGACATCGAACAGGATCTGGACCGAGCCGTAGGCCATGTCGATCCCGTGGCAGGCGAGCAGGACGTCCCCGTCGGTCACACCGGCACCTCCTGCGTGTCGTCGGCGGGGCGGCTGGGTCCCCCGAGAGCTCCGATCAGGAGGCTCTCCTCGTTCTCGGCATGGTCGCCCTCAGCCTCCGTGCGGCGGTCGGCCACCAGGCTGGGCACCAGGATGCCCCGCCGGTCCGCCACCAGCCGCAGCACCCGGTCGCGCCCGGCATAGATGATCTGCCCGATACCGCCGGGCACGATCGACAGCACCCACAGGAGCGCCGCTCCCGATATCAGCTCGTGCACCTGACCGAGCGCGGTCACGGTCTCCAGGTACTTGAAGAACAGGACACCCGAGAGCATGCCGGTCACCGAACCGAGGCCACCGATCACGCTGTAGGCGAAGATCGTGATCGAGTCGATGGACGGGAAGTTCCCCGGCTGCACGCCACCGAGCAGGACCGCATCCAGGGCGCCGGCCACACCGGCGATGATCCCGGCCACGACGAAGCCCTGCAGGCGGACGATGGTCGTCGGCACCGACGCCGCCTGGGCCGCCCTCTCGTTGTTCTCCGTGGCGATGAGCACCCGACCGGCCCGGGCCTTGCGCAGACCCACGGTCAGGAGCACCGACAGCACGAGGAACATGAAGCAGAGGATGTACATCTCGTAGTCGTCGTTGAGGTTGAATCGCTGCAGAACCAGCTCCTTGCCCAGCTCCGACGTCGGGATGGCGGCCTGGAAGTTCGACGGCTGGATGATGTACTCGTCGAGCATGACGGCCAGGGCCAGTGTGGTGACGGCGAGGAACAGGCCGCGGATGCGTATGGCCGGCAATCCGACGAGCAGAGCGATCACCCCACCTGCCACCGCGGCGGCGGCGATGACGACGAACAGATCGGTGTTCCAGCGGGAGATCATGTTGGTGGCCAGTACGCCGGCCAGGCCGGCGATACCGAACTGCCCGAGGCTGACCTGTCCCGACCATCCGGTGAGCACGACCAGGCTGACGCCGGCTATGGCCCACACCATGGCGAAGGCCGCCTCCAGCTGACTGGTCGGTCCCCACCCCCACGGCACGAAGATGAACAGCGCCAGGACGCCGGCGATCATGGCCCGCTTGCCCCAGATGATCTCGGGCACCCGCCGCAACTCCTCGGGGACCGGCTTGAGCACGGCGATCGAAGCCCACGTCGAGGCGCCCGCCACCTTGGCCCGCGACAACTGGCCGGACTGGGCCAGCAGGGCCAGCAGGATGGCGAGGAAGTAGACGACGTAGACCAGCCCCGGGTGGTTGGGGGCGTTCCAGTGCACCAGCTGCTCGGCGATTCCGAGGGCCACCGCCGAACCGAAGGCTATGGGAAGCGACTCCAGCCGGGCGACCACGGCGGCGGCCAGAAGGGGTAGGAGCACGGTCGGACCGTTGGAGGCCACGCCTGGCTTCACGCCCTCGAACGGGGCCGACAGCATGTAGGTCAGGACGGCCAGAGAACCCCCGATGGCCCAGACGATGGTGCCGATCCGTCGGACCGGGATGCCGAGCAGCAGGGCCCGGTCCTCGTTCTCGGCGGCCGCCCGCACGGCCACGCCGACGTCGGTGCGCAGGAGGAACCAGGCCAGGAAGGCGATGACCGCCGGAACGATCATCATGATCAGGATCTCGGCGCTGTCGAAGGTGTGCACCGAGTACGTGAAGTGCAGGTTGAGCGGGATCGGGAAGGCCCCGAGCAGGCCGGTGAAACCCTCATGGGTGCTGCCCAACAGTTCGATGCCGCCGTACACCTGGGCCAGGCCGATGCTGGCCACGGTGACGATGAGTCGAGGGGATCGGCTGAAGCGCCGGATGATGAGGACGTCGGTGCCGGCACCGACCACGGCACCCACCAGGACCGACAACGGCAGGGCGATCCAGTAATTGAGGCCGTGCACCTCGACCAGGCCGACGGTGAGAACACCGATCAGGCTGCCCAGCGCGCCATAGGCGAAGTTGATGAACCGGTTGGCCCGGTAGATCAGGATCAGACCGATGGCACCCAGGGCGTAGACCGATCCGTAGACGACCCCGACCAGCACGATGCCGATGGGCACGTGCTTGTAGATCCACCCGTGGTTGCCGGCGATGGCCGACCACAGGATGTACATGACCACGACGGCGGCGGCGACGGACTGGGAACGGCGGGTGGAGTTCATCTCCTCCCACCGCTTGAGGAGCGGGTTCATGACGACGGGATCGGGCAGCCGGGCGGGCCCTTGGGGACGTTGTTCGCCGTCCACCGCTGGCTGGAAGTCCCGATGTAGGCGCCCTGCTTGTTGTTGTAGGTCGACGTCGTGTTCGGGCTCCAGCAGACCTCACGGAAGTCGTTCGGGGTGGTGAACTGCGTGGAGCTGAATCCCCACAACCCGGCCGGGCCCAGCTTCGCGGGGAACCGGTCCATGCCCTGCTCGAAGCTCTGCGGTGTCAGGTCCGGGCCGGCCATCTGGAGCCCGATGGCCAGCATGTCCATCTGCTCGTAGATGTTCTGGACGAAGAATGCCGGCTCGCTGTTCGGGTCGACCGTCTTGTACGCCTTGTAGCCGATGGTCTCCGTCGACGGCACCGCCGGTTCGTTCGGGCTGATGCCGAAGGCGTGGGCGAAGGCGGTCTGGTTGTACAGCTGTCCGACGTAGTCCTGGTCGACCAGAGCGGCGCCGATCTCGACGAACTCGGGGAGGTAGCTCTGGGAGGCCTCCTGGCCGGTCAGGTAGACGGGGAAGATCGGGTCGCAGCCGCAGATGATCGTGGTGTAGCCCTTGGCCTTCAGCTGGGCGACCAGGTTCTCGGCCTGCTGGGACTCGGTGCCCAGATCGAGGGTGTAGCTGTAGTCGTCGACGGCGCAGCCGTGGGCGTTGAGAATCTGCTTCGTCACCGCCGCCGAGACCTGGTAGAGCTCGTTGGAAGGAGCGATGCCGGCGATCTTGCGGGGCTTGCCCTTCAGGTTGCCACCGGCGTAGGCGGCGTTGGCGCCGCACAGCTTCTGCACGGTGTACTGGGCGGCGGCCGTGGCCAGGTCGGTGCCGTCGGTGGCGATCGACCAGTCGTACGGGGCATGGCTCTCGTGCCACGACGCCGGCATGTAGGGGTCACCGAACCCGAGTACGCCCTGTTGCTCGAGGGCGGTGGCATACGGCTCGGACTCGGCGGTGATATCGGCGAACGCCCCGATCTGCTTGGCCACCGTCGTGGCATCCTCCTGGGCCTGGGCCTGGCCCTGGCCGAGCAGCTCGTTGGAGAGCGATCCCTGACCGGTGTAGGTCTTGATCACGATCTTGCGGCCGTACATCTGGAAGTGAGTGTTGAAGTAGGTGGCCAGCGCCTGAATGGTACGGACGTTGTCGGCGTTCGTGTCCCGCAACTGGGCACCGGCCAGCTGGGCCAGCGTCTGGCCGAAGCTCTGGTCGGTCGTCAGGCGCACCGAGACGATGATGCTGTTGCTGGTCACACCCTTGGCGGTGGACCCACCGTTGTTGCCGGAGAAACTGAGGCACGGCGGGGAGTAGGGGTCACCCGGCACCTGGTTCCCGGCGCACGCCTTGGCCGATCCGGGGACGGTCACCGTGCGGCCGGCGGTACCGGCCTGCCCGGCCGAGCCGGAGCTCGCGTGGGTGGAACTACCGGAGTTGGATGACGACGAGCCGGAGGAAGCCGATCCGCTGGCGCCGGCGCTGGACGAGCCGCCCGGATTGGAGCCGGACGAGGAGCCGTTGCCAGCCCCGGACGAGCCGGCGTTCGACAGGCTGCTGTTCTGATTGGAGTTGTCACCGCTTGCGACCGACGTCGTCTTCGGGACCCGGCTGGGGACGGCCAGGGCCACCACGATCAGCAAGGCGGCCAGGATGGCGACCGGCCCGTAGCCCCGGAACAGGCGCTGCCATACACCGAAGTAACCGGAGGGCGGACGGGATTCGGGAACCCGGGGACTCCCCGGGTCGTTGCTGTTGGGCATTCTGTCTTCAGTCCTCGAAGTCGTCGAAACTCTGCACGCCACGCTGGGCCCGGCGCATGATCCGGCGGTCCCCCTCGGCCAGCAGCAGCAGGGCGCCCAGCCCACACAGCCCGATCGCCAATAGTGGGCCGCCTGCTTCAGTGCCGACAGCGGCGATGTTCTGGGTGGGTTGGGGGGCGGACTGCGATCCGCCCGATGTGCCGGTCGAGCCGGACGGCGCAGTGGCCGAGCCGGAAGCCACCGACGGGGTGGCCGTCTGGCCACCGATGCTGGTCGAACCCACCGGAACGCTTCCGCCCGGTGTGGCTGAGGAGCCGGCCACGGCCGGGGTACCAGGAATGAACTCGGTCTGGCCCGGCGAGAGGGAGAAGCTGGGGCCGCCCAGGTTGTAGGGGTTCACCGGCGCCGCCCCGCTGCTCGCTTGGACCCCTCCGAACGAAGTGACGAAGGAACCGGCCCCGTCGACGCCGGCGATGGCGATGTCGGCAACCGAGATCGGGGTGTCCGACTGACAGAGCTCGGCGTAGACGCTGGCCGGCTCACCCGGCGTGCCGTTCTCGAGATCGCCTTCGAGTGGGCCGGTGATGGGCTGCGCTCCTGACACCACCGGGTCGATGATGCTGTCCCGGGTGGTGTTCGGGACGACCTCGATCTGCAGCGGGGAGACGGACTCGGCCCCCTGACTGTTAGTGATCGTAGGCACCGACAGCTGCAGGCCGAGCAGGCCCAGTACCTGGTTCGCAGCCAGCAGCGATTTGCTCGGATCGTTGGTCGGCAGCGCCTTGCCGGCCACCGTGATCGACCCCATGGAGAATGAGCCGGTCGGGGCGCCGGATCCCCCGGACGGGTAGACGACGTCCCACTTCAGCCCGCCGATCTGCACCGTGGTGCCCACCAGATCCAGCGATTGGATGTACTCGGACGCGCCGGCCTCGCGCTGCCCGTTGACGATTCCCGACCAGGCCTTGCTCGACGTGCCGCTCACGGTGAACACCGACCCGGGCACGGCGACCGAGCTGTAGCTGGTGTCGGCCTCGCCGTACGGCGTAGCCGTCGCCTGGGCGTACTCGGTGCTACCGAAGCTGGGGGGCACCGCCTGATTGGGTCCCTCACTCGAGGCACCCGACGTCGGCGTCAACGTGAAGCCCTTGTCGGCCCCCGATTGACCGGTCTCGGCCGTCAGCGGCTGCGACACCAGCGACGTCTGCTCCGACGACGGCGCCTTCCCGCAGTTGTAGGCGCCGAGCGAGCTGCCGATGGCCGTCTCGTCGAGGCCGAGTGACTGCGCCCTGGCGAATGAATTGGTGTGACCGGCCAGAGCCTCGCCCATGATCACGCCGACCGCGAGCGACCCGTCTTTGGGGGTCGCTTGGATCGACTGGGCGTAGGAGCTACCCACCCCCGGGTCGACCGCCGCTCGCGCCGGCGCGGCGAACATCAGGCTGGTTCCGGTGGCCGTCAGGGCGATACACGCCCCGCCGGCTCCCCACATGGTGATGCGACGACGCCGTCTCACGACTGCGTTATCCCCCGTTTCTTCACGAAGCCAGTCCTCCCGAACAGTTGTCCACTGGTCAATACAAGTGTTTCGACATTGTGGCCCCTCTCTCCTGCCCGAATCACTGATCAATGACCACTGACCGTAGGGACAAAGTCCGGACCAGAAGTTTCGGAGGCGGCTAGCTTCGGCCTGATGGCTGTCACCGACGAGAGGATCGCCTGCAAGTGGTGCCGCGGGCAGACACCTGCCCCGGCGACGACCTGTGGGCGCTGCGGCGCCCCCCTTGATGTGCGGGATACGGTTTCCGACGCCGGATGGCGGGCCGCCCCCCGGCTGCGGGACCTGACCGAGATCGGATTCGGCGCGTCACGGCTGCAGATCGACGGCACCATCGTCCCCACTGCGGATATCGAACTGGGCGCCGGTGAAGCGGTCTTCTTCGAACACCACGCCATGCTGTGGAAGGACGAGGCCACGGCCATGTCGGTGATGGATGCTCCGGGAGGGGCAAAGCGCCTGCTCGGGGACCTGCCGTTCGTTCTCAGCGTGGCCACCGGTCCGGGCCGGGTCTCGCTCTCGCGGGACGCCCCGGGTGAGCTGGTGGTCCTGCCTGTCGACCCGGGCCAGGAGTTCGACGTGCGCGAGCACGCCATGCTCATGGCCACGTCGACACTGACCTACAGCTTCGAGAAGCTGAACGGGCTCAAGGCGACGCTCGCGGTCGGCTCCGGCATGTATCTCGAGCGCTATGTGGCCGCCGGGGCGGCCGGGCTCCTGCTGCTCCACGGATATGGCAACGTCCTCGACCGTACCCTGGCCGAGGGCGAGACGATCGAGATCGAACCGGGCGGGTTCCTGTACAAGGAGGCGTCGGTGCCGATCGAGATCGTCACCCACAAGTTGGCGCCGGAGGGCGCCTCATCGGCCGGCCAGACGGCCAAGAGCATCGCCAGTCGGGGCCTGGCCGGCCTCAAGGCGGCCCGCAGCCTGAAGAAGGAGGGTCTGCAGGGCATCTTGTCGGGCGACGTCATGCAGCAGGCCAGCGCCATCTTCACCGGACCGGGCATCACGTTGATGAAGCTGACCGGCCCCGGCCGCATCGGCGTCCAGTCCATGTACCAGCACTTCGGGAGCGCGTGAGATGAGCGACGCCGGCAGCTCCTACAGCTGCCCTTACTGCCGTACCACGTCGACCGGAGCCGAGACGACCTGTCCCAGCTGTGGAGCGCCGGTCGACATCGCCAAACGGACGTCGTCGGGGTGGACCGAACTTCCTCCGATCCCGGACCTGACCCGCATCCAGATGGGCGGGTCGACTCTGCAGATCCTGGGCAAGCTGGTCCCGGCGGCGGACATCAAGCTGGCGTCCGGTGAGGGCATCAGATTTCCTCATCTCAACCTGCTCTGGCAGGACCCGGCCGTCCAGGTCGACAACGTGGGGGGACTGCGCGACGGTTGGAAGCGGATGCGCGGCGGGCTGCCGATCACCCTGCTGCAGGCGACCGGACCGGGCTCCATCTCCCTGTCGGCCGACGCCCCCGGCGAACTGGTGGCCATACCGATCCAGGCCGGACAGGCCGTCGACGTACGCGAGGACCGGATGGTCGCGACCACGGCGGACGTGCAGTTCGACTGGTACGACAGCGGTATCTGGTTCTCCACCCGCGGCGATCCCGATGCCGGCATGCAGATGGGCGGTGCCGGGCTGCTCAAGGCCGGTCTCGATCTGGCCGGGATGGGCGGCCGGGAGAGCGAACGGCGCGACGAGACCCGCTACCACTATCCGCTCGGCCAGCACGTCGACCGCTTCCAGGCGACCGATCGGCCGGGCGTCGTGCTGGTCCAGGCCGGAGGCAATGTGTTCCTCCGGGACCTGGCCGAGGGTGAGTCGATCCTGGTCAAGCCGCCGGCGATGCTCTACAAGGACCCGACGGTCGCATGGCAGATGCACGTGGAGTTCCCGCATGCCGGCATGAAGTTCTGGCGGTCCTGGGGCAACCGGTACCTGTGGGTCCGCCTGTGGGGTCCCGGCCGGGTCGCCCTGCAGTCCAGCTACGACCGGTTGGACGACCCGGGGACCGACTTCCGGGAGAGCTGCCAGTTCACTCAGCAGCTCTGGTAGCGCCCCGCTCGCGGCGGGCCCGGCGCAGGACCGCCAGGCGGACGATGCCCAGCCCTTTCAGCCGGTGGGGCCGAATGGCATACACGTCGTAGCGGGGGTCGTCACGCCAGGCATCGGCCAACGACGGCGAGACGAGCACCGAACCGGGCCGGGCCGCCATCACGGCGCGCGACGCCAGGTTGACCACCGGGCCGAACAGGTCACCGCTCTGGCTCACCACGTGACCGCTGGCCACACCGACGCGGACCGAGGGGACGTCGGGGGAGGAGAACGCTTCGCTCAGCGACAATGAGATGTCGCCGGCGTGATCGACCGCGGCGGTGAACATGACCTCGTCACCAATCATCTTGATGACCCGGCCACCGCCACCGACGACCTTCTCGGTGGCGAGCACCTCGAACCGTTCGATCAGCTCGACCGTCTCCCGGTCGCTCAGCTGCTCCGACAACGAGGTGAACCCGACTAGGTCGGCGAAACCGACCGCCACCTCGGGCCCCTCCTCGTCGTGGCCCAGCTCGGTCGCCTGGCGGGTCATGGACTCGAGCAGATGGCGACGGAAGAGGTAGCCGACCACGGCGTCCAACTCGTCGATCCGCTCCGGGTCGAGCATCTCCATGCCCCGCCCGGCGGCCAGGCGGTCGGTCCAGAAGCCGACGACGGCATCGGCCATGCGGGCGGCGGCCAGGCCCAGGGTGCGAGCCATGTGCAGGAGCTCCTCCGGCTCGAGCTCGCCGGTCTGGACCAGACGCTGGGCATGGGCCAGCGCCTCGGCATCGGCCGGCAGGAAGGCGGCCTCGTCGGCCGGCACGTCGGGCAGTCCCATGGCCCGCCTCAGCCGCTGGGCGAACTCCAGGTCGAAGCCGGATTGGGCGGCCAGCTGGGCGCCAGTGAAACGCTCGGTGGCCGGCAGGACGATGTCCGCCAGCTGCCGGATGCTGCGTTCGAGGTCGTCGTTCAGCTGCGGTCCCGCCACCAGCCCACGAAGAGCCGGTACAGGAGCCCACGCCGCTCCTGGTCCCCGGAGCCGTCGGCACCGTAGAACCTCTGGAACGCGGCCGTGTCATCGGGCCCGGGGGTGCGCTCTTGGGGTTCACTCATGGCGCCCGATTCTAAGAACCTGGGCACCCCGGCGGGCGGATGCGCCAAATGAGCGACATGCGCCGGTGGTGGGCGACAGGGAAGAGCGCTTCTCCCCTGTCGCCCACTTCGACCGGACGCACCGGGCCGCTACGCGGCGGAGCGCTCCAGGATGTGGACACCGCAGGCGGAGCCCAGGCCGATGACGTGGGCCAGGCCGACCTTGGCGTCGGCGATCTGGCGGTCGCCGGCCTCGCCGCGCAGGTGGTGGCACACCTCCCAGATGTTGGCGATGCCGGTGGCGGCGATGGGGTGGCCCTTGGATTCGAGGCCGCCGGACACATTGACCGGGGTCTTGCCGTCGCGCCAGGTGGCCCCCGACTCGAAGAACGCAGCCGCTTCGCCTGGCTTACACAGCATCAGGTTGTCGTAGTGGACCAGCTCGGCGGTGGCGAAGCAGTCGTGCAGTTCGACCAGGTCCAGGTCCTCGGGCCCGACGCCGGCCTGGGCGTAGGCCTGCTCGGCCGCGTTGCGGGTCAAGGTGTTGACGTTGGGCAGGATCTGGCAGGCCTCCTCCCACGGGTCGGTGGTCAGGATGGACGCCGAGACCTTCACCGCCCGGCGCTGCTGATCGGGAGCCAGGGTCTTCAGCTTGGATCCCGACACGACGACGGCGGCGGCGGCGCCGTCACAGTTGGCCGAGCACATGGGCCGGGTGTTGGGGTAGGCGATCATGACGTCGTTCATGATCTCGTCCAGGCTCATCTTCTTGGTGTAGGCGGCCAACGGGTTGAGCGTCGAGTGGGCGTGGTTCTTCTCGGAGATCTTGGCAAACAGCTCGAAGCTGGTGCCTCCGTACTTGTGGCCGTATTCCATGCCGATCTGGGCGAACACGCCAGGCATGGTCTCGGTGCCGATGCGACCGTCAACGGGCACGACCGAGCCATAGCGGCCCTTCGGCTCGTAGTGGTTGCCGTCCTTCTTGGCTTGGCCGCCCCCGCCCAACAGGCCGGCGCCGGCCAGTTTCTCGACACCGACGGCCAGACCCATGTCGCACTCGCCGGCCTTGACCGCCATGATCGCCGTGCGCAGGGCGGTCGCGCCGGTGGCACACGCGTTGGCCACGTTGTACACCGGCACGCCGGTCTGGCCGATCTGCTTCTGCAACTGCTGGCCGATACCGGCGCTGGCCGCCATCAGGTTCCCGGCGGCCAGGACCCCGATGTCCTTCATGGACACCTGGGCGTCGGCCAAGGCGTTCAGGGCTGCATCAGCCGCCAGATCCACGGTGTCCTTGTCCGGGTGCTTGCCGAACTTGGTCATGTAGATGCCCAGAATGAAAATGTCATCGCTAGCCATAACTGTGCTCCCTCCTAGTTCCCGACTGGTTCGAAGCCGAAGCCGATCGCTTCGGTGCCGTCATCGTCCGTACCCACCACGAAAGTGGACAACCGGACCTTCATCCCGGTCTGCACGTGCTCGGGATCGGCCGGGGTGTTGATCACGTTCCCCCGCACACTCGTGCCGCCGCAGTCGATCACGCCGGCCACGAACGGCGTCGGGATACCCGGCGCCGCGTAGGCCACGATCGTGAAGGTACGAAGCTCGCCCTCGGTGGGCACATCTACCGCCTTGAACGCGGTGCCGCTACACGACGCGCACGCATTGCGCCGGTCGAAGAAGCGGGCGCCACACGCCTCGCATTCCTTGGCCACCAGATGCGGCGACTCGCCCAACTCCAGATAATCCACCATTGGGATCTGTTGCCCCACGTTCCCTCCCTGCTCAGTGCCTGGCCGGGAGCCTACCGGCCAATCGGCACAGTGCCAATTCGTGACACAACGGACCCGGGCCCGGGCGCCGCCCTCATCGCTTCCGTCCAGCGGCACGCAGCGGGCGCCACCCGCCATGCGAGCGGCATTACCGTCGGGCCGTGACCCGCTCGATAGACCTGCTCGACGGCGACTGGTACGCCAACGGACCGTACGACGACTACGCCTGGATGCGGGACAACGCCCCCCTGTACTGGGACGCCACCAACGAGTTGTGGGGGGTGTCGCGCCACGCCGACGTCATCGAGATCGAGAAGCGCAAGGACGTCTTCATCAACTCCGATCAGCAGAAGGGCGGGTACCGGCCCAACATCCCGGCCGACCCGGCCATCATCGGCCTGGACGACCCGCAGCACCACGTCCGGCGCAATCTGGTGTCGCGCCGGTTCACGCCGAAGGCGGTCACCGCCTGGGAGCCGGTGATCCGCGACAAGGTGGTTTCGCTGCTCGACGGCGTGGCCGCCGCCGGCGGGTCGGCCGAGGTCATCGCCGATCTGGCGGCGCCGCTCCCGGCGATGATGATCGGGCATCTGCTCGGATTCGAGGAGGACCGGTGGCCGGACCTGCAGCGATGGTCGGAGCAGACGATCGCCCTGGGCGGCGGACCCCGCTACATGGACGAGGCAGGTGTACAGGCCGCCACCGAGTTCTTCATGACCGCCGTCGAACTGCACGGCGAGAAGTTGAAGTGTCCGGCGGACGACGTGATGACGGTCTGGACCAAAGCGGTCGTGGACGGCGAGGCGCTCGATCCTTTTACCGTCGCCGCCGACTGCCTGCTCCTCCTTGACGGCGGCGCGGAGACGACGCGCACCGTCATCGCCCGCACCCTGCTCAACTTGATGGACCACCCCGACCAGTGGGCGGCGCTCAAGGGGGGCGCCGACCTGACCGTCGCCATCGAGGAGATGATCCGCTTCGTCACCCCGATCCACAACATGTGCCGGGTGGCGACCGAGGACACGCCCGTCGCCGGCGGGACGGTCGCCCAGGGCCAGCAGCTTGTCCTGATGTACGGATCGGCCAACCGGGACAGGGCCGTGTTCGACCGACCCGAGCAGTTCGACGTCACCCGATCGCCCAACCCGCACATCGCCTTCGGGTTCGGGACCCACTTCTGCCTGGGTGCGGCCCTCGCCCGTACCGAGATCCGCATCTTCTTCGAGGAGCTGGTCCGTCGGGTCGCCTCGTTCCGGCTGGCCCCCGGCACCGAGCCGGTCGAGATGCCGAACGCCTTCGTCTACGGCCTCCGGTCAGCTCACCTCGAGTTCGAGTTCGTATAAGCGCTCAGGCCGGAACCAGGCCGACCAGCCGCTCGCTCTCGTCCCACAGCCGCCGGGCGGCGGCTTCGTCGCGAGCGACCTTCGAGGGCGTGCGGGCCCGGCGGCGGTTGAAGTACCGACCGCTCACTCCGTCCACCTCGGGCGACGAGGCCAGGTACACGGACGTCTGTGCCCCTCGCGCCGGGCCGGCCATGAACGGCTGGGCGATCTTCAAGCCGATCCGGAACGCCCCCTTGGCCTCACCCCCGAAACCCGACCTGATCGTCCCGGGGTGGAGTGCGTTGGCCGTCACCCCTGTCCCCTGCAGGCGGCGGGCCAACTCCACGGTGAAGTAGATGTTGGCCAGCTTGGACCGCCCGTACACCGCCATCCCGCTGTAGCCCTGAGAGGACTGCAGATCACCCCAGTCCAGGCCACTGCGGGCGCTCTGGTGAGCGGTGGAGGCGACGTTGACGATGCGGGCCGGGGCACTTTCCCGGAGCCGATCCAGCAAGAGCACGGTCAGGAGGAACGGGCCCAGGTGGTTCACCTGGAACGTGGTCTCGAGGCCGTTCACCGTCTCGCGCCGATCGCCCAGCATGAGCCCGGCGTTGTTCACCAGGACGTCGATGCGGGAACAGCGCTCGAGCAGCTCGGCGGCGCCGGAGCGCACCGAATCGAAGCTGGCCAGGTCGAAGGTGCAGAGCTCCACTGTGCCCCGGGGTGAGCGATCGCGGATCCGGTCGACGGCGGCCTGCCCCTTGGCCTGGTCACGGGCGGTCAGCACGACGTCGGCACCGGCGCCGACCAGTGCGGCGGCCGTCTCCAGGCCGATACCGGAGTTCCCACCGGTGACGATTACCGTCTTGCCGGACATATCCGGAACCTGCACTCCTGCCTCCTTCGCGCTCGTCGCGGAGTCAGAGTAAACAATCGCCGCCGGCGGTCGACCACTTGTCCGCCGTCATGCGGCAACCTGTTCCGGTGTCCGGCTCTGGGCGGCGGCCCGTTCGCGCCGCTCTTCTGGCGTGCCCGCTGTGGATTCTGAGTGCGGCGTGGCCAGCCCACGCGGCGATCCGGCAGGGCGCCGCTGCGACCTCCGTACAGAGCCTCCAGGACGCGGTCATACGAATGAACCACGACGGGCCCATCGGCGCCGCTCAGGCGTCGGTGGACGCCTTCCGGACGGCCATCGCCGGGGATCAGCGGACGATCGCCGCCGACCAGCACACGCAGGTCTCGGCGACGGCGACGATGGATACCGCCAACGCCAGACTGGCCGGCGACCGGGACGTGCTCGCCCGGGCGACAACCACCCTGCACCGGGCCGACGCCCTACTGGCCGCCGACCGGGCCCGGCTGAGCGGCATCGCCTTGAGCGTCTACACCGGGGAGTTGACCGATCCGGAGGCAGGTGTGGCGGTGGGCTATCACAACCAGCAGCAACAGGAGCTCGACTTCGACCAGGTGGAGGTCGTCGCCCACGTCATCGACGGCCACCTCCACACGGACTTCACGGCCGATCAGGCCGACGCCCGGTCCCGGTCATCGGCCTCCGCCCAGGTGGGGCTGGATATCACGACGGCGGCATCGGCCCAGCAGGCGGCCCGGGCGGCCGCCGCCCAAACGGCCCTCGAGACGCAGATCCTGAGCGCCGACGAAAGCCGCCTGGCCGGTGCCCGAGGTCAGTTGGCCCGGGCCCAGGCGTCGCTCTCCGTCGACCTGGCTGAGGTTGTCGGCACCGGCGCACCGGACGGCCAGCTCAGCCTGATCGGTGGCCCGGCCCTGACCACCGCGCAACTCGTGTCATGGTTCGACTACGAGGGCTATGTCGATCTCACGTCGGCCCCGATCGGCCATCTGGCCCAGTGGTACATCGATTACGGGCGGGCCGAAGGAGTGCGGGGGGACGTGGCGTTCGCCCAGGCGGTGCTGGAAACGGGTGGTTTCAGCTCGCCCGATGCGGCCGGGCTCAGCAACTTCGCCGGTATCGGCCACTGTGACACCTGCTCGGCGGGATGGACGTTCCCGTCCCCCCAGCTCGGCGTCCTGGGCCAGATCCAGCTCCTACGCATCTTCGCGGACAAAGGTCCAGGCCCGTCCGGCTCCCCCGCCCCCGTGTTACCGGACCTGACCGTCGCCAACCAGTTCAAGGCCGGCTGCTGCGCAACCGTCCAGTCGCTCACCGGGGTGTGGGCCACCGACCCGACCTACGGGCAGCAGATCACCGGCCTCTACGCCCAGATGCTCGGATTCTCGCTCTCGGCCGGACCGACCGGCTAGAGCCGGGACGCCTGCGCCGCCCCCAACTCAGGAAATCTGGAGCGGACGACGGGATTCGAACCCGCGACCCCAACCTTGGCAAGGTTGTGCTCTACCAACTGAGCCACGTCCGCAGTGGGGCGAAACCCTATCAGAGCTCACCCACCACCGGGAAGCGCACCGACCGGTTCGACACACTCGATGTGCAGGTATTTCACCCCGGCGTAGGGGATCTCCACGGCTCGGGTGGCGCTCGGGCACAACGGGCTGCCCGGCGTGCTCGGGATCACCGACACCACCTTCACGGCCGCCTCCGCCGAGGTGCAGGCCACAGGGGCGGCCTTGAAGCCGGATCCGCTCCTGGCCAGACACCGGCCGAGCAGGGCCGCCGACGCCCTGGCCTCCTTGGAGGTGTTGCTACCGGACGGCGCGACGGTCTGCAGGATGGCCACCACCACGGCGACGACCACCAGCACCGCCGGGATGATCCGCCACGGGCTCTGCCACCCGGGTCGGGTCACCCGGGTGGGCACGCCCAACATCTGCCACTTTGGTGGCAACGGCGGGGTGTCGCCGTCGGCTGTCCAGCGCACCCAGCGTTCGCCGTCACCGTCGTAGAAACTGACCCGCCCGGTCCGGTCCCGCCACCAGTGCACCCCCCGGTGGACCTCCCGCTCGCCGACAGGACCTTCGCCGGGGGTGGGCCCCGTCACTTGAGCAGGCGGGACATGCGCCGGTCGGCCAGTGGTTTGCCCCCGGTCTGGCACGTCGGGCAGTACTGGAACGACTTGGTGGCGAACGACACCTCCCGGATCGTGTCGCCACAGACCGGGCACGGTTGGCCGGCCCGGTTGTGCACGGCCAGGCCACTCTTCTTCTCCGACTTCAATCCCGACGCGGCCAGCCCGGTCGAACGCTGGACGGCATCCGACAGGACCCGCACCAGGGCCTCGTACAGGCGCTGGTTCTCCTCCTCGGTGAGCTTGGCGGCCGGCTTGTAGGGCGACAGCCGGGCGCCGTGCAGCGCCTCATCGGAATAGGCATTGCCGACGCCGGCCAGGGCCGACTGGTCGGTGAGCACCTTCTTCAGGTGACCGTTGCTCCGGTGCAGGATCTCGGCCAGCACGGCGGCGCTGAACGCGTCCGTCAGCGGGTCGGGGCCGAGCTGGGCGACCGGTTCGATGTCGAACGGCGAGGCGACGACCCAGATGGCCAGACGTTTCTCGGTGCCCTGCTCGGTCACGTCGAAGCCGGCACCGCCGGACAGCCCGACCCGCAGGGCGAGCGGCCCCCGGCCCGGCTTGGCCCGCCCGGGCGTGACCTTCTCCCGCCACTGCACCCAACCGCCCCGGGCCAGGTGCATGACCAGCCATACGTCGCCGGCCCCGATGGTCAGGTACTTGCCGATCCGGGTCACGTCCCGGACCGTCTGGCCGATCAGCGATTCAACCGGCGGCTTGAACGTTTTCAACGCCGACAGGGCGGCCACCTCGGCCCGCACGATCTCCTGGCCGACCGTCTCCTGCCGGAGGAACCCGGCCAGCGCCTCGACCTCGGGCAGCTCGGGCACCGCCTCAGCGCCCCGTGTGGCCGAAGCCGCCCAGGCCCCGCTCCGACGCCGGCAACTCGGCCACCTCCGAGAAGACCACGTGTTCCACCGGCTGGATGACCAGCTGGGCGATGCGGTCACCGCGGGCGACGACGAAATCCTCGTGGGGGTCGGTGTTGATCATGATCACAGCCAGTTCGTCACGGTACCCGCTGTCGATCAGTCCCGGGCTGTTGGCGAGCGTCACACCGTGGCGCAGAGCCAGCCCGCTGCGGGGCTGCACGAACCCGGCATAGCCGTCCGGTATGGCGACGCGGACCCCGGTCGGGATCAACGCCCGGCCGCCACCGGCGGGGATGGTCGCCGGCGCGCGGGCCCGCAGATCGGCGCCGGCATCGCCCGCTCTGGCATACGTGGGCGGCGGCAGTTCCTGGTCGAGGAGGACGATGGGCACGTCGAGCACGGCGCTACGGTACCGGGCCCGGCCCGTACAGGGACCGGGTCGGGATTCATACTCAGGAGGTATCGTCACCTGATGCTCGCCTGGATGGACCTGGAGATGACCGGTCTCGATCCGGGTCGCCACGTGATCGTCGAGATCGCCACCTTGATCACCGACGACGACCTGAACGTGATCGAGGAGGGACCCGACATCGTCGTGTCCGCCACCCCGACCGAGTTGGCGGCCATGGACGACGTGGTCCGGTCCATGCACACCCGAAGCGGCCTGCTGCCGGCCATCCAGGCGTCGACGGTCGACCTGGAGACGGCCGGGCGGGAGACGCTCGACTTCCTACGCCGGCACATTCCCGAGGTCAGGTCGGTTCCTTTGTGCGGAAACTCGATCGGCACCGATCGGCGGTTCCTCGCCCGTTACCTGCCGGAGATCGACGAGTTCCTGCACTACCGCTCGATAGACGTGTCGACCGTCAAGGAGCTGGCCCGGCGCTGGTACCCCGAGGCCCTGGCCGCCCAGCCCCGCAAGACGGGAGCCCACCGGGCCATGGGCGACGTCCTGGAGAGTGTGGCCGAACTGGCGTACTACCGGGCCACGGTCTTCGAGAAGACCGGTCCCGATCCGGTTTCCACCACGTAAAAGTTTCCTGATAGAGCCGAAGGACACTGGCACCGGCCTCCGGTCCGTGGCAGCATCTATGGGAACAGGCCCGGTGCCAGTTCGTGGCGCCGGCGGAACAGCAGGGAGGTCTCGTCAGCGTTATGCGTACGAGCGAACCAGCCATCCGACCGCCAGACGATGAGTCGACCGTGCCGGCCGTCCGGCCGCCCGACGACATCATCGAGGATGCGCCCGAGCACCGGAAGCGGACGGCCCGCCAGATCCGCCACGAATCTCGGACCAAGCTGCACGTGCTGGTCGGCGATGACGAGGCGCTCGAGGACGCCGACCTGCTGTGCCCGCAGGGCCGTCACGACCTGGGCCGGCACCCGTCGAAGCCACCCCGCTCGGAGACCAAACCGGGCCGGCGGGGCGGGTTCAAGGTCTGGAAGACGCCGTTCTGGAAGCGCCGGAACCAGCTACGCGCGGAGCGCAACGCCGCCGAACGGCGCCTGGCCCAGTCCGATTAGGGGTCAGTCCGGGTAGAGCTCAGTCCGCCTTGGGCTGGAAGTCCAGGGAGAGCGAGTTCATGCAGTAGCGCTGGCCGGTTGGCTGCGGACCGTCGTCGAAGACGTGCCCGAGATGGCCTCCGCACCGCCGGCAGCGCACCTCGGTGCGCACCATCCCGTGCGTACGATCCTCGATCAACTCGACCGCTTCGGCCACTGCCGGCTCGTAGAAGCTCGGCCAACCGCTGCCCGACTCGAACTTGGTCGAGGAGTCGAACAGTTCGGCGCCGCATGCGGCGCAGCTGTAGGTGCCGTCGTCGTGGTTGTGTACGTATTTCCCGGCCCACGGTCGCTCGGTGCCGGCCCGGCGCAGAACCTCGAATTGCTCGGGGCTCAGTTCGGCGCGCCACTCCTCTTCGGTCTTCTGAATCTCCGGTGCCATTGCCGGCAGGGTACCGCCACGCCGGGAGCTACCAGGTGTCGACGCACGGGCGTTTCTTGCCCTCCCGTACCGGCACCGGCGGCGCCGATTCGAGGACGGCGAGGATGCGGTCGCGGGTGGTCGCCGGGTCGATGACATCGTCGATCTCGAAGTGGCTGGCCGCGTTCAGGGCCTTGCCGTTGCGGTAGGCGGCGGCGATCAACCGTTCCTCCAGTGCGTGCCGGGACGCGTCGTCGGGCTCGGCGTCGAGTTCCTTGCGGAATCCGAGCCGGACGGCGCCCTCCAGCCCCATGCCACCGATCTCACCGGTCGGCCAGGCCACGGTCAGGACCGGCGTCCGGAAGCTGCCGCCGGCCATGGCCTGGGCGCCGAGCCCGTAGCCCTTGCGCAGTATGACCGTCACGTAGGGAACGGTGATGCTGCCGCCGACAACGAACAGTCGGGAGAAGTGGCGCACCTGGGCGGTGCGCTCGGCCTCCGGGCCGACCATGAACCCGGGCGTGTCGCACAGGAAGACGACCGGCAGGTCGTAGGCATCGCAGAGTTGCAGGAAGCGGGCCGCCTTGTCGGCCCCGTCGGAATCGATGGCGCCGCCCAGGTGGGACGGGTTGTTGGCGATGACGCCGACCGGCCGGCCGGCGATGCGGACGAGCGAGGTGACGATGCCCGGGCCCCATCCCGATCTCAGTTCTAGAACCGAGTTGATGTCGGCCAGGCCGCTGATGGCCAGACGCACGTCGTAAACCCGGACCCGGTCCTCGGGCACGACCGACCGGAGCTGCTCGGGGTCGGGCGCCGTCCACCCGTTCACCGGGCCCTGGAAGTAGCCGACGTACTTCTTGGCGGCGGCCACCGCCGCCGCCTCGTCGGCAACCAACACGTCGATGACCCCGTTGGCGTTCTGCACCGAGGTCGGTCCCACCTCGTCGGGGTGGTAGCGGCCCAGACCGCCGCCTTCGATCATGGCCGGTCCGGCCATGCCGATACTGGCGTCCTCGGTGGCGATGATGACGTCACAGCAGCCGAGCAGAGCGGCGTTGCCGGCGAAGCAGCGGCCCGACACCACGCCCACGAGCGGCACCAGCCCGCTCAGTCGCCCGAACAGAGCGAAGGCCATCACCTCCAGGCCGGACACACTCGGCGCAGAAGTGTCACCCGGCCTGCCACCGCCACCCTCGGCAAAGAGGAGCAACGGCCGGCGCAGCCGGGCGGCCAGTTCGAACAGCCGGTCCAGCTTGTGATGGCCGTAGTACCCCTGGGTGCCAGCCAGCACCATGTAGTCGTACGAGATCACCACGCATTCATGACCGTTGACCTTGGCCAGACCGCCGATCAGGCCATCAGCCGGCGTGTTGGCGATCAGGTCCTCCACCGACCGCCGGTCGCGCTGGGCGGCCAGGGCCAAGGCGCCGTACTCGTTGAACGTCCCCGGGTCACAGAGATCGTCGAGGTTCTCGCGGGCCGTCCGGTGGCCGTGCGAATGCCGTTTGGCGACCGTGGCCGGCCGGGCCCCGTCCCGGGCCTGCTTCTGGCGCTCCAGGACCTCGGCCAGGTCGGCCCGCTCGCCGGCGGCGAACGCCTGCTCGGCGTCGACCACGTCGTCGACCGCCTCCTCCACCACCTCGAACAGCCGGTCACCGATGGTCACCGTCTGCCCGACATCGGCGGTGAGCCGGGCCAGCCGACCGGATACCGGCGCGGCCACCTCGTGCTCCATCTTCATCGACTCGAGGACCAGCACCGGACGCCCCTCGCGCACGACATCGCCGAGCGCGAACAGGAGGGCGACGACCGTGCCGGTCAGCGGTGCCTCGACCGCGACCGCCGTCTCAGAAGCTTCCGGAAAAGGAGACACCCACCCCGCCCCGAGTCGTCGCGCCGTACCTGGCCTTTTCGGCCGCCAGGTCGAGGGGCCGGGTCATCTGATCGATCTCCAGCGGGAGGAACTCGGCCGGGACCAGCCAGCACACTTCGAACTCCAGACCGTCGGGGTCACGGGCGTACAGCGCTTTCGTGGTGCCGTGATCGGAGGCCCCGACCAGCGCACCGGCGGCCAGCAACTTCTCCCGTAGCCGGTCCATCTCGTCGAGGGTGTCGACCTCCCACGCCAGGTGGTACAGGCCGACCGAGGTGCGCCCGGCGCCCGACGCCGCCGCACTCGAACCGATCTGGAACAGCCCGAGATCATGGTCGTTGTGACTGGCGGGCGCCTGCAGGAAGGCGGCTTGGCCGGGAATCTCGAACTTGGTCCGGAACTCGAGCACGTCCTGATAGAAGGCGACCGTCCGGGCCACGTCCCGGACGTAGAGAACGGCGTGGTTCATGCGGGTGACAGGCACGGCTACAGGGTAGGCCGGGTCCGGCGGTTCCGGCACCGTTCGCCGGTGACCGGCCGGGCCGGGTCGACTGCCCCTTACCTGCGATGACAGACCGGCCCGGGGCCGGGGCCGCTGGTAGAACGACGGGATGTCCCTGCCGTACCCCGCCGCCCCGCGCGCCGACCTGGTCGAGAACCTGCACGGCGAACCGATCTCCGATCCCTACCGCCCGTTGGAGGATCCCGACGCCCCTGAGACGGTGGACTTCGTCACCGCCCAGAACGCTCTGACGGAGTCGGTCCTGTCGGCGATCCCCACCCGGGGCGCCATCCGGGAGCGGATCGCCGAGATGTGGGACTACCCGAAACGGGGCGTCCCATTCGAACGGGCCGGGCAGTGGTTCCAGATGCGCAACTCCGGACTGCAACCACAATCGGTCCTCTATGCCATGGACGAGCCCGGCGCGCCCGGCCGGATCCTCATCGATCCGAATGCCATGTCCGAGGACGGGACGGCGTCCCTCACCGGATTGGGCGTCTCGCGTGACGGGAACCGGGTGGCGTGGGCGGTCAGCCACGGCGGCTCGGACTGGATGACCTGGCGGGTCCGGTCGGTCGACACCGGCGAGGATCTGGACGACGTCGTGCAATGGTCCAAGTTCGGCGGGGCGGCATGGACACATGACGGGTTCTTCTACTCGTCGGTCGAGCAGCCGCCCGCCGGCGAGGAACTGGTCGATTCAGTCCGCCGGCCCCGCATCGCCTTCCACCGCCTCGGCTCCGATCAGTCCGACGATCAGATCGAGTTCGAGGCCCCGGACCGGCCCGACTGGATTCCCCATGCCGGCACCACCGAGGACGGGCGCTACTTGGTCGTCACCGTGTCTCGCGGCACCGGCACCGAAACGTACGTCCTGGTCCGTGACCTGACCGAGCCGGGGTCCGTGCTCGCCCCCCTCAACCCGGAGTTCGAGGCCATGGATTCGGTCGTGGACCATGCCGGCGACGGCAGCTTTTTCGTGCACACCGACCGTGACGCCGAGAGAGGGCGGGTCGTACGGGCCCGGCCCGGCGTCCCGGCCGCAGCCTGGGCCGAGGTCGTCGCCGAGTCGGCCGACACCCTCTCCGAGGTCCACCTCATCGGTGGTCACCTGGTGTGCCACTACCTTCGTGACGCCCAGTCGGCGGTGAGTTTGTTCTCGCTGGACGGCGTGCCGGTGGCCGAGGTTCCGGTGCCCGGACCGGCTTCGGTGGCCGAGATCTCGGGGCGACCCGGCTCGACGCTCATGCACTACCAGGTGACGTCGTACATCCAGTCCGGCGCCATCCACTCATACGATCTGGCCACCGGGCGCACGGAGCTGGTCACGCCGTCGGCCGCCCGGTTCCCGGCCGAGCGGTACCTGACCACCCAGGAATTCGTCACCTCGGATGACGGTACCCGGATACCGGTGTTCCTCACCCGCGCCCGGTCCCTCTCGCCGGCCGGCGACGCGCCCGTCCTGCTGTACGGGTACGGCGGTTTCAACGTGCCTCTCACGCCCGGCTTCTCGGTCACCTTCGCCGCCTGGCTGGATCGGGGTGGAGTGGTCGCCGTCGCCAACCTGCGCGGTGGTGGTGAGTACGGCCGGGCCTGGCACGACGCCGGCCGCCTGGCCCGCAAGCAGAATGTGTTCGACGACTTCGCCGCCTGCGCCCGATGGTTGGGCTCATCGGGTTGGTCGCGACCGGACCGCGTCGCCATCATGGGCGGGTCCAACGGCGGCCTACTGGTGGGGGCGAGTGTCACCCAACGCCCCGAACTGTTCGGTGCCGCAGTGGCCGAGGTCGGCGTGATGGACATGCTCCGGTTCCACAAGTTCACCATCGGCTGGGCCTGGAAAGCCGACTACGGGGATCCCGATGACCCTGAGCAGTTCCGGTGGGTCCGGGCCTACTCGCCGTTGCACAACATCGAAGCCGGGCGCTGTTACCCGCCGATGCTGATCATGACCGGGGACCACGACGACCGGGTCGTTCCGGCCCACTCCCTCAAGTTCGCCGCCACCCTCCAGAAGGCCCAGGGGTGCGACCATCCGATCCTGCTGCGGGTGGCCACGTCCGGCGGTCATGGGGCGGGCAAGCCGACGCAGAAACTGATCGAGGAGGCGGCCGACCGTCTGGCCTTCCTCGAGTCGGTGCTGCTCGATCCGTCCGGGCAGTGAGCGGGATCGACCCGGCCGGCTGACGTCCGGTCGACCGGGGCACCGCTTCGGGTCAGGCGTTGGTGAGGTCGAGGATGCGGTTGGCGTCCTTGGAGTCGAGATCCCGGAAGGCCAGGCGGTAACGCCAACCGTCACCCAGGTCCTCCACCCCTACGGTGGTCGTCAACGAAACGATGCTCGTCCCGTCGGGCAGCGAGATGATCAGCATCGGATCGCCCTCCCCCTCCACCTCCCGCAACGTTTCGACGCATACGCCACCCACGCCGAGGTCGACCGTCCGGCCGGGCACACCCTCGAGCCGCCGCCCATCGGCGACCGGGCACACAGTGGCAGCCAGGTCCAGCCGCCGGCGGGTCCACTGCCGGCGCTGGACCCGCTCGATCGAACTGCCGGGACTGGTCGTGACCACCAACCCGGCGGCCTGGGCCGGACCGCTCAACCTGTACAAAGCATCGGGTGCGAACACACTCACCGACACGGAGCTCAGGCCGTGGCCGGCCCAACTCTCCTGATCGCATGCGATGGTCAGGCTGGTGCCCTCGACCCCCGTCACCTGGCCGGTGGCCTCGGCGTCGCCGATCTCCACCAGCGCGGTCATACCTACCAGCTGAGTGAGAGTGCGGTCAGCGTCCATGTACGGGGAATTCAAGCACCCGACGGCCCCAACCCGCCGGAATCTGATAGTTGGCGCCCAGAACGGGAATAAACCGGATATGGCTGCAACTATCGAGCGCCGCAATGTCTCCAACGCGGTGACAACACACCAGACAGAATACCGACGGCCGGTGGGCGCAAGCCTGACCGGCCTGCTGGCCATCATCGCCGGCGCATGGGGGGCCGTCGCCGGCTACATAGGTCCCTATTTCGGCTGGCACCCGGTGGCTCAGGCCACCTGGGCCGGCACCCTCCAGAACGGGCTCCTTCACCTCGCCCCCGGAGCGGTGGCGGCAGCCGCCGGCCTGATGCTTCTGGCCGTCGGCCCGGCCCGGCGCTCGGCCCATGGCGGCGCACTGTTCCTTCCCGGAGTGATGCTGCTGGCCGCCGGCGCCTGGTTCGTAATCGGACCGATCGCCTGGCCCACCTTCGAGACCAGCTTGCCGTTCATGACGGCGGCCAGCGCCACCCGTAACCTGCTCAACGTCGCTTGCGCCAGCTACATCCCCGGTCTGGTCATCGTGATGCTCGCCGGAATTGCCCTCAAGGCAGCGGCCACTCCCCGGCTCCCGGTCGCCGATCGCATGATCGATGCCCGTGACGGCGATCGTCGCGGTGTGATGGCCGACGAGGTGGCCGCTGACCGGGCCGCCACCGGTCGCACCGCTACCGGCCCCGTCGCCGAGGATCGGGCCATGGCCGACCGGGCTGCCGAGGGCCGCATGGCTGACGGCCGCATGGCTGACGGCCGCATGGTCGACGGCCGCATGGTCGACGGCCGCATGGTCGAGGATCAACCGATGGGCGAGCGCCCTGTATCCACCGCCGGCGGCGACCCGTTGACCCCGGACTCCGCCTCGGGCGGCCGGTTCTCCCGGGACCAGGCCACGACCGATTCTGAAGGTGGCCGCCTGATGCCCGATCCGGCTGCTCCCCGGTCGACCATGTCGGCCGACGCCCCGGAGTCGACCGAGCCCACCGGCACCTACCGGACTATTCCGGGGGAGGACGCCCCCCGGCAGTAAACGCTGCTGACCGCGGGCGCCGGGCGCGCCCACGTGGCGGGTCGCGCCGGGCGTAACCATCCGCCAGCCCGTCCTTTGTCCACCTACTGAATCCGTAACGCCGCCCCGCCGATCTAGATCGGCGGGGTGGTTGCACGTTTGCGTACACGATCGATGGCAGCACGTCGGCGTGTACCGGGTGAGCACGCCAGCGTGTCGAATCATTACACGCCGCGGATCGCGCTCCTGGCAGGTCCAGCCTCGGCCAGCAGCCGGGCCCGGGCCCGTCGCGGCAGGTCCCGCATCTGGTCGCTCACGACGACTCCGTCCTGGACCGCCGCCATGGACCGGACCTGGGCGATAACCATGTCTTTCATGCTTTTACAGTATAAAGGGGGAATCCGGGAAGCCACAGCCGGCTCCATGTGTTTCAAGGTGCGATGGTTCCCCTCTCTGTTCTTGACCTGGCCACCGTCGGTACCGGCGCCACGCCGGCCGATGCGCTGGCCGACACCACCCGCTTGGCCCAGGAGGTCGAGCGGATGGGCTACCAGCGGCTGTGGGTGGCCGAACACCATGGCATGCCGGCCGTGGCCAGCTCGGCACCGGCGGTGTTGATCGCCCACCTGGCCGCTGCCACCAGCACCATCCGGGTCGGCTCCGGTGGGGTGATGCTGCCGAACCACGCCCCCCTGGTGATCGCCGAGCAGTTCGCCACGCTCGAGGCGCTGCACCCGGGGCGTATCGACCTCGGCCTGGGCCGGGCGCCCGGCACCGACCAGGCCACCGCCCGGGCCCTGCGCCGGACCGGCGGGATGGGACCCGACACCTTCCCCGACGATGTCATCGAGCTGATCCGCTACCTGGCCGACACCGACGGCGGGCCCGACCATCCGGTCGCCTATCCGGGCCGGGGCTACCTGCCCGAGGTATGGCTCCTCGGATCGTCGTTGTTCAGCGCCCAGCTGGCCGGCCTGCTGGGCCTGCCGTTCGCCTTCGCCTACCACTTCGCTCCGGCCCAGGCGGACGCCGCCCTGGACACCTACCGGGAGGTGTTCCGGCCCGGTGTGTTCGCCCAGCCGCACAGCATGATCGGAGTGTCGGTCATCTGCGCACCGACGACCGAGGAGGCCCGCTGGCTGGCCGGTTCGTCGGCGCTCAGCACCGTCCTGATGCGCACCAACCGTATGGGGCCCATGCCGTCGCCCGAAGAGGCGGCGGCCTACCGCTTCAGCGCGGCCGAACAGGCCCTGGTCGAACACACCATGTCGACCCACGTGATCGGCGACCCGGCCACGGTCGAGGCCGGTCTGGAGAGCCTGGTGGAGCGGTTCAAGGTGGATGAGCTGATGATTTCGACCCGTATCCACGGTTACGAACCGCGCGTGCGGTCGCTGCGCCTCATCGCCGAACGGGCCGGCGCCTGCGACGAGTCGGCGGCGTGACCCCCGGCCCCATCGCCCTGGTCGGGTCCGGCGAGTACCTGCCGCAGATGGCCGATGTCGAACGGGCCCTGCTGGCCGGGCGCCCGGCCCGGTACGTCCAGTTGGCCACCGCCGCGGTCCCCGACGGACCCGATGTGGTGGCCAAGTGGCACGCTCTCGGTCGGGCCCAGGCCGAGCGGCTCGGGGTCGAACCGGTCATCGTCGCCGTCAACGATCGCAGCGATGCCGACGACCCGGACCTGGCCGCGCTGATCTCCAAGGAGGAGCCCGGGCTCGTCTATCTGTCGGGCGGCCACCCGACCTTCCTGGCCGACGTGCTGCGCGACACGTTGGTGTGGGCCGCCGTCACCGAGGCCTGGCAGGCCGGCGCGGCGCTGGCCGGATGCAGCGCCGGAGCCATGGTCATGACTTCATGGGTGCCGTCCATCCGCCATCCCCGCAAGGGCGCCACGCCCGGCCTGGCCATCCTGCCCCACCTCCGGGTGATTCCCCACTTCGATGCGTTCGCCGCCCGCCTCCCGGACCTGGTCACCCGGTTCATGGTCCCGCCCGATCAGTCGACGCTCATCGGCATCGACGAGGACACGGCGATCGTCGGTGGGCCGGGCCAGTGGCAGGTGCACGGCCGCCGGTCGGCCTGGGTCATCGAGCACGACGGCCGGACGGAGTACCCGTCGGGGTCGATCCTGACCGTGCCCACCTGACCCTTCTACTGTGAGCCGGGCGGAACCGTGGCCGGTTCACCACTAGCGTCAGCCCCCATGACCAGGGAGGGCGGTACAGACTCCCGGCGGAACCCCAGGTGGGAAGCCCGGCGGCAGCAGATCATCGACGAATCGGCCCGCCTCTTCGCCCGGCAGGGCTACCACGCCACCGGGATCTTGGAGCTGTGCGCGGCCAACAACCTGGGCAAGGGCGCCCTCTACCACTACATCGAGTCCAAAGAGGAACTGCTGGCCGCCATCCATGACCGGGTCATGGATGAGGTGATGACCGGCGCCGACCGCGTCGCCGAGGCCGGTGGCCGACCGACCGAGCAGTTGACCGGGTTGGGCGCCGAACTGCTCGATGTCATCCACCGCTACCCGGACCACGTGTGGGTCTTCCTCCACGAGTTCCCTGCTCTCACCGGGGCGCGAGCCGAGCAATTCCGGGTGCGCCGCCAGGAGTACGAAGGTCGGGTCGAGGCCGTGCTGCGGGCCGGCGTCGAGTCCGGTCAGTTCCGCGACATCGACCCCTGGTCGACCGCCCGAGCCTGGCTGGGGATGCACAATTACACCTACCTGTGGCTGAAACCGAGCGGCCGGCTCACCGCCCGCTCGCTCGCCCGACCGTTCGCCGACATCTTTCTGCAGGGCATCACGGCTTCCGATCGCCACCGCTAGGACAGCGGTGGCAGATGGGACAGGAACACCGAGGACCAGGCCATCAGGTCGGCCGGTACCGAGTACCCGGCCTCGTCGTTGATAGCGGCCCAGTGCGCGGCCACGTCCTCGATGGTCGGTTCGGGCGCCGGGTGGACATAGCCCGGGGTCGAGGCGATGAACACGCGGGCGAAGCGGCCGGCCCCGGCCGCATAGATCTCGCCGGTCACCGGGCAGTCCTCGTGGGCCAGGTAGGCGGCCATCGGGGCCACCCGTTCTGGCTCCATGTCCGGCGGTCCGGCGCCGCCGGCCATACGCGTCGTGGCCGCCGGCGCGATCAGGTTGGCCCTGATGCCGGGCTTCCGGCCGGCGACGGCAAGGCTCCGGGTCAGGCCGATCACACCCCCCTTGGCCGTGGCGTAGGCGGTGTTGGCGGGCAGGCCGAACACGCCGCTCGACGTGGTGTTGACGATCCGGCCGTAGCCCTGGGCGGTCATGTGGGGCCATGCCGCCATCGCCGTCCGGAAGGCGCCGATGGTGTGGACGGACAGGTGGGCGACCACGTCCTCGGCGGTCACGGCCGGCGGGCCGGCCCAACGCATGATGCCGGCGTTGTTGATCAGGATGTCGATGCGGCCGAACCGTGCCACGGCCGCCTGGACCAGCGCGGCCGCCCCCTCCGCCGTGGAGATGTCATGGGTACTGCCAAGCGCCGGTGGGCCCCCGTCAGCCTCGATCGTCGCCACCACCTCGTCGGTCGGACCGTGATCGGACCCGGCCCCGTCGACGGAACCGCCCAGGTCGTTGACCACCACCGATGCGCCGCGCCGGGCCAGCAGCAGACTGTAGGCCCGCCCGAGGCCGCGACCGCCGCCGGTGACCACGGCGACACGGCCGTCGAAACGGAGGGGCTCGGCGGTCAGGCCGGTACCGGAGCCTGGTAGCCGAGGAGCCCTCCGAGCGTGCCGCCGACCATGGCCGCCACCTCGTCGGCCGGGACACCTGCGAACAGCTGGCCCATGAGTTCCCGGCTGCCCCGGAACGTGCCCTCGGCGTGGGGGTAGTCGTTACCCCAAACGACCGTCGAGAGGCCGGTGATGTGACGACACGCCACCGCCACCGGATCGTCCTGGAAGGACACGTGGAACTGGCGGCGGACGTACTCGCTGGGCGTGAGCGGGTACGGCCACTTCTCGTTGAGCCGGAACAACTGGGCCATGCTGGGTTGGTCGTCGGCCGGACGGTCCTGGTCCCAGTACCCGAGAAACCAGTCGGCGTCCTGGCCGATACCCGTGACCCAGCACTTGTCCATGGCGCCGACCAACGAGGCCAGCCAGTGGGCGTTGAACTCGATGAGGGCGAAATGCAGGTCGGGGTAGCGCTCGGCCACTCCCCCGCCGATCAGCTCGCAGATGACCTGCTGGGGGACGATCGTGCTGTAGACGGACTGCGTGATCATCCGCTTCGACGCCGATCGCTCGGTCATCGGCTGGTTGACCTGGGCGGCCGACTCCATCACCACCTTGAGCGTGGTGGACTCCGGGTCGTTGACCTTGACTCCACCCGTCTGGGTGTGGATGAAGACCGGCAGCCGGTTGGCGACGGCGGCCGCCCATACCGGGTCGTACATCCGGTGGTAGTAGGGCTTCGGTGGCACCGCCGGCAGGAGGATGGCCCGGAATCCGGCGGCCGCCACCCGTTCGATCTCGGCCACGGCATCGCCTATGTCGGTGATGGGCACCGGCGCCGTCGGGCACACCCGGTCGAAGTACGGGCTGAACCGCTCGGCGATGTAGTCGTTGTACACGCGGGCGTGCGCCATGGACAGCTCGTGGTCGTCGGAGTACAGACCGAATAGGGAGAGGTTGGGATGCATGACGGCCACGTCCACCCCATCGAGGTCCATGTCCTCGAGGATGGCCTCGGGATCGCCCTCCGGCATGCGACCACCGGTCTGCCGGTAACGGGAGATGGTCCAGCCCTCGTACCCCGGGGTGTGCAGCCGGCGGAACACCCGGGGTCCGCCCTCCACCAACGGCTCGATCTCGAAGTCCTCCTCCCAGACGCCCCGGTCCCGGAGGTGCGGGGGGAGGCGGGTGCGGAAGAGGTCGGTCGGCTCGAGGATGTGGCCGTCGGCCGAAACGACGAAAGGCTTGTCCGGCATGAGTGTCGGTCCTCCCGGGATGCGCGACGAGGTAGAGCTGTCCCGGGCTGGAGGTTAGACCAACCGGTCGGTACATTGCAACGGATCCGAAGGAGGGAGATGCACGTTGGCTAAGCGGTGGCAGCACCGGCCGGAGGGCTCGACCTGGGGCGACTGGGGTGACGACGACGAGCTGGGCCGGATC
>DASZNC010000021.1:0-15426 GCA_035551615.1 Acidimicrobiales bacterium
TGCACCTGCTCCGGGACCGGCCGGACCTCGAGCCGCGCGACGTCATCGTCATGTGTCCCGACATCGAGACCTACGCGCCACTGATCCAGGCGGCGTTCGGCGTGGAGGAGGAGACCGGCGGACCGGGTGGGCCATCTACTCTCCGGGTCCGTCTGGCCGACCGGTCCCTCCGGCAGACCAACCCACTCCTCACCGTGGCCGCCGAGCTCCTGGAGTTGGCCGGATCGCGCGTCGGCGCCCCCCAGGTCATCGATCTGATCGCCCAGCCGCCGGTGGCCCGGCGCTTCCGCCTCGATCAGGAGGACCTGGCCGATATCGAGCGGTGGGTGGCGGATTCTGCCATCCGGTGGGGGTTGGACGGCGACCACCGCCGGCCCTGGTCCCTGTCCGGCCTGCGGACCAACACCTGGTCGGCCGGCCTCGACCGCCTGATGCTCGGCGTGGCCATGGCCGAGACGGGGGGACGGATGTTCGCCGACACCGTCCCATTCGACGACATGACCAGTGGGCGCACCGATCTGGCCGGCCGTTTCGCCGAGTTGGTGGCGCGCCTGGCGAAAGCGGTCGACCGGCTCACCCCGGCGCAGCCGCTCGACACGTGGATCGAGGCGCTCATCGAGTCGACCGAGTCCCTGGCCGTCAGTGCCCCCGACGAGGACTGGCAACACGACGAGATGCGGGTTGCGCTGGGCGAGGCCGCAGCCGGGGACGGCCCGTTCCCGGCCCTCGGCCTCGATGAGGTCCGGGCCCTCCTGGCCGAGCAGTTGCGGGGGCGCCCGACCCGGGCCAACTTCCGCACCGGCGACCTGACGATCTGCACGCTCGTTCCGATGCGGTCGGTGCCGCACCGGGTGGTGGCCCTCCTGGGACTCGACGACGGTGCCTTCCCCCGCCACCCCGAGGTCGACGGCGACGACCTCCTGCTGGCCGCCCCCCGGGTGGGCGATCGTGATGCCCGCTCCGAGGATCGACAGCTTCTTCTCGATGCCCTCCTGGCCGCGTCCGACCACCTGATCATCACCTACAGCGGGCGCGACGAGCGCACCAACCGGGTGCGCCCACCGTGTGCCCCGGTCTCCGAACTGCTCGATGTCGTCGATGCCACTGCCGGCACGGTCGACGGTAGGGCCGGGCGCCAGGCGGTGGTCGTCCACCATCCCCTGCAACCGTTCGACCCCCGGAACTTCATTCCCGGCGACCTGGTGGCCGGAACGGCGTGGAGCTTCGATGCCGTCTTCCGGGCCGGGGCGGAGGCGACCGTCGGCGCGCGGGTGGCCGAGGGGCGGGCGTCGGAGCCTCTGCCCCCCCTGGCCGAGCCGTACATCCAGCTCGAGCATCTGATCGCCTTCGCCCAGCACCCGATGCGGGCCTTTCTGCGCCGCCGGCTGTCCTTGTACCTGGGCGACTACACCGAGCAGCTCAGTGACCGGATGCCCCTGGAGCTGGACGGCCTGGCCCGATGGGAGCTCGGGGACCGGCTGCTGGAGGCGGTTCTCTCCGGGGTCGAGCTGTCCGATGCCATCACCGCCGAGCAGAGTCGTGGGTTCCTCCCGCCCGGCGAGTTGGCCGGTCCCGTCCTACAGGAGGTCGGAGGGGGAGTGGTCGGCATCGCCGGCGCCCTGTTCGGCCGGGGCTTCACCCCGGGGCCGAGCGACTCGGCCCAGGTGCGTATTTCGCTCCCGGACAGCCGGTTGCTGGTCGGCACCGTCCCCCAGATCCGGGACCGGACCGTGGTCCAGTGCGTCTACTCACGACTGGCGGCCAAGCATCGGCTGGCCGGATGGGTCAGATTCCTGGCGCTGGTCGCCGACCGCCCAGAGATGGGAGCGAGCGGACTGACGATCGGCAAGGGCATCGGCAGGGGAACCACGGCGGTGTCCTCCCTGCCCGCCGTCGGCGGGTCCGACGAAGACCGGCGCCAGTGGGCGGTGATCCGGCTGGCCGCCCTGGTTGATCTGTACGACCGCGGTATGTGCCAGCCCCTCCCGCTCGCGTGCAACACCTCGGCCAAGTGGGCCGAGGGGCGCAAGGCCGGGTGGGACGACGACGAACTGTTGAGCAACTGCACGAACGAATGGGTGGCGAGCGGGCTCATACCGGGAGAGCGTGACGACGCCGAGCACACCTTCTACTTCGGCCGGTACGCCGACTTCCGCCGCCTGCTCGAGGAGGAGCCGGCGCTCGACGAATCCGGACGGGGATGGCCGGCCGCCGAGACCCACCGTTTCGGGCGCCTGGCCGGCCGGCTGTGGGCCCCCCTCCTCGCCCACGAGGAGCTGAACCGCGGATGACCGCCCGCGCCCCTGTTCCGTTCGACCCTTCGGGACCGCTGCCCGGCCCGGGCATCACGGTGATCGAAGCCAGTGCCGGTACCGGCAAGACCTACACGCTCACGACCCTGGTCCTCCGGTTCGTGGCCGATGGCGTACCGCTCTCGTCTCTGTTGGCGGTGACGTTCACGAAGATGGCGACCGGCGAGCTCCGTGACCGGGTGCGGTCCCGGCTGGTCGAGGCCCACACCCAGCTGGCGGCGGTGCTCGCCGGTGATCCGGGCGCCGCCGCCGGGGACGAGGTGGTGGCCGACCTGGCGGTCGGCCCGGCCGACCTGGTCGAACTACGGCACCAGCGGCTGGCCGACGCCCTGGCCGACTTCGATGCCGCCACCATCGCGACCACGCACGGCTTCTGCCAACTGGTCCTGCACGGCCTGGGCACGGCCGGCGACACCGTCCCCGGTGTCACCCTGCTCGAGGACCCGGCCGAGCTGATCGAAGAGGTCGTCGACGATCTGTACCTGCGGCGCAATCTGGTGCACCCGGACGAGCAACCGCCCTTCCGCCTGGACGTGGCCCGCCGGGCCGCAGCCGAGGCCATCCGCAACCCAGACACCAAACTGGTACCACCGCCCGGCGACGACCCGTGTGGCCTGCTCACCCGCCTGGCCGGGCGGGCCCGGACCGAGGTCGGTCGCCGGCTGGTCGAGGAGAACCTGCTCACCTACGACCACCTCCTGTACCGCCTGGCCGGCACGCTGGAGGATCCCGAGCGGGGGCCGATCGCCTGCCGGCGCCTCGGTGACCGTTACCGGATAGTGCTGGTCGACGAGTTCCAGGACACCGACCCGGTGCAGTGGACGGTGCTCAGGCAGGCGTTCACCGGCGAGCACACCCGCCTCATCCTGATCGGCGACCCGAAGCAGGCCGTCTACGCCTTCCGGGGGGCCGACGTGCACGCCTACCTCGACGCCGCCGCGTCAGCCGACGCCTACCTGACGTTGGAGACGAACTGGCGGGCCGATCAACCGCTCCTCGACGCCATCGAGGCGTTGATGGACCCGCTGCAGTTCGGCCACGACGAGATCGTCTTCCGCTCGGTGAAGGCGCCCGTCGGTCGTCGTGACCCCGGTCTGCGGGCGGGCGGGGCCGACGCCCCGATGCGCTGGCGTCTGGTCGACGACGCGGAGCGGTCCCTATCCATGACCACGAAGCGCCTGCTGGCCAAACCACAACTGCGGGACTGGGTCGCCGAGGACGTGGCCGGCGACATACGCCGCCTGCTGGACTCCGACGCGTCGGTCCGGGAGGGTGGCCGATGGCGCCCGGTCGTGCCCCGGGATGTGGCCGTCCTGACCCGTACCAACGCCCAGGCGCTGGCCGTCCGGGACGCCCTGCGGGCGGCGGGGGTGCCATCGGTGGTGGCCGGGCTGGACACGGTGTTCGGCTCCGATGCGGCCGACCACTGGCTCCGCCTGCTCGACGGTTTGCAGGAACCGTCCTCCCGCTCACGGGCGGCGGCGGTGGCGCTGGGCCCGTGGATCGGCCTGACGACGGTGGAAGCGGCCACCGCGTCGGAGGGGCGGTGGGAGGACGTGCATGATCGCCTCCGGCGCTGGGCGTCGGTGCTGGCCGGCCGGGGGATCGCCGCCGTCTACCGACTGGTCACCGTCGAGCAGGGCCTGCCCGGTCGGCTGCTGGGGGTCGAGGGGGGCGAACGGCTGCTGACCGACCTCGGGCACCTGGCCCAGCTCCTGCATGCAGAAGCCGCCGCTGGTCGCCTCGGGGCGCCCAGCCTGCGCAGTTGGCTGGCCGAACGTATCCGCACGGCCGGCGAGGAGCAGGCGGAGAGCGAGGATCGCAGCCGCCGCCTCGACTCCGACGCCGAAGCGGTCCAGGTGCTGACCGTGCACCGGGCCAAGGGGCTCGAGTTCCCGGTCGTGTACTGCCCGTACCTGTGGGACGGCGGCCTGCCGGATCGGGGAGCCGGCCCGGTGGTGTTCCATGACGCCGATGACGACCTGGCCCGCACTCTGGATGTGGGCTGCCCGGTGCCGTCCGGGCCGGCCCGCGACCGCTACCAGGACCATGCTGCGGTGGCCCGGTCCGAGCGGCGGGGCGAGGACCTGAGACTGCTCTACGTCGCCCTGACGAGGGCCCGCCATCAGGTCGTGGTGTGGTGGGCCCGGACGCAGGATTCCAAGCATTCGCCGCTCGGCCGCCTGCTGGTCGGGCGGGACCCGGGGACCGGCGCCGTGCGCGACTCGCGGGGCGGGGAGCCCGGCGCCCGGCAGATCCGGGGCGCCCTGGAAGTGGTCGCGTCCCGCCGGCCCGGGTGCATGTCCATCGAGGTGGCCGAGCGCTACCGAGCGACCGGTAGGCCGGCTGCGGTCGACCGGGCCGGCCGCCCGGGCCTGGAGGTGGCCGCCTTCGACCGGTCCCTCGACCAGCGGTGGCGGCGGGCGTCGTACACGAGCATCACCGCCGGGGTCCACGGCGGCCCGACCGCCGGCCTGGTCGGCAGCGAACCGGAGACGAACGCCCTGGCCGACGAACCGGCTGAGGAGCATCCCTCCGACGCCCGCCCCCCGGCCGGGAGCCTGCCGGCGGGGGCGGGGGCGGGGGCGGGGGCGGGGGCGGCTGCAGATGAGTCGGAATCAGCCGGCGGCCAGGCGTCGTCGGGCGGCCCGGAGCCGGCGGGCCGTCCGCTGGTTCCCGCCGAGCGGCCGCTGCTCGCCGCCGTCCCCGGCGGCGCGGCGGTGGGAACATTCGTCCACCGGGTCCTGGAACAGACCGACTTCGCCGCCGTCGACCTGGCCCACGAGCTGGCCACGACCATTGCCGCGGTGGCCCGGACCGACGGTCACGCGGTGCCGGGCCCGGAACTGGGCGCCGGCCTGGAGGCATTCGTCCGGACGCCTCTGGGGCCGCTCCTGCCGGGGGTCACGCTGGCCGACGTGGGCCGGCCGGACCGGTTGGACGAACTGGGCTTCGAGTTGCCGGTGGCCGGCGGGGAGAACCCGCTCGGCGCCGTCACCACCGCCGACCTGGCGGCCGTTATCCGGCGTCACCTGATCGGCTCCGCCGTCTTGGCCGGTTACCCGGACCGGTTGGAGGACCCACTGCTCGAGACCACTCTGCGCGGCTACCTGACCGGCAGCCTGGATCTGGTCTTCCGCCAACGGGGCCAAGACGGCGAGCCCAGGTGGTACCTGGCCGACTACAAGACCAACTGGCTGGCGCCGTCCGGTGTCGAGCTGGCCGCCGAGCACTACCGCCCGTCGGCCCTCGACGGGGAGATGCAGGCCCGGCACTACCCGCTGCAGGCGCTCATATACATGGTCGCCCTGCACCGTTACCTGAGGTGGCGCCAGCCCGGTTACGACCCGCACCGTCACCTGGGCGGCGCCCTCTATCTATTCGTGAGGGGGATGGTCGGGTTGCGCACACCGGTCATCGACGACCAGCCGTGCGGCGTCTGGTCCTGGTCAGTGCCGGCCGCCCTTGTCGTCGAGCTGTCCGAGCTGTTCGAGTTCGGTGCGGAGGGCTCGGGCCGGTGAGTCTCCTGGCTGACGACCCGTTCGACGCCGACCTGGCCATCGGTGCCGACGTCCCCGTCCTCCTGCAGGTGTTCAATCACGCCGGCGTGCTGGCCGCCGCTGACGTCCACGCCGCTCTCCGGCTGGGCCGCCTGGCCGGCGAAACCGACGAGTCGATCCTGCTGGCGGTGGCGCTGGCCGTGCGCGGCCCACGGTTCGGTCACGTGTCGGTGGACCTGCTCGACGTGCACAACTCGGCCCTGGCCGGGGAGGACGACATCGATCTGAGCGACCTGCCCTGGCCGGAACCGGGCCCGTGGGTCGAGCGGGTCTCGACCAGCCCGCTGATCGGCGTGGTCGACCGGTCGCCGAGCCCACCGGCCACCACCGAGCCGGGAGCGGCCGCCGATGGCCCGGTGGGCGCGGATGAGATCCGACCGGTCCGGCTCAGCGGCTCGGCCCTGTATCTGGACCGTTACTGGACCGACGAGGTGGCCCTGGCCAGCGAACTCCTGGCCCGGGCGACCCCCGACCCGGGTGCCGACCTGGGGATGGACCCGGGTCGGCTGGAGCGGTTGTTCCCGGGTCCGGGCTCAGAGGATCAGCGAGCCGCAGCCGCCGCGACCCTCGGCCGGCGGCTCACCGTGCTGGCCGGCGGGCCGGGGACCGGCAAGACCACCACGGTCGCCCGCCTCCTCGCCGCCCTGACCGAAGCGGCTGGAGCGGCCGGCCGACGGCCCCCTCTGATCGCGCTGGCCGCACCGACCGGCAAGGCGGCGGCCCGGATGGAGGAGGCGGTGCGGGCCGAAGCTGGTCAGATCGACACCGACCCGGCCGTCCGGGAGGTCCTCATGCGGATTTCCAGCATGACCATCCACCGGCTGCTGGGCACCCGTCCCGACCGGCCCGGCCGGTTCCGCCACCACGCCGGGCATCGACTGCCTCACGAGGTGGTGGTCGTGGACGAGGTGTCGATGGTGGCGCTGTCGCTGATGACCCGCCTGGTGGAGTCGGTGCGCCCCGATGCCCGGCTGATCCTGGTGGGCGATCCGGAGCAGCTGGTGTCGGTCGAGGCCGGGGCCGTACTCGCCGACATCGTGACCCCGGCCGGCGAACAGCCGACCGCGGGCGAGGCCTCGATGCCCGGCGAACAGCTGACCGCCGGCGAACAGCTGACCGTCGGCGAACAGTCGACGCCCGGGGAACCGCAGCCCCTCGGCGGGCCGACCCGCGCCGGCGCCGGGGCCGGCCCCCCCATCCGGGGGTCGATCAGCTTCCTCCGCACCAACCATCGATTCTCCGGCGCGCTGTCCGAACTGGCCGACGCCGTGCGGCGGGGCGAAGGCGACCGGGCCATCGAGGTGCTCTCCGCGGATGACGACGCGGTGCGGTGGATCGCCGTCGAGGCGGGGGAGGACGGGGCCGCCGCTGAGCGGTTGGAGCCGTTTCGCCACGTCACCACCGAATGGGCGGACCGGGTCCGAGAGGCAGCCACGGCCGGTGCCGCCGGCGACGTCCTGGCCGCGCTGCGGGCCCACCGGGTGCTGTGCGCCCACCGGCGGGGCCCCACCGGCGTGGCCCTCTGGAACCGGCTCATCGAGGGCTGGGTCCTCGGTGACGAGCAGGGGCCGGCCGGTCACGACTGGTACCCCGGACGGCCGGTGATGGTCACCGTCAACGACTACACGCTCCGGCTGTGGAACGGCGACACCGGCGTCGCCGTCTCCGTGCCCGGAGCCGATGGGGACGGCTCCGTGCTCCGTGTCGCGTTCGAGGATCAGTCGACGCCCGGCGGTCGATTGGTCAGCCCGTCCCGGCTGGCCGACGTGGACACGGTGTTCGCCATGACCGTCCACAAGAGCCAGGGATCGGAGTTCGATCACGTGTCGCTGGTGGTCCCTCCCGCCGCCTCCCGCCTCCTGACCCGGGAGTTGCTCTACACCGGACTGACCCGGGCCCGGCACCGCCTCCTCGTGATCGGCACCGAGGAGGCGGTCCGGGCGGCGGTGGCCCGACCGGTGTCACGGGCCAGCGGGCTGGGACACCGGCTCTGGCCGGTCACCGGCGGCTGAGGGCTGACCGCAGGGGGCCGGCCCGCGGCGCGGCTCCGGGTTTGCTGATCACCGAATCTTTGATACCTATGCCCTATTTAGCGCGTAGTTGACGCGTAAGGACGCCGGCGCGGCAATGCCGGTCGCCGATCGGGCGGCCCGTTCAGCCCGCTCCGAGCTATTGCCGAAACAACTGACAGATATCTCCTATCTCTCCGGTCTATATGCATTGGAGGCTGTCATGATCTTCGAGCGCAGCACCGATCCCGAGTCTCGCCGAGACCGCCGGAACAAGGCGGTCGTGGTCCTGGCCGCCGCCTGCGGCTTCCTGATGGCGACCGACATCGCCTTCGCCTCCAACTGGACGATCGGGTTGAACTCCGGCTCGTCGGGTGAGGCGCAGAGCGGCAACGTGGCCAACCTGACCATCGCTGCGGTGGCCTCGCCGTCGCCGACCAACCTCCTGTACCCGGGGAACTCGGGCGATGTCGTGCTGACCATTTCCAATCCCAACAACTATCCGGTGACGGTCAGCGCCCTGCAGTTCCCGTCGAACCTCACGGGCGCCGCCGGCTACTCCAGCTCCAGCCTCAGTGCGCTGAGCGCCGAAGTCCTCTGCAACGCCGCCCTGAGCGGGGTCACCTGGACCTACTCGACCGTTACCTCCGGTGCCAGCCACACGCTGGCCACCCCGCTCGTCATCGGCGCCTCAGGCGACAGCAACAACCCGCTCACCGTGACCCTCACCAACTACGCGGCCATGTCCTCCAGTTCGCCGGCGGCGTGTGAGAACAGCTTCTTCTCGATGCCCTCCCTCGCGTCGGTGACGGCCAGCGCCGGCGGGTCGACAGTGACGACGAGTCCGACGGTCGACAGCTGACTGCGAGCCGACCGCCCGGCCGGCGACGAGCGCCGATGGACCACGCACCACCTGCAAGAAGCCTTGGAGTCCGGACACTGATCGGGTCCGGACTCGGCGCGTACATGGTCACGGTGGTCCTGATGCTCACGACGGCGTCGGCATCGGCGGCCTGGTCGATCGGTGTCGACGCCGGCGGCAGCGCCCAGACCGCCTCGGCGGCCGGCCCGTCCCCTCCGACCGGGGTCACGGCAACATGTACGTCGAGCCTGGCCCAGACGGTGGAGGTGTCGTGGACGGCGAGTGCCCGCACGACCGGTTATGCCGTCTACTACTCGGTCACCGGGCCGGGCGGGACCTACCTGCTCATGGCCAACCCGGCGGCAGCGCCCTACACGACCGCCGTCCTGACCACCGGGCTGACCTACTACTTCGAGGTCGTCGCCGAGAGCGGGTCGGCCTGGAAGAGCGCCGACTCGTCGGCGGCCGGGCCCCGGACCATCGGGTTGGGCACCTGCTCCTGACGCTGCGGTTGGCCGCGTGCCAGAAAGTGAGCGCGGCTAAGGTTATGCAACGGTGCAGAGCGAGACGACCATTGACCCACCCCGGCCGGCCCGGGAGGTCAGTCCCCGGTACAAGTGGGTCGCCCTGACCAACACGACGATCGGGATCCTCATGGTCGTCATCAACGGCTCGATCACCATCATCGCCCTGCCGGACATCTTCCGGGGGATCAAGTTGGACCCCCTCCAGCCGGGCAACAGCGCCTATTTCCTGTGGATGCTCATGGGCTTCCTGCTGGTCACGTCGGTCCTGGTGCTGACCTTCGGGCGCATCGGCGACATGTACGGCCGGGTCCGGATGTACAACCTGGGTTTCGCCATATTCACCGTCTTCTCGATCCTGCTGTCGATCACCTGGCTGACCGGCAAGGCCGGCGCCCTGTACATCATCCTGATGCGGGTCGGCCAGGGCCTGGGCGGGTCGCTCGAGTTCGCCAATTCCAGCGCCATCCTCACTGACGCCTTCCCGGAGAACCAGCGCGGTCTGGCCCTCGGGATCAACGGCGTGGCCGCCATCGCCGGATCGTTCATCGGCCTGATCCTGGGCGGAGTGCTGGCCCCGGTCAGCTGGCGACTGGTCTTCCTGGTGTCGGTGCCGTTCGGCGTGTTCGGCACCATCTGGGCGTACACCAAGTTGATCGACAACGGCGTCCGGATGCCGGGGAGGATCGACTGGAAGGGCAACATCGTGTTTGCCGTCGGCCTGACGCTGATACTGGCCGGGGTGGTCTACGGCATCCAGCCGTACGGCAGCCACGCCATGGGCTGGACCAACCCCCGCGTCCTCACCGCCCTGATCGTCGGCGCCGTCCTCATGTTGCTGTTCGTGATCATCGAGAACAGGGTGGAGCAGCCCATGTTCCGGCTGCCGCTGTTCCGGATCCGGCCGTTCACCGCCGGCAACCTGGCCGGGCTGCTGGCCGCCCTGGCCCGAGGCGGCCTGCAGTTCATGCTGGTGATCTGGCTCCAGGGGATCTGGCTGCCCCAACACGGTTACAACTTCACCCAGACCCCGCTGTGGGCCGGCATCTACATGGTGCCCTTGACCGTCGGGTTCCTCGCCGCCGGCCCGACGTCGGGGATCCTGTCCGACCGCTACGGCGCCCGCGGTTTCGCCACGGGCGGGATGGTCGGGACAGCCATCGCATTCGGCCTGCTCGAGTTCCTCCCCATCAACTTCAGCTACGTGTGGTTCGCGCTGCTGCTCCTGCTCATGGGACTGTCGATGGGCCTGTTCGCCTCGCCCAACCGGGCGGCCATCATGAACAGCCTGCCGGCCGATCAACGCGGCGCCGGCGCCGGAATGGCGACCACCTTCCAGAACTCGGCCACGGTGCTGTCGATCGGCATCTTCTTCACCGTGATCACGATCGGTCTGGCCTCTGCCCTACCCAAGACTCTCTACCAGGGGCTGCGCAACGCCGGCATGTCGCCGGCCGGGGCGACCCAGCTGTCGCACCTGCCGCCCATAGGCACCCTGTTCGCCAGCATGCTCGGGTACAACCCGATCCAGAGGCTGCTGGCCACCTACCCGCAGTTCAGCAAGGGGCTGAAGCCGGATCAGGTGAAGCAGTTGGAGAGTCGGGGTTTCTTCCCGCATCTGATCAGTGCCCCGTTCGGGCACGGGCTCCACTTCGCTTTCACCTTCGCCATCATCTCCTCGCTCGTGGCCGCACTGGCCAGCCTCCTGCGGGGGAAGCGGGTGGTGCCGCCCGGGATGTCGGCGCTCGAGGCGGCCGAAGAAGGTATGGCCGACGAGGGTGTCGTCACGGCTCCTTCCCTCCCGACTTCCGGTAGCTGACTGGCCGGACCGGCGCCGGGGTAGGACCGGTGGGTGGAAACCGCTAAAGGACGCCCGTACCCGCTGGGCGTGACGATCGACGATGACGGTGGGGTGAACGTCGCTGTGCAGTCGGAGATCGCCGATGCGGTCGAGGTCTGCCTGTTCGACGGGGACGGCAAGGAGGACCGCATCGAACTACCCGAGCGGACCGCCCACGTCTTCCACGGCCACCTACCCGGGGTGACCGCCGGCCAGCGTTACGGACTGCGGGTGCACGGCCCGTGGGACCCGGGCCGGGGCTTGCGTTGCAACCCCGACAAGTTGCTGATCGACCCGCACGCGGTGGCCATCGAGGGTCAGGTGCAGTGGGGGGAAGAGGTGTTCGGTCACCGCTTCGACGACCCGTCGCAGCCCAACGACGCCGACTCGGCCGCCCGGATGCCGAAGGGGGTCATCCTGGATCCGGCCTACGACTGGAAGGGCGACCGGCCGCCGAGGACACCGCTCGACGAGTCGATCATCTACGAGACCCATGTGAAGGGGTTGTCACAGCGCCATCCCGACGTACCCGAGGACCAGCGGGGGACCTACGCCGGTCTGGGCCACCCGGCCGTGGTGGAGTACCTGGTCGACCTGGGCGTGACCGCGGTCGAGCTGCTCCCGGTCCACCAGTTCGTCCAGGATTCGCATTTGTTGGACAAAGGACTCCGTAACTATTGGGGCTACAACTCCATCGGCTTCTTCGCCCCTCACGGCGAATACGCGGCGGGCGGTGACGGGGGGGCCCAGGTCGACGAATTCCGGTCGATGGTGCGGGCCCTGCACCAGGCCGGTCTCGAAGTGATCCTCGACGTGGTCTACAACCACACCGCGGAGGGCAACCATCTCGGTCCGACCCTGTCGATGAAGGGCATCGACAACCCCTCGTACTACCGCCTGGTGCTCGAGGATCAGGCCTTCTACTTCGACACCACCGGGACCGGCAACAGCCTGAACGTCGGCCACCCGGCGGCGCTGCGGCTGATCATGGACTCGCTGCGGTACTGGGTGCAGGAGATGCACGTGGACGGGTTCCGCTTCGATCTGGCCAGCTCGCTCACGAGGCAGTTCGGCGATCTCGACATACACAGTGCGTTCCTCGATCTGGTCGACCAGGACCCGGTGCTGGCGCCGGTCAAGATGATCGCCGAGCCCTGGGACATAGCCGGCTACCAGGTGGGCGGCTTCCCGGCCCGGTGGTCGGAGTGGAACGGGAAGTACCGCGACACCGTCCGTGACTTCTGGCGGGGCGAGGACGGCACCCTCGGGGAGCTGGCCCTGCGGCTGACCGGGAGCGGCGACATCTACTCGTCCGGCCGGCGCACCCCGCCGGCCAGTGTCAACTTTGTCACCGCCCATGACGGATTCACGCTGGCCGATCTGACGTCGTTCAACGACAAGCACAACGACGACAACGGCGAGGACAACAACGACGGCGAATCCCACAACCGCTCGTGGAACTGCGGGGTGGAGGGGGAGACCGATGACGCCGACGTCCTGGAGCTACGGGCCCGACAGCGGCGCAACCTACTGGGCACCCTGCTGCTGTCGGCCGGGGTGCCGATGATCCTCGGCGGTGACGAGGCCGGTCGCACGCAGGGGGGCAACAACAACGCCTACTGCCAGGACAACGAGGTGTCGTGGTTCGACTGGGACAACGTGGACGAGCACATGCTGGCCTTCACCCGGACGGCCATCGCCCTGCGGAAGGCCAACCCGGCGCTGCGACCACGGGACTACCTCCGCACCCCCGGCGGGGAGCCGGCCCAGATGGTGTTGTACCGGCCTGACGGCAAGGAAATGACCCAGTCCGACTGGGAGGCACCCGAGACGAACTCGCTGGCCGTCGCCCTCGACGGTCGCCAGATCGAGGACGCTGAAGGGGAGACCAGCCGGGACCGGTTCCTGCTGCTGCTGAACGCCCACTGGGAGGAGATCGAGTTCTCCATCCCCGGCCGCACGGTGCAGTGGAGCGCGGTGCTGACCAGCGGCGGCCCCGACGACACGCCGCAGATCACGCCCGAACGGACGATCACAGTGGAGGGCCGGTCACTCCTGCTGCTCCACAGCCAGAGCCGCTAGCGGTCGGGCCGGGTCACACCCCGGGCCGGACCTGCCGCTCTCAGCCCCGGCCGCTAGCGGTCGGGCCCGGTCACACCCGGGCCCGGCTCTCGGCTTCGGCTTCGGCCAGCAACCGCCGCCACTCGTCGGCCGGTATCTGAGCGCCGCCGTAGGCGGACCGGTCGACGGCGCAGGCCACGCCCGGCCAGCCACCGGCCAGTGCCGCGCCGTACTCGGTGACCGTCTCCGACGGGGCTCGGGCCCGGCCCGCTCTGGCCCCGGCCCGCTCCATCCGGCGCACCGCCCGCTCGGCCGGCGACAACCGGCCGGCGGCCCGCCTCCGGCGGAGGATCATGATGACGGCGCCGGCGCCGGCCACGGCGACCAAGGGCGCGGCCAGGCGCACCCAGGGCAGGCCGGCCACGAACCGGATGGCGTCGCGGACGGCCACCGAACCCGGGGACGGGTTGGCCGCCGGGACCGAGGCGGTGGGATCGAAGCTGACCCAGCCGTAGCCGGGGAAATCGACCTGCACCCAGGCGTGGGCGTCGTCGGCCCGCACCTGGTACAGGTCGGTGACCGGGTTGTAGGAGCCGGGGACGTAGCCGACCGTCTCCCGGGCCGGGATGCCGAGGGTGCGCAGCATGATGGTGAGGGCGGTGGAGATCTGCTCGCAGTAGCCGACCCGGTTGCCGAAGAGGAACTCGTCGACGGCGTCGGCGCCGGCCGGCAGGGGCGGTATGTCGGTCGAGTAGCGGGTGTTGGCCCCGATCCAGGAGATGAGCGACTGCACGGTGTCGTACTCGTTGTCGTCGGCCGCGGTGACGCTGCGGGCCAACTCGCGGACCCGGGTGTATGGCTGCTGCGGCGGTAGCTCCAGGTAATCGGCCATGGCAGGGTCGTCGGCCGGCACGGCCGGCGCCTGTCGCAGGACGTCGGGGCTGAAGTCCGAGGCCGAGGACTCGACCGTGTAGATGGCCCCTTTGCCCAGCCCGGTGGCCGAGGTGATGGAGTCGTCCTCGGCGTCGAAGTAGACCGACGAGGAGGGCACCCAGACCTCGGAGGCGTCGTCGGCGTGGAACACCAGGTCGGCGGTGACGTCGTTCAGGTAGAAGGTCTGGATGTCGTTGGTGCCCGACGGTATGGCGTAGGGGAGCACGAACGGCGAGCCGCCGCCGAGGGAACGGTTCCTCTGACCAGTGCGCAGGGTCGAGCTCCAGTTCTGACCGTCCCAGCGATCGTAGGTCTCACCCACCCAGTAGCTCGGCACCGATGCCCGCACCTGCATGACCAGCTGGTTGCCCAGCTCGGCCCGCACCCCGGTGTTCAGGCTGCCGGCGAAGCCGAGGTAACCCCCGACCCGGGTCGGGCCGCTCGTCGTGCCCGGTCTCGACAGCTGCGTGGCCCGCCCCGAGTCGCCGGCCAGGACGCCACCGTTCGGTTCCGGGCCGGCCGGTCCCGGGTTGGTCCGGAAATCCAGCTTGATGCTGGCCGACGGCGCCGGCAGGGCCAGGAAGGCGACGATGCCGACCACCACGGCCATGGCGACCGAGCGGGCGACCAGGCCGGCCCCCGGCCGGGCGCCTTCGGCCGCCGCCGCCCCGATCTCGACCAGCGCCCAGAGCCCGCAGGCGGCCCACACCACGCCGTACCAGCCGAACGACATGTCGATGGCGGCGGCCGCGGCCACGGCCATCAGGGCGGCCGAGCCGGCCAGTGAGAAGACCAGGTCCCGGCGGGCCGGGACGTGGAAGGAGTGGACGATCATGATCCAGGCCAGCAGGACGGTGAGCGGGCCCTCCACGCCCACCAGGCCACCGCCCAGGGGGGCCTGGTACAGCCGGTCGATGAACCAGGCCATGGCGGCCAGTGCGGCCACCGCGACCAGTCCCTTGACCAGGCCGGAGGACCGTTCGCGGGTGCGGTGCGAGAACGCCATGCCGGTCCCAACCAGGACGGCGGACAGCGCCGCCCCCGGCCGGGAGAGGTCGTGCTCGCTGGCGGCGGCGGCCAGGGCCACGACTATCGCCGCGCCGCTGGCCACCCGCAGGCGGGCCGACGATTCAGGCGGGCGCGGGGCATTGGCCTGGCGGATCCGCTCGGCCAGGGTGGAGCGGCGTCCAGGGCGGTCGGGGGCGGCCGTCGCGTCCGTCACGGGGCGGCCGGCGGTGACGGTCGGCCGGTTCGGGGTTCGGTCGGGGTAGAGGCGGGGGACGGTCGGCCGGTTCGGGGTCCGGTCGGGGTGGTGGCGGGGGACG
>DASZNC010000022.1:0-93327 GCA_035551615.1 Acidimicrobiales bacterium
GCACGTGAAGCTGACCGCCGCCGTGTAGGTCTGCCATATGCGCAGCACGGTCCCCGGCTGGCCGAGTACGGCGATCTCGTGACGGCCGGCCAGGCGGGCCTTGCGGCCGTGGTACACGAAGGCGATGCCGGAGGCGATGGCGATCAGCAGGGTGATGACGACGATCCGGGCGGCCTGGTTGCCGACGGCGTGCGGTTGGTCGCTGCCGCTGACCCGCCGGCCGATGAGCGACGCCAGGGTGGCGACGGTGACCACCGATGCGATCAGCCCGACGACGAAGGACAGGAAGGACGTGGTCAGCATGTACACGACACCCGGCCGCAGGCCGGTGGGGTCGGGCTCCGACCGGCTGGCCACAACCACGACGATGAAGATGGCGCCCAGACCGACCGGGACGATCAGCTCCAGGATGACCCCGAAGCCGAGCAGGCCGAAGACGCTGGAGATGCCCATCTACGCCTTTCGGATGTTGGCGACGATCCGCTCGGCCGTCTCGGAGTAGAGAGCGGGGGGGATGTCGTGACCGACCCCCTCCTGCATCCACAGCTCGGCGCCCGGGATGGCGGCGGCGGTGGCCTGGCCGCCCGAGGGTGCGACCAGCGGATCGGCCGCCCCGTGGATCACCAGCGTGGGCACCCGGACCTGCCCCAGCGCCTCGGTCCGGTCCGGCTGGTTGACGATGGCCAGCATCTGGCGGCCCACCCCCTCCGGGTGGTTGGACCGCTCATAGGCGGAGCGGGCGTACTCCCGCACCCGGGCCTCGTCGGCCGGGTAGCCGGGGCTGCCGATCAGGGCGGTGGCCCGCACGCCGGCCTCCTCCGCCTCGGCTGCGCTGGTCGGCGGGGCGGCCAGGAACATCTCGCCGACCAGCGCCGGATCGGGCTGGCCCACCCCCGGGTTGCCGGTCGTGGACATGATCGAACACAGGGTGACGGTCTTGTCCGGGTGGCGGATGGCGAACGTCTGGGCGATCATGCCGCCCATCGACGCGCCAACGATGTGGGCGGCCCCGATACCGAGGGCGTCGAGCAGGCCAGCCGCGTCGTCGGCCATGTCGGCCAACGAGTAGGGCGCAGCCGGCATCTGGCCGGTCAGCATGGCGCTGGCCAGATCGGGCAGGCCGGCGTCGTCGAAGAAGGTCGACAGGCCGATGTCCCGGTTGTCGAAGCGGATGACCCGGAAACCCCGCCCGGTCAACTCGGCGACGAACTCCTCGCGCCACATGGTCATCTGGGCGCTCAGCCCCATGATGAGCAGGATGACCGGATCGTCCGGGCTCCCGTGCTCGTCGTATTCGATCTCGATCCCGTTGGCAGCGGCTTTGGGCATGCCGGGACGGTAGTGGCTACCGCCTCAACTGTGAAGCTTCTGATAAACGGCGTCAGCGACGCTGTCAGGAAGCCAGCTCAGCTCCTTCAGCGTCTCGACCGAAACCGCCTTCAGGGCGCGGGGTCCCCCGAGCTCCTTGACCAGGCGCTTGCGCCGGGTCGGCCCGAGTCCCGGGATGTCGTCCAGAATCGACGACGTCATGCGCCGGCCCCTCAGATTGCGGTGGTAGGTGATGGCGAAGCGGTGGGCCTCGTCGCGGATCTGCTGCAGCAGGTACAACGCCTCGGAGGTCCGGGGGATGCGGACGGGATCCGCCTGGCCGGGCAGGTACACCTCCTCGAACTGCTTGGCCAGGGACGCCGCCGGTATCTCCTCGTCGAGGCCCAGGTCCTCCAGCACCTTCACGGCCACACCCAGCTGACCTTTGCCACCGTCGACCAGGAGCAACTGGGGCGGGTAGGCGAACCGGCGCCGGCGGTCCTCGACCGGCTTCTCCCGCTCGATCAGGTAGGCGGTCAGCCGGCGGGTCAGGACCTCGCCCATGGCTGCGAAGTCGTCGTTCTGGTCAACCGTCTTGATCTTGAACTTGCGGTACTCCTGCGGCCGGGGCAGGCCGTCCTCCATGACCACCATGGAACCGACGTAGTCGGTGCCCTGCAAGTGGCTCATGTCGTAGCACTCGATCCGCAGCGGCGATTCCGGCAGCTCGAGGGCGTCCTGCAGGGCGTTGAGCGCCTTGGCCCGGGCGTTGTGGTCGGCCGCCCGCTTCAGCCGGTGGCGCACGAACTCCTCGCCGGCGTTCTTGGTCACCATCTCCAGGAGGGTCTTCTTGTCACCCCGCTGCGGCACCCGGACCTCGACGTGGGCGCCCTGGCGGGCCTCCGGATTGACACTCCGCTCCACCCGGTACCGGGCATTGACCGCCCACCACTCGATGTCGGTGGCGGTGGCGTCGCGACGGCGCGGGACGGCGGTCCCGTCGCCGCTGCGCAGCAGGGCCATCCAGTCCTGGATGGTCTCGGCGTCGTCGGGCACCTCGGGCACCAGCACCAGCGGCGGCACGCCGAGCGGGGCGTCGTCGTAGTGCTGTTCCAGGACCTGGAAGATCAGCTCCGGCTTGCTCAGATCCTCGACCTTGTCGACGATGAAACCCTTGCGGCCGACCACCCGGCCGCGGCGCACGTAGAAGACCTGGATGGCCGCCTCCAGCTCGTCCTCGACCATCCCGAAACAGTCCAGGTCCTCGGCCTTCTCGGTGACCATCTGCTGTTTCTCGATGGCCTTGCGCACGGCCGTCAGGCGGTCCCGGAGCCGGCCCGCCTTCTCGTACTCGAGGCGATCGGCCGCCTCTCGCATCTCCTGCTCCAGCTTGCGGACGACCGGCTGGGTGTCGCCGTCGAGGAAGGTCAGCAACTCGTCGACCAGGTGGTCGTACTCCTCCTTGGCGATCTCCTGGACGCACGGCCCCGAGCACTTCTCGATGTGGAACAGCAGGCAGGGCCGGCCCAGCCGCTCGTGGTTGCGGAACTTGATGTCGCTGCACGTCCGGATCGGGAAGGTCCGGGTCAAAGAGTCGAGCGTCTCGCGGATGGCATAGGCGTGGGCATAGGGCCCGAAATAGCGGCTGCCCTTGTCCTTGGCCCCCCGTCGGACCATGGCCCGGGGCCACTCGTCGCCGACCGTGACGGCCAGGAACGGGTACGACTTGTCGTCGCGGAGGCGGACGTTGAAGCGGGGCTTGTGCTGCTTGATCAGGCTGTACTCGAGCATCAGCGCCTCGACGTCGTTGCGGACCTGGATCCACTCGACCGACTCGGCGTTGGCCACCATCTGGGCGGTGCGGGGCAGCAGATTGGCCGGGTTCTGGAAGTAGTTGGACAGCCGGCTGCGCAGCGACTTGGCCTTCCCCACGTAGATCACCCGCCCGTCGCGGTCCCGGAACTGGTACGAACCGGGGGCGTCGGGGATGGTCCCGGAAGGGGGGCGCTGAAGCATCGGTTCGATTGTGCCGGATGGAACGCGGGTACCTGCGGGAGCCGCCGGCGGTGGGGTGGGGGGCTGGTCGGGCCAGGGCGAGAGTCGAACTCTGTTACTTTTCGCCAACTTTGTTGCGCGAGGGCAGACAAGTGGCTCGGATCCGACAAAGTTGTGAACTCGTAACAGAGTTGGCGCGGCTCGCACCCGGCGCAGGGCGTCGGCGCGGCATATGCTGTAGGTGCCGGCCCGGAATCCGGCCACATATCCCCCTCGAAGGTCGACATCCCCGCGGATGGGCGCCCGGGCTGTCCCCGCCGACCGCAGTATCGAGGTCTCTCCTTACCGGAGGTCCGAAATGCTCCGTCTGCAGGCCCCTCTCGCCGAGGGCTATTCGACAACCACACCCGAGGATCTCTCGTCGCGCATCGCCGCCGCCAAAGCGGAGCTGGGCGACCGGCTCATGATCCTCGGCCACCACTACCAGCGCGACGAGGTGATGGCCTGGGCCGATGCCCGGGGCGACTCGTTCGGCCTGTCCCGGCTGGCCGCGGCATCGAAGGCCGACTTCGTGGTGTTCTGCGGGGTGCACTTCATGGCCGAATCGGCCGACGTGCTGACCGGCCCCGACCAGCAGGTGATCCTGCCCGACCTGAACGCCGGCTGCTCCATGGCCGACATGGCCGATCTGGACGAGGTCGAGGAGGCCTGGGACAGCCTGGCCGCGGTGACCGACGTCGAGGCCATCGTCCCCATCACCTACATGAACTCGTCCGCCGCCCTGAAGGCGTTCGTCGGCCGCCATGGGGGCGCCGTGTGCACGTCCTCCAATGCCCGCCAGATCCTCACTTGGGCCCTCGACCAGCACGGCCCGGACACCAAGGTCCTCTTCTTCCCCGACCAGCACCTGGGCCGCAATACCGCTTATCAGCTCGGTTTCGGTGCCGGGGACATGGCCGTCTGGGATCCCCGCCGGGATCTGGGCGGTCTCGACGAGGCCACGGTCAAAGGATCACGCTTCCTCCTATGGAAGGGCCACTGCTCGGTGCACCAGCGGTTCCGGCCGGCCCACATAGAGGCATTCCGGGCCGCCCATCCCGACGGCGTCGTGATCGTCCACCCGGAGTGCAGCCACGAGGTGGTGGAGCTGGCCGATCAGGTGGGCAGCACCGACTTCATCATCGCCACCGTCGAGCGGATCGAGAAGGAGCAGCCGGGGGCGCACATCTCCATCGCCACCGAGATCCACCTGGTGCAGCGGCTGGCGGCCGAGCACCCGACCGTCCACATCGAGTCCCTGGATCCCCTGATCTGTCCGTGCTCGACCATGTTCCGCATCGACGCCGCCCACCTGGCGTGGGTGCTCGAGGAACTGGTCGCCGGCCGGGTGGTCAACCGGATCACCGTCGACGACGCCACCGCCGGGTGGGCCCGGGTGGCCCTGCAGCGCATGCTCGAAATCAGCTAAGCCCGGGCGGCGGTGAATATCTGAAACGCCAGTGGGGCGGCGATGCGCCCGTCCCCGGTGGCGAGCGGTGCGAGCCGCTCCTCGACTGCATCCATGGCGGCGCGGCGGCGCGATACCGGTATGGCCCGGAACTCCAACTCCCCCTCGTCGAACAGGGCGACGCGGTCGACCACCGCCTCCTGCCGGTACGGGTGGCACGCCACCGCCGACCAACCGGCCTCCTCGAGCAGGTCGCTGGTGTAGGCCGCATCGCCGAACACGAACGGCCCGGTCGTGCTCCGGCCGGGCCCGGGCTCGGGCGCCGGTGGGGCGAAGCGGGCCAGGACGGCCCCCACGTTCCACGGGTTCAGGGCGCCGTCCTGCCAGCAGGCGAACGCCAGGCGGCCGCCGGGGGCGGTCTGGGCGGCCAGGCGGGTGAAGGCCCGGACCGGTTCGTCGAAGAACATCACCCCGAACTGGCTGGTAACCGCGTCGAACGGGGCGCCGGCCACGTCGGCCGCCTGGACGTCGGTCCGCACGAACGTCACGTTGCCGGCCTGGGCATCGGCCGCCCGCCGGGTGGCCAGCTCCACCAGCTGGCGGGAGATGTCGGCCCCGACCACCCGCCCGGCGGCTCCGACGGCGGCCGCCATCTCCAGGGTGGCCAGTCCCCCACCGGAGCCGACGTCGAGGATCCGTTCCCCCGGGGCCGGGGCCAGGTGTCGCAGGAGGAACCCGGTCACCGACGACGTCAGCCGTTCCCGGCGGGGCCAGATGCCGGTCCAGAAGTCGTCGTTCCAGCGGCCCTCCTCGGCGGCGCTGCCCATCAGGTGGCGAGCAGCGGTTCGAGGAAGCGGCCGGTGTGCGACTCCCTGGTCTTGGCCACCTTCTCGGGCGTGCCCTCGACGACCACCCGGCCGCCGCCGTCGCCGCCCTCGGGGCCCAGGTCGATGAGCCAGTCGGCCGTCTTGATCACATCCAGGTTGTGTTCGATGACCAGCACGGAGTTGCCCTGGTCGACCAGCCGGGACAGCACCGCCAGCAGCTTGCGGATGTCCTCGAAGTGGAGGCCGGTGGTCGGCTCGTCCAGCACGTAGATGGTGTGGCCGGTCGACCGCTTGGACAGCTCCGAGGCCAGCTTGATCCGCTGCGCCTCGCCCCCCGACAGGGTGGGGGCGGGCTGGCCCAGGCGCACGTAGCCCAGACCGACGTCGACCAGCGTCTGCATGTGACGGGCGATGGGCGGCTGGTTGGCGAAGAACTCTAGGGCCTCCTCGCACGGCATCTCCAGGACCTCGGAGATGTTCTTGCCCTTGAAGGCGATATCGAGGGTGTCGCGGTTGTAGCGGGCTCCCTTGCACACCTCGCACGGGACGTACACGTCGGGTAGGAAGTGCATCTCGATCTTGATGGTGCCGTCGCCCGAGCACGCCTCGCAGCGCCCACCTTTGACATTGAACGAGAACCGGCCCGGCTGGTAGCCGCGCACCTTGGCCTCCGTGGTCGTGGAGAACAGCCGCCGGATGTGGTCGAAAACCCCCGTGTAGGTCGCCGGGTTGGAACGGGGCGTCCGACCGATGGGCGACTGGTCGATGCTGATGACCTTGTCCAGCTGGTCGATGCCCTCGACCCTGGTGTGGCGGCCGGGCACCTCCTTGGACCGGTAGATCTTCTGCATCAGCGCCCGCAGGAGGATGTCGTTGACCAGCGTCGACTTGCCCGACCCGGACACGCCGGTCACCGCCACCATGCAGCCCAGCGGGAACTCGACGTCAACCCCCTTCAAATTGTGCTCGCGCGCCCCTTTGACCTTGACATAGCCCTTCGGCTCGCGCCGCAGGGCCGGTATCGGTATCTCCCGCTTACGGGTCAGGTACTGGCCGGTGAGCGAGTGCTTGCTCTTCAGCAGATCGGCGACCGAGCCGGACACCACCACCTGACCGCCGTGCTCGCCGGCGCCGGGCCCGATGTCGACGACGTGGTCGGCCACCTTGATGGTGTCCTCGTCGTGTTCGACCACGATCACCGTGTTGCCCAGGTCGCGCAGGCGGATGAGGGTCTCGATCAGCTTGTGGTTGTCCCGCTGGTGCAGACCGATGGACGGCTCGTCCAGGACGTAGAGGACACCGACCAGGCCGCTGCCGATCTGGGACGCCAAGCGGATGCGCTGGGCCTCGCCGCCGGCCAGGGTGGCGGCCGACCGGTTGAGCGACAGGTAGTCGAGGCCGACGTCGAGCAGGAACTGCATGCGGGCCCGGATCTCCTTCAGCACCCGGTCGGCGATCAGGTGGTCGCGCTCGGACAGCTCCAGCGCCTCCATGACGCCGGTGGCGTGGCGGAGGGACAGGTCGCACAGCTCGAACAGGTTCTTGCCGGCCACCGTCACGGCCAGGCTCTCCGGCTTCAGGCGGGCGCCGAGGCACACCGGGCACGGCACCTCCCGCATGTAGCCCTCGATGGTCTCGCGGGCGTAGTCGGAGTCGGCCTCGGTGTGCCGGCGGGCCAGCCACGGGACCACGCCCTCGAAGTGGGTGTCGTAGGACCGCACCCGGCCGTAGCGGTTGCGGTACTGGACGTGGACCTTCTTGGTGCCGGTGCCGTACAGGACCGTCTTCTGGTCGGCCTTCTTCAGCTTGGCCCACGGGTCGTCGGTGGAGAAGCCCCCGGCCAGGGCGACCGCGTCCAGCACCCGGGCGAAGTACTCGCCCCGGTTGCCGCCCCATGGGGCGATGGCCCCGTCAGTGATGCTGAGATCCGGGTCGGGGACGACCAGTTCGGGGTCCACCTCGAACTTGGTGCCCAGACCGTCGCAGTTCGGACAGGCGCCGTAGGGCGAGTTGAAGCTGAAGTTACGGGGGGCCAGCTCGTCGAACGACCGGCCGCACGTCGGGCAGGCCAGGTGCTGGCTGAATGTGAGGACCTCCTCGTCGCCGTCGCCCTCCCGGGGCACCAGCTGCACCTCGGCCACCCCCTCGGCCAGCCGCAGGGCGGTCTCCAGCGAGTCGGTCAACCGGCGCTCGATCCCCTCCCGCTTGACCAGCCGGTCGACCACCACCTCGATGGTGTGCATCTCGTAGCGGGCCAGCTTGGGCGGGTCCGACAGCTCGTGGATCTCCCCGTCGATACGGGCCCGGGCGTAGCCTTGGCCGGCCAGCTCGTCGAGCAGGCTCTGGTACTCGCCCTTGCGGCCCCGGACCACCGGGGCCAGGACCTGGAAACGGACGCCGTCGGGCAGTTCCAGGATGCGGTCGACGATCTGCTGCGGCGTCTGGCGCTGAACGACGGTCCCGTCGAACGGGCAGTGGGGTACGCCGACCCGGGCGTAGAGCAAACGCAGGTAATCGTAGATCTCGGTGATGGTGCCGACCGTCGACCGCGGGTTGCGCGACGCCGACTTCTGATCGATCGAGATGGCCGGCGACAAGCCCTCTATGAAGTCGACATCCGGCTTGTCCATCTGCCCGAGGAACTGCCGGGCGTAGGAGGACAGCGACTCGACGTACCGGCGCTGGCCCTCGGCGTAGATGGTGTCGAACGCCAGGGAGCTCTTGCCCGACCCGGACAGGCCGGTGAACACGATCAGCCGGTCGCGCGGCAGGTCCAGCGAGATGTTCTTGAGATTGTGCTCGCGAGCACCCCGCACGATCAGTTTGTCGGCCAGACTCCCCTTGCCAGAGCGCGCTTTGGCTTTCCCCGGCTCCACCCTCGACGGCATCTGTCCAGGGTACCGCCGAACAGGTGTTCGGTGTGCGACCGGAGGCGGGCCGACGGCCCCGGTTCAGATGCACTTGTGTCGTTGGGCACAGCGGGACGGGAAAATTGCCCTTTTGGGTAATACTCGGGCATGGCTGTGCGCCCCCATGTCGTCATCGTAGGAAGCGGCTTCGGCGGGCTGAATGCGGCCAAGAGCCTGGCCGGCAAGGCGGTCGACGTGACCGTCATCGACCGGGACAACTATCACGGGTTCTGGCCCCTCCTCTACCAGGTGGCCACCGCCGGACTGGGCGGCGACGACATCGCCCGGCCCATCCGGGCCGTCTACGCCGGCCACCCCAACATCCGGGTCCGGATCGGATCGGTCACCGGCGTCGACCTGGAGCAGCGTCGGGTCTGCGTCGACGATCGCGACCAGATCGGCTACGACTTCTTGATCATGGCCGCCGGGTCGGCCACCACCGACTTCGGTATACCTGGGGTGGCCGAGCACGCCTTCCCGCTCAAGACCCTCCCCGACGCGGTGCGCCTGCGCAACCATATCCTCACCGCCTTCGAGCGGGCCGACGCCCGCCACGGTTCGGTCGACGCCGACACGACGATCGTCCTGGTGGGCGGCGGCCCGACCGGCGTGGAGATGGCCGGCGCCCTGTCGGAGCTGATCGGGCACAACCTGGCCTCGGACTTCCCGACCCTCGACCTGACCCGGGCCCGGGTGGTCCTGGTGGAGATGACCGACCACCTGCTGCCCGGATTCGGCCGGGCGTCGCAGGACCGGGCCCGCCACACCCTCGAGGCCCGCGGCGTCGAGGTCCGCTTCTCGACCAAGCTCCAGAAGGTCACCGACCGGGGCGTGAGCTTCGAGGACGGCAGCGAGATCGAGGCGGCCACCGTGGTGTGGACGGCGGGCGTGGCCGCCAACCCGCTGGCCGGGCTGTTCCCGGGCGAGAAGGGCAAGGGTCAGACGGTGCCGGTGCAGGACGACCTGTCGGTCGCCGGTCACCCCGAGGTGTTCGTGATCGGCGACCTGGCGGCGGCCACCGGCAAGGACGGATCGCAGCTGCCCCAGCTGGCCCAGGTCGCCATCCAGGGGGGCCGGGCGGCCGCCGGCAACGTGCTGTTGCAGATGGCGGGCCGGCCGACCCGGAAGTTCACCTACCGCAACCACGGGATCATGGCGACTATCGGCCGCCGTCAGGCGGTGGCCGAACTTCCGGGCGGGATCAGCTTCGGGGGCACCTTGGGCTGGCTGTCGTGGCTGGGCGTGCACCTGTTGTTCCTGGTCGGTTTCCGCAACCGGATCGTCGTGCTCACCAACTGGGCGTGGAACTACCTGACCTGGGACCGGGCGTCGCGGGTGATACTGGACGACGGATCGATCACCCCGACCGGCCAGCACCGGGCCTGATCCGGCGCCGGACCTCGGACACCGGATCGGATCCGGCGGGCCGGAAACAGGGCGGCGAGGCAGCGCGCCGGCGGGGTCAGGACGGCGCCAGTTCCTTCAGCTCCGACTTGAGGTCGGAGATTTCGTCGCGGAGTTTGGCCGCGTATTCGAAGCGCAGGTCGGCGGCCGCCTCGCGCATCTCCTCCTCCAGGACGGAGATGAGGCGGGCCAGTTCGCTCTGCGGCAGCTCAGCCAGGTCGCTGCGGGCCCGGTCCCGCCGCCGGTTGCGCCGGTCCTGGCCGGGCACGGGCGCCCCGTCGCGGCGGCCGCCCAGTAGGACCAGGATGTCGGTGACCGCCTTGCGCACCGTCTGCGGGTCGATGCCGTGCTCCTCGTTGTACGCCTGCTGCAGGGCCCGCCGCCGGTGGGTCTCGGAGATGGCCCGGGTCATCGAGTCGGTCATCCGGTCGGCGTACATGACCACCTGACCGTCGACGTTGCGGGCGGCCCGGCCGATGGTCTGGATGAGCGATGTCTCGCCCCGCAAAAACCCTTCCTTGTCGGCGTCCAGGATGGCCACCAGAGAAACCTCGGGCAGATCCAGCCCCTCCCGCAGGAGGTTGATGCCGACCAGCACGTCGAACTCGCCCAGGCGCAGGTCGCGGATGATCTCGATGCGCTGGATGGTGTCGATGTTGGAGTGCAGGTAGCGCACCCTCAGGCCCATCTCGACCAGGTAGTCGGTGAGGTCCTCGGCCATCTTCTTGGTCAGCGTGGTGACCAGCACCCGGTCGCCCCGCTCGATGCGATCCCGGATGAGCCCCATGAGGTCGTCGATCTGGCCCTTGGTCGGCTTGACGATGACCTCGGGGTCGATGAGCCCGGTCGGCCGCACGATCTGCTCCACCACCTGGGTCGATTGCTGGATCTCGTAGGCCGAGGGGGTGGCCGACAGGAACACGCACTGGTTGACCCGCTCGTAGAACTCGTCGAAACGCAACGGCCGGTTGTCGGCGGCCGACGGGAGCCGGAACCCGTGCTCGATCAGCGTCTCCTTGCGGGAGTGGTCGCCCTCGTACTGGCCGTGCAGCTGGGGGACGGTCTGATGTGACTCGTCGATCACCAGCAGGTAGTCCTTGGGGAAGAAGTCGAGGAGGGTGTGCGGCGGCTCGCCCGGCCGGCGACCGTCGATGTGGCGGCTGTAGTTCTCGATGCCCGAGCAGGAACCGACCTCGGCCAGCATCTCCAGGTCGTAGGACGTCCGCATCCGCAGGCGCTGGGCCTCCAGGTGCTTCTCCTGCTTGTCGAACATGGCCAGCTGCTGCTGCAGTTCGGCCTCGATGCCGGCGATGGCCGTCTGCATCCGCTCCTCACCGGCCACGTAGTGGGTGGCCGGGAAGATGACGACCTCGCCGGGCTCGCCCAGCTGCTCGCCGGTCAGGGTGTCGACCACGGTGATGCGCTCGATCTCGTCGCCGAACAACTCGATGCGCAAGGCGTGCTCCTCGTAGCTCGGGTGCACCTCGATGGTGTCGCCCCGGACCCGGAACTTGCCGCGGACCAGGTTGGCGTCGTTGCGGTCGTAGTTCATATCCACCAGCCGGCGCAGGATGGCCCGCTGGTCGTGCTCGGTCCCCTGCACCAGGTGGAGGATCCGCTTCGAGTACTCCTCGGGCGAGCCCAGGCCGTAGATGCAGCTGACCGACGCCACCACGATCGTGTCCCGGCGGGTCAACAGCGCCGACGTGGCCGAGTGGCGCAACCGGTCGATCTCGTCATTGATCGAGCTGTCCTTCTCGATGTAGGTGTCGCTCGACGGGAGGTAGGCCTCGGGCTGGTAGTAGTCGTAGTAGCTGACGAAGTACTCGACCCGGTTGTGCGGGAAGAACTCCCGCATCTCGTTGGCCAGCTGGGCGGCCAGCGACTTGTTGGGGGCGATCAGCAGAGTCGGCTTCTGCACCTTCTCTATGGTCCAGGCGATGGTGGCGCTCTTGCCGCTGCCGGTGATGCCGAGCAGGGTCTGGAACCGGTCACCCCGTAGCAGGCCCTCGCTCAGCTGGGCGATGGCCTTCGGCTGGTCGCCGGCCGGTTCGAACTCGGATACCACCTGGAAATCGGCCATCGGGCCGATGGTACCGGGAGCCTGTGACGGTCAGGTCAGCCGGGCTCGGTGGTCGACGCCGGCGCAGCGTCCGGGGCCGGCTCGGTGGTCGACGCCGGCGCAGTGTCCGGGGCCGGCTCGACGGCCGCCACCGACCCGGTCTCTTTCTCGCGGGCGGTGAGCCAGGCCCAGGCCCGGTCGATCTCGGCTTCGAGCGCGGGCCGGTCACCTGAGTTGTCCAGCACCAGGTCGGCCAGCTCCCGCCGCTCGGCCCGGCCCATCTGGGCGGCGATGCGGGCCCGGGCGTCGGCCTCGGTGAAGCTGCGCTGGCCGACCAGACGGTCCACGGCCAGGTCCTCCGGCGTGTCGACCACCACGATGGCCCCGAAGGTGAACCGGTCCTTGGTGGCGATGTTCAGGAGGGGGATGTCGAGCACCACGATGGCGGCGGCGGCCATGGCCTCCTGCATGCGCTCGGCCATCACCTGCCCGATCAGTGGGTGGGTGATGGAGTTGAGGGCGGCCAGCGCGTCGGGGTCGTTGAAGACCAGGGCGGCGACGGCGGGCCGGTCGATGCGGCCATCGTTACCCACGATGCCCGGCCCGAACCTCTCGACCACCGGCCCGAACGCCAGCCCGTCGGGTTCCATGATCTGGCGGGAGATGGCGTCGGCGTCGACCACCGCGGCACCCCGCCCGGACAGCCCGGCGGCGACGGTGGACTTGCCTGAACCGATCCCGCCCGTGAGGCCGACCAGCAACATGGCGCCGAGGGTAATGGGATGTTGGCGCGCAAGGGGGAAAACAGGGCAACCGCGAAGGACTGACTAGTCAGTTCGGACCCGAGGATTGATCCGTTCGTGTCATTGATCGCGTGCTGACCGGCCGTGAGAGTGGCTTTCAGCGGGTTGCGCCGGACCCCTCGGGCGCGACCCAAATGACCGAGGAGTGAACCCTTTGTCCGAGGAACCACAGGCAGCACGGCAAGCCTTGCTGAACATGCTGTTCGGCGAGGACGTCCCGACTGTCCTGGAAGGCACGATGCTCCGTACCTCCGATGTGGCCCTCCTCTTCGAGGTCTCCGAGCGGACCGTCTCGGAGTGGGCCCGCAAGGGTCAGATCCCTTCGGTCCGGACGCCGGGCGGCCATCGCCGCTACCCGGCCGACGGCATCAGGGGCCTGCTCGACGAGGGCCGTCACGGCCGCACCGGGCCGGGCGTGGCCCACGCCGGCCACCGTTACTCCTGATCCACTGCGGCCGTACGTGACCGTCACCGCAGCGAGCTGAACAAGGTGATCGGGCGTCAGGGTGGTGTCGCCGCGCCGGCCGCCACCTCTGTCTTCACATGCTGCTCGACGGTGAGGGCCAGCGACTCGAGCGTCGAGGTGTCGGTGCTCGGCGAGAAGTAGGCCACCGTCAGGTCCACCTTCCCCACCGGGGCGGAGAGGACCGCCTCGTAGTGACCCTTCGAGTTCTTCGTGGTGGCGACCGCGCCGGCCGCCTGGGCGATGCCGTCGGTCACCGGGAAGGTCCTCCATCCCTGACCCGGACCGGCCTCGCTGCCCGACGAGAGGCGGGCCGCGGTGTCGCAGCTGAACACGATCAGCTGGACCTCGACCTCATCATGGGTGGACGGCGCCTCCCAGTACCGGCGGTAGCCACCTGAGAAGCCCTCGGCGGCGGTGACCACCGCCCCCAACGCCGGCACCGGTGCCAGCTGGCTGACCGACGCGGCGGTGATGGGCCCGGCCGGTGCTGTTGCCGGTAGCTGCTCGTAGCCGGGCAGCGCATCCGGCAGGAGGGTGTTGAACTGGTTGGCCGTCACAGTGCCAGTGGCCGCCGGGCAGATCGGTGCCTGCCCGTCCCGGCGGGCGATCAGTGTCGGCGCCGGGGCCGGGTTGGGCGGAGGCGGCAGAGCGGCGGAGTCGGCGGTCCAGTCATTCAGGTAGGCCAGTTCAGCGGTGAGCAGCTCCATGGTGAAGGCGGCGTCCACCGGTTGCGCCGTGAAGGTGTAGACCGCTGCGTAGTAGCTGCTGGTCACACCCACGGCCGCCTGGCGGAACTCGCCGGTCGAGTCGGGACCGCCCGAGGCCCAGCCTTCTGCCTGCTGTCCGTTGCCCGTGCCGGGCACGGCGACCGGCGAGACGATCCCCAGGTCGTACGACTGCAGTCCCTGGAAGTATCCGAGAGCAGCCTCGGAGCACCCGAACTGGTACACCCGTACCTCTACGTCGGTGCCGGCCGAGACATCGTGGAACACCTGGCGCTGGGCGGCCACGAAGTCGGCGCCGGTCAGGCCGTCAGGGGTGTCGGCCAGGCCGCCCAGCTGCTCCAGCTGGGTCTCGCCCAGGCGGCCCTGCGGTCCAGCATCGGCGGGTGTGAAATAGGGGGCGTCGGAGAACAGCGTCTGCGGCAGGTTGACGTCAGCCGGGCCGGGAGGGCCGGATGAGCAGGTACCGGGGACGTACCCGAAACTCCCCGGAATCGTGGACGGGACCGATGGCGACGCGGGGGCGGTGACGGCGACCGGTGGGGCGGCGGCGTAGTGACGATGGGCGTGCACGCCCACTCCGACGCCACCGGCGACCAGCAGGCCGGTGATCACGATGGCCATCGCGATGACGCGGCGCGGCGGCGGTCCCGGCCGGCCCCGCACGGCCGCATCCGGTGGCCCCCATGGACCGAGCGCGTCGATGGGCCAGGAGGGCGGGCTCTGCGCCGGGACCTCCTCGTCATGGCCCATACCACCGACCGCCTTCTACCTCCGCACCCGTCCCGACCGGGCTGGGCTCAGAATACCAGTAGCGACAAGGGAAATCTCAGGCCAGCACCGATGCCAACGACACCGACTCCAGCCCGTGGGCTTCGGCCACCGGGGTCGACGTCACCTGGCCCTCGGTCGTGTTGAGGCCCGGGGCCAGGACCGGATCGGCGCGCAGCGCGTTGCGCCACCCCCGGTCGGCGATCTCTATGGCGTACGGCAGCGTGACGTTGGTCAACGCGTACGTCGACGTGTGCGGCACCGCGCCCGGCATGTTGGCCACGCAATAGAACAGCGATCCCTCCACCTCGTACACCGGGTCGGCGTGGGTGGTCGGACGGCTGCTCTCGAAGCACCCGCCCTGGTCGATGGCGATGTCGACCAGTACGGAGCCCGGCTTCATCCTCGACACCATGTCGTCGGAGACGAGCGTCGGCGCCTTGGCCCCCGGGACCAGTACGGCCCCGATGACCAGGTCGGCGTCGTGACAGGCCCGTTCGATCTCGTAGGTATTCGAGGCGATCGTCTGGCAGTGCCCCTGATAGATGCGGTCGGCCTCGCGCAGGCGCCCGATGTTCTTGTCCATCAGGAGCACCTCGGCCTGCATACCGAGGGCGATGGCCGCTGCGTTCATGCCGGACACGCCGGCCCCGATGACGACCACCTTGGCTGCGTAGACGCCCGACACCCCGCCCATGAGGATGCCCCGGCCTCCACCGAAGCGCTGCAGGTGGTGGGCCCCGGCCAGAGGCGCCATCCGGCCCGCCACCTCCGACATCGGCGCCAGCAGTGGCAGCGAACCATCTGGCAATTGAACTGTCTCATAGGCGATGGCGGTGGTCCCGGACGACACCAGCGCCTCGGTGCACGGACGGGACGCGGCCAGGTGGAGGTACGTGAACAGCACCAGATCCTTGCGCAGGCGGTGATACTCCTCCGCCACCGGTTCCTTGACCTTGAGCACCAGTTCGGCCTGGCCCCACACCTCGTCGGCCGACTCGATCATGGTGGCGCCGGCGGCGACGAAGTCGGCGTCGGGGATGGATGACCCGATGCCGGCACCGACCTGGACGACGACCTGGTGGCCGTGGCGCACCAGCTCGTGGACGCCCGACGGTGTGCAGGCGACCCGGTACTCGTGATTTTTGACCTCGCTGGGGATTCCGACTTTCACTTCGCGCCTCCGGGATTCGGATCAGGACAAAGGAGGCGGCTCGGGCGCCAGCACGGGTGTGCCGCGATCGAGCGTCTCTCCTCTGAAGAACGAGGGACTGACCAATGCGTACGCCAGCATCAGGATGACACCGACGACGATGGCACCGGCGCCGGTCAGGAAGACACCGCCGACCTGCCAGTGCGGCGAGAACGGCAGCGTCCAGGAGGTGGAGCCGTAGTCCGGCTTCCAGAACTGGATCAGCCCGTAGACCATGAACGCCCACAGCACCAGACCGCCGAACAGCGGCAGGAAGCCCTTCATGACGAAGTCACGGGCACTGCGCCCCAGTTCCTTGCGGAACCACCAGGCGCACGTGATCCCGGTGAGCCCGTAGTAGAAGGCGATCATCAGACCGAGCGATGAGATGGTGTCGCCCAGCACGTTGGTGCTGATCAGGGTCATGGCGATGTAGAAACCGATCGACACCACCGCCATACCCACAGTCGACCATGTCGGCGTGAGGTACCGGGCGTGGATACGGGCGAACTTCTGGGGGATGGCCTTGTACACGGCCATGGCCAGGCTGGTGCGGGCCGTGGGCAGGATGGTGGTCAGCGTGCTGGCCGCCGACGAGCTCAGCACCATGAGGATCAGCAGCTTGGCCAGGAACCAACCGAAGCCGTTGGTGCCGAACACCTGGCCGCCGAGGATGGAGAGAACGTCGCCGGAGTTGTCGGAGTTGGCCAACCCGTTGCCCTTGTCGCTGACACCGGCGAACGCCTCGGCGGCGACGGTGACGATCACGTACGTGAGCAGGAGCACGACAGTCGAGGTGACGGCCGCCTTGCCCGGCGTCACGCTGCGATCCTTGGTCTCCTCGTTGATCGACACGGCGGTATCCCAGCCCCAGTAGATGAACAGCGCGCTCAACAGGCCGAGCGTCAGGTTGGAGAAACTGAGGTGGAACGGGTTGAACCACGACAGCGCCGGGTGGATGGCCTGGTGGCCGGCACTCCCGGCGTACACCTTGGTCAGGGCGGTGACGCTGAAGATGAACAGCATGGTCAGCTCGATGGCCAAAAGGCCGTACTGCAACCGGGCGCTGATCTCGATCCCGATGTAACAGATGTAGGCCATGGCTACGATCCAGAGCACACCGGCCAGGAGCGTCCACCACTTGCTGGCCGCCAACCCGTCGGCGCCGAACAGCTCGAACATGTACTGGCCGGCGATCTGGGCCAGGTTGGCCATGACGATGACGTCGGCGGCGATGATGCCCCAGCCACCCATCCACCCGACGGCCGGGTTGAACGCCTTGGTCCCCCAGGTGAACGTCGTGCCGCAGTCGGGGACCGATCGGTTGAGCTCGGCGTAGCCGAACGCCACGCAGACCATGGGCACGAAGGCCAGCAGCATCACGATGGGTGCCTGCAGGCCCACCGAGATGACGACGAAACCGAGCGCGGCAGCCAGGCTGTAGGCCGGTGCCACCGATGCGATCGCGATGACCGTGTTGGACAGGAGCCCGATGGCGCCGTCCTTCAACCCCTTGGTGTCACCTCCGCTCCTGGCATCGGCCATACCCGAGATGATCGGGTCGCGGGTCGCTTCTGACATCTATTGGCCCCCTTGGTTCGGAAGTGACACTCGAAGCTGCTCATGACGTGCTTGATGCGGGTGTAGTCCTCGAGCCCGTACATGGACAGGTCCTTGCCGTAGCCCGAGTGCTTGAAGCCGCCGTGTGGCATCTCGGCCACCAGCGGGATGTGGGTGTTGATCCAGACGCAGCCGAAGTCCAACCGTCGCGACACCCGCAGCGCCCGGCCGTGGTCCTGGGTCCACACGCTCGACGCCAGCCCGTACTCGACGCTGTTGGCCCAGGCCACCGCTTCGTCCTCGTCGGAGAACTTCTGCACGGTGATGACCGGCCCGAATATCTCGTTGGTCACCAGCTCGTCGCCCTGCTCCAGCCCGGCGACCACGGTCGGCGGGTAGAAATAGCCGGCGCCACCGGGGGCGTGGCCACCGGTGACCACCCGGGCGTGGCCCGGCGCCCGGCCCACTATGCCCGAGACGCGCTCGAGCTGATCGGCGTTGTTGAGCGGCCCGAAGGCGGCGTCCCGCTGGTCCAGCCCGCCGAACGTGGTCGCCCTGGCCTGCTCGGCCAACGCGTCGACCATGTCGCCGTAGGCCCGGCCGGTGGCCAGCACGCGGGTGGCCGCCGTGCAGTCCTGGCCGGCATTGAAATAGCCGGCGATGGCAATGGCCTCCGCCGCCTTCTCCACGTCGACATCGTCGAAGACGACCACTGGCGCCTTGCCCCCCAGTTCCAGGTGGACCCGCTTCAGGCCGTCGGCGGCGGCCAGCGCCACCTCCCGGCCGGCCCGCACGCTACCGGTGATGGCGACCAGCTGTGGCACTGGATGTGACACTAGGGCGCGGCCGGTATCACGGTCACCGCAAATGACGTTGAAGACACCCGGAGGGAGGATCTGGCCGGCCAGCTCGGCCAGGAGGACGGTCGTGACCGGGGTCGTGTCGGACGGCTTCAGGACCACGCAGTTGCCGGCGGCCAGGGCCGGGGCGATCTTCCAGATGGCCATCATCAGCGGGTAGTTCCACGGCGTCACCTGGGCCACCACCCCGATCGGCTCGCGGCGGACCCATGAGGTGTGGCCGGCCATGTACTCCCCCGCCGAACGGCCCTCCAGCACCCGGGCGGCGCCGGCGAAGAAGCGGATCTGGTCGAGCAGCGGCGGGATCTCCTCCGAGCGGGTCAGGGCCAGCGGCTTGCCGGTATTACGCCCCTCGGCCTCGATGAACTCCTCGGCCCGGGCCTCGATGGCATCGGCCAGCTTCAGCAACATGCCGCTGCGCTCGGACGGAGTCGTGTCCCGCCACGTCGTGAACGCGGCCGCCGCCGCCTGGCAGGCGGCATCGACATCGTCGGGACCGGAGACGGGCGCGGTGGCGTACGCCTCCCCGGTGGAAGGATCGATCACATCCGATCGGTTGCCGGAGGAGCTGTCCGCCGGCGCGCCGTTGACAAAGTTCTGCAGGGTGATGGCCATCGTCTCCCACCTCACTGGGGGTTCGGTTGTCCCGGTGATCCTTGCAGAAATGGCGGGACCAGGGAAGGAATCCATTGTAAATCGTCGGTTGATGGCTTAGAATCAGTCGACATGGTCGGCGTGGACGAGTCTTCCCGCGGTCCAAATCGCGCCGACGAGGGGGCTCCCCTCCGTGACGCCAAGGGTGCCCTCGACCCGCTCAGCAAACAGATCATCGTGCAGCTGCAGCAGGACGGCCGGCGCTCCTACGCCGCCATCGCCCGGGCCGTGGGCCTGTCCGAGGCGGCCACCCGCCAGCGGGTGCAACGGCTCATCGACGAGCGCATCATCCAGATCGCGACCGTCACCGATCCACACGCCATCGGCTTCCACCGAATGGCCCTCCTCGGGGTCAAGGTGGAGGGCGAGATCCGGCGGGTCGCCGACAAACTGTCGGGCCTCGAGGAGGCCGAGTACGTCGTGATCTGCGGCGGTCAGTTCGACATCCTCGTGGAGCTCCTGTGCGAGGACGACGAGCACCTGCTGCGGACCATCGACACCTCCGTCCGGACCATCCCGGGCGTGATCAGCACCGAAACCTTCGTCTACTTGAAAGTCGCCAAAGAGAACTACCAATGGGGAACCCGATGACGTCGAACCCAACTACCGAATACGACAACGACCACCTGCAGGAGGCGGCCAAGCGCCACCTCTGGATGCACTTCAGCCGGATGGGCGCCTACGCCAAGACCGACATCCCGGTGATGGTCAAAGGCGAAGGTCCCTGGGTCTGGGACAGCAAGGGCCGCCGCTACCTCGACGGCCTGTCCGGATTGTTCGTGGTGCAGGCCGGCCACGGTCGCCAGGAACTGGCCGACGCGGCCGCCCACCAGGCCAAGGAACTGGCCTACTTCCCCATCTGGAGCTACGCCCACCCGAACGCCATCGAACTGTCGGAGCGGCTGGCCAACCTGGCGCCCGGAGACCTCAACCGGGTGTTCTTCACCACCGGCGGCGGCGAGGCGGTCGAGACCGCCTGGAAGATCGCCCGCCAGCACTTCAAGGCGACCGGCCAGGCCTCCCGCTACAAGGTGATCTCCCGCGACATCGCGTATCACGGCACCACCATGGGCGCCCTCTCGATCACCGGCGTACCGGCCATCAAGCAGGCCTACGAACCGCTCGTCGCCGGTTCGGTCCGGGTGGCCAACACCAACTTCTACCGGGCACCCGAGTACGCCGACGACCTGGAGGCGTTCGGCCTCTGGGCCGCCCGCGACATCGAGCAGCGCATCCTCATGGAGGGCCCCGAGACGGTCGCCGCCGTGTTCGTCGAGCCGGTCCAGAACTCGGGCGGCTGCTTCCCGCCACCGCCCGGCTACTTCGCCAAGGTGCGGGAGATTTGCGACCGCTACGGCGTACTGCTCGTGTCCGACGAGGTCATCTGCGCCTTCGGCCGGCTGGGGGCCTGGTTCGGCGCCCAGAAGTACGACTACCAGCCGGACATGATCACCTGCGCCAAGGGCATGACGAGTGGTTACTCCCCGCTCGGGGCGGTGCTCGTCTCCGACCGGGTCATGGAGCCGTTCCTCGACGGCCGGGCCAACCTGCTGCACGGCTTCACCTTCGGCGGCCACCCGGTCTCCACGGCCGTGGCCCTGGCCAACCTCGACATCTTCGAGAAGGAGAACCTGATCGGCAACGTGGCCGAGCGGTCGGCCTCGTTCCGCTCGGTCCTGGAAGGACTACTGGACCTGCCGATCGTCGGCGACGTGCGCGGCGACGGCTTCTTCTTCGGCATCGAGCTGGTGAAGGACAAGGGAACCCGCGAGACGTTCAACGACGAGGAATCAGAGCGACTCCTCCGCGGCTTCCTGTCCGGGGCCCTCTTCGAAGCCGGGCTGGTGTGCCGGGCCGATGACCGTGGGGACCCGGTGATCCAGTTGGCGCCGCCGCTGATCTGCGACCAGGAGCACTTCGACCTCATCGGTCAGGTCCTGCGGGACGTACTGACCGAGGCCTGGCGCCAGTTCTGATCATGCCGGGCCGGGGCGGTCCGCGGCCCGATCGGGTGGGGCGCCCGTGGCCACGCGCCTGACCGGACCGTCGTTCTGGCAGGCCCACGCCGGCCCGGCCCCGGCCACCCGGCGCCCACCGCTCGCCGGCGACACCGAGGCCGACGTGTGCATCGTCGGCGCCGGGTACACCGGACTGTGGACGGCCCATTCGCTGTTGCAGCTCGAGCCCGACCTGAAGATCGTCATGGTCGAAGCGGCCCACGCCGGGTTCGGGGCCAGCGGCCGCAACGGCGGCTGGCTCTCAGGGCTCATGCCCGGGAACCGCTCGCAGATGGCCTCCGGCCCAGGCGGGCGCGACGGGGTCGTCGCCTTCCAGCAGGCCCTCATCGATGCCGTGGCCGAGATCGGCTCGGTCGTGGCGAGTGAGGGCATCGATTGTGACTACGTCCGTGGTGGGACCCTTGCCGTGGCCCGCAACGCGGCCCAGATGGAGCGCCTCCGGCGCAGCGCCGAGGAGGACCGCCGCTGGGGGTGCCCGAGTGGGATCGTCGACCGGGATTTCGTCACCGCCCGGTTGGCCGTCGCCGGCGCGGTCGGGGGCGTGTGGAACCCCCACTGCGCCCGGATCCAGCCGGCCAAGCTGGCCTACGGGCTGGCCCATGTGGTCGAGAAGCGGGGCGTCCGCATCTACGAGCACTCGCCGGTCCGGGCGGTGGGGGCGGGCCTGGTGACCACTGCGGCCGGCCGGGTGTCGGCACCGTGGGTGGTTCTGGCCACCGAGGGCTACACCGCCTCCCTCCCCGGCCGCCGGCGCCGGCTACTGCCGATGAACAGCTCCATGATCGTCACCGCCCCCCTCCCCGACTGGGTCTGGGAGATGCTGGGCTGGTCACGGTACGAGACGGTGTCCGACGCCGCCCATGCCTACGTTTATCTGCAGCGCACGGCCGACGGGCGCATCGCCATCGGCGGGCGGGGCGTGCCCTACCGCTACGGCTCCCGAGCGGCCGACCCGGCGTTCATCGCCGGGCCACCGGCCTCGGTGGCCGAGGCGTTGATGGGAACGTTGCAGGAGATGTTCCCGACGGTGCCAGCGTCGGTGTGGAAGATCGACGCTGCTTGGAGCGGGGTCCTGGGCGTGGCCCGGGACTGGTGCCCGGCGGTCGGCGTCGCGTCGGCCGGGTCGGATACCGGGGGGATGGCGTGGGCCGGGGGCTATGTCGGCGACGGGGTCACCACCAGCTACCTGGCCGGCCGCACCCTCGCCGATCTGATCCTGGGCCGGTCCAGCCCGCTGACCGGGCTGCCCTGGGTCGGCCACGAGTGGGGGAACTGGGAGCCTGAGCCGCTCCGGTGGCTCGGGGTGCGGGCCGTCTACGGCCTGTACCGGGCGGCCGATCGCTCCGAAGCGGCCCACCCGGACCGGACCCGGTCGTCACGCTGGGCCGGTTTGGCCGACCGCCTGGCCGGACGGTAACGCTCCGGTCCCAAGGCGGCGGCGATCCGGCCGGCGGGAGGCGGCGTCTGGTCGGCGGACGGCGGCGTCTGGTCGGCGGGAGGCGGCGTCTGGTCGGCGGACGGCGGCGATCCGCCCGGGCGGCAGGCGGGTCCCAGTCCGGGTCAGCGGCGATCCGGCGGGAGGCAGTTTGAACTTTGTTAAAAAGTTACAACTTTGTATTAAAAGCCGCTGTTTCCTTTAACAAAACTACAAAGAACGCGGCATCTAACAAAGTTGAGGGCCGGACTGAACGCCCGGCCCTCGTGGGAGCGCAGTTACTCGGACTCGGCCGCGGCCTCGGACTCGGCCGGAGCGGCGGACTCGGCCGGGGCCTCGCCCGCCTCGTGACCCTCGGCCTCGTGATCCTCGCCCTCGTGGCCGGCGGCGTCGGCGTACAGGTCGGCCCAGGCCGCCTGGGCCTCGGATTCCGGCTCGAAATCGGTGAAGCCGGCGGCGCCGATGTAGTTACCGTGCTCGTCGTAGGCGTGCTCACCGAAGGCCTCGCGGTACTCGGCCGCCACCTCGCCACCCTCCGCCGCCTGCTTGATCGACAAGCTGATGCGCCGGCGCTGCAGGTCGATCTCGATGATCTTGACCCACAGCTCCTCGCTCGGGCTGACGACCTGCTCGGGCAGGTCGACGTGGTGGTTGGCCATCTCCGAGATGTGGACCAGACCCTCGATGCCGTCGCCCACCTGGACGAACGCACCGAAGGGGACCAGCTTGGTGACCCGGCCGTAGACCAGCTCGCCGACCCGGTGGGCGTTGGCGAACTCCTGCCAGGGATCGGACTGGGTGGCCTTGAGCGACAGGCTGATGCGCTCCCGGTCGAGATCGACATCGAGGACCCGCACCTCGACCTCGTCGCCGACGGTGACGACGGCCGACGGGTGGTCGATGTGCTTCCACGACAACTCGGACACGTGGATGAGTCCGTCCATGCCGCCCAGGTCGACGAAGGCGCCGAAGTTGACCACGCTCGAGACCACACCGCGCCGGACCTCGCCCGGCTTCAGGTTGGTCAGGAACTCGTCGCGCTGCTCACGCTGCGTCTCTTCCAGCCAGGCCCGGCGGGACAGGACCACGTTGTTGCGGTTCTTGTCCAGCTCGATGATCTTGGCGTCCAGGCTGCGGCCGATGTACGGGGCCAGGTCGCGGACCCGGCGCAGCTCGACCAGCGATGCGGGCAGGAAGCCGCGCAGGCCGATGTCGAGGATGAGACCGCCCTTGACGACCTCGATGACCGGGCCGGACACGACGCCGTCGCGCTCCTTGATGGACTCGATCGTGCCCCAGGCCCGCTCGTACTGGGCCCGCTTCTTGGAGAGGATCAGGCGGCCTTCCTTGTCCTCCTTCTGGAGAACCAGGGCCTCGATCTTCTCGCCCAGGGTGACAACCTCGCCGGGGTCGACATCGTGGCGAATGGAGAGCTCACGGGCCGGGATCACGCCCTCTGACTTGAAGCCGATGTCGAGGAGAACCTCGTCCTTGTCGACCTTGACGACCGTGCCGCTGACGATGTCCCCGTCCTCGAACTCGACGATGGTGCCGGCGATAGCGTCCTCCAGGGAGGTGCCGTCGAGGTCGTCGGCGACGATCTGGCGGGGGGTGTACTCGCCACTTTCGTCGAAGGTGCCCATCTCAGAGGTGGACACGGGGGCGGTCAGGGTGTCGTCGGACATGTAGTCGTAGCCTTCTTTCCGGACAAAACGAAAACCACGCGCAGGGAACTTCCCTGTCTCGTGGGCGATTCAGTCTACACCGCCCCCAGCAGGAGAAACTCCGGGTGATCGAGGTCCGGAGGGCGCCTCCCGTAGTCACCTGGGGTCACCGCCCACAGCCCTTCGACGGCCACGCCGGCGGCCCTGGCGATGAACCGGAGCTCCCGGGGGGTGAAGCAGGTCGTCCACAGATCGAACATCTGGCCCCGGCCGGATTCGTCCTTCACCTCGGCCAGCTCGTGGTTGACGCCCCGGTCGGCATCGAAGTCGTCGCTGTCCTCCAGGTAGCGCACGGCGAAGTAGCTGGAAAAGGCGCTGGCGGCGATCCGACCGCCCGGTCGCACCACAGCGGCCATACCGGCGATCACCCCGGCGTCGTCGGCGCCGCCGAGCAGCCCGAAGCCCCCCTGGCACAGGGTTATGGCGGCGTCGAAGGCGTGCCGGGCGAAGGGGAGCTCCCGCGCATCGCCGCGGACCCACACGCCCGGCCCGGCGGCGACCAGGAAATGGTGGGCCAGATCGAACCCGACCACCTCGATGCCGCGAGCCCGCATGGCGTGGCTGTGGCGGCCGGGGCCGCAGCCGACATCGAGCAGGCGATGCCCCGGGCGGAGGCCCATGGCCTCGATCAGGAAATCGACCTCCTGCTCGGTGCCTTTGGTGAAGCTGTAGCGCAGGTACGCGAGGCGGGCATGGGCGGCGAGCGCCTCGAACTCCCGACCGTTGATGTCCACGGCGGCAGTATGGCCCGGATGAACATCGAGACGGCCCGGATTATGGCGGAGGAAGTCCTGTGGCCCGGATGAGCGTCGAGGCGGCCCGGACCGTGGCGGAGGAAGTCCAGTGGCCCGGATGAGCGTCGAGACGGCCCGGACGGTGGCGGAGGACATTCTGTGGCCGGACGCCGATCTCATCGATGCGTCGCCGGTCGTGCCCGACCGCTATCTGGATGCACTGGCCGCCGCCGGCCTGTACGACCTGCCGGGCGGCGAAGAGGGAGCCCGGATCATCGAAGCGCTGGGGGGCGCCAGCCTGGTCACCGCCTTCGTCTGGATCCAGCACCACTCCCCCGTCCGGGCCGTCGCCGCGGCCGGCGGCGAACTGGCCGACCGTTACCTGGAGCCGATGCGCCGGGGCCGGGTCCGGGCCGGTATCGCCTACGCCGCGCTGCGCCGCCCGGGGCCGCCGGCGGCGGTGGTCGAGCCGTCGGACGGCGGATGGAAGCTTTCCGGTTCGGCGCCGTGGGTCACTGGCTGGGGACTGATCGACATGGTCCTGGCCGGCGCCCGCCACGGCGACGACATGGTGTGGTTGCTGCTGGACGCTGTCGAGTCCACCCGAATGGCGGCCACGGCGGTGGCGCTGGCCGCCATGCAGGCCTCGGCGACGGTCGAGCTGCGTTGGTCGTCGCTCGACGTCCCGGCCGACCGGGTCGTGGCCGTGGAGCGTTACGACGACTGGTGCCGGCGGGACCTGGCCGGCCGGGCCACCAACGGCTACCTGGCCATCGGGGTGGCCGACCGGGCCGCCCGCCTGCTCTCCTCCGCAGCGCTCGCCGACGAGGTATCGGCCGCCCGCACCGCCTTGGACCGGTCGACGCCGGACACCGTGGTGGGGGCGCGAGCCGACGCCTCGCTTCTGGCCGTGCGGGCGGCCACGGCCGTGTTCGCGGCCGGCGGTGGCCGGTCGGCTGAGGCGGGCACCACCGCCGCCCGGCTCATGCGGGAGGCCACGTTCCTCCTGGTGTTCGGGCAGAGCCCCGACATCCGCGACGAGCAGCTCCGGCGCCTGTCGGCTCCCAGCTGAGTGGGTCCTAATGAAGGGCCCGTGTTCGCCGGCGGGACGACCGACGTTCATCGGGGCGGCCGGCGGGCGCGTGCCGATCCGGTACATCGTCGACCGATCGGCCACTGTCGTGTACCGGATCGGTACGCCAGCGGTCGTTCCCGGTACACGTCGCCAGCGCGGGGTCCGGCGTGTACCGGATGAGCACGTTTTCGTACCCGCTCGGTACACGCCGTTTCCGAGCGTGTACCGAAACGGCGCGTTGGCCGTAGCTGCCCTACTCGAGCACCACGGGGTGGCCGAAGGATGTGAGCTTCTCCGGGTTGCGCTGGAAGTGAATGGTCGAGATGGTTTTGTCCGACACCTCGATGGCCATCACCTGGTCGATCTCGTCGTTCAGGGTGATGACCACCCCGGTCTCGCCGCCGACGGTGGCCGGCTGAATGCCGAGCTGGCCGGAGTAGCGGGCGGCCAGGTTGATGAGCAGGCGGGCGACCCGGTGGGCACCGACGACCGGCCGGCGGGCGGCCCGGCGGTTGGGTCCACCGTCGGTGAGACAAACCACGTCGGGGGCCAGCCGGGAGATCACGCCGGTCACGTCGCCGGAGGCCACGGCCAGGAGCAGCCCGTCGAGCAGTTCCCGCTCGGGCGCGCCGGGCCGGTCGGGGGCCTTGCCCGGACGCAAGCGCCGCCGGGCCCGGCTGGCGATCTGCCGGCAGGTGGCCTCCGACCGGCCGACGGTGGCGGCGATCTCGGCGAAGGGGACGTCGAAGACGTCGGCCAGGACGAAGACCGCCCGCTCGACCGGGGCCAGTTGGTCGAGCAGGACCAGAAAGCCCAATGTCAGCGAGTCGGCCAGTTCGGCGGCGTCCTCAGGTCCGGGGTCGGCCACTATCGGCTCCGGTAGCCAGGGGCCCGGATAGGTCTCCCGGGTGCGGGGCGCCGAGCGGAGGCGGTCGAGGCAGATGCGGGTCGCCACGGTGACCAGCCAGGCCTCGGGATGGTGGATGTGAGAGCCGCCGGCGGCCTGCCAGCGCAGCCAGGCTTCCTGGGCCACGTCGTCGGCCTCGCTGAACGTCCCGAGCATGCGGTAGGCCAGGCCCCGGATCCGGGGCCGGGCCGCTTCGAACGGGTCAGCGCTCACGCCACCGATCCGGCTCGCGTGGGCGCCGGACGAGCCATCACGCAGCCGCCGCATTCTCGAGGCGACCGGCGCTCACGCCGCCAACTACACCACGCAACCGTCGGCCGGTCACGCGGCCGCCTCTGCCGGCTGGCCGACGGCGCGCCGGGCGGCAGCCCGGCCGCTGGCCAACGCGGCGTCGGCGATCAGCCCCTCGGGGCCGACCCAGTCGCCGGCGATGAACACGCCGGGCACCCCGGTGGCGTCGGTCCCCGGTCGGCCGGCCAGGCCGCCCCGAGCGGCGATGGGAGCGGCGCCGGCCACCACCATCCGGGCCAGGAAGCGGCTGGTCACGATGTCGTCGTCGCCCACACCGGCCCGGGCCAGGTGGGCCTCGAGGGCGGCCCGGTCGGCTCTGGCCTCGGTGGCGCCGTAGCGGATGGCGGCCACGACGGCCTGGCCGGCCGGGGCCTGGCGGGCCGGCGGCCCCTGGACGGTGGCGTACAGCGGCACGTCCACGCCCAGGACGTATCCGGGGTCGGGAATCCGGCGCACGCCGGCATCGATGCAGGCGGCGGTCACCTCCGGGCCCAGGTCGCCCCAGCCCGGATCAGCCGGCAACATTCCCAGCACGGCGGCCGGGCGGCCGGCGGCGATCACCACCGAGCGGGCGGCGAGCGCACCGTCGGCCGTCGCCACCTCGATGCCTCCTCCGGCCGGCTCGACGCCGGTCACCTTGACCCCGGTGCGGACCTGGCACTGGGCGGCCAGACCGTCGTAGAGCTGGGCCCACCCGCCGTCCAGGTAGAGCACGCCCTTGGTGGCCTTGCCCAACTGGGCCACGGCCGCATCGGCGCCGAGCGTGTCGAGGTCGTCGGCGTAGGTCCCGATGCGGACCAGGGCCTGGAGAACGGCGGCCGCGGCGGTGCCGAGCCCCGACTCGCCAATCCACTGGTTGACCGACTGGCCGGCGAAGCGGGCCGGCTTCATCAGCGGCAGCCGGGCCAGCAGGGAGGCGAACACCGCCTTGTCCTTCCGGCCGAGGGCCGATGTGCGCAGCAGCGAAGGGGCACCTGTGGGCAGCAGGTGCAGCGTGTCGCCGACCAGGCCTCGGTATTTGTTGAGGGGCGGTGGCGAGCCCTGCGGCTCGATGCCCAGACCGCGTAGGACGCCGACGCCGGCACCGGCGCGGTAGAGGGCGTGGCCGCCCATGTTGAAGACGAAGCCGTCCCGCTCGGTCACCTGGGCCCGGCCGCCGGGCAGGTGGGCGTCGAGCACGAGGGTGCGGGCTCCGGCCTTGGTGGCGGTGGCGCCGGCGGTCAGTCCGGCCAGTCCGGCGCCGACGACGATGACATCCCATTCAGCGTTCATGCCGTACAGACGGGCCGGGACGCCGGTTTGTGACAGGGGTCCTTCAGGAGGTGGCCGCCGCCCGGTCGGCCGCCACCGCGTCGTAGGCCTCGAAGTCCGACGCCGTGTCATCGGCGTGCTCGTACTGGAGCAACCCGGCCTCGGCCCACTGGTCACGGAGCCACCCGTCGTTGGCGTCGAGCAGGCCCAGCTTGCGGACGTTCGGGACCAGCTTGGAGAAGAACGCCTTCTGGAAGGCCATGAACTGGCTGCGCCCCAGCTTGTTGGCCGCCTCCAGGAGGAATGGCACCACGGCCTCGGCCGACACGCCCAGACGCTCCCAGACCTCCGGGGTGGTCGAACGCAGCCGGTTGCGCATCGTGTTCTCGACCAGGAACTCCTGGCGTTCCTTCAGCTCGGCCGCCGACAGGCTGCGGTACAGCTCATTGAGGCTGACGATCCCGAAGGCGACGTGGCGGGCCTCGTCGGACATCACGTAGCGGAGCAACTTCTGCAGCAACGGCTCAGACGTGCGCCGCAGCAGGTCGCCGAAGGCGGCCAGAGCCAGGCTCTCGATGATGATCTGCATGCCCAGGTAGGCGATATCCCAGCGGCTGTCCTCCAACAACCCGAAGATCTGGCCCTGGAGATAGGGCGACATCGGGTAGGCCTCGCCGACCTTGTCGTGCAGGTAACGGGCGAACACCTCGGTGTGGCGGGCCTCGTCCATCGTCTGGGTGGCGGCGTAGTACTTGGCGTCGATCCACGGCACCGTCTCCACCAGCTTGGCTGCGGTCATCATGGCGCCCTGCTCGCCGTGCATGAACTGGCTGAGCTGGGCCTTGAACGTCTCCAGGCGCAGCGCAGCGAACTCCTTGTCGCCCCACGAGGCGATGGGCGAGCCGGGCAGCTGGGCCGCCTCGCGGGCCAGGGCGACGATGGGCGCCTCGTCGTCGGTCACCCGGTCGGGGTCGACATCGGTCGACCAGTCCAGGTCGGTGACGCTGTTCCACTGCGACGCAGTGCCCTTGTTGTAGAGGGTGACCAGCTGGGCCCGCTCCCGGTCGTAGCGCCACGTGAAGAGCCGGTCGGCCTGATCTCGTATGACTTGTACGGCATCGTCGGCGACGCCGGCCGGCACCTCGGTGGTGGTCATGCACTTCCCCCTGGGCGTTTGTCAGTCCCGCTCACTTTACGCCGTTCAGTCGTCTTGGGCGGGTTGACCGGCGCCGATTGTTCGGGCGTTTCCCGCTCGGGCCCGAACCCGACCACCACGGCCGGCCCGGCCGCCGGCCCGCCGGCGTCCGCCCGGGACAATCCGCCCCGGCCAGGCCGGTCGGGGCCCCCTCGCAGCCGGCTGACCAGGCCGGCGCCGGGCAGGTCGGCGAGCCGGGCGAAGGTGTCGTCCATCACGTGCATCAGCCGGTCGACCGACGAGGCGATCGATGCGACCTGGGCCTGCGTCTGGCCGATGACCTCGAGGGCGGGAACGGCATTGCGGTTGACGGCGTCGAGTACCGCCGGCAGGCTGGCCAGCACCTCCTCATCGAGGAGGGGCACCAGGGCGTTCAGCCGGGGGGCCAGCGCGGACAGCGGCTCCTCCAACGGTTCGGTCAGCCGGTCCAGCCGCTGCACCAGTGTGTCGAGGCGGGAGACGGTGGCCGCGAAGCTGGTCAGCGACCGGTTGAGCAGGACGATCGAGTCCGGCAGCTGGGTGAGCGCCTCGATCTGCTCGGTGCCCAGCCTGACCAGGTCGCTAACCGTGGGAATCTTCACAAACGGGAAGTTATCCCTTGGCCGCCGCCCAGTTCTCGCCCCACGACTCGTTGATGGTCAACGGGACCCGCAGGTCCACCGCCCCGATCAGCGCATCGCGCACGGCGTGGGCGGCCTCGTCCTCCTCGCCGGGCGGCACCTCGACGATCACCTCGTCGTGGACCTGCAGGACCAGCCGGCTGTCCAGCCCGACCAGGCGGGCGTCCAGCCGCACCAGCGCCACCTTGAAGATGTCGGCGGCCAGGCCCTGGATACCGGCGTTCATGGCCTGGCGCTCGGCCGCCGCCCGGGTCTGGTACCGGCCCGACTGCAGCTCGGGAATGAGCCGGCGGCGGCCCATCAGCGTCTCGGTGTAACCGCGGTCGCGGGCCTCGGCCACCACCCGGTCCATGTAGGTGCGCACGGCCGGGAAGGCGTCCCAGTAGGCCCGCAGGATCTCGGCCGCCTCCTCCACCGGGATGGCCAGGCGCTGGGCCAGGCCGTATGACTCCATGCCGTAGGCCAGCCCGTAGGAGACCATCTTGGCCTTCGACCGCATGGCGATGGTGACGTCACCCGATTCGACCCCGTAGACCCGCGACGCGGTGACGTTGTGGATGTCGGTGCCGGACCGGAACGACTCGATCAGCGCCGGCTCCTCGGCCAGGTGGGCGATGACCCGCAACTCGATCTGGTTGTAGTCGGCAACCAGGAACCGGCACCCGGCGGCCGGGATGAAGCAGCGCCGGAAGCGGCGGCCCTCCTCGGAGCGGATCGGGATGTTGTGCAGGTTGGGCTGGTCGGAGCTGAGCCGACCGGTGCGGGCGACCGTCTGGTTGAACGTGGCCCGGATCCGGTCGTCGGGTCCGACCTCGGCGAGCAGCGACTCGCCGTAGGTGGACCGCAGCTTCTCGACCTCCCGGTAGCGCAGCAGGGCATCTACGATCGGGTGCTCGCCGCGCAGCTTCTCCAGTGTCTGGGCATCGGTCGAGTACCCGGTCTTCGTCTTCTTCTGCGGGGTCAGGCCCAGCTTGGTGAAGAGGATTTCACGCAGCTGCGGAGTCGAGTTGACCACGAAGTCGACACCGGCCAGGTCCTGGATCTCCCGCTCCAGCCGCTTGGCCTCCGACGCCAGCTCGCCGGCCAGCAGCTTGAGGGCGGCCACATCGACGCGGACGCCGGCGTCCTCCATCTCGGCCAGCACCCGGACCAACGGTCGTTCGACCTCGTCGTACAGGTTGGACATGCCCCGGGCCGACAGGGCCGCGGACAGAGGCTCGACCAGCCGGGCCACCGCCGCCGCCCGGCGGGCCGCCTCGTCGGCCGGGTCCGATGGTGATGCCATCAGGTCCAACTGGCCGCTGGCCTGGCCGCTGCCGGCCGGAGCCAGCTCGACGTTGGCGTAGCGGGCGGCCAGCTCCTCGAGCAGGTACTGGTCACCGGCCGGGTCCACCAGGTAGGCGGCGATCGCCGGATCCAGCTCCAGGTTGGTAAAGGTGATGCCCCGAGCCATCAACCCCCGCATCAGTGCCTTGGCGTCGTGGGCCGACACCCGGACACCGTCCGGCCCGAGCAGCCCGTCGAGGGCGTCCACAACGGCAGCGTCGGCGATGAACGATCCGTCCAGCCAGGTGACGGACGCCGGCGACTCGGCCGGCAGGGCGGCGAAGGCCAGGCCCAGGAGCTCCGAACGGCCCTCCCGGCCGGCCCAGGCGCCGGCCATGGCCAAGTCGGTGCCGACCGACTGCCATTTGTTGATCTGGTCGACGACGGCGCCGGCCGACGGGAACCGATCCAGCGAGAGCTCGAGAGCAGATGAGGGACGCCCCGCCGAGGGATCCGCTCCTTGGCCCGAGCCGGTGGCGTCGAGGAAGTCGTCCCACAACGCCCGGAACTCGAGGAAGTCGAACAAGCGGCGCAGCTCGGCCAGGTCCCAGCCGCCGACCACCGCATCGGCCGGGTCGAACGAGACCGGCACGTCGCGCACGAGGGGCGTGACGGAGGCGTTGGACCGCACCTGGGCCTCGCCGTCGGCCAGGCTCTGGCGCAGCTTCGGCGTCTGCTCGTCCAGGTGCTCGAAGATGCCGTCGATGCCGCCGTAGGTGTTGATCAGCTTGGCCGCCGTCTTCTCCCCCACCCCGGGAACGTTCGGCAGGTTGTCGGACTTGTCGCCGCGGATGGCCGCGTACTGGGGGTACAACTCGGGCCGCACCCCGGTCTTCCCGACGATGCCAGCCTCGTCGTAGAGGGTCGACTCGGTGACGCCCCGGGTCGGGTACAGCACCTTGACCAGCGGATCCTGCACCAGCTGGAAGGTGTCGCGGTCACCGCTCACGACGATCACCTCGTCGCCCCGTTCGGCCGCCTGGGTGGCCAGGGTGGCCAGCACGTCGTCGGCTTCGAAACCGGGCCAGTCGATGAGCGGGATGTTCAACGCATCGATCAACTGGCGGGCCAGGCCCATCTGCTGGCGGAGGATGTCGGGGGTCTCGGCCCGGCCCGCCTTGTAGTCGCTCAGCTGCTCGTGGCGGAACGTCGGCTCGGGCCGGTCGAAGGTGGCTACCAACTGATCGGGCCGGTGTTCCCGCAGCAGCACGACCAGCATCCGGGTGAACCCGAACACGGCGTTGGTCACCTGGCCCGACGCAGTGGCCATGTCGGTGGGCAGGGCAAAGAACGCCCGGTACAGGAGCGAGTTGCCGTCGATCAGCATCAACTTGGCCATCGGGACCACCATAGGCCCGGGGTAGGTCCGTGAGGACAGGTACGATTCGGGCCATGCCCGAGGGTTTCCACCCGCCCGTAGAGGAATACCTGGAAGCCATCCACGAACTCGGCGAAGAGGGCATCGTGGTCATCCAGGCCCGGCTGGCCGAGCGATTGGGCCATTCGGCGCCAGCGGTGTCGGAGATGATCCGGCGGCTGCGCGACGACGGGTACGTCGCCGTCCGGGGCCGGTCGCTGCTGCTCACCGACCAGGGCCGGTCGGTGGCCGAGAGCGTGGTCCGCAAGCACCGGCTGGCCGAGCGCCTGCTCACCGACATCATCGGCCTGCCATGGGACAAGGCCCACGTCGAGGCCGGGCGGTGGGAGCACGTGATCTCCGACGAGGTGGAGGCCCTGCTCGTCGAGCGGTTGGGGCACCCCACGACCTGCCCGCACGGCAACCCGATCCCCGGCGCCGGCGGCGAGCGCACCGACATGGCCGTGCTGGCCGACCGCGGCCTGGGCGACCAGGTGCGCCTGGAACGGGTCACCGAACTGGTCGAGCTGGACCAGAAGTCGCTGTCGTACCTGTCAGCCCACGGCTTCGTACCCGGGACGGTCGCCACCGTCACCTCGCTGGCCCCCGACGGCACGATGATCCTGTCGGTCGGAGGCGGTTCCATCGCCCTCGGGCCGACACTGGCCCAGCAGCTGTTCGTCACCGCGGCCTGACCGTTGTTCGGCCCGGCCATTACCTACCTGGGCGTCCCCTCCGCCACCCTGGCCGATCCGGCTTCGCTCGAAGGGGCCGATGTGGTCGTCGTGGGGGCCCCCTTCGACGGGGGAACATCGCACCGGCCGGGGGCCCGTTTCGGCCCGCAGGCCATCCGGATGGCCGACTACCTGCCTCACGACGGCAGCCGTCCCCACCTGGCCCTGGGCGTCGACCCGCTGGTCGACCTGAAGATCGTGGACGTGGGCGACGTCGAGATGCCGCCCGGCGACATCGAGGGTTCGCTCCGCCGGCTCGAAGCCGCGCTCGCCGCCGCCCAGGTGCACGGCGCCATGCCGGTCGTGCTGGGGGGCGACCACTCGATCGCCTGGCCGGATGTGACGGCGGTGGCCCGCAAAGTGGGCTGGGGCCGGGTATCGGTCATCCACTTCGACGCCCATGCCGACACCGCCGACCTCCAGTTCGGCTCGCTGTATGGGCACGGGACGCCGATGCGCCGGCTGATCGACTCGGGGGCGACCAGAGGCGACCGGTTCCTGCAGGTCGGCCTCAGGGGCTACTGGCCGGAGCCACCGACCCTGGCCTGGATGGCCGAGCAGGGCATGCGCAGCTTCGAGATGGCCGAGGTCGGGCACCGCGGCCTGGACGACTGCCTGGATGAGGCCATGACCATCGCCCTGGACGACTGCGACGCCGTATTCCTGTCGGTCGACGTGGACGTGGTCGACCCGGGTGCCGCCCCCGGCACCGGCACACCCGAGCCAGGCGGCCTCACCACCCGCCAACTGCTCGACGCCGTCCGCCGCATCGCCATGACCGTCCCTCTCGCCGGCATGGACGTGGTCGAGGTATCACCGCCGTTCGACCACGCCGAGGTCACGGCCTACCTGGGCAACCGGGTGGTCCTGGAGGCCCTGTCCGGGGTGGCCTGGCGGCGCCGGAGCGGGGACAAGCCCCGGCCCGAATGGCCCCTGCTGGACCCCCGCCGCAACCACCGCTGACCGGAGCTAAGAGGCAGCCAGTTCCACCGCCCGCTTGCGCAGGCCCGGGTAGTCGACCTTGCCGGCCGGGCTGCGCCCGATCGTGTCGATGAAGAACACGGTGCGGGGCACCTTGTAGGCGGCCAGTTCGGCCCGCACCGTCTCGGCCACCACATCCTCGGTGACGGCCGCCTCCGGGCGATCTGGACGAGGGCGCACACCGACTCGCCGAAACGTTCGTTCGGCAGGCCGACGCAGACGGCGTCGACCACACCGTCCATCCGCTTGATCACCTCTTCCACCTCCTCGGGGTACACCTTCTCGCCGCCGGTGTTGATGACGGCCGAACCCCGGCCCAGGAGATGGATCGAGCCGTCGGCGTCGACGGTGGCGCAGTCACCGGGGATGGTGTAGCGCTGGCCGCCGATGGTGCGGAACGTGCGGGCCGTCTTCTCCTCGTCCTTGTAGTAGCCCACCGGGATGAAACCGGGCAGGGCGATCACGCCCACGTCGCCGGAACCGGCTTCGACGTCCTTGTCGTCGTCAGTGATCACCCGGACGCCGGGGCCGAGGGAGAACGCGGCGGTGTGGGCCGACGCCCCGCCCCCGGTGATCGAGGCGCCCATCCCGACCGCTTCGGACGAACCGAGGCTGTCGAAGAGGAAGGCGCCCGGGATGTGGCGGAGCAGGCCCTGCTTGACCTCCTCGCTCCACATGACGCCGGAGGAGTTGATGATGTTGACGCTGGCCAGGTTCCACCGCTCGGGTTCGGCCTCGAGCGCATCGAGCAGCGGGCGGGCGAAGGCGTCGCCGACGATCGAGATCGAGTTGACCCCGTTGCGCTCGACCGCGTCCCAGAGGACGGCCGGGTCGAACCTGGCATCGGGCAGCGTGACGATGGTCCCGCCCAGGATCATGGCGATGAACGCGCTGAACTGCCCGGTTCCATGCATCAAAGGACAGGCCGGCATCGCCACCCGCGCCCCCTCACCCGACGCCACCCGCGTGCGGATCTCGTCGAGGCCGGCGGCCGGTCCGAGTCCGACCAGCGGGTTGCCGCCACCGCCCAGCACGTTGACCAGATCGTCCTGGCGCCACATGACCCCCTTGGGCATGCCGGTGGTGCCGCCCGTGTAGAGCAGCAGGAGGTCGTCGCCGCTCCGGGGGCGCGTCCCGCCGGCCCCGGCGGCGGACATGACCGACTCGTAGGGCACGGCCCAGTCCGGGGCCGCCTCCCCGGAATCGTCGTCGACCACGTACCAGACCAGGACGCGGTCCAGCTTCTCCCGAATCTGTTCGAGCGTCGGCGTGAACCGGGCGTGGAACACGACCGCCTCGGCATCGGCGTTGTCGAGCAGGTAGATCAACTCGGTCGGGCCGTAGCGGAAGTTCACGTTGACCGGCACGCCGGCCACCTTGAACGCGGCGAAGTAGCTCTCCAGGTACTCCGGCCCGTTGTACAGGTAGGCCGCCGCCTTGCCCTGATGTGTCAAGCCACGTGCCAGTAGATCGGCGGCCAGGGCGCCGGACCGCTGGTCGAACTGAGCCCAGGTGTAACTGCGGTCACCGCACGCCTGCGCCAGGCGGTCAGGAGCCGCCTCCGCCACCACTTCCCAAATGTCGGCCAGGTTCCAGCTCAAGAAGGTCTCCCCTTTGTCCCTAACTGTCGCCGTTCAGTCTTTGTTGAAATCGGCGGGCGGCCGCAAACCGTCCTTGATGACACGGTCGGCGATCTCCATCATCTTCACCCGCTCGTGCATGGCCGTTTTCTGGATCCACGAGAACGCATCCCGCTCCTTGCAGCCCAGTTCGTCCATCAGGATGCCCTTGGCCCGGTCCACCTTCTTGCGGGCCTCGAGGCCCTCCTCGAGCGACTTCACCTGCTCGTCGAGCGCCTTCATCTCCTCGAAGCGGCCGATGGCCATCTCGATGGCCGGCAGCAGCTCGCTGGTCTGGAACGGCTTGACCAGGTAGGCCAGGGCGCCCGCATTGCGGGCCTGCTCGATCAGGTCACGCTGGCTGAACGCGGTGAGGATCAGGACGGCGCACAGCTTCTCGGCGCTGATCGAGCGGGCCGCGGTCAGACCGTCGACGCCCGGCATCTTGATATCCAGGATGGCCAGGTCGGGCCGCAGCTGGCGGACCAGCTCGACGGCTTCGTCGCCCCGGCCCGTCTCACCGACGACCTCGTACCCCTGCTCCTCCAGAATCTCCTTGAGATCGAGGCGCACGATCGCCTCGTCTTCGGCGATCACGACACGTACTGCCACACTGACTCCTTGAACTGTCGGGGGTTGGGGGTCTCAGGAACCGGCGGCGTCATCGCCGATGAGGCGGTCCAGCAGCTCGTCCTGCGCCGCCTGCAACTCGGCCACCTCGGCCGCAACCGTACGTCGGCTGCGCTCCATGGCGTCGGCATGGCGCTGGGCCTCGGAGTATTCCCGGTGGGCCAGCGGGGTCTCCGATACCAGGGAGCGAATGCGAGCTTCGTCGGCCGCCTCCGCCATCACCGCCAACTGCTCGTCGATCACGGACAACTGCTCCCGCGCCCGCTTGAGCCGCTGTGCCACGTCGAACAGTTTTCGCTCGATCAGGACCCGGGACATGGTTGGGCAAGCCTATATGAGCCTTTCAGTGTGTTCTCATCTAGCTGGGTCAAAATGGTGGGGTGAGAGTGCTGGTGGTAGACGACGAGCCGGCGGTGCGCCAAGCCCTCGATCGGGCCCTGCGTTTCGAGGGGTACAAGACGGAGATGGTCGAGGACGGCCCGGCCGCCCTGGCCGCCCACGCGGAGCGGCCGGCCGATGCCATCGTGCTCGACGTCAACATGCCCCGCCTCGACGGCCTCGAGGTCTGCCGCCGCCTGCGGGCCGCCGGCGACGCCACCCCGGTGCTCATGCTCACCGCCAAGGCGGCCGTCAACGACCGGGTGGCCGGCCTCGACGCCGGCGCCGACGACTACCTGGTGAAGCCGTTCGCCCTGGAGGAGCTGCTGGCCCGTATCCGGGCCATGCTGCGCCGGAGTGCCCCCTCCGACGACGAGATGCTGCGCTTCTCCGACCTGTCGCTCGATCCGGGCACCCGGGAGGTCCGCCGCGGCCACCGGCTGATGGAGCTGACCCGCACCGAGTTCCTGCTCCTCGAACTGCTCCTGCGCAACGCCCGCCAGGTGTTGACCCGCGAGCTGATATTCGACCGGGTGTGGGGCTACGACTTCGGCGCCAACTCCAACTCGCTCGAGGTCTACATCGGGTACCTGCGGCGCAAGACCGAGGCCGACGGCGAGCCCCGGCTCATCCACACCGTTCGGGGCGTGGGTTACGTCCTGCGCGAACCCACGACTTCATGACTGCGCCTTCGGCCATTCTGTCGAAGTACCGGCGTATCGGTTTCCGGGCCCGCCTCGGAACCTTCATCGCGTTGGCAGTCGGCCTGACGGTAGCCCTGGGAGCCGTCGTCTCGTTCTTCGTGGTCCGCAACCAGCTGTATTCGCAGCTCGACAACTCCCTGAAGGCCGAGCTGCCTACAGGTCCGATCAACCTGCAGTCCGAAGGCGCCCAGCTGGCCCACTCGGGGAGCGGTTTCGTGCAGCTGATCCTGAGTAACGGCACTCCGTTCGACAACAGTCTGCACGAGGAGTTCGGGAGTCCGTACCTCACGCCGACGCCGACTCAGGTGGCCGTCGCCACCAGCACGAGCTCGGTCTACCGGTTCGACACGGTTCGCTACAACGACTCGACTTATCGCGTCATCACCCAGACCGGCACCTACGCCGACGAGCCTGTCGCCATCCAGATCGGCCGCTCGCTGACCGAGGTCGACCACACGCTGTCGACCATGGGCCTCATCCTCTGGCTGGTCGGCCTGGGCGGCCTGGGAGTCGCCATCGGGCTTGGCTACCTCCTCGGGCGGGAGGCCCTGAAACCGGTGACCAGATTGACCGATGCCGCCGAGTACGTTGCCGCAACCCAGGACCTGAGTTCGACCATCGAGGTCGACAGCAACGACGAGCTGGGACGCTTGGCCGGCTCGTTCAACTCGATGCTCGTCGCCCTGGCCGCCTCCCGGGCCCAGCAGGCGCAACTGATCTCCGATGCCGGCCACGAGCTGCGCACCCCGCTGACCAGCCTGCGGACCAACATCGAGCTCCTGATCCGGATGCCGGACATGCCGAGCGGCGAGCGGGCCGAGCTGTTCTCCGACGTGGAGGCCCAGCTGCAGGAACTCACCACCCTCATCGGCGACCTTGTGGATCTGGCCCGCCACGAAGAGACCCAGGCGGATCCGATCGAGGTGCGGCTCGACCACATTGTGGCCGCCGCCATCGAGCGGGCCCGTCGAAGGGCGCCCAGCCTGGAGTTCGACATCCACCTGACACCTGGGTCGGTGAAGGCCCAGGCACCGTTGCTCGAGCGGGCCATCCTGAACGTCTTGGACAACGCGGTGAAGTGGAGCCCGACCGGCTCGGTCGTCGAGGTCTGGTTGCAGCGGGGCGCCATCTGGACCCTCGACGTGCACGACCACGGCCCGGGCATCGCCGCGGCCGACCTGCCGTACGTCTTCGACCGCTTCTACCGGGCCGACACGGCCCGGTCGATGCCCGGGTCCGGTTTGGGCCTGGCCATCGTCCGCCAGGTCATCGAGAGCCATGGCGGCCGGGTCGATGCATCGGTGCCGCCCGAGGGTGGCACGGTGATCCACATCGAGTTGCCGATCGTGGCCGAGGATGAGGACGAGGCGACCAGCGTCGTCGAGTCCGACCAGTCGATCGGAGCCGAGCCCGAGGCGACCAGTGCGGCCGAGTCCGACCGCCCCGGTCGGGCCGAAGACGAAGCGACCAGGACCTCGAAGTCCGACTCCGACACAGAGGCGCGTCCGGGCGATTCGGCAGGAGCGCCACCCGTGGACGCCGAACATCTCCCTGGTGACGAGACGCCTGACCAGGTTGGCCCTGGGCTGTCTGCTGGCCGTCGGTCTCGCTGAAGCCCCGGCTCACGCCGCCTCATCCCCCTCGGACCGTCCGGCGACCTGCCGGGCCGGCGTAATCACCGTTGACGTCCCGACGCCCGCCGATGTACACGTCGCCGATCACCGCGTCGACGTTCTGCTGCCGGCCGACTACTGCGCATCCGCAACCCGCCGGCGGTCGTACCCGGTGCTCTACCTCCTGCACGGCGTGGGCGACACGTTCAGCACCTGGACGGCCAACACCGACGTGGCCGCCTACTCCCGCGCCTACGACGTGATCATCGTCATGCCTGACGGTGGGCACGGCACGAATGCCGGCTGGTACTCGGATTGGCTGGACGGTCAATACCAGTACGAGACCTACGACACCTCCATCCTCCCGACTTGGATCGACTCCCACTTCCGGGCCCGACCCCACGATGTGGCCATCGCCGGTAACTCGATGGGTGGCTTCGGCGCCCTCTCGTACGCAGCCCGCCACCCGCGGGCCTATCGGGCGGCAGCCGCCTTCTCCGGCGCCGACGACATGCTCTACGGCGCGCCCGCCTGCGGCGAGGTGTTCGCCGAAGGCAGCCCCTATCTGGGCACGCCGGCCAACGGTGTCTGGGGCCCACAGGCCACCGACGGGCCGGTGTGGGCCGCCCACAACCCAGCCTCGCTGGCCGGCCGTCTCGAAGGCACCGCCGTGTATCTGGCGTCCGGAACCGGCACGCCCGGAGGGTCCCAGGGCGACGATCCGTCCAAGGGCACCGACTACGTGCTCGAAAACGGCATCTTCCAGATGAACGTCTCGATGGCCCGCAGCCTGACCCTGGCCGGCGTGCCGTACAAGAGCGACTTCTACGCCGGCGGCTACCACGGGTGGCCCTACTGGCAGGCCGATCTGCACTGGGCCCTCCCCCAACTGGCGGCCGACCTGGATGCGCCGCCGCCGGTCGGCGCCGCGTAGCTTCAGGAGCGCATGGAGGCGTCGCCGGGAAGTTGGTTCGCCGGATTGTCAGCGGCGGAACGGGCCGCGCTCCACGGTCGCGGGGTGGCCAGGCGCTACCGGACCGGGGCCGGGTTGTTCCACGAGGGCGACCTCTCCGACTGGGTGGCCATGGTCACTAGCGGCCAGGTGAAGGTCTCTTCGTTGACCCCCGACGGCAAGGAAGTGGTGCTGGCCATCTGCGGGCCCGGCGAACTGCTGGGCGAGCTGTCGGCCATCGACTCGTTCCCCCGGTCGGCCACCGCCACCGCCGTCGGTCCGGTCGAGGTCCGGGTGGTCAGCGGTCAGGCGTTTCGCGAGTATCTGGCCACGCAACCGGGAGCGTCCTTGACCTTCCTCCGATCGCTCAGTGGCCGTCTGCGTGATTCCGATCGCCGGCGGGTCGAGTTCGTCGCCCTGGACTCGATCGGTCGGGTGGCGTCGCAGCTGATCGATCTGACCGAGCGCTACGGCGTGGATGCCGGCGACGGAGGCCGGCGCATCGACCTGCCGATCACCCAGGACGAGCTGGCCGGCCTCACCGGCGCGTCCCGGGAGGCCGTGGGCAAGGCCCTGCAACTGTTTCGCAGGAAGGGTTGGGTGACCACCGGCCGCCGGACCGTCACCGTCGTCGATCCGGACGGGTTGAGGGCACGAGCCACCTGACCGGTTGAACCGGTAAAAGTACGCACTGGCCACGCCCATTTCTGCGTGGAAGCAAAGTTGCGGGGGCCGCACACTGAGAACTGTTCGACGAGAAGGACGGTTCCAGATGGCCAAGACAGGCACAGACCAGAAGGTGGAGGCGCTGGCCAACGTCGGTCTGTTCACCGTGTGCAATCAGCGGGAGCTGAAGGAAATGGCCCGCCTCTGCACCTCCCTCTCCGTAGACGAGGGTTTCGTGCTGGCCACTGAGGGCGGCTCCGGCCGGGAGTGCTTCGTGATCGCCGACGGCACGGCGCTGGTCACCATCGGAGGTGAACCGGTCGGTGTGGTCGGGCCCGGTGAATGCGTAGGCGAGATGGCGCTTCTGGACCGGGGGCCGCGCACTGCGACGGTCGTCGCCCAGACCCCGATGACCCTCTACGTCCTGTCGGCCCACGAGTTCCACACCATGCTCGGCCTGAGCCCGGGCATCGCCACCAAGGTGGCCGCCAGCGTGGCCCGCCGGCTGCGGGCCTACGAGACCACCCGCCCCCACTGACCGCAGTTCCACCACACAACACACCCACCCAAAGGAGATCCACCATGTTCAAGTCGATCGTTGTCGGAACCGACGGTTCCCCCACTGCTGACCGGGCCGTCGAGGCAGCCGCCAACCTGGCCCGCGACTTCGCCGCCCAGCTGCATGTCGTCACCGCCTACCGCGAAGCCTCTGGAATCGGCGCCGCCTCGGGCGCGGCGTTGGCCGAGTCGGGCGTCGGTCGGGCGCTGCAGCACGACGTCGCCAGGTTGACGGCCGAGAAGGCCGTGGCCACATGGGCCGAAGGCCTCGATGCTTCCGTATACGCCACCTCGGAGTCGGCACCGAACGCCATACTCGACACCGCCCGCTCGGTCGGCGCCGACCTGATCGTCGTCGGCAGCAAAGGCATGCAGGGCGCCCAGCGCATCCTCGGCTCGGTGCCCAACACCGTCGCCCATGGCGCCGACTGCGCCGTCCTCATCGTCAAGACCGACGCCTGATCACCCGTCGCGCCCATCCTGACGGACGTCGCCGAACGACGCCCGTCAGGGTGGGACCTCGCCCGGGTCGTTCACGGGGGACCTTCCGAAGATCGGGACGGGCGGTGCGATGTGTGCCCGGAGCGAGAATCGAACTCGCACGACCTCTCGGTCAACGGTGTTTGAGACCGTCGCGTCTGCCTATTCCGCCATCCGGGCGGGCACTTGTACTGGACGGCTCACTGTAACGCTGATCGGAGAAAGGGCGGGAGGACCGCCGCCGGACGGCCTGCGCCGCCATCGAAGCCATGACCTGAGGTCCGGGAGCGCTTGCTCTAGCCAGCCCCGCCCGGGCCACCACGACCAGCGGTCGACCCGATCACCGGGGCCGCCAGGGTTCATCCGGACTACGTGGACCGACCGGTCCACCGGAGACCGGAGCGGAGGTCGATACCCGTTGCACCAGAGGTCAGAGGAACTCGGCACCGTCCCGTTCGGTCAACGTCAGGTACTGGGTGCAACGACGCCTCGGCCGGTAAAGGGCTCAGATAAGAGAAGTTCGGCGCCTGGTTCCGGGGGCGCGCCTGGCCGCGTGCCGGCGTCGTCGTAGGTGCACCTGGTGCATGACCGCAAGCGCGACCGCCGACGACAGGAGCCCAGCGCTGAGGATGACATCGCCGACCACATTGACCGCCCCCCGCCGGAACCGGTCGGCGGTCATTTCGATTCCAGGATCACGAGGATCGACGAACAGGGTCCTGGGCGCGTCAATGGCAACCAGGGTGCTGTAGCTACGATTTCCGTACTTGAACGACAGGTAACAGACGTTCGGCGCCAGGAATCCGGGGGCCGTACGAGGATTCGGATTGGAATCCTTGAAACCGACCGGCTGGTCGTAGCACTCGGTGTCTGACGGCTGCACGACAACATGGTCCGACCGCAACGCGTCGTACGTGCGATTCACCAGCGCGGCATCGACGGCAAAGGCCACCCCGAAGGCGACCAGAGCAGCAACTGCGAGAGCCACACCGCTATGGAATATCACCCGGTGTCGACGCCTCACCGCAGGAGTATGGCATCGCGTTCAATCACGCGACGAGCCGTCCGAGCTGATTGGCCGCGGCCTGATCGGCCACCGCGAAATCAGTGCTGCTCGACCGACTCCGTCCAGGCTTGGCCGTCCCAGTAGCGACGTCCGTTCGAGCCGGCCGGATCGGGATACCAACCGGCCGGCGGATGAGTGGCATCCGGGGCCGACGCCGCTTGCGGAAGGGGCGGTGCCACCGGGTCAGCGGGCGCAGCCGGCCCTCCGGACCCGGTCCGGGCGATGAGCTCAGCGGCGGTGTCCTTCGGAACCTCCAGCGTGAGGCCGCACTGGATGCATACGGACCGGTACTTCCGGCTGAACGGGATCACCGGTATGAAGAACAGGGTGAACCACCGCGTCGTCTTTATGATGCGGTGAGCAGCCACATGGCCATTGCGACAAGCCAACCCGAGTGTGGCCAGAATGGCCGACCGGGTCCGAAAACCAAATATGAAAATCATCCGCCCTCCCCATTGGTTGAAAGTGATGGTAGTCCGGTGAACCAGGGCTTCGCGGCTCGACGAAATACCCGTCGCCCTAGGGCGTGAGAGGTTCGATCACCATCCAACCGCGACGCTGCAGTTCAGCGGCCAGTTGTTCGGCCGGCAGCCGGGCCAGAAGCTGGTCCTGAGCGGACTGCCGCCACGCCGGCGGCGCGACCGGATCGGCCCCTCCCTCCGAAACGGCCTGCAGCCGTTCGATGAAGGCATCCGCCTCGGCCCGGGTGAACCGGCCGGCCGCCTGCCGCTGGGAGAAGCCCATCGGGCCCCGTGCCTCCCGGAAATCGGCGTGACCAGCTTCTGCCAGCAGGGTCTGGAGCTCCTGTAGCTGTCTCGACGTCGCCGGCGGACCGGCGGGCTGTCCGAACGCCATCAGCGGGTCCGACCGACTGGGACGCAGCTCTGGATATACCTCATGGTTGGCAGTATACGTCACCCTCGTACATATGTTCGATAGGCCGGGGCCCGGTAGGCTCGCACGTTCCCCCGCTACGAACGGAATCTCCCTATGGCTGACCCTCGACGCACTCGATGGCACGGCGGACCGGCGGGGCTCGGCCTGCTGGCGGTTGCTCTCATCTCCCTCTCCGCCTGCTCGTCCGGCTCGCACTCCTCCACCGCCGGGTCCACCACCACCACGACGTCGGCATCCGCTTCCAGCCCGACGACCACTGCGTCCGGCTCGGGGGATACCGCCGTCACCGGGAACCTCGGCATCAAGGTGACCGGCGCCTTCAACAGCACGCCCACTCTCACCTTCCCGGGCCACGGTGCGCCGAAGCAGCTGACCGAGCAGACGCTCGTCGCCGGCTCCGGATCTGCCATCGCAGCGGGTGACACGGCGATTGTCAACTACGTCGGCGAGATCTGGCCGACCACCACCGGCAGCCAGGCCAAAGTGTTCGACAGCTCGTTCAGCCGCGGCACGCCGGCCGGCTTCGTGATCGGCACCGGGGCGGTGATCCCCGGATTCGACAAGACGCTGGTCGGTAAGAAGTTGGGCTCCAGGGTCCTGCTGAGCATTCCGCCGGCCGATGGCTACGGCACCTCGGGCAACTCGCAGGCCGGCATCTCCGGCACCGACACGCTCGTCTTCGTCGTCGACCTGCTGTCCGACTACAAGCCGAACGCGTCAGCCCCGGGCGTGGTCGACAGCCAGTTGCCGCCGACGGGCTGGCCGAAGATCACCAACCCGCCGGGTCGGGAACCGACCATCACCAGTGTGACCGGCGTGTCCGCCCCCACCTCGCCGGCTTCGAAGCTGCTCGTCAAAGGCAGCGGCGCGTCGATCGACACCAAGAAGACCCTGGTCCTCCAGCTGGTGCAGACGGATATCGCCACCGGTAAGCAGACCCAGGCGACGTGGGGCAAGCAGCCCCAGTTGGTGTCCGCCCAGAACGTCCTGGCCATCGCCAGTGCCCTGAACGGCCAGAGCATCGGCGCCCGCGCCGTAGTGCTGTTGCCGGCCACGGCCGCCCAACCGGCCAGTGCCACGGCGGCCGCCCAACCGGCCTCCCCCGCCGAGGTGCTGGTCATCGACGTCGTCGGGCAGTTCTGACCACGCCGAGCCGGCCCGGGCGGCGACCGCCCGGCTGAACCCGGCCCGGCCGGCATGCGGCTGGTATACCGCAGGGCCATGGGCGACAGCTTGCGCATCGAAGACGACGGATCGGTCCGGCACCTGGTGCTGTGCCGGCCTCGAGAGTTCAACACCATCACACCCGCGCTGCGCGACGAACTCGATGCCGCACTGCGCGACGCGGACCGGTCGGCATCGGTGAAGGTCGTGCTGGTCCGAGCCGAGGGGCCGGCGTTCTGTGCCGGCTTCGGACTCGACTGGTCGACGATCCCGGCCACGGGAGCGCCTCCCACCGAACGGGCGTGGGACAGCGTGGCCGATGTCCAGATGATCGGCCGGTTCGGCAACACGTTCGCCAAGCTGCATTCGATCTCGAAGCCGACGGTGGCGGCCGTGAATGGTTGGTGCATCGCCGGCGGCACGGACATGATCCTGAACGCCGACGTGATCATCGCCTCCGAATCGGCCCGGTTCGGTTACCCACCGGCCCGGGTCTGGGGCGTCCCCGAGGCGCCGTGGTTGTGGGTCGCCCGGCTCGGCCTGGAGCGGGCCAAGCGCTTCCTGTTCACCGGAGACGAGATCACCGGGGCGGAGGCGGCGGAAATGGGGATGGTGCTGCAGTGCGTCGCCGACGACGACCTGCTGGCCACGGCGACCGGGCTCAGCCGGCGCATGGCCCTCCTACCGCTCAACCAGCTGCAGATGATGAAGTGGATGCTGAACGACGTGGCCCGGCACCAGTTCCAGCCGGACACCAGCCGGCTTCTGGGTTTCGTCTTCGACGGTGTGGCCCGTCACACCCAGGAAGGATTGGATTTCGTGGCCCGGGCCCAAGACGTCGGCTGGCGGGAGGCGGTGAGGGAACGGGACCGGCCGTTCGGCGACTACGGCGAGCGGTCGGACGGTCCGGGGGACCGGAACTGATCGACGAGCCGATCAGCCGGGATCGGGCGGGCCAGGTGGAAGCCCTGGGCGTACTCGCACCCGAGCTCCCGGGCCACGGCCAGGCATTCCGCCGTTTCGACCCCCTCCACGACGACATGGAGCGAATGGGCGTGGGCCAGTTCGGTCATGGCTCCCACGACGCGGGCGGCCGTCGGGTTGGTGGCCAGCTCCCGGGTGAACCGCATGTCGATCTTGATGGCCACGACCGGTAGCTCGCCGAGCCGGGCGATGGAGGAGTAACCGGTGCCGAAGTCGTCGATGACGATCCGGGCCCCCAGGCGGGTCAGTTGGTCGAGCGCGATCCGGGCGGCGTCGACCTGCTGCATCATGGCCGTCTCGGTGACCTCCAGGACCAGGCGGCCGGGATCGAGGCGGTAACGCTCGAGGTAGCCGGCGGCCGCCGGGGCCAGCGCCGGATCCGCCAGTTGGACGACCGAGAGGTTCACGCCCACGAACAGATCCGGGACCGGCCAGGCGGCCGCGTCGGCGATGGCCCGCTCCAGAATGTGCTGGCCCAGCGGGACGATCATGCCGCTCTCCTCGGCCTGAGGTACGAAGTGGGCCGGCGACAGTAGACCCCGCACCGGGTGCTGCCACCGCACCAGCGCCTCCACGCCCACGCGCTTGCCCGCTCCGATCGCCGTCACCGGTTGGTAGTGCAGCACGAACTCATCGCGTTCGAGGGCCCGTCTCAGCTCTGACTCGAGGGTGATGCGGGCCACGGCCCGCGCCCGGAGGGGTGGGTCGAAGAGGACCCGCTGGGCCCGGCCCTTCTCCTTGGCCGCGTACATGGCGGTGTCGGCGTCCTGGATCAGACCGTAGGCGCCGCCCATCTGGTCTCCGATGGCGACACCGGTGCAACAGGAGAGGAAGAACTCGCCGCCGTCGAGCTCGAACGGCTCGGCGAAGGCCCGCTGCACGGCGTCGACGGCCGCGTCGATCGTCTCCGGCCGGGTGTCGGCGGCCAGGATGGTGAACTCGTCGCCTCCGAAGCGGGCCAGGACGTGGCCGTCGTCCAGCTCGGCCTGGAGGCGTCTGGCCACCTCCTGCAGGATGCGGTCGCCCGCCGGATGCCCGAGGCTGTCGTTGATCCACTTGAACCCGTCGAGATCGAGGAACATCACGGCGGTGGTTGCGCCCGGCTCGGAGAGGCGGGCCTCGAGGGACCGCAGGAACGACGACCGGTTGGCCAACCCGGTGAGCGAATCGAACTTGGCCGCCGCCACCAGTGCGGCGTGGCTCTGGCTGCGTTCGATGGCCAGAGCGGCCAGGCTGCCGGCGGTGAGTACGCTGCGCATCTCCGCCTGGTCGGGCCGGTGCTCGGTGTCGCGGTAGATGGCGAAGGCCCCGATGACCGTCCCGTCCCGATTGTGGAGCGGTTGCGACCACACCGACCGGAGCTCGAAGGTCCGAGCCACCTCGCCGAAGCTTCTGGTCAGTGGGTCGGTGAGAACATCGTCGACCACCACGGTCTCGTTCCTCGCCACCGCGGCACTGCAGGCGGACACCCCGTCGGCGATCCTCAGGCCGTCGATCTGCCGGCGGAACTCCTCCGGGAAGGACGGGGCGGCGGCGTGGCGGAGCACGCCCTCACGGCGGTTGACGAGCAGGACGGTACAACGGGCCCCGGCGTAGCGAGCCTCCACGTCGTGACAGATGGCGCTCAGCGTCTCCACGACCGGTGAATCGGAGGCGATGCGCTGGAGAATTCTCTGGTGCCCTTCGAGCTCCAGTTGGGCCAGCCGCCGGGCGTCCTCGGCCAGACGGCTCTCCGTGACGTCCTGCATGTAGCCGGCCAACCGGCGGACCTGACCATCCTGGCGCTCGGCCACCGCCACCCGGGAATGGACCCAGCGGACCTCACCGTCAGGCCGGAGGATGCGGTGTTCGTACTCGGTTTGTTCCGGCCCGGCCGGTTCGAGCAGGGCATTGACCGCATCGACCACCACGTCCCAGTCGTCGGGATGGATCCGCTCGAACGCCACCTCGAGCGACGCCGGGGTCTCGTCGTCGAGGGCGAAGATGCGGCGCATCTCGTCCGACCATTCGAATTCGGACTCACCCACCACCGAGCTCCATGAACCGGCCCGGCCGATCCTCTCCGCCTCGGCCAGGTGGGCGGCCGTCCGGCGCAGGGCCTGGGCCGCCCGGATCCGATCGAGGAGGTGACCCAGTTGCTGGCCGACATGAGCTAGCAGTTCGGTCAGCTCCAGCTCCGCCGTAGGTGGGAGCGGACTGAAGAATTCGAGCACGCCCTCGACGCCGGTCGACGACAGGATGGGGAACCCGAACATGCACCGCAGCCCGACCCCGATCGCCGCTCGATGACGGGTCAGCGCCGGCTCGGCGGCGATGTCGGGGACCCACTCCGGCCGGTGGCTCTCCAGCACGCGGGTGGCCAGGCTGTCGCTCCCGTCCAGCGTGAGCTGCCGGGTGGCGTCGACGAAAGGCGCATAGCGCACCGGATCCTCGTCATGCCAGATGCCGGTCGGGTCCAGCCGATCTCCATCGACGACCAGAACGTGGCCGAGCGGCCATCCGGTGGAGGCACAGACGATGTCGAGCGCCCACTGGAATGCGCCGGGCACGTCCTCGGTCATCGACACCACCCGCGACGTGGCCATCAAGAGGCGGCTCATGTCCCAACCGGCCGGTCCCGACGCTCGCTCTTCTCCAGCCGTTTCGTCGGCCAAGTGGGTTCCCCCAGGCTCTCGCGTCCAACAATGATTCGGTCCGGCCGACCGGTTCCCCTTCCCTCCCGAAGTATGGGACGCACGGCGGCCAGCCACAAGACCCGATGGGGCTAACCCCCGCCCAAAGACGCCGACTAGCGGTATTCCGTGCGAAGCGCCGCATCTTTACGGTGGACCGTGATGATCACGGCACATGCATTGACGAAGCGCTACGGTCCGACGACGGCCGTGGACAACCTGACTTTCGAAGTCCCTCCCGGTGTGGTCACCGGGTTCCTGGGACCCAACGGATCGGGCAAATCGACCACGATGCGCATGATCATGGGCCTCGACACTCCCGACGGGGGTTCGGCTCTGATCGGCGGCAAGCCCTACAACGAACTGGCCTGGCCACTCCGGGAGGTCGGTGGCCTGCTCGACGCCAAAGCGTTCCACCCGGCCCGCACCGCGCGTAACCACCTGCGCTGGGTGGCGGTGGCCAACGACATTCCGCTCAAGCGGGTCGACGAGGTCCTCGACATGGTCGGGTTGACGTCGGTCGCCGACCGGCGGGCCGGCAAGTTCTCCCTCGGCATGAGCCAGCGCCTCGGCATAGCCGCCACCATGCTCGGCGACCCCGGCGTGCTGATGTTCGACGAGCCGGTGAACGGCCTCGACCCCGAGGGCATCCGCTGGGTGCGCCACTTCCTGCGCGGCCTGGCCGCCGAGGGACACACCATCTTCGTGTCCAGCCACCTGATCAGCGAGATGTCGCTGACGGCCGACCGCCTGGTCGTGATCGGCCGGGGACGACTGATCGCCGAGACGAGCGTGGCCGACTTCGTGGCCCGCAGCGGCGGTGGCGCAGTGAAGCTGGTGTCGCCCGACCTGGCCGCCTTCTCCTCGGCGCTGGCTGCAGCCGGCGCCCAGGTGAGCGAAGGCGACACTGGTTCCCTGACCGTTGAGGGCATGACCGCCCCCGAGATCGGCGACCTGGCCGCACGCGACGGTCTCCGCGTGCACGAACTGACCCCCATCACGGCCTCCCTCGAGGATGCCTTCATGGCCCTGACCCAGGACGAGGTGGAGTACCGCCCGACCGCAATGTCCGGCGTCTCCGCCGGCGGCAAGGAGTAAACGAGATGACGCAGGCCATCCAGACCGCCCCCCTGGGGCACTACCGCGTGAAGCACGTGGTGAAATCCGAAGTAGTCAAGATCCTGACCCTCCGGTCGACCGCCATCACCCTCGGCGTCACCATCATCATCGGGTTGCTCGTCACCGGGCTGGTCGCCAACGCCTCGCTCAACCACAGCCCCGACTGGTACATCGGTTTCGACCCGACCCAGACGTCGCTGACCGGGCTCATCGTGGCCGCCTTGACCGGCGGCGTATTCGGCGCCCTGCTGATCACCGGCGAGTACGCGAGCGGGACCATCCGCACCACGCTGGCGGCCACACCGAAACGACCGATCCTGTTGAGCGCGAAGATCGGCGTTACCGCCGTGGCCATGCTGGTGTTCATGGAGGTGCTGAGCTTCGCCTCGTTCTTCCTGGGCCAGGCCATCCTGTCCGGCGGTGGCGCTCCCACCGCCAACCTGGCCACCTCAGGCGCCCTGCGGGCCGTCTTGTTGACCGGCCTGTTCATCACCCTGCTGGCCCTCATGTCGTTCGGGTTCGGACTGGCGTTCCGGAGCACGGCCGGCGCCATCGCCTCCTTCGCCGGCGTCATCTTCGTCCTCCCACTGGTCATACGCGGCATCTCGGAACACCTGGTCCGCTACATGCCGACCGAGATCCTGGTGAACTCGATCATGCAGACCGTCCGCCAGGGTGACGGCGGTATCGTCCGACCCCTGACCCCGGTCCTAGGGTTGTTGCTGATGGTCATCTACGCGGCGATCGCAGTGGTCGCCGGGATCATGGTGTTCGTGAAGCGAGACGCTTGACCGACACCGGCACCAAGGAGGGCTGGGTGCAGATTCGGATCCCCCCCGAACGAGCCGAACAGGCCCGGCAACTGTCCCGGAAGGTCCTCCGGGAACCGTTCCACGGCCGGTGCTGGGCGGAGCTGGGATACTTCATCTCGAGCTCCGCCCTGGCCGGTCTGGCCGTGTTCTCGGTTTTGGCCCTTGGCTTCCCCGGCCTGGTCCTCACCGTGGTGTTCGTCGGCGTCCTGCTCCTGTGCGGCGGCCTGCGGGCGGCCCGGGGATTCGGGCGGTGGCAGCGGGCCCTGGCCAACCGCCTGCTGGCCGAGGACATCTACGAGCCGGCCCCGTTACAGACCCGGCCCGGATTGTTCGGCTGGATACGGGGGACGCTCGGCGACCGGGCGGCGTGGCGAGCAGTGGCCTACTTCGTGGCCAAGGTGCCGCTCACCATCTTCGGCGTGTGGTTCGCCCTGAGCGTGTGGATCGAAGCGGTGTTCTCGATTCTCTCGCCCCTGAACGGCGGCTACGGCGGGGGCCGGTTCGGGCCGTTCGGCCGGCTCCTCGGACCGGACTACAACGGCGGTCCGCCCGGCTTCGCCACCCACCTGGGTCTGTTCGTGACCGGGGTGGTGCTGTTCTTCCTCGCCCCCTGGACGATGCGCCTGGTCGTCTACGTCGACCGCAACCTGATGGCGCTCCTCCTCGGTCCGGACGCGGCCACGTCCCGGTTGCGCACCCTGGAGGAGTCCCGGTCGAAGACCCTCGATGCGGCGACCGAGACCCTGCGCCGGATCGAGCGCAACCTGCACGACGGCACCCAGGCCCAACTGGTCGCACTGGCCATGCGCCTGGGCCAGGCGAAGGAGAAACTCGACGACCTGCCGGGCGGCACCGTGAATGACGACATCGCGGCCATCCGGCGCTTGGTCGATGAGGCCCACCGCGGCGCCAAGGAGGCCATCACCGATCTCCGGGACCTGGCCCGGGGCATCCACCCACCGGCTCTCGACACCGGATTGGAGAACGCGCTCGCCACCCTGGCCGCCCGCAGCCCGATGCCGACGACCATCTCGGTGTCCATGGACGGCCGGCCGTCGCCCGCCATCGAAGCCATCAGCTATTTCTGCGCCGCCGAACTCCTGGCCAACGTGGCCCAGCACGCGCAGGCGTCGCGCGCCTCGCTGAGCTGCACGCAGCACGGTCCCTGGTTGCGGATCGTGGTCCGAGACGACGGGCGCGGCGGCGCCGGCGTCAACCGGCACGGCTCGACATCGAGCGGGCTGGCCGGGCTGGCCGACCGGGTGGCTGCCGTCGACGGCAGCCTGAGCATCGCCAGCCCCCCGAACGGCCCGACCGTCGTCACCGTCGACCTCCCCTTCCGCTCGTGACGGCGGGCGACGATGCCATCACCGTGGTCATCGCCGAGGATTCGGCCATCCTCCGCGACGGGCTGGTCCAGCTGCTCACCGACCGTGGGTTCGTCGTCACCGCCGCGGTCAGCGACGCCACCGCATTGGAGCAGGCGGTCGCCGACCGACCCCCGGATGTCGCCGTGGTCGACATCCGGATGCCACCGACGTTCACCGACGAGGGCCTGCGGGCCGCCATCGACCTGCGCCGGCGCCGGCCCGACGTCGGCATCCTGGTCTTCTCCCAGTACGTCGAGACCCGCTACGCAGCCGAACTCCTGGCCGGCGGGGCGGCCCGCATCGGCTACCTCCTGAAGGACCGGGTCGCCGACGTCGCCGACTTCGTCGAGGCTCTCGTACGCGTCGCCTCGGGCGGCACCGCCCTCGATCCGGAGGTCGTGACGCAGCTGATGGGCGCGTCCCGCCGCACCGACACGCTGGAAGGGTTGAGCGGGCGGGAGCGGGAGGTACTCGCCCGAATGGCCGAAGGCCGCACCAACTCGGCCATCGCCGCCAGCCTGGTCATATCCGAGGGGGCGGTGGAGAAACACGTGGCCAACATCTTCTCCAAGCTGAACCTGCCGGTGACGCCCACCGACCACCGCCGGGTACTGGCCGTCCTCCGCTACCTCGAAGGCTGACCGCCGACGCGCCGGTTCGTCCGTTCGTACAGACTCGGATCTTCTGTCAGTTGCACTGATCTAACGTGCCGCCGGCCCCGAACGGCGGCCTTGGATCAGAGGGGACGACGATGCCGAAGACGAGGGGCGGATCGCGTCCGGGCCTGATCATCCCGGCACTGGCGGCCGTGGCACTGGCGGCCGGTGCCTGTGGCGGCGGCTCGAAATCCCCGGCCGCATTGAGCTCGCCGACGAGCCCGGCGTCGTCGCCGGCGTCCGCCTCGACGCCGACCACCTCCGCCTCGGGCGGGGGCGGCGGTCAACTCTCCCAGCTCACCAACGAGATGAACTCGGCTACAGACACCACGTTCAAAGCCGTCTACACCGGCAACAGCGACGGCCAGACGTCGACCATCACTATCGAGCAGGCCCCACCCAAGTCGGTGTTCGGCAGCGGCACGAGCGAGGTCATCAGCGACGGGTCCCAGACCTACTTCTGTGACCTGTCCGACCAGAAGTCGTGCGTGGCCGAGTCCGGTCCCAACCCGCTCGCCTCCATAGTGTCCCTCTACAGCCCGAAGACCTACATCAGCGTCCTCCAGGCGGCCGAAGCGGCCACTGCCGCCCACGTCGCCGGCTACGACGTGTCGTTCGCCACCAAGACCATCGCCGGGCAGCCGTCGAACTGCGTAACCGTCGGCGGCGGGGGCAGCACCGGCACCTACTGCGTAACGGACAGCGGCATCCTGGCTTCTGTCACGACTGGCGCCGATAGTTTCACGTTGACCTCGTACACCACCGACGTTCCGGCCAGCGACTTCCAGATTCCCAGCGGAGCCACCACCCAGACCGTCCCGCAGGTGACCCTGCCGTCGGGTGTGACCCTCCCCCCGGGGTGACAGTTCCGTAGGAGAAGTACCGGCTCAGCCGACCACCCGGCCGTCGCGCACGTCAACGCCCTCCTTCTGCAGGCGGCGGGATTGCTCGACCTCCTTGCCGGGCGCCAGCTTCCCGCTTGAGTAGACCACCCGCCACCAGCACAGGCCGTCCTCGGGGCGGCTGCTGGCCAGGACCGCGCCCACCCCCCGCGCCGCCCCAGGGAATCCGGCCTGCTCGGCCAGGTCCCCGTAGCTCACGACCTGCCCCGGCCCGACCGAACTCAGAGCAGCGATGACCTGCTCCCTGAAGTCGGCCGCCACCGCCCGCAGCCTACGAGACCGGCAGCCGATGGGGCGCACGGGCGGGGCGGGTGGGGGCGGAGAGGCCCCCACCTTTGACCGCTGAGAGAACTCAGATCGACAGGCGGGCCTGCAGGCGACCGTCGGCCACCTCGTGGGCCAGCGACAACCCAGCCCGTCCGGCCACCTCGGCCAGCCCGCTCAGATCGGTGGGCGTCTCGTCGGGGTGGACCGGCTGGACGACGGTCAGCGCGTCGGCGGTGACCGACACGTCCATCTCGTCGCCGGAGCGAGCCAGGCGGCGCAGCATCTCGACGCTGACCCGGGCGGTGACCGCAGCCCGGGCCGGGTCGGCCAGCTTGACGTGGCCGGCGAGCGCCAACTCGCTGGGCGTGCCCATCACCTCGCGGATCACAGACAGCTCGGTGGCCACCACGGCGCGGATCGAGCCGTCCCAGGGCACCGGCAGATCAACACCGGGACCGACCACGTCCATCCACTCCCGCTCCACCCGCAGCTTCTCCAGCTCCCAGACGGTCCGTGCCGGGTCGGACGCGACCGCCGCCCTTACCGCCTCGTCCGACCGCCGGATGGCCTCGCCGATCCGCTTCTCGGCCTCCCCGGACCGCCGCTCGGCGTCGTGCGCCTTCTGCTCGGCCGCCCTGGTCCGGCCCTCGGCCGCCGTCGAGCGGGCCTCGGCCGCCCGGCGCTGTTTGTCGGATTCCTCCAGCAGGTCGACCGCCTCGGCCAGCCGCCCGTTGAGCTGGTCCACCCGGCCCTCCGCCCGATGGCGGGCCACGGAGGCCCGTCGGGCGACCACACTCAGGGCGGACACGGCCACAATTGCGACAATCACGACGACGACGAGAGCGACGACCATTGGGCTGCCACCGTACCGATCCGCCGCCGGGCGCGGAGACATCGCCTAACTGTGGTAACTGTTCAGGGGTTGCCCAAAGGAGTTAGCTGGAGGCTGGGTCGGGCGTTACGTTTCGGCCCGCTGATCGGTCCAACCGACCGGCAAGCCCGCCGAACACCGTCCGTCCCGCTTCTGCGACAGGAGACTGCTACACAGTGCCCGCCTTCGTGTTCCCCGGCCAAGGAGCGCAGCGCCCGGGTATGGGGATCCCGTGGTTGGAACATCCCTCGTGGGAGGTGGTGGAGGAGGCGTCCGTCGCCGCCGATCGTGACATCGGCCGTCTGCTCACCGATGCCGACGACCAGGAGTTGATGGAGACGCGCAACGCCCAAGTGGCGACGTTCACCTTCAGCCTGCTGGTGCTGGACGCAGTCGAGCGGCTGGGTATCGTCCCGACCCGCCTGGCCGGACACTCGGTCGGCGAGTACACCGCCCTGGCCGCCAGCGGCGCCCTCGGCTTCGAGGAGTCCATCCGGCTGGTGGCCGAGCGGGGCGAGGCCATGCAGGCCGCCGCCGACGGCACGACCGGTGCCATGACCGTCATCTCCGGCTGCGACGCCGACACCGTCGACATCGCCTGCCGCCTGGCCGATGGCGAAGTGTGGGTGGCCAACTTCAACAGCGCCGAGGAGACGGTCATAGCCGGCCACCCCGAATCGCTCGAGCGGGCCGCCAGCCTGGCCTTGGACATGGGCGCCCGGCGGTCCGTCCCGGTGAAGGTGGGCGGGGCGTTCCACACCCCGTTCATGGCCCCGGCCCGCGACCGGCTCCGGAAAATGCTGGCCACCATCACACTGCACGACCCCGACACCCCGATCGTCGCCAACGTGGACGGCCGGTTCCACACCCGGGGCGAGGACTGGCGCCTCCTCCTGTCGGCGCAGCTGTGCAGCCCCATCCGGTGGTACCAGAGCATCATGCGGCTGGCCGGCCTCGACGACCCGGAACTGGACATCGAACGTTGTTTCGTAGAGCTCGGACCGGGCGACTCCCTGTCGTCGATGATCCGCCAGACACTGCCGGCGGCGACCACGGTCACCGTGCGGGCGCCGGCCGATCTGGACCATCTGGTCGAGGCCGTGTCCGGCGACAGCGCCCTGCACGCCTACGCCCTGGACCACCAAGGTGAACAGCTCTACGTCTCGGAACGGGTCGTGATCAGCCCGATCGCCGGCGTGTTCGAGCCGGTGCCCGACGGACCGGTCGCAGGTGACCGGATCGAGGTGGGCACACTCCTCGGGACGGTGAGCGGCCAGGAGGTCCTGGCCCCCTTCGCCGGCCGGCTGGAGGGTGGACTGGCCCAACCCGGGGAACGGGTGCAGGCGGGCCAGCCCATCGTGTGGTTGCATACGGCATGACCGGCGTCACCATCACCGGATGGGGCACCTCGCTCCCCGATCGCATCGTCACCAACAAGGACATCACCACCCTCTTCGACACCACCGAGGAGTGGATCGCCGAGCGCAGCGGAATCCGGAGCCGGCGGGCCGCCACCGGGCCGTTCGTCGACCCCCAGCCGCCCGCCCATCCGCCCGAGAGCGGTCTCGGTACGACCGGCACACTGGCCGTGGAGGCCGGCCGTCAGGCCATGGCCTGCGCCGGCGTGGAGGCCAACGACATCGACCTGGTGGTCCTGTGCACGACCACCCCCGATCAGCTCATACCGGCCAACTCGGCGTCGGTCGCCGCCGCCCTCGGCATCGCCGGCGGATCGATGGACCTGAATGCGGCCTGCGCCGGGTTCACCTACGGGCTGGTGACCGCCAGCGGCCTGCTGGCCATCGGGGCCGAACGGATCCTGCTCATCGGGGCCGAGACCCTGACCCGGGCCACCAACTGGGAGGACCGCACGAACGCCTTCCTGTTCGGCGACGGCGCCGGGGCGGTGATCGTGGAGGCCACCCCGGGCGACGGTTCACTGCTCGGGTGGGACCTGGGCGTGGACGGCACCCTGGTGCCCCTGCTGTACGCCCAGCACGGCTCGGGCATGGTCATGAGGGGCAAGGAGGTGTTCCGGCGGGCCGTGCTGGCCACGGTGGAGTCGGCGAGGACGTCCCTGGAGCGGGCCAAGCTCACCATCGACGACATCGATCTGTTCGTCCCCCACCAGGCCAACATCCGCATCATGGAGGCGGCCGCCAGCCGGTTGGGTCTTTCCGCCGCCAAGATCGCCTCGGTGATCGACCGGACCGGGAACACCAGCTCGGCATCGATCCCGTTGGCTCTGATCGACGCCGTCGAAAACGGGCGGGTGCACGACGGCGACCACCTGCTGCTGGCCGGCTTCGGCGCCGGGATGACATGGGCGTCGGCGGTCTGGCGCTGGCAGGGTCCGTCGCCTAAGTGACGGCACTGGGCGGTACCGAGCGGTAACAAATGGGCTCTTCCCAGGTAGGGAAGAATGCCCGCAGGCATGAGTACATTTTCACGGTAGGACCGTGACCGGACAGGGAGATTCGATGGCAGACGACAACGTTCAGGATTCCGAAGCGTTCAAGAAGTTCCAGAAGTGCGCGGTCGACGTGCTTCAGGTGGAGGCGGCCAAGGTGACCCCCGGGGCCAGCTTCGCCGATGACCTCGACGCCGACAGCCTGGACCTGGTCGAGCTGGTGATGGCCCTCGAGGAGGAGTTCGACATCACCGTCGACGAGTCCGAGCTGGAGGGCGTGGAGACCGTCGGACAGGCGTACGAGCTGGTCACCTCCAAGCTGCCCGACTGATGTACGCGCTTTATCCGAGCGACGGGCAGGAGGGTGTCCAGGGGCGGCGGGTCGCGGTCACCGGGCTCGGCGTCGTCGCATCCTGCGGTGTCGGCCGGGAGGCGTTCTGGACCGGGCTCCTCGGTCCGGCGCCACAAGGACCGCGCCGGGTCGGGGAGTTCGACCCGGCGTCGATCTACGGCCCGAAGGACATCCGCCGGGTCGACCGCTTCACCCAGCTGGCCGCCGTCGCCGCCGAGGAGGCGCTGCAGGACGCCGGCGGGTTGAGCGCGCTGGCCGTCGATCCGGCCCGGGCCGGGGTCATGATCGGCACCGGGATCGGTGGCATCGAGACGCTCGAGGACCAGATCCACATCATGATCGACAAGGGCGAGCGGCGGGTCACCCCGTTCCTCGTGCCCATGATGATGGGCAACCGGGCGGCGGCCGACGTGTCGATGCGCTACGGCCTGTGCGGCCCGTGTGAGGCCATCGTGACCGCCTGCGCAGCCGGCACCCAGAGTGTCGGGGCCGGGGCCCGCCTGATCGCCAACGGGCGCTGCGACGTGGTGTTCGCGGGCTCGTCCGAGGCCGCCATCACGCCCATCGGGCAGGCCGGGTTCGCCAACATGACCGCCCTGTCCACCACCGGTGTGTCGATGCCGTTCGACGCCAAGCGGGACGGCTTCGTGATCGGCGAGGGCGGCGCCGTGCTGGTGCTCGAGGAGTACGGCCGGGCGGTGGCCCGGGGCGCCCACATCTATGCGGAGCTGGCCGGCGCGGCGAGCACCGCCGACGCCCACCACATCACCGCCCCGTCACCGCAGGGCAGCGGGGCCGTCGCCTGCATGGAGCTGGCCCTCCAGGACGCCGGCCTGGCGGCCGACGCCATCACCCACATCAACGCCCATGGCACCTCCACACCGGCCAACGACCTGGCCGAGGGGCAGGCCATCACCAAGGTGTTCGGCAGCCCGGGCCCGGCGGTCACATCGGTCAAGGGCATCACCGGTCACTCGCTCGGCGCCGCCGGCTCGATCGAAGCGGTGGCCCTGGCCCTGTCGATCGCTCACGGGGTGATCCCGCCCACCGCCGGGCTGACCGAGATCGATCCCGAGATCCGCCTCGACGTGGTCACCGGTTCGCCCCGGCCCTGGCAGCCCGGTCCGGCGCTGTCCAACAGCTTCGGCTTCGGCGGCCACAACGGCACCATCGTCATGGTGCCGCCCAGCCGCTAGCTCGCTCGCTCGGGAATCGGCCGAACCGCCGGGCGGGCGGAGGCGGCCTGGCGGGGTTACCGCGCCGGCGGGGTTACCGCGCCGGTGGCCGGGCGGGGCGGCCGGCTGCGGGGCGGCCGGCTGCGGGGCGGTTGGCAGGGTCGACGGGTCGCGGCCGGCGGCAGGAGCGGGCGGCCGGGACGCGTGCATCTCGCGTACACGGGTCGGGATCGAGTGTTCACGAAGTGCGCGTTTTCGTACCGACCGGGTACACGTCGATCTCCGCCCGATCGTGCTGTACGCGAATGGTACGGAAACGTACCGCCGGCGTACACGCCGATAGTCAGACGATCGAAAGGTGCACACGAACGCCCACCGACGAAGGCGCTACGCCCGGTCGGCGGACGCCTCCACGCTGGGCCGCTCGCCGGCCGGCCAGACCGTCACCCCGTCGGCCGGGCCGGTCAGGGCGATGCGGGCGCCGCGCACCAGATGGTTCGGACCCTGCAGCCGGACCCGCAGGCTCTCCCCGCCCTCCAGCGCCACGGTGAGCAGCGTGTCGTGGCCGTGGAAGTCGACCGCGGTCACCGTCCCGGGTGCTCCCCCGCGCTCGGCGATTTCCAGCTGCTCGGGCCGGAGCATCACCGATACCGAATCTCCGTCACCGGATGGGGCGGCGGCGCCGGGCAGCAGGTGCTGGCCGAGGGCGGTCTCGACCCGGCCGCCACGCACCACGCCGGCCAGCACGTTGGCCTGACCCACGAACGCGGCGACCCCGGCCGTGGCCGGATGGGAGTAGACCTCGAGCGGGCTGCCGTGCTGCACGATCCGCCCCTGCTCCACCACCGCGACCAGATCCGAGGTCGACAACGCTTCGTCCTGGTCGTGGGTCACCAGGATCGTTGTCGTCCCCGTCTCCCGCAGCAGCCTCTGCACTTCCATCCGCATGCTCGACCGCAGGGCGGCGTCGAGAGACGAGAACGGCTCGTCGAGAAGCACCAGGGCGGGCCGGGCGGCCAGGGCCCGGGCCAGTGCCACCCGCTGCTGCTGGCCGCCGGACAGCTCGTGGGGATAGCGGCCCCCGAGGTCGGACATGCCGATCAGGTCGAGCATCTCGGCCACCCGCTGCTTCTTCACCTTGCGGTCCTTCAGCCCGAACGCGATGTTGGCGGCCACCCGCAGGTGCGGGAACAGGGCGCCCTCCTGGGGCACGTAACCGATGCGCCGGTCCTCCGGGCGCATGTGGGTCGACGGGCCCTCGACCAGCTCCCCGGCGATCCGCACCTCGCCGGCGTCGGCCCGCTCGAATCCGGCCAGGATGCGCAACAGGGTGGTCTTGCCGCTACCCGACGGTCCCAGGATCGCCGTACACGTGGCGGCCGGGACGGCCAGATCGATCCCGCCCAGGACCGGGTGGTCACCGAACGCCTTGTGGACGCCGGAGATGGTCAGATCCGTCATTGCCAACCAGTGTCTCATCGGCGGGGCCCTCCTCTCACGTGGAGGTCCGCGGTCAGCAGCGGTGAGGGCTTGGACGGCGTCATCGGGCCCGGTTCGGGAGGCGGTCGAAGTACCGGCCCAGCACGTAGCTGGGCGCGGCGGCGATGGCGATCATGACCAGCGCGTACGGGGCCGCCTGGCCGTTCGAACCGTCCTTCTGGAAGGCCCAGAACTGGGTGGCCAGGGTCTGGACGTTGATCGGCACCAGGATCAGGGTGGCCGTCAGTTCGGTGACCACCGACAGGAACACCAGGCAGAAGGCGGCGGTGAGCCCCGGGGTCACGAGCGGTCGGGTGACCTTCCACCACACCGCCCAGCGCGACCAACCCAGCGACCGGGCCACTTCCTCCAGTTGGGGCGGGGACTGAGCGACGGAGGCCTTCACCCCGACCAGGGCCAGCGGGAAGAACAGGATGGCGTAGGCGGCGATGAGCATGGCCGCCGTCTGGTAGTCGAACCCGTTGGCGTAGCGCTCGGAGAAATATGACAGTGCCAGTGCCACGACCAGGCCGGGCATGGCCATGACCAGGTAGGTGCTGCGCTCCAGGAGGCGGTGGCCCAGGGTGTCGTGGCGCACGACGAGGACGGCCACCGGTACGGCCATGGCCGTCGAGATGGCGGCGGCGCCCAGCCCGTAGAGGGCGGTGTGCCAGGTGGCGGCCCCGACGGATACGCCACTGAGCCCGACCTTGGTTCCGCTGATCCACAGGTGGATGGCCGACCCGACCGGCACGCCCAGCGCCAGCCCGACCAGCGCCACAATGGCCAGGAGGGCCGGAATCTGCCACCAACCCAGTTGCAGCCGGGACATGGCCCGGGCCGAACCCCGGTCGCCCCGGCTGACCCGGCGGCGACCACTGAGGGAGGCCTCCCCGAGCAGGGCCAGGGCGCCGAGCAGGATGAGCACGATCGACAGGCCGCATGCGGCCGGAATGTCGAACGAGGTCGAGAACTGGCTGAAGATCTCCGTGGTGAACGTCTGGTAGGCGAGTATCTCGAAGGCGCCGTACTCGGCCAGGATGGCCAGCGCGACCAGCAGGCAGCCGCCCAGGATGGCCACCGCCGCCTGTCCGAGGGTGATCACGACGAACGTCTTCAGCCGGCCGACGCCCAGGCTGCGAGCCACCTCCTCCTGCGTGGTGTCCGAGTTACGGAAGCTGGCGGACACCGGCAGGAACACCAGCGGGTAGACAGCCAGGGTCATCACCAGCACGGCCCCTCGGAACCCGTGCACGTCGGGACTGAGCGTGGACCAGCCGAAGCTGGTGACGAAATCCGGGATGGCCAGCGGGACCACGATGAGCACCGCCCACAACCGCCGGCCCCACAGGTTGGTGCGCTCGACCAGCCAGGCGGCCCCGGTACCGATGACGGCGCACAGAACGGTGACCGCGACCGTCAGCCGGATGGTGTTCCACAGCAGGGTGGCGGTCAGGCGCCGGTCCACCAACTGCCAGACGGTCCCGGTCCCGGCGCCGGCCGCTTCGATGAGTAGGAATACGAGCGGAGCGGCCAGCAGGAGGGCGACTGCCACACTTACCAGGAGCAGGCCCGGAGGGCGGGACATCCCGCGGCGCGACATCGGCTGCACCCGGGGGGAATCCGGGCGGGCCGGCGGCGCCGCGGTCGCGGTCACAAGAGTCCGGCCTGCTGAAGCAGTGTCACTGCATTCGATCCGGTCCCCAGGTCAGCGATCGAGATGGGATAGGGCCGCAGATCGGCGAACGGCGTCTCGGGCGCCGACGGGCTCACCCCATCGGCCAGCGGGTACTCGAAGCTGAGCGAGTCGGCGATCACCTTCTGGGCGTCCGGCGACACGAGATAGGCCACGAAACGGGCGGCATCGGCCTGGTGCTTCGACGACGCGAGGACCCCGGCACCCGACACGTCCACTACATACCCGGGGTCGCCGGCGGCGAAGTAGGCGATCTTGGAGTGGACCGCCGACGACCCGATCTCGGCGGCCATGCGGTACCAGTAGTACTGGTTGATCACACCGAATGCGACCACGCCCCGGTTCACCTGAGAGGTGACCGTCTCGTTGTCGGGATACACGTGCCCGGACCCGTTGGAGGCCAGACCCTTGAGCCATGACACGGTGGCCGACGTCCCGGCAGATTTGGCAACTGCAGTGACAATCGGTTGGAAGTCGGTCTCGCTCGGGGCGAAGGCCAGCTTGCCCTTGTACCTCGGGTCGGCCAGCTGGAGCACACTGGTCGGCAGTTGGTCGGCGCTGATCAGCTTGGGGTTGTAGACCAGCACGCTGACCCGGGCCGACACCGCTACCCAGTCGCTCTGGGGCGAGTTGTACTTCGACGGCGTCTGGCTCAACGTGGTTGCTGCCAGCGGGACCAGACGGTTGTGGGTCTCGAGGTCCTCGAGGGCGGGCGAGTTCTCGGTGAAGATGACGTCGGCCGGAGTCCGCGAGCCCTCTGTGATGATCTGGTCGACGAGCGTGTCCTCGTCGTCGTAGCGGACGTTGACCTTGATGCCGGTCTGCTTCTCGAAGCCCTGGATCAGCGCCTGGGTGGTCAGCTGGTGCTGCCCGCTGTACAGGGTGATGGTGCCGTTGGGCGAGGACCTGGAGCCGGAACAGGCGCCGAGCAGGCCGGCCAGTATCGCCGAGACGACCAGCACCGCAGGGGTCTTGATTCGGGGGGATCGACGGGGGCGCAACAACTGGACAGCCTCTCCTTATGTTCACCTGCCCGTGTATCTTAGGTATGCCTAAGAGTTCTGGTCAAGATGAGGTAAAGGAGCAACCGTTGCCGGCGTCCGGGCACTGCGCCACCGGCGCCCTTTGAACCGTAATCTGTTAACTTTTACCAACTTTGTTGATATCTAGAGCATTTTCAGCGCTATTTCTACAAACTAGAAAAACTCCAACAGATATGGGCGCTGTCGACGGTCACCCGGCCAGTGCCGCCAGCAGGTTCTTCGGCGTGTCGGCCGGCGAGACCTTGTACCAGACCTCGGCCAGCTTCCCCTTCTCGTCGACCAGGAACGCCGACCGCAGGATGCCCATGTACTTCTTGCCGTACATCGACTTCTCCGTCCACACCCCGTAGGCCTCGGCGATGGCATGGTCCTCGTCGGCCAGCAGCGGGAAGCCGAGTCCGTACTTGGCGTCGAACTTGGCCTGCTTGGCCGGCTTGTCGGGGCTGATGCCCACCACCGCTGTGTCGCCGATGTCGCCGAGCACGTCACGCAGACCGCATGACTGGGCCGTGCATCCCGGCGTATCCGCCTTCGGGTAGAAGTAGATGAGGATCCTGCGCCCCTTGTAGGCCGACAGTTCGACGACCTTCTCGGTCTGGTCCTGGAGTGAGAACACGGGAGCCTGGTCCCCGACCTTCAGATGCTGAGCCATCTGTGGAGCGTATCGTCGGGGCGTCGAAATCTCGGTACCTGAGCCGCTCGTGTTCTACCGCCCGGACCCCCTGTGGGACGGCGGCTGATCAGAGCCGTTGCCGGGCCTCATAGACGCGTCCCGCGAAGTCATCCAGGGCCTCTGCGACCTCCTTCAACCCGGTCTCGGCGGCCGGCGCCTTCGGCGCCCCGAACAGGTCCTTCGCCCGCAGCTCCCGGTACCAGCGGCGCAGGCGGTCCACGTTGTGCTCTTCCTCGTCGAGCTCGGCGAGGGTGAACTTCTCCTTGGCCACTTCGTCGGCCAGTTCGGCCATCGCCTTGCCGCACTCGGCCGTGAACTCGGCCCACGCCTCATCCCGCTCCGCGCTGTAGAGCTTTTCCAGCTCGCCGAGCGACTGGCTACCGGGATCGACGTCGAATACCAGGGCCTGGCCGTCGGCCCGCTCGACCAGCCGCACCGCCTTGGCCAGTCCCTCGTCGAATCCGTCGCCGATCGGCACCGCCCAGGTCGCCGCCTGCAGCGCCACCGCGCCGACCCGCCGCAGTTCCCGCCAGACGGCGACCCTCTGGCTGCTCCCCCCGTCGCTCGGCAACCGGTAGGTCACGATTCGCCACGCCACGCAACTGACGCTACACCCATGCCGCATCATGAGCTACTGTGACCGACCTACCCGGTCCGGGCAGGCCGGCACCCCGCCAGCTGGCCGCCGGACCGGGCCACACCGCCCCTCCTCTGCCGAACCGACTCCGGACCGGCACACCCGCGTGCCGAATGGGCGGGGGCTTCCCGGAGCCAGACCCGGTCCGGTCACGACGGGTGCGGCCAAGGCGAAGCACCGGGCGAGGGCATCTAGAGTCGGCCCGGTGGCCGATTCGTCCGACTCCGATCCGGCTGCCGGTCCCGATGAGGTCAGGGCCGAGAACGACGTGCTACTGGCTCGCATCGCCAATGACTCGGTGAGACTGGACGCCCTCGACGCCGAGCTGCGGTCGGCCCGGCACCGCATCGAGACGCTGGAAGCCGATCTGGCCCGGGCCACGGACCGGAAAGCGGGTGAGACCGCCGTCCTCGAGCAGCGACTGGCCGGCCTGGCTGATGAACACCGACGGGCCGAAGAGCTCCTGGCCGCGGAGCGCGTGCGCAGCGAGGATCAGCTCCGCCATATCGAGCAGCTCCAGAACTCCTTTTCCTACCGCCTGACCAAACCTCTCCGGCTGGTGCAGAGCCGGCGTCTGGGCCGCCGGTCGCCCTCGAAGTGAGTCCCGGTCCGGCGCACGAGCGGGTATCTGTGGTCATCGTCACCCACGAGAACCACGCGTCCGCATCCCGGGTGGTCGAAGCCGTCGAGGCCGCCGGCCCCGGACTGGTGGGCGAGATCATCGTGGTCGACAACGGCTCGTCGCCCGAAACGGTGGCCGGACTGGAGTCGTCATTGGCGAACCGGGTCCGCCTACTGGTCCTCGGCACCGACCGTTACTTCGGCGAAGGGGCCAACATCGGTGTCGAGACGGCCACGGGCGGGATGGTTCTGCTTCTGCACGACGATGTCCGTCCGGAGCCGGGATGCATCGAGGAACTGGTTCGGTACCTGGCGGACAACCCGTCGGCCGCCGCCGTCGGGCCGCTGCTCGTCGATCCGGACGGGACGTCCGGCCGCGCCGGAGGGACGGTTTCGGAATCCGGCGAGATCGTGTACCGAACCATGCCGGTCGAAGACGCCGGCGACAACCGGATCGAGGCGGTGGACTTCTGCTCGGCCGCTTGCCTACTGGTGCGGCGCGCCGATTTCATGGCTGCGGGCGGATTCGATCTCCGATGGGAACCGGCGTTCTACGAGGATGTCGATCTGTGCTTCGAGCTACGCCGGCTCGGACGGTCCGTGGTGGTCGACCGGCAGGCCCGGGCCACCTCCCTCGAAAGCCCGGACCCAGGGGAGGCCGAACAGGCGGCGATCAACCGACTGGCCTTCGTCAACAAGTGGATTTTGAACCCGGCGGAACCACCTTCTTCTCACCGTGACCACAACTGCGAGAATCCGCCCACGGCGACGGGCCGGATTCCAGGCGTCACGACGGCCATGCTGTTCGACCCCTACGACATAGTGCCGGGCGGCGGGGAACGGGTCCTGTTCGAACTCGGTGCCGCTCTGGCCGACGTACTCGGCGATGATCAGGTCTCGCTGGCCGTTCCGCACCCGTACAGCAACCTGCGGATCGAGCAGGTACGCCGGGTGTTCGGGCTGAGAGCGCCGAAGGCGGCCGTCACCTACGACGACGCTCGGGGCCGCCGCCCCGACCTGGCCATCGTGCTCGGCAACGAAGCGACACCACCCGTGCCCGGCTTCGGCACCAGGCACAACGTGTACCTCTGCCAGTTCCCTGTCCACACGTCCCCGGAGTACCTGGAACAGCACCTCCCGTACATCGGAACGTACGACCAGATCTGGGTGTACTCGGACTTCGTCCGGCGTTATGTCAACGGCCATCTCCGGCTCCTCGGGGTGCACCCGCCGCCGATCCGGGTCGTGTACGCACCGGCGACGGTCAACGGATCAGAGGCGGCGCCGCCCTGGCTCGGGCGGCGGGGGCTGATCACGGTCGGCCGTTTCTTCGCCGGCGGCCACAACAAGCGCCAGGACGTGGTCATAGAGATCGTCCGGGAGGTGGAACGTCGACTGGGGCGGCGCGTGCCGCTCACGATGATCGGCTCTCTACATCCCGGGGCCGGTTCGCGGGAACGCTTTGCCGAACTCCGGGCAATGGCCGGGGACATCGACTGTCGTTTCTTCCCCAACGCCAGCCGCGAACGTCTGATCGAGGAGTACGGTCGCTCGGCCATACTGCTCCACGCCACCGGGTACGGAATCGACCCGTTGGCCTTCCCGGAGCAACTCGAGCACTTCGGGATCGTGCCGGTCGAAGCCGCCGGCCTCGGCTGCATACCGGTCGTATACGGCCAGGCCGGCCCGGCCGAGGTGATGCGACTGCTGGGCTCGGACACCACCTTCGACTCCATACCGGACGCGGCCGGGATCGTGGCCCGGTTGCTGGATGACCCCGACGGTGCCGGACGGCTGAGCGAGGAACTGGTACGCCGCGCCCGGATGTTCTCCCAGGAGGCGTTCCGGGAACGGATTTTCGAGGCCCTGTCGGCAGACAGTTAGAGGGCCGGCCGGGTCAGGTGCATCGCGGTTGCTGAGCGGGGCGAGGCGGGCACGGAGCCGGGGCGGCTGTTCGGTGGTCGATTCTCCCGGTAATACCGGGAGAACCGCGGAGGCGGCCGCTTAGTCTTGCCCGCGTGATCACGAGCGCCGAACTCGAGTCCGCGACCGGGATCGTCGGTCGGCACGTGCCCATCACCCCGGCCTACCGCTGGCCATTGCTGGAAGCGGTCACCGGAACCCCGACGTGGGTCAAGCACGAGAACGCCACACCGGCGGGGGCATTCAAGGTGCGCGGCGGTTTGGTCTACCTCGCCCACCTGGTGGAGAGCAAGCGCCCGGTGAGGGGCCTGGTGACGGCCACTCGGGGCAACCATGGGCAATCGATCGCCTTCGCCGGCCGGGCCTACGGCGTCCCCGTGACCGTGGTCGTGCCCGAGGGCAACAGTCCGGACAAGAACGCCTCCATGAAGGGATTCGGTGCCGAACTGGTGGTTCGGGGCCGGGACTTCCAGGAGGCGCGCGAACACGCCGCTGAGCTGTCCGCCTCCGACGGGCTCGACATGGTGCCCTCGTTCCACCGGGACCTGGTCGCCGGTGTCGCCACCTACGCGGCCGAGATGCACGATCAGGCTCCCGGGCTGGACGTCGTGTACGTGCCGGTGGGCCAGGGGTCGGGCATCTGCGCCAACATCGCCGTCCGCGACCTGCTCGGCCTGGCCACCGAGATCGTCGGGGTGGTGTCCGAACGGGCGCCGGCCAGTGCCCTGTCGTTCGCCGCCGGGCACGTGGTCACCACCCCGGACGCCGACACCTTCGTGGATGGGGTGGCCACCCGCGTACCCGATGGCGACGCCGTCGACGTGATCGTCCGGGGTGCCTCCCGGTTCGTGCCGGTCAGCGAGGAGGCCGCCGAGGAAGCGATGAGACTGATGTGGTCAACTACCCATCACATGCCGGAGCCGGCCGGCTCGCTGGCTCTCGCCGGGCTACTGGCCGACACCGGCCGCCGGGCCGGCGCCACGACCGCCCTGGTCATGACCGGCGGCAACTGCGACCGGGACCTCATCAGCCGCATCGTCCTCGGTGGCTGATGGCCGCTGCGGTAGGAGACCTGGGTCCCCTACCGCAGCCTCTGCTCTGATCGTCGGCTACTGGCGGTAGTCCGCTGAGCTGCCGTCCGGGTTGACCTGATGGACGGACCCGTCGGGGTTGCGCAGCGTGGTGAAACCCTGCGGATTGTGGGCCACCGTGGTGCCGTCGGAGTCGCGGTCGACCCACGTCCCGTCGGCCTGCTTGACGTGCATGGACCCGTCGTTGTTGCGCTGGACGAGGGTGTCCTGGTTGGTGGTCAGCGTGCCGCTGTCGTTTCCTTGCGAATCGGACAGGGCGGTGACTCCCGTGTCGGTCGTGTACGTGCCGTCGTCCTGCGGCACGGTCCACGTCCCATCGGCATTGTGCTGGGCGCCGTAGGCGATGTCGTCACCCTCGTCGGACGCCCCGCCACCCGGACCGCCAGGACCGCCCGGGCCACCAGGCCCACCAGGCCCACCAGGTCCTCCCGGACCTCCAGGACCGCCCGGGCCACCAGGACCACCAGGCCCTCCAGGACCTCCAGGACCGCCGGGGCCACCAGGACCACCGGGACCGCTGTAGGACTCGTCTACGTCGTTCATCTAGTGCTCCTTGATCTGCTGTCAGTGGGCAGGACAAAGGAAATCACAGGACCGCGAGCGGCCCCGGCCGCGACCGGAGAGTTCGTCCGAACGTACAGGTGGACGCGACGGGGCCCGGCCGGTGAACCGGCCGGGCCCGTGTCGGGTCTCGGAACGCTACGAGCTGATCTGGCTCAAGGAGACGGAGTGGTACGTGCCGCTGCAGTCGAACCCGGTACCGGTCGGGTCGACCCGCACCCACTGGCCGTTCTGCACGTTGGCGATCACTACGCAGTGCGTGCCCTGCTTCTGCCCAGGATCGTTCTGGCCGACCAGGCCACCGGCGTTGTAGCTGGTGATGCTCGGCAGCGTGGACAGGACGGTCTGCGGGGTGATGGAGGAGCCCGCCTTCTGCATGGCCGTGAGCATCAGGTCCGCGGCCGACCACGCTTCCACTGCGAACAGGTCGGACGTGGCGTTGGCCCGGGCCTTCGGCAGGTAGTTCAGGAAGGTGTTGACGGCCGGGTTGGAGGCCCGGTCCTGACCCAGGTACAAGGCGTCAGGGAGGGCGGACCAGACGACGTTGTTGGCCAGGCTGGCCTTACCCAGCAGCTTGAACAGCTGGGCGTCGTAGGCGGACGCCGAGTACAGCACCTTCGGGTGGTAGTTCTGCTGCGCAGCCTGCTGCAGGAAGTTGGCCGCACTGGTCACTGCGAGCGAGGTCATGTCCACGAACTGCACGCCCTGGCTCTTCATCTTCAGGATGTAGCTGGTGAAGTTGGTCGTCAGGTCCGGGATGTCCTGGACGTAGATGTAGTGGTAGCCGACCGACTCGGCCGTCAGCAGCTCCTCCTTGCCGTTGGCGGCGGCCGCCTGGCCGACCAGTTCACCGGCCTTGGTGACCGCGGTGGGGAACTTCTGCTTCATGTACTGCAGGCCGGTGGTAATGCCACCAGGAGGCTGCGGAGCGCCCGAGTAGGCATTGGGCACCGAGTACAGGGTCGGGTCCAGGGACAGGGCTTGGATGTCCACCAGGTTCGGGTTGGCGGCCAGGACGCTCTTCCCACACGTGTCCTCGAGGGTCAGGTTGCCGACCACTGCGAACACCGATGTGGCGAAATGCTTCATGGCGTTGGTGTAGGTCGTGCAGTTGAAGGCGTCGTCGACGTGATCGACCTTCACCTGACGACCGTCGATGCCGCCGTTGTCGTTGATCCAGTCGACCCACGCATCCAGGCCGTCGTTGGCGCCCTGGAACAGCCCGGGAACGGGCCCGCTGATGGTGGTGATCTGGCCGATGGTGATGGTCGATGCCGTCACTCCCGGGCCGCTGAGCGTTCCGGTCACCTTGTCGGGCGCCGGGAGGGTCGGCAGAGTGGCGCCGTTGACCGTGGTGGTCGAGTTCGAGTTCCCGTTGCTACTGGTGCTCTTGGAACTGCCGCAGGCGGTGATGCCCAGCATGGCGACGCCCGCCAGGCAGGCGGTCGCAACCCGCTGTCGTTTGAATCTCACTGTTCGGTTTCCCCCTTGGTTTGCGGTTTCAGGACTTCACTCCGGTGCCCAGATACAAGGCCCCGGCGGACGCTTGGATTTCAGCCGGCGTCCCCTCCATCTCGATGCGACCCTGCACCATCACTGCGGCCCGTTGGGCCACTGACAGCGCAGTGGCAGCAAACTGCTCGACCAGCAGGATGGCGAATCCCTCCTTGGCGATCTGGCCGACCAACTCGTAGAGCTCGGCGACGATCAGCGGCGCCAAACCCATAGAGATCTCATCCAGCAACAGCAGCTTCGGTTTCGTGGCCAACGCCCTCGACATGGCCAGCATCTGTTGCTCGCCGCCCGACAGCGTGCCGGCCATCTGCTTACGCCGTTCGCTGAGGCGGGGGAAGCGGGCGTACGCCGCCTCTTCGACCTCCGCCCGCTTGAGCCCGCCGCGGAAGGTCCACATGCGCAGGTTCTCAGCCACCGTCAGGTTGGGGAACACACCCCGGCCCTCGGGCACGCTGCAAATGCCGGCCCGGGCCAGCCGCTCAGGTGACCGGCCGACCACGTTGGTGCCGTCGACCAGCACCCGGCCGGACGCCGGCGTCAGCCGGCCGCTCACCACCCGGAGGGTGGTGCTCTTGCCGGCGCCATTCGGCCCGAGCAGGGCGAACACCTGGCCCGGTGCCACTGTCAGATCGATGCCCCGCAGCACGGCCACCTTGCCGTAGGCGGCGGCGATGTTCTCCAGTTGCAGAGCGGGGGGCCGGACCGGCGCCTGATTGGCGGTGGGCGACGGCCAGGCGGCGTCGACGCTCATGCCCCCGCTCCCGTCGCCATCGGGGCACCCAGATAGGCCTCTTGGACGATCGGGTCGGCTTTGATCTGGTCCGGGTTACCAGTGGCGATCAGTGAACCGAACGACAGTACGTAGATGTTTGCACACAGTCTCATGACCATCTCCATGTCGTGCTCGACGAGAAGGACGGCTAGACCGTCGGCGACCAGCTCCTCGATCAGATCGCCCAGGTGCTCGCTCTCGGAGCCATCGAGACCGGAGAACGGCTCATCCAGGAGAAGCAGCTTGGGCGAGCAGGCCAGGGCCCGGGCCACCTCTAGCAGGCGGGCCAGGCCGGTCGGCAGCACGTCCGCCTGGGTGGTCGCCACCTGCCCCGCGCCGACCTTCTCCAGTAGCTCGTGGGCCTTGGCGCGGGCCGCTCGGCCGAAGCCGCCGGAGTTCTCGACGGCGACCAGCACATTGTCGAGTGCCGACAGGGACCCGAAAACCTCCAGCCGCTGGAACGTGCGGCCCATGCCCATCCGGGCCCGAGCCTTCGCCCCCTTGGCCGTGATGTCCGTTCCTTCCAGCAGGACTCGTCCGCCCTGCGGTCGCTGCAATCCGGTGATGACGTTGAACAGGGTGGTCTTGCCCGCCCCGTTCGGTCCGATCAGGCCGGTCACCTGACCCGGCTCGACGTTCAGGTCGACCCCGGCCAGCGCCCTGATTCCGCCGAATGTGACGGTCACCTTGTCAACCTGCAGCATGGGTCAACCTTCCTTCAACCGTTTCGGGCACCACCGCCGGCTCGATCGCCGGGCGATGGCGAAGAGGCCCGAACCAGTCCTTCAGAGGACTCTCACCGCCGAAGGTACCCTCCGGGTTCTGCGAGATGCCGATGGCGGCCGCTCCGACGAGCAGCTCGAAGGCGTCCCGGGGGTGGGTGAGGTGCTTCTCCAGCAGGGGCCCGAGGGCGAAGGAGACGCCGCCGAAGATCATCCCGCCGGTCGTGCGGATACCCCAGACCACGGCCAGCAGGAGAAGCGTGAGCGAGAACAGCGATCCGAACTCGGAGTTCTGGACCTGGGTCTCGGCCCCGCCGTACAGGGCGCCGCCCAGTCCGGCGATCCCCGCCGACAGCGTGAACACGGCCAGCTTGGCCCGGGTCATGTCCACGCCGAGGGTCACGCACGCGCTCGGGCTGTCGCTGATGGCGCTCAGCCGGCGCCCGAACCGGGACCGGCGCAGGGTCAGGAGGCCGATGGCCAGCAGGCTGAAGACGACCACCTCGACGACCAGGTAGGTCCGATCGCTGGTCAACGACAGGCCGGGTATGTCGGGGCGGGCCACGGCCAGGCTCCCGGTAGCGCCGAAGAAGCGCAACTGCGGGAAGAAGGCGTTGTCCATGGCCTCGGCGAAGGCGAACGTGGCCAACGCCAGGTAGAGGCCGCGCAGGCGGAGGGACGGGAGGGCCAGTACCGCACCCACACCGGCGGCCAGGCCGATGGCGGCCAGGACGCCGAGCAGCGACCCGTGGGTGCCACCGACCTTCGACATGGCGAAGGCGCCCAGCCCGGCCAGGGTCATCTGGCACAGAGAGACTTGACCGCCGTAGCCGGTGAGCAACGTGAGGGACAGGGCGATGATGGCGACGGCGACCCCTGTCGTCGCGTACCCGAGCGGGTCGCCGGTGAGGAACAGGCTGACGATGACGGCCACGACCACGAGACCGGCGCTCGATGCCAGCGATTCCCGCAGGTGCACGATTCTCGGTGCCCGGGCCATGACCCGGCGGGTCAGGGTGGCCCGCTGCTGAGGCATGACCAGCATGACGACGAGGAGGAAGATCTCCGGGATGGCCGCCTGGATCCCGGCCCAACCCGATGTGCTCGGCATGTAGCCGATGCCGTAGGAGACGGCCAGGCCGAGCAGACAGGCGCCGAGGAAGGTCATGGGCAGGCTCTTCAGGCGCCCGACCAGTGCGGCCGCGTATCCGGTCACGACCAGCAGGGTCAGGTTCTCGACGCTGAGCGAGCCGTTGCTGGGGGCGACCAGGATGCCGGCCAGTGCCGCCAACGAGCAGCCCATGGCCCAGCCCAGCTGGGCGAACCGGGTTGGGCTGGCGCCGGTGAGAGCAGCTAGCTCCCGGTCGTCCACCACCGCCCGGGTGGCGATACCGGCCCGGCTGTATACGAAGAACACCCGGAGAACTGCGGCGGCCACCACCGTGGCGATCACGATGATGATCTCCTGGTAGGTCAGGTTGACCCCGCCGATGCCCACCTGCCCGCCACCGAAGTACTCCGGGAGATCGCGGACGACGGAACCGTCCCAGAAGGCGTTGCCGATGGCCATGCCCAGGATGGTCAGGGCGATGGTCACGGTCAGCTTGGCTTCCAGACCGGCGTTCTCGAGTCGCCGCACCACCACCCGCTCCAGGAGCGCGCCGATGGCCGGGGCAAATCCGAGGACGCATACCGGCAGGGCCAGCCAGGATGGCCAGTGCCAGACCTGATTCAGCTCGTAGTAGAAGAACGCGCTGAGCATGCCCACGGCGCCCTGCGAGAAGTTGAAGATGCCCGACGTGGTGTAGGTGACGACCAGGCCCATGGCGGTCAGGGCGTACACGCATCCGTAAATTGCGATCCCGGCGACCGTCAAGGAAATGAACTGGTTCATGGACGGTTGGTCTCCCCCCGAGACGACTGCTCTGCGGAGTCAAGGTATACCAAGCCCCTGTCCGGGTCGTGTATCAAAATCCGGACAATCTCCCGGGGGTGTGCCGCTGAGTGACACAAATGAGGGGGTGCTCATTTCGGGCAATTTGGTACCTATGGGGGCGAAGTTCGGAACCCCCTCCCGCCCCGTGCTCAGTGGGCGGCCGACCAGATCTCGTACCCGGCCAGGGCCAGCAATGCGACCGCCGTCACCTGGCGGATCCGCTTCACGCTGACGAACCGCAACACCGCCTGCCCACTGGTCACGGCGATGGCGGCCACCGCCCAGAGCGCCAGCACGGCACCGGTTGCAACCGACAATGGCGAGTGGTACTTGGCCGCCAGGTTGGCCGTGAGAATCTGCGTCAGATCGCCCCACTCGGCGACGAATATGACGATGAAGGCGGTGAGCACGACGCCGTGGCGGCTGGCCTCGGCTTCGGCCAGCTCACCCTCGTCTCTGACCGCCTCCCGCCACGCGTAGATGGCGCCGAACAGGAACATGGCGGCGACCAGGCCGGCCAGGACCCGCCTGGGGAGGATGTGGAACAGCGCCACACCGACGGTGGTGGCGATGGCGACGTGGACGACGAAGGCACCGGCCGCCCCCAGCCAGACCTGCCGGGGACGCCCCTTGGTGGCCAGGAGCAGGCTGGCGAACATGGTCTTGTCGGGCAGCTCGCCGAAGAAGATGACCGGGAAACAAATGAGGGCGATGTAGAAATCCATCCGCAATGAGGCCGGCCCGGGCTCAGCCTCCGGTACGAACCACGTACCGGCCGGTGGCCCCGCCGTCGAGGATCCGGGTCAGGACGGTGTCGAGGTCTTCCAACTCGATGGTGTGGCCGATCTCGTCGAGGCCGTCCGGCTTCATCTCGCCGGCCAGCCGCTGCCACACGTCGCGCCGGACCTCTATCGGGGTCTGAACCGAGTCGATGCCCAGGAGCGACACGCCACGCAGGATGAACGGCATGACGGTGGTCGGGACCTGGGCCCCGCCCGTCACCCCGCTGGCCGCCACCGCCCCGCCGTAGTGGATCTTGGACAGCACGTTGGCCAGCGTGGTGCCCCCCACGCAGTCGACTGCGCCCGCCCACTCCGTCTTGTCGAGCGGCTTGCCCACGGCGTCGCCGAGGGTGGCCCGGTCGATGACGTCGATGGCGCCCAGCTCCCGCAGGTACTCGTGGCTGTCGGCCTTGCCCGTGCTGGCCACCACCTCGAAGCCCAGACCGGCCAACAGGTTGACCGCCGTACTGCCCACTCCGCCCGTCGCCCCGGTGACGAGGATCTGCCCGGACGCCGGCTCGATGCCGTGATCGAGCAGGGCGATCACGGACAGGGCGGCGGTGTAACCGGCGGTGCCGATGATCATGGCCTCGCGGGCGTCCAGTCCGGTGGGTAGTTCGACTATCCACTCGGCCGGCACCCGGGCCTGACCGGCGAACCCGCCGAAGCGGGCCACGCCCAGGTCGTAGCCGTGAGCCAGCACCCTGGTTCCGGCGCTGAAGTCGTCGGCATCCTCCGCCACGGTTCCGGCCAGGTCGATGCCGGGAATGAGCGGTGAGATACGGGCGACCCGGCCGTCGGGCGTCGAGGCCAGAGCATCCTTGTAGTTGACGCTCGACCACTCGACATTGATCAGTACGCCGTCGCCCGGCAAGTCGGTGGTCTGCAACTCCTGGACACCACGCTCGAAGCCGTCGTCGGTCTTGGTGGCCAGGAAGGCACGGAAGGTGTCAGCGGACATGAGGCGTTTACCGTATCCGGCGCCGGGTGGGGGTCAGGTATCCGACTTGGGGGAAGCCGCCCACTCTGAGGTAATTTCCCCCAATGACGACGGCCCGCCCTGCCGATCTGGACGTCGGCGCCTTCAGTGGCGAACCGCCGTGGATCATCGAGCCCGATGCCCTCACGTGGCGCCACGGCGCCGGTCGGCGCCGCCAGGCCACCCAGGCCCAGGTCCCCGACCTGCTGCGCCACCGGCGGCTGCCGCCCGGGCGCCGGGTGGTCGGCGTCGCCACCCGGCTGGGCCGGGCGCTGCTCGGCTGGTACCTCATCGACCGGCGGGTGGCCCGGCGCACCGGCGCACCCGAACGATCCCGGGCCGGCCTGTCCCGGCGGTTGCGGCAGTCCTTCCAGGAGCTGGGCCCGACCTACATCAAGTTGGGCCAGATCCTCTCCTCCGGTGAAGGATTGTTCCCGGCCGAGTTGGTGTCGGAGTTCCGGCTGCTGCGCGACCGGGTCCCGCCCGAGCCGTTCGACACGGTGAGATCGGTCGTCGAGAAGGAGTTGGGCGCCACCATCGAGGAGGTCTTCGCCCGCTTCGACCGCCAACCCCTGGCCGCCGCGTCGATCGCCCAGGTCCACGCGGCCACGCTCCACACCGGTGAGGAGGTCGTGGTCAAGGTCCAGCGGCCGGCGGTGTCGGAGACGGTGCGGCGCGACCTGGCCGCCATGAGCTGGATCGCCCCGTACCTGATCGGGCGCATTCCGGTGTCCGCCCTGGCCAACCCGCCGGCCCTGGTCGAGCTGTTCGCCGAGACCATCGTGGAGGAACTGGACTTCCGGCTCGAAGCCGACAACATGCTGGACGTGGCCGCCGTGTTCGCCGCCGCCGGCCAACGGTCGGTCGTGGTACCCCGCCCGCACCCCCGCCTGGTCACCCGGCGAGTGCTGGTGATGGAGCGACTGTCCGGCTTCTCCTTCGACGACGTGACCGGCATGAAGGACGCCGGCATCGACACCACCGAGGTGGTGCGGGCGCTGATGATCTCGTTCCTGGAAGGGGCCATCATCCACGGCGTCTTCCACGGGGACCTGCACGGCGGCAACCTGTTCGTCCAGGCCGACGGGCGGGTGGCCCTGCTCGACTACGGGATCACCGGCCGCCTGGATGAGAGCCGACGACTGGCCTTCCTGCGCATGCTGATGGGCGGGACCATCAACGACCTGAAGATGCAGCTGGGGGCGCTGCGCGATCTGGGCGCCCTGCCCGACGACACCGACCTCGACGCCGTCATCCGGGATCTCGGGCTGGACCAACCGGTCAAGGACCCGACGCAGATGTCGCCCGACGAGCTGCTGGCCGAGATCCGTGAGGTCATCAAGAGCCTGCTCGCCTACGGCGCCCGCTTCCCCAAGGTCCTGATGCTGTATGTCAAGGACCTGCTCTTCGTCGACGGGGCGCTGGCCACGCTGGCTCCGGACGTCGACCTGTTCCAGGAGATCACCCGCGTGGCCATGTATTTCACCGAGCGCTACGGCGAGAAGATCGCTCTCGAAGTAGGTGTCGACCCCCGCCGGCAGGGCGTCGACCTGGACGGGTTCCGGGCCCAGCTGGGCGTCTCGAACGACGTTAACTCCATGACCTACCGCGAGCTGCAGGACCGCCGCGAGCTGATCCGCAAGCGGATGGAGGACCACCGCCGGCGGTAGCCGGCTTCAGCCCCGGCCGGTCTGGGCGCGGAAGAACTTCCGGGCCCCGGTCGCGCTCCAGTTGTCGTGGTCCTCGCCGAAGCAGCGGGCGCCGTCCAGCTCCCACTCCGTCAGGCAGTTGACGGTGAACAGGTTCGGGTTCAGGTGCAGGCCGATCCTGTTCAGGCACCGGCCCCGGGCCTCGAACTCACGTCCGGTCTCGTCCGCCCCGGTGACGGTGACCGCCAGCGGGAACCCGGTCGTGCCGTCCCTCTCGGTGACGACACGGGTCGCCGACGCCAGCTTGGCCCACTGCCCGTCGCGCATGTAGTAGCCGTGGATCGAGTTGTAGCCGGACCCGAAGTCCATCGTGATGGTGTGGAAGCCGTGGTCGGGACCGGCGGTGGCATAGCTGTACCCGCCGGGTCCGAAGCCGGGACCGAACTGGGAGCGGATCCCCCACGACCGGTCACGGAAACCGAAGGCGTCGACCTCGATGCGTTCACCGTCCAAGACGATGGTGCCGGTGTAGCGGCCCGGCTGGTCGAGGTGGGAGTGGCCCAGATAGTTGGGCCGGCCCACCGCCGTGAAGGTCAGCTCGATGTGCAGATCGTCGCCGTCGGGATCGTCGTAGGCCAGCTCGTAGCGGTGCTGGGCCTCCACGCACCGGTACCTGATGCCGTTGGGCAGGGCGATGTCGGTGAGGTCCTGGTCCGGTATGCGCAGGTGCCAGAAGTTCTTGGCGTAGCGGGCGTTCCACAGCTGGTCGCCGGACGGGTCCCACACGTAGGCACCGGCCGAGCACACCCCCTGGTTGGTCCGGAAGAACGGATACAGCTGCGCCGAGAGCCGGCGCTCGGGAACGGCGAAGGTGAACCAGCAGGTCTCGGTCCAGTAGGGATCGTCGCTCTGGGGCGGATGGAATCGGTCGTCGGGATGGGACGAGTCGGTCACGGCAGCAGATCCTCCAGACAGTGTGTGGCCTGATTCTTCCGCCAGTAGTCGTTCTCGGCCGGCATGAGCCCGCGATCGACCGTGCGGTTGATCACCCGGACGACGATGGCGCTGTAGCGCACGGCGGCGAAGATCTCGTACCAGAGGGTGTCGACGGGCGTCCGGCCGGCCAGGTCGAAGTAGATGGCCGCCTGCTCCTCGCGCGTCGGCTCCCCCTCCAGGCGGGCCGGGGCATGGGAGTGCTCGTGCGACCAGCGGTCGAACATGAGCCACCAACCGAGGTCGACGGCGTACGGGGCGATACATGCGGCCTCGAAGTCGGTGACGCAGGCGGCCCGGTATTCCTGCCAGATGATGTTGCCCAGCCGGGGGTCCCCCCAGTTGACCGTGACCGACGACGGGTCGTGCTCCGGGGCGTTGGTAGCCAGCCAGTCGAAGGCGCCGGTGACCAGCGGGTGGGCCCGACCTCGGAGCTCCCGCTCCAGGTAGGCCCGCCACACGTCCACCTGATGCATGGCCGTCGGCTCCGCCCCGTCCGGGAGCAACCAGCCCAGGTCGTGCTTCTCCCAGTCCAGCGTGTGCAACTCGGCCAGGACCCGGATCCCGTCGGTGACCATCTCCCGGCGCTGGTCCGCGGTGCCGTCGGCGAAGAAGCCTTCCGCCGCGTAGGTGGGGGTGACCAGCGGCACCTGGCCCTCCACGAAACCCATCACGTAGAACGGAGCCCCGACGATGCCGGTCGAGCTCTCGTATCCGATCAAAGGAGCGAGCGGGATCGAGGTACCGGCCGACAACGCACTCATCAACCGGTACTGGATGTCGACCTCGACGTCGTGGCCTTTCGCCTGTTCGGGGTAGACCGCCGGTTCCGGCGACTCCCTCCGCAGGACGTACGGTCCGGTCGGCGTGTCGATCCGGAGGGTCTCGGCCGAGAAGCCGGTCGACAGCGCGGCGACATCGTCGATCTCGACCGGGCGGCCCAGGCGGTCCGTCATCCAGGCCGCCAACCGTTGCGTTTCTTCAGGTTCCACCCGACCCTCCCTGATCGACCGACGAGGGAGAGTAATCTGGGATGCCCCCTCAGGAAGAGATCATGCAGAGAACAGATATCCGCAATGTGGCCATAGTGGCCCATGTCGACCACGGCAAGACCACCCTCGTCGACGCCATGCTGCGCCAGTCCGGCGCATTCCGGGCCAATCAGGAAGTGGCCGACCGGGTCATGGACTCCATGGACCTCGAGCGGGAGAAGGGCATCACCATCCTGGCCAAGAACACCGCGGTCAGGTACGGCGACATGACCATCAACATCGTCGACACCCCTGGCCACGCCGACTTCGGCGGCGAGGTGGAACGGGGCCTGACCATGGTCGACGGCGTGCTGCTGCTCGTCGACGCCAGCGAGGGCCCGCTCCCCCAGACCCGTTTCGTGCTGCGCAAGACATTGGAGGCCCGCCTCCCGGTCATCTGCGTGATCAACAAGATCGACCGGCCCGATGCCCGCCCGGCCGAGGTGATCGACGCCGTATACGAGCTGTTCCTCGACCTGGGCGCCGATGAGAGCCAGATCGAGTTCCCGATCGTCTATTGCAACGCCCGGGCCGGCAAGGCCGCCCTCGAGGCCGACGCGGTCGACGGGGTCAGCGATCTGAAGGTTCTCCTCGACCTGCTGGTGGAGCGCATACCGGCGCCCGAATACGAGGAGGATCACCCCTTCCAGGCCCTCGTCACCAACCTCGACGCGTCGCCGTACGTGGGCCGCCTGGCCCTGTGCCGCATCCGCAACGGCTGGGTCCGCAAGGGCGATTCGGTCGCGTGGTGCCGCCACGACGGCACGATCGAACGGGTCCGCCTGTCGGAGGTCTACGTGACCGAAGCCCTCGAGCGGGTCGACGCCCCGCCTGAAGGAGCCGGTCCCGGCGACATCATCGCCGTCGCCGGCATCCCCGAGATCATGATCGGCGACACGCTCGCCAATCCCGACAACCCCCGCGCCCTGCCGGTCATCACGATCGACGACCCGAGCATCGGGATGACCATCGGGGTCAACACGTCGCCGCTGGCCGGCAAAGCATCGGGAACGCTGGCGCCCGGCAACAAGCTGACCGCCCGGCTGATCAAGAGCCGCCTGGACAATGAACTGGTCGGCAACGTGAGCATCCGCGTCCTGCCGACCGACCGGCCCGACACCTGGGAGGTCCAGGGCCGCGGCGAGCTGGCCCTGGCCGTGCTGGTCGAGATCATGAGGCGGGAGGGCTTCGAGCTCACCGTCGGCAAACCGCAGGTGCTCACCCGCGAGATCGAGGGCAAGGTGCACGAGCCGATGGAGCGGGTCAGCGTCGATGTCCCCGAGGACTTCATGGGCGTGGTGACCCAGCTGCTGTCACTTCGCAAGGGTCGCATGGAGGACATGGTCAATCACGGCACCGGCTGGGTGCGCATGGATTGGATCGTGCCGTCGCGTGGCCTCATCGGGTTCCGGACCGAGTTCCTCACCGAGACCCGCGGCACCGGCCAGCTGCACCACGTGTTCGAGGGCTACGAGCCGTGGCACGGTGAGTTGCGGACCCGCCCGAACGGCTCCATGGTCGCCGACCGGCGGGGACCGACCACCGCCTACGCCCTCACCAACCTGCAGGAACGGGGCGCCCTCTTCATCGGCCCCGGCGTCGAGGTGTACGAGGGCATGGTCGTCGGCGAGAACGCCCGCAGTGAGGACATGGACGTCAATCCGACCAAGGAGAAGAAGCTCACCAACATGCGGGCGGCCGCCTCCGACGAGACGGTGCGCCTGGTACCCCCGCTGCAGCTGTCCCTGGAGCAGGCCCTCGAGTTCACCCGCGAGGACGAATGTGTCGAGGTGACCCCGTCCATCGTGCGGTTGCGCAAGGTCATCCTGGACCAGTCGGACCGGGCCCGCCGGCGCAGCGCGGCCAAACCCCGCCCGTAGCCGCCGACCCGACCAGGGAAAAGCCGCCGCAGTCGCCGGAAACGTCCGGGTAACGCGGAGGTAACAACCGGCTGGCAGACTGGGCCCGATGGGGGACCTCTTCGAGGGATACACCCTGGCCCGGCCCTACGGCCGTCCAGCATGGGATGAGATGTTCGAGGCGCCCGGCGTACCTCGCGCCGGCACCGGGGATCTGTACGAGGCGCTGCTCGAGCTGCCGCCCGACGACTTCGAAGGACGCGCCGCGGCGCGTGACCGCAGCTTCCGGGACCGGGGCATCACCTTCCAGCTGTCCGGCGAGGAGCGGCCGTTCCCGCTGGATCTGATCCCCCGCGTGATCACCGCCGACGAGTGGGCGGTGCTGGAGGCCGGCGTGATCCAGCGGGTGAAGGCGTTGGAGGCGTTGCTGAAGGACCTGTACGGCAGCGGGCAGATTCTCGATGAGGAGGTCATCCCCCGCCGGCTGGTGACGTCGTCCCAGCACTTCCATCGCGAGGCGTGGGGCATCGAACCGCCCAACGGGGTCCGGGTCCACGTGGCCGGTATCGACGTGGTTCGTGGCGGCGACGGCCGCTTCTACGTGCTCGAGGACAACATCCGCTGCCCGTCCGGGGTGTCCTACGTCATCGAGAACCGCCGCATGATGGCCCGCATCTTCCCGGAGCTGTTCCGCCGGCACCGGGTGCTGTCGGTCAACGGGTACCCGGCCAAGCTGCTCGAGGCGCTCCGGGCGGCCGCCCCGGAGGGAACACGCGACCCCACGGTCGTCGTCATGACCCCGGGCGTCTACAACTCCGCCTTCTTCGAGCACTCCTTCCTGGCCCGCCAGATGGGCGTCGAGCTGGTCGAGGGCCGCGACCTGGTGTGCCGGTCGGGCCGCGTCTACATGCGCACCTCGCACGGTGAGGAACGGGTCGACGTGGTCTACCGCCGGGTCGATGACGAATTCCTCGACCCGCTCCACTTCCGCAGCGACTCGCTGGTGGGCTGCCCGGGCATCGTCAACGCCGCCCGGGCCGGCAACGTCACCATCGCCAACGCGGTGGGCAACGGGGTGGCCGACGACAAGCTCACCTACACCTACATGCCGGACATCATCCGGTACTACCTGTCGGAAGAGCCCATCCTGGCCACCGTCGACACCTACCGGCTGGAGGACCCGGAGCAACTGGCCCACGTCCTCGACCGCCTCGACGAGGTCGTGCTGAAGCCGGTCGCCGGTTCCGGCGGGTACGGAATCCTGATCGGGCCTCAGGCGACCGACGAGGAACTGGCCCGGGCCCGCATCGAGATCCAGTCCGATCCACGGGCGTGGACGGCCCAGGAGCTGGTCGCCCTGTCCACGTCGCCCACCCGGGTCGGGGACCGGCTGGCCCCCCGCCACCTGGACCTGCGCCCTTTTGCGGTCAACGACGGCGACCAGATCTGGGTGCTGCCCGGGGGCCTCACCCGGGTGGCCCTGCCGGAGGGCAGCCTGGTGGTGAACTCCAGCCAGGGTGGCGGGTCGAAGGACACGTGGGTGACGGTCGGCCCGGCCGACCTGGCCGGCCGCATCACCGCCCCGCCCGAGGAGATCGACCCGATCCCCATGGAACGGGCCGCCCAACCGTCCGAGGAGCCCGAAGCCGGGCCCGGTTGGGAAGACCCGGAACGGGCCGGTCAGCAGCAGCAGCAGCAGCAGCAGCAGCAGCAGCAGTCGCAGCCGCCATGCTGAGCCGGATCGCCGAAAGCCTCTTCTGGATCGGCCGCTACGTCGAGCGGGCCGAGGACACGGCCCGCATCCTGGACGTGCACATCCACCACCTGCTCGAGGCTCCGCTCACCAGCGAGACCGAGAGCTGCCGCTCGATGCTGGCCGTGATGGGCGTGTCCCTTCCACCCGATGAGATGGGTTCGGTGTCGGCCCGGCGGGTCACCGACCTCCTGGCCTTCGACCCGGCCAACTCCAGCTCGATCGTGTCCTCGCTCATCGCCGCCCGGGTCAACGCCCGCAGTGTGAGCGAGGCCATCAGCTCCGAGATGTGGGAAGCCCTGAATGTCACCTACAACGGCCTGCCCACCCAGCTCGACCTGGGCGGCCGCACGGCGCCGTACGCCTTCTTCCGGTTCGTGCGCGAACGGGCGGCCATCATCGCCGGGCTGACCGAGTCGACGATGAGCCGCGATGACGCGTGGCGGTTCATGGTCCTCGGCCGCAGCCTGGAGCGGGTCGACATGCTCACCCGCCTGCTGGCCGCCGCGCTCAGCGGGCCCGACCCGGACTGGGTCGTGCTGCTGCGCTCCTGCTCGGCCCACGAGGCCTTCCTCCGGACCTACCGGCGGGAGCCCGAACCGACCCTGGCCGCCGAGTTCCTGCTGCTCGACCGGTTGTTCCCCCGCTCGCTGTTCTACGCCCTCCAGACCGCCGAGGAGTGCCTGGCCGAGCTGGATCCGAGGTCCGGGCGGGCGGGCATGCCCGACGAGGCCCGGCGGGTGCTCGGCCACCTGCGCACCAGCCTGGAGTTCCGCCGTATCGAGGACCTGGTCGGGGACCTGCCCGGGCTGCTGATCAACCTGCAGAAGGGCTGCAAGGCGGCCAGCGCCGCCCTGGCCGATCGTTACTTCCGCCAGACCAGCCCGATCGAGTGGAGCGTCGAGGTCCTGGCGGTGGAAACGTGAGCTACCGCCTACGGGTCGAGCACGTGAGCCGCTACCGCTACGCCCGCCCGGTCCAGTCGTCGTACAACGAGGCCCGCCTCACCCCTCTGACCACGCCCCGCCAGCTGGTCCTCGACTCGCGCGTCACCGTCCGGCCGGCCGCCGCGCTGCACGGATACGTGGACTATTGGGGCACGGTCGTCCATTCCTTCGACCTCCAGCAACCGCACGACGAGATGGTCCTCACCGGCAGTTCCGTCGTAGAGACGGCGACCGGCGTGGGCCTGGACGGCCGGCTCCGACCCGAGGTCCAGCTCGGATGGACCGAGCTGGCGACCCCTGAGGTGGCCGACGAGTACGCCGAGTACCTGGCCCCCACCGTCATGGTCCCGATCGACAACCGGCTGGTCGAGCTGGGCCGTTCGTTCACCGGCCCCTCGCCGGCGGCCGCCGCCGACGCCGCTATTGGCTGGGTCCGCGATCAGCTGACCTACGTTTCCGGCACCACGGGCGTGCACACCTCCGCCGTCGAGGCGTGGGAAGGGGGCAAGGGGGTGTGCCAGGACTACGCCCACCTGACCCTGGCCGTACTGCGGGGAGCCGGCGTGCCCGCCCGCTACTGCTCCGGGTACGTACATCCGAACGGCGATGCCGAGGTCGGCGAGACGGTGCACGGCGAGAGTCACGCCTGGATCGAATACTGGGCCGGCTCCTGGGTGGCCGTCGACCCGACCGCCGGGAAGAGCATCGGAGACCGCCACGTCCTGGTGGCCCGGGGTCGGGACTATTCGGATGTGGCGCCGGTCAAAGGGATATTCCACGGCGGGACCACGTCGGGGCTGGATGTGACAGTAGCGCTGACCCGATTGGCCTGACCGCCGCTACTGGTGCTTCGGGTCGTCCGGGAAGAAGGCGACGAACGACAGCGGCCGCTTCTGGCGGCGGAGGACCTGCTTCCACAACTCGCCGGGATCGAGGGTGAACACGTCGTTCGGTTCGCCGTCGACGACCCACCAGGCGCCGGCCCCGATCTCTGCCTCCAGCTGCCCGGCCGACCACCCGGCGTAGCCGGCGAACATCCTGACCTGGCGCACCGAACCGGGGACGGCGTCGGGATCGGACTCCAGGTCGATCGTGCCCACACCCGGTGCGATCTCCTTCCACTCGTCATCGGCGCCGACGGTCGCCGTGCGGGCCAGGCAGATCACCGCCTGGTGCTGGACCGGGCCGCCGAGGAAAAGCACCGCCGGCTGGGCCGCCAGGTGCTCCCACTGGGGCAGCGGCTCGGCCACGTCCATCTGGCTCGGGCGGTTGAGCACCAGCCCGAACGCGCCCTCGTCGTTGTAGGCCAGGAGCAGTACGACCGTCCGGTCGAAGTTCGGGTCGGGCAGGAGCGGGTTGGCCACCAGCAGCCGGCCGGCGGCCACGACCTGCGGGCCGACACCGGATCGGTCAGCCACGAGGACCTCGGGCAGGCAGGTCGGACGGCACGATTCCCCAGTCTGCCACCCGGCCCGAAGGACGCCTTTGCACCAGCCGGACGGGCCGAATGACTAGCTTGCCTGTATGCGAGCTGTGACGGTTGTGCCTCTGCAGCAGGGATCGGTGGACCTGACCGAGCTACCGGAGCCACCGGAGGCCGACGGCCCCGTGCTCGTCCGGACCCGCGCCGTCGGGGTGTGCGGCACCGACCTCGAGATCATCGGCGGCGAGTACGGATGGGCCCCGCCCGGCGAGGACCGGTTGGCCATCGGCCACGAGTCCCTGGGCGAGGTGATGGAGGCGCCGGACGGAAGCGGGTTCGCCCCGGGCGACCTGGTCGTGGCCATTGTGCGCCGGCCCGATCCGGCGCCGTGCGCCAACTGCGCCGTCGGCGAATGGGACATGTGCCGCAACGGGCAGTACACCGAATGGGGCATCAAGGAGCATCACGGCTACGCCCGCGAGCGGTACCGGATCACCCCCGACTTCCTGGTCAAGGTCGACCCCGGGTTGGGCAACCTGGGTGTCCTACTGGAGCCGACGACCGTCGTGGCCAAGGCCTGGGACCACATCGAGCGCATCGGTGGCCGGGCCGTGTGGCAGCCCAAGACGGTGCTGGTCACCGGCGCCGGGCCCATCGGCCTGCTGGCCGCCCTCCTCGGCGTGCAGCGGGGCATGGACGTACATGTGCTCGACCAGGTCACCGACGGATTGAAGCCGGAACTGGTGGCCGCCCTCGGCGCCACCTACCACCACGGGGCGGTGGCCGACATCGGCGTCGAGCCGGACGTGGCCATCGAGTGCACCGGCGTAGCCCCGCTCATCTTCGACGTGATGGACCACGCCGGGGCCAACGGCATCGTCTGCCTGACCGGGGTCTCGTCCGGTGGCCGTGACCTGTCAGTCGACGTCGGCCTGCTCAACCGCCGGCTGGTCCTCGAGAACGACGTGGTATTCGGATCGGTCAACGCCAACCGCCGTCACTACGAAGCCGGGGCCAAGGCCCTGGCCAAGGCGGACAAGCAGTGGCTGGGACGACTGATAACCCGTTCGGTCCCCCTCGATGACTGGAAGAACGCCTACACCCGCCAGCCCACCGACGTGAAGGTCGTCCTCAGCTTCGACTCCGATACGGCGGCCTGAGCGCTTGCTGATCCAGCCCTGGCGGTCCACCGCCGCCCCGTTCGCCCCGGCCTCACCCATGGGCCGCTCCGGGCCCGGCGATCCCTTCGGGCACCCGGCCGGTCGGGGAATCGCCCCGTCCGGCGGCACTGCGACCGGAAGCGGGCCGGCCGCCGCCCGGTCGGCGACCGCCCGTCCGGGGGTGGCCCTGCCGCCCGGTCCGATGCCGCTCCGCCTGGGGTCCCGTCCGCTGAAGCGCTGGTGCTATGTGGGCGTCTACGGCCCCGATCTCATGCTGTGCGCGGGCACCGCCCACGTCGGCCCGCTGGGCCAGGGGTTCTGGGCCATGTGGGACCGGCGGGCCGGCGTGCTCGAGAGCGAGACGGTACTGGTGCGGACCGGTCGGGTCCGGGTGACCCCGAGGGACGTGGCCGTCCATTCCGGCGGTGTCCGCATGGAGTTGGCCGTCAGCCCGATCGGCGAGCCGGTGGAGGTGGTCAGCCCGCACGGCCGGTCCTACATCTGGACCCGCAAGACACCGGTCCGGGTCCACGGCCACGCCACCCTCGGCATGGAGGTGCGCCCGATCAGCGGCACCGGCCTGGTCGACGAGTCGGCCGGCTACCACGCCCGCGAGACGGCGTGGGAATGGTCGGCCGGGGTCGGCACCAGTGTCGACGGCTGGCCGGTGGTCTGGAACCTGGTGCGCGGGGTACATGACGCCGAGACCATGAGCGAGCGCACCGTCTGGATCCATGGCCGGCCGATCGAAGCTCCCCCCGTACGTTTCTCGACCGACCTGGATGAGGTGTGGGGTCAGGACGGTTCTCTCCTGCGCTTCGAGGAGGAAGCCAGCCGCATGCGCAACGAGAACCTGGGCCTGATCCGCAGCGACTACGTGCAGCCGTTCGGGCGCTTCCAAGGCACCCTGCCGGGTGGCATCGAACTGTCGGACCACGAGCCCGCCCTCGGCGTGATGGAGCGGCACCGGGCCCGCTGGTAGCGGGCTGTCCCCGATTCAGTAGCTGGTGTCGAGGGCGTGCCGGATGGCCGCCACTGCGTCGCCCACCGCTTCGGGCCCACCGCCGTCCAGCAGGATGCGCATCAGCGCCGAGGCCACCACCACCCCGTCGGATTCGGCCGAGGCGGCCACCGCCTGCTCCGGGCCGGAGATGCCGAAGCCCATCACGACGGGCAGATCGGTAACCGCCTTGAGCCGCTTGGCCAGCACCCCGGCGGAGGTGGCAACCGAAGCCCGCTCGCCGGTGACGCCCATCAGGTTGACGCCGTACACGAACCCACGCGACCGCTCGCACAGCCGGGCCAGTCGGTCGTCCGGTGTGACCGGGGCGGCCAGCATGACCGGCGCCACCCCCCGTGCCCAGGCGTCGCTCTCCCACTCGCCCGACTCCTCCAGGGGTATGTCCGGGATGATGGCGCCCAGAACGCCGGCGTCGCCCAGCATGGACGCGAACCGGGCGTGGCCGGCCCGGTAGACCAGGTTGTAATAGGTCATGGCGACCAGTGGCACCGGGATCTCCACCCGGGCCAGCGCGTCCATGATCGACGCCGGCGTGGCGCTCGCCGACAACGCCCGGATGGACGCCTCCTGGATGGTCGGTCCGTCCATCACCGGATCCGAGAACGGCACGCCGATCTCGACCAGGTCGGCCCCGGCCGCGACCATCGCCTCGAGCGACGCCACCCAGTCCGGGCCCAGGCCGCCGGTCACGTACGTCACCAGGATCTTGCGGCCCGAGTCCCGCACCTCCCGCAGATGGGCTTCGACCCCGACGCCTCTCACTCGGGGCGCCCCAGCAGGTGCATCACCGTCTCCGCATCCTTGTCGCCGCGTCCCGACAGCGTCATCATCACCGTGCTCCCGGCGGGCACGTCGCCCCGGCGGGTCGCACCGGTTAGCCAGGCCAGAGCGTGGGCCGGCTCCAGGGCCGGGATGATCCCCTCGGTCCGGGCCAGCAACTGCAGGGCGTCGAGCACTTCCGCATCGGTCGCCTTCTCGTAGCGGGCCCGGCCGGAGTCGGCCAGGTAGGCGTGCTCGGGACCGATACCGGGGTAGTCGAGGCCGGCCGAGATCGACTCCGCCTCCAGGATCTGGCCCCACTCGTCCTGCAGCAGGTAGGACCGCATCCCGTGCAGGACCCCGGGTATGCCGTGGCCCATGGCCGAGCCGCCGGCCGCCTCGACGCCGATCAACCGGGCGTCCGTGTCGACGAAACCGGCAAAGGTCCCGGCCGCGTTCGAACCTCCTCCCACGCAGGCCAGCACGAAGTCCGGATCGGTGCCCAGGATCTCCCGGCACTGCTTCTGTGCCTCGCTGCCGACGACCCGCTGCAGCTCCCGGACCATCCACGGGTACGGGTGCGGGCCCATGACCGAACCCAGGCAGTAGTGGGTGTTCTCGACGGTGGCGACCCAGTCCCGCAGCGCCTCGTTGACGGCGTCCTTCAAGGTGCGGCTACCCGATCGCACCGGCCGCACCTCGGCGCCCAGCAACTGCATGCGGAAGACGTTGAGGGCCTGCCGTTCGGTGTCGACCTCGCCCATGTAGACCACGCACTCGAGCCCGAACAGCGCCGCCGCGGTGGCCGACGCCACCCCGTGCTGGCCGGCGCCGGTCTCGGCCACCATCCGGGTCTTGCCCATCTCGAGGGTGAGCAGCCCCTGGCCGAGCACGTTGTTGATCTTGTGCGAACCGGTGTGGGTCAGGTCCTCCCGCTTCAGGAGGACCCGTACACCGAGCGCCTCCGACAGGCGGTGGGCCTCGGTGACCGGCGTCGGCCGACCGGCGTAGTCCCGGAGCAGATCGTCCAGCCGCGTGCGGAAGGCGGCATCGGCCCACGCCGATCGGAACGCCCTCTCCAACTCCAGGCAGGCGGGAACGAGCGATTCCGGCAGGTACCGCCCACCGAATTCCCCGAACCGCCCGTCCGCCCCGGGATCATCCATGCGTACCGCTTCACTCATGCATCTTCCTGCCAGTCATAGAGGTCAAAGGGACGACCCTCGTCCCCGTCCGGGTCCCACCCGTCGTCGGCGCCCTGCTCCTCGAACGCCTCCGTCGCCGCCTGGATGAACTCCCGCAACTTGATCGGATCCTTCTTACCGGGTGAACGCTCCACGCCCGACGCCACGTCGACCCCCCAACAATGGGTCTGGGCGATCGCCTGGCGCACGTTCCCGGAGTCGAGACCGCCGGCGACGATGACCCGCTGGCCGGTCGGCACCTCGGCCGCCAGCGACCAGTCGAACACCTGGGCGGACCCCGGGTTGAGAGCGTCCAGCATGATGGCGTCGGCGCCGAACTCGGCCGCCTTGCGCACCCGGCTGTCGCCGGCCGGGAACGCCTGGATCACCATCGGTATCCGGGTCTTCAACCACTGGGCGACCTCCGGCGGCTCGTGGCCGTGCAGTTGCACGGCGTGCAACCCGGCCGAGTGGGCCACGTCGGACACCCGTTGCGGCGCCCAGTCGCGGAACACCCCGACGCTGATCACCTCGGGAGGCAGGCGCTTGACGATGTCGGCGACCAGTTGCGGGGCGACCTGGCGCATCGAGGGAGCGAAGATGAAGCCCACCGCCTGGGCACCGAGAGCCACGGCCAGGAGGGCGTCCTCCTCCGAGGTGAGGCCGCAGATCTTGATGAACACGTCAGGCCCGGCTTCTCGTCACCGACAGCCCGGCCACGGCGGCGGCCGGATCGGCACTGCGGACCAGCGTCTCACCGACCAGGATGGCGTCGAAACCGGCGTCGGCCAGTACCCGGACGTCGTCGGCGTCACGGATCCCGGATTCCGCCACCCGGACGACATGGTCGGGCAGCGCGGCGCCCACCCGGCGGGCCCGGTCAGTGTCGACCTCGAAGGAGGTCAGGTCCCGCTGGTTGACCCCGATCATCGTGGCGCCGGCGGCCAGCGCCACCTCGGCCTCGCTCTCGTCGTGCACCTCGACCAGTGCGTCCAGGCCGACGCGGACGGCCAGTCGGTACAGCTCGGCCAGTTCGCCCGGATCCAGGGCGGCGGCGATGAGCAGGACGGCATCGGCACCCATGATGCGGGCGTCCAGCACGTCGGCCGGCCCGACCGTGAAGTCCTTGCGCAGCACCGGGACGGCAACTGCGGCGCGGGCGGCGCAGAGGTCGGCAACCGAACCGCCGAAGAACTCCACATCGGTCAGGACCGACAGGGCGGCGGCCCCGCCCGCGGTGTAGCGGGCAGCCAGGTCGGCTGGGTCCAGATCGGGGGCCAGGTCGCCCTTGCTCGGGCTCCGCCTCTTGATCTCGGATATGACAGCGATACTGTCGGAAGTCCGGAGGGCGGCCCGGAAGCCCCTAGCGGCGGGCTGGGCGGTGGCTTCGGCGACCAGGGCATCGATGTCCCGGCGGTCGTCGCCGGCGGCCGCCCGGTGGGCGGCCAGGATGCGGTCCAGGTAGATCGCCATAGAGCGCCCGAGCCTACCCCGGGTCGTCCCCGAAACCCATCCCACTGCGGTCAGCAGAAGCTGCCGAAATCGAGTGTCGTCGTGGTGTCGTTCGAGTTGGGCGGGCAGGTGGTGCTGGTCGGCAGGAACGGGCTGACATTGGTCGTGGTCGTCACCGGGGCGGCCCCGCAGGCCGGCATCTGCAGTGTCACCGGCGGGTTGGCGCCGACCTGGGCCTGGAGCCCGTCGTCACCGGCGACCGTGCACTCGACCTCGAATGTCGCCTGCCCGGCCCCGTTGGTCGGCAGCGGGTTGCCGTTGTTGACCTGCCAGTTGGGACCGTTGACCAGCGTCACCGATGCGTTGGTCACCGGCGGGGCGCTGAAGACGCCACCCGCGTTGACCGTCGGCGCGGTGACCTGGACGACCAGATCGGCCGGCTGGCCGACCGTCGGGGCGGCCGGGTTGATGGCGACCTGCACCTGCTGGCTCTGGTAGCTGGTCAGGCTGAGTGGCACCGTCTGCGACTGACCGGCGGCCAGGAAGATGATGGCCGGGGTGTTCATGTCCAGGCTGGGCGCCTGCCAGGCGCGGACCCGGTAGTCGCCGCCCTGGATGTTCTTTATCGACCAGCTGCCGTCCGCCGCAGTGGTGGCCTGAGCCGACGAGAAGGCGTCGCCCACGAAACGGTCGACCTGGACGACCGCGCCGGCTACCGGTCCGCTCGGACCGGTCACGGTCCCGTTGAGCGTCGACGAGCCCCCCGGCACCGCAGGGAGGGTGGTGGTCGTGACCCCCGGAACGGCGGCCTCCTGGATGGACGACAGCCCGGCCGGCAGGGTGGCCGGCGCCGCCGGGGCCGGGATCGTGGTCGACGGCGGGTTGGGGAACGACAAGCTGTGCACGCCGCCCGCGCAGCCGCTTGCGGCCAGGGCCACGGCCACGGTGATCAGGGCCCGGCGGGCGTACCAGCGGCGGAGCGGGTCCTTCATGCCACCTGGTGGACGGGGACCGAACCGGTGACCAGCCCGACGTCGGGGGCGACCGCCCGCTTGACGTATCCCAGGCCGACCCAGCCCGGACCCCCCGCCGGGTCGGGGGCCACACTGGTGATGACCCCGGCCGGCGAGCCGTCCGCATCCTGGAGCTCGGCGCCGGCCTCGGCCGCCCCGTCGAGGCGCAGGCGCCGGAGGTGGCGGGGCACGTTGCCGCCCCGCGAATCGATGCGGGCCACCAGCTCCTGGCCGGTGTAGCACCCCTTGGTGAAGCTGACGGTGAAGGGCACCAGTCCGGTCTCACCGGGAATGGTGCGCTCATCCAACTCTGCGCCCATCCGGGGAATTCCGGTGGCGATGCGGAGCGGCTCGTACGCGCCCTCTCCTTTGACCGGATCACCGAGCTCGATCAGGTCGGCGGCATCGAGTCCGGGCCAGGCCGGGGCCGCGACCAGGCCACCGGCTACGTCAGTGGTCCCGACGTGCCGGGTCACCGTCGCCCCGATCGGCTCGATGTCGGCTCTGGTCCGCAGCTTGAAGCGGGTCAAGCGGGCGACGACCGGTTCGCCCCACCCACTGTCGGTGTCGAGCAGCCAGTCCTCGGGCGACCGCCGGATGACCCGCAGCAGGGCGTCGACCTTGCCGGTGGGGGCCAGCAACCACGACCAGGCCGAGCCCCCGTCGGCCAGAGCGGTGATGTCCTGGCTCAGCTGGCCCTGCAGGTAGGGAGCCGCTTCCGGGCCGTGCACGCGGATCACGTCGCGGTCGAGGACGTAGGTGTCAGACATTGATCACCGGAACCGGGTCGGGGGCACCCAGGCCGGCGTCCGCCCGGGCCATTCGGGCGGCGCTGATGCGGCGGGCGCCCGGCACCGCGGCCAGCAGGGCGGCCGCCTTGTTACGGCACTCGAGATCCTCGTCGTCGGGATCGCTGTCGGCGACGATGCCGGCGCCGGCCTGCACGCTGGCCCGGCCGTCGGGGCCGACCAGCATCGTGCGGATGGTAATGGCCGTGTCCAGGTTCCCCGAGAAGTCGAAGTACCCGATGACGCCGGCGTACGGCCCCCGCTTGGCCGGTTCCAACTCGTCGATGATCTCCATGGCTCTCACTTTGGGGGCGCCCGAGACGGTACCGGCGGGCAAAGTGGCCCGCAGGACGTCGATCGGACCCAGGCCGGGACGCAGCCGGCCGGACACCTGCGACGTCAGGTGCATCACGTGGCTGTACCGCTCCAGGATCATCAACTCATCGACCTCTTCGGTGCCGAACTGCGCGACCCGGCCCACGTCGTTGCGGGCCAGGTCCACCAGCATGACGTGCTCGGCCCTCTCCTTCGGGTGCTCGGTCAACTCGGCGGCCAGCCGCCGGTCGTGCTCGTCACTGCGACCCCGGCGGCGGGTACCGGCGATGGGCCGGGAGATGACCTTGCCCTCCTGCAGTTGGACCATCGGCTCGGGCGACGAGCCGACCACGCACAACTCCGGGTTGCGCAGGAAGTACATGTAGGGACTGGGATTCACCTGGCGCAGGGAGCGGTACAGGTCGAACGGCTCGGCCTGCAGATCGAGTTCGAACCGCTGGGAAAGGACGACCTGGAAAGCATCGCCGGCCAGGATGTGCTCCTTGGCCACCTCGACCGCGCCCCGGTACATGTCCGGGGAGCTGCGCCGCACGTACTCGGGCAGCTCGTCCTCCCGATCGGGCGGAACCACCAGCGGCTCATCG
>DASZNC010000023.1:0-4271 GCA_035551615.1 Acidimicrobiales bacterium
GGTCCCCCACTACGTCTCGGCCATGCCGTACCCGGCCGCCTCGGCGGCGCTGCTCGACGGGCTGGCCCGCATGGCCGATCTCGAGATAGACACCTCCGGCCTGCACGCCGCGGCAGCTACCACCACCCAGCAGATCGCCACCCTGATCGCCGGCAGCGAGGAGCACACCGCACTGGTGCGGCAGCTCGAGGATCAGCACGACCGGGAGACGCCGTCGGGTACGGCCGAGTTCGGTGACCTCCCGTCCGGCGACGAGATCGCGGCCGAGCTCGAGCGGTACCTACGCGGAGAGCACTAGCCCGCGGTTACGGAGCCGCGCCCGCGACCGACCGCCTGTCCGCCCCCGTCGGGTCCTGGCCCGGAAGAGCATCCGGCCGGCGACCGGTACGCCGACGAACGCGGCGGCCAGAGGAATCAACAGGTTCGGGAACAGGGCCATGACGGCGAACGGGGCGTCGATCAGAACGGCGGCCAGGCAACAACCGAGCAGCCCCACCGTCAGCTGGAACAGCCTCGAGCGACGGTGCCAGAACGCCAGAAGGCCGGCGCGCCAGCCTCGAACCTCGTCACGAGCGGGCTCTGCCGTTCTGGCCACGTCCGGCTGCTTCCAGTCGAGGGCGAGGGTCTCCACCGCGTTCAACGCGTCCCGGGCCGGCAGGGCGCGGCCGTAGAGGACGCTGTTGATCTCCTCGGCCTGACAGGCCGCAACCCTAAGCCGCATGGCCGGCATGCCTTCGGTCACGGTGGTCCGTAACGCCGTGATCATCTCGACGGTGAGGCTCAGCCCGGCCCAGACGTTCTCGGTGGCTTGGAGGGACCCGTCGTGGTAGCTGCCGTAGATGCCGTGCACCTCCCGGCACAGCCTCAGCGCGAAGAGGACGTCGTCTTCTTCGACGAAGGTGAAGCCAGGGCTCTCCACGCCTACCTCAGACGCCGAGACCGTCACATTGCTCACGGGCAGATTGCTCACGGGCGCTTCTCCCGATAGGGCCCTTCTGGGGCGGGAACTAGTGCCCGAGGTTCCCCTGACTAGTCATCGGCGCATGAAACCCGGAACTGAACGCCATTGCGCCTCTAGTGACCTGCCGTGCGCCCAAAGTGGGCGCAAGCGGTCAGATGACCACGTTGACCAGCCGCGGCGGCCGGGAGATGACCTTCTTCGGTGGGGCACCTCCAGCCGCGGCCAAAGCCTCCGCCACCTTGGGCGAAGCCAGCGCCCGTTCGACGGCGGCGTCCGCGGAAATGTCCGGCGCGACTTCGATGCGGTCCCGCACCTTCCCGCCGATCTGCACCACCATCGTCACGGTGTCGACCGCCAACATCGAGGGATCGGCGACCGGCCAGGGATGGGCGTGCACCGACGGCCGGTCCGGATCGCGCTGTTCCCACAACTCCGCCGTGATGTGCGGCGCCATCGGCGCCATGAGCAGCAGCAGAGAGTCGACAGCGAAGTCCACAGTCGCGGCCCGGCCCCCCTCGGCGGACTGCACGTACTTGTAGACCGTGTTGAGGAACTCCATGCACCGGGCCACGGCCGTGTTGTACGACCAGCGCTCGAAGTCGAGAGAGACCCGGTCGATCAAGCGGTGCGTATCTTTGTCCATCTCCACGTCGGCCGGCGAAGGCTGAGCGGCGCGATCCGACACCGACCCGACCTCCCCTTGGGCCAGCCGCCACAGCCGGGCCAGGAACCGGTGGCAGCCCTCCAGCATCTGGTCGGTCTGGGCGCCCCAGTCGAAGTCGTCGGCCGGCGGCCCGACGAACAGGTGGAACAACCGCAAAGAGTCAGCCCCCACCGTCTCGAAGTACTTCTCGGGCGAGATGAGGTTGCCCCGCGACTTCGACATCTTGGAGCCGTCCATCGTGATCATGCCCTGGGTGAACAGCCGGTGGAACGGTTCACGCACCTCCGCCGGCGCCAACCCGAGATCCCCCAGCGCCCGGGTGTAGAACCGGGCGTAGAGCAGGTGCAGGATGGCGTGCTCGATCCCGCCGATGTACTGGTCCACCGGCATCCAGCTCCGGGCCGCCTCCACGTCGACCGGCGCCGAGGTGGTCCACGGATCGCAGAAGCGCAAGAAGTACCAGGACGAGTCGACGAAGGTGTCCATCGTGTCGGTCTCCCGCTCGGCCGCCCCGCCGCACTTCGGGCAGGTGACGTGGAGGAAGCCGGGGTGGGATCGCAGCGGCGAGGCGCCGGTAGGCAGGAACTCGACGTCGTCGGGCAGCAGCACCGGCAACTGGTCCTCGGGCACCTTGACGATGCCGCAGCCGGGGCAGTGGATCACCGGGATCGGGCAGCCCCAGTACCGCTGGCGGGAAAGCAGCCAGTCACGCAGCCGGTAGTTCACCGTGCGCCGGCCCAGCCCCTGCTCCTCCAGCCACTCGATGGCCCGGGCCTTGGCCTCGGCGGTGTCGATGATGCCGTCCAGCCATTCGCTGTGGATGCGGGGGCCGTCGCCGGTGTACGCCTCCCCGTCCCAACCCTCGGGCGGCTGCACGGTGCGCACGATGGGCAGCCGGTACGACTGGGCGAAGTCCCAGTCCCGCTGGTCCTCGGCGGGCACGGCCATGATGGCGCCCGTCCCGTAGGTCATCAGCACGTAGTCGGCCAGGTAGATGGGGACGGGCTGGCCGGTGAACGGATTGACGGCGGAGGAGCCGGTGAAGACGCCGCGTTTCTCGAGCGGCCCCTCGCTGGACTGGCGCTCGATGTCCGTCTCCTTGCGGACCCTTTCGACGAACTCTTCGACCTCCTCCCTGTGTTCTTCCGTGGTCAAAGAGGGCACCAGTGGATGCTCGGGCGCCACCACCACGAACGTCATTCCGAAGCCGGTGTCGGGCCGGGTGGTGAAGACCTCGATACCGCCGAGCTCCGGGTGGTCGACTACCGGCAGCTCGAACTCGGCACCCTCCGAGCGACCGATCCAGTTGCGCTGCATGACCTTGACCCGCTCCGGCCAGTCCAGGTCGTCCAACGCTTCCAGCAGCTCGTCGGCGTAGGCGGTGATACGGAAGAACCACTGTTCCAAGTCCCGCTTGACCACCACGTCGCCGCTGCGCTCGCACGTTCCGTCGGGCAGGACCTGCTCGTTGGCCAGGACGGTCTGACAACCAGGGCACCAGTTCACCGGCGCCTTCTTCCGATACGCCAGGCCGGCGTCGAAGAAGCGCTGGAAAATGACCTGGTTCCAGCGCATGTACTCGGGGTCGTGGCTGCGGATCTGCCGGCGCCAGTCGTAGCTGGCGCCCAGCCGCTTCAGGCTGGACTTGAGCTCTCCGATGCGGGCGTCGGTGAAGATGCGCGGGTGGATGCCGGTCTTGATGGCGGCGTTCTCGGCGGGCAGGCCGAAGCTGTCGAAGCCGATCGGACTGAGAACAGCGTGCCCCTGCATGGTCCGTTGGCGCACCAGTAGGTCGCCGAAGGTGTAGTTGCGCACGTGGCCCTGGTGGGCGGGGCCGCTCGGGTAGGGGTACATGCAGAGGACGTAGAAGGGCGGGCGGGGGTCGTCGTTGTCGACCTCGTAGGCGCCTTCGGCCTCCCACCGCTGCTGCCATTTGGCCTCGACGGCCTGGGGGTCGTAGCGCTCTGCCATGGGGTTCCATGGTACTTGGGGGCGCGGTTGCTCCCGATGGGTTATCCGACGCCGCCGGACCCGACATGGGCATCCAGCCAGTCGGTCAGCGGCCTCGCCCGCCGGAGGGTGTCGACGATGCGGTCCTTGGCCTTGGCCGTTGCGAGCCACGCCGCCGGCGGCCAGTGCTTCCTTGGCCACCAGCCCCTTGTTGCGCAGGAGGTCGATGCGGGGGTGGTCCTTCGGATAGCCCTTCGGCGCCGACTTGAGGGGGTCCGTGCCGTGGACGTCCAGCTTGGCTTCACGGAGAGCGCGGACAGCTGCCTCGAGCTGGGGCCCGGTGCGGTCGTCGGCCGCGGCCCGCCGGTACCGGTCGAGTTGGTCCGGCGGCATGTGGTAGTAGCCGGCACCGACCATCTGCCCGTCGGGCGACAGCTGGATGTAGCCGTCGCCGATCATGGCCGCCACCGATGTCCGGTACGGGCTCTTGTCCGGGCTGAACCGGATGTCCCGGTTGGGCCGGAGCATCCGGCTGTCGCCGAACTCCCCCGCCAGCTCGGCCAAGAGCTCCCTCATCGGCGCCTTGATATCGGCCTCGTAGGTGGGCCGGTGGGCGGTCCAATACGCCTTGGAGTTGTCCGCCTCCAGCCCTTCGAAGAACTCGATCGCCGCCGGCGGCCAACCTCGGAAGGTCAT
>DASZNC010000024.1:0-28287 GCA_035551615.1 Acidimicrobiales bacterium
TGAGGCACCCCGGGTTCGATGCAGTGCGGTTTAGTTTAGTTGCCGGTTGTGACCGGCTGGTTGTAGGTGTACCAGAGCTGTTCGTGTTCTGCTGGTGGGATGTCGCCGATCTGGCTGTGCAGGCGCTGTTCGTTGTACCAGTAGATCCAGTTGATGGTCGCTGTCTCGAGCTCGGATCGGGTTCTCCATGGTCCGTGCAGCTTGACCAGCTCGGCTTTGAAGGTGCCGTTGAGCGCCTCGGCCATGGCGTTGTCGTAGCTGTCACCGATGGTGCCGATAGAGGCGGCGATGTTCGCTTCGGTCAGCCGATCGGAGTAGCGAATGGCCGTAAATTGACTGCCGGCATCGGAGTGATGGGTCAACGGGCCGGTGGTATCGCGGCGGAAGATGGCCATCTCCAAGGCGTCAAGGACCAACTCGGTGCGCATGTGGGCGGCGATCTGCCAGCCCACGATCATCCGGCTGTAGGCGTCACAGATGAAGCTGACATACAGCCAGCCCTCCCACGTCGAGCAGTAGGTGATGTCGGCCAGCCATAACTGGTTGGGCCGGTCGGCCACGAACTGGCGGCCGACCAGGTCCGGGGGCCGGGCGGCGTCGGTGTCGGCCACGGTGGTGAACAGTTTCTTACCGCGCTGCACGCCACAAAGGCCCATCTCGGCCATGAGCCGCTCCACGGTGCAGCGGGCCACTTCGATGTCCTCGCGGCGCAGAGCGATCCAGATCCGCCGGGCCCCATAGCAGCAGTAGTTAGCCTCGAACACCCGACGTATATCGGCCTTCAGCTGCTCGTCTCGCACCGCCCGGGCCGACCGCGGCCGGGACCTGCGGGCGTGATAAGTACGCTCCGACAAGCCGATCGCCCGACACATCACCGCTACCGGCCAACGGCCGCGGTTGGCGTCAACGAAGGCCACTCTCACGGCGAGCGGGGGTTCGCTTCCTGGACGAAAAAAGCGGTCGCCGCCTTGAGAATCTCGATAGTGCGCTGCTGGTCGGCCACCTCCTTGCGCAGCTTCTTGATCTCGGCCAGCTCCTCGCTCGTCGGCGCCTCCCGCAGCCCTCGATCGGCCTCCGCCTGACGCACCCAGCGGCGCAACGTCTCATTCGAGGTCAAGCCCAAACTGGACGCCACCTCACCAACCTTGCGGCCCCGCTCCAAGACCTCATCAACCGCCCGGCGGCGAAACTCATCGGAATACTTCCTCGGTCGACCCATCAGACGCAGTCTCCTTCCCCCGAGGCCAAAACCCCGGGATAGGCACTGCACGAAACCCGGGGGGACTCACAACCTGACGAATCTAAACGGCAAGCTACGTACATATAAACTCATGTGGTTGCCGGCACAACCACCGGTCAAGTTCGATCATTCGAGTACCAGCACCTTGAGGTTTGAGCCTGGCTGACCTTCGTACTTGCTTGATGTGTCGTCGTGCGTTGCACACTTTGGAGGGTGACCGAACCCATCCGGCATGGTCACCAATCCCCGCAAGGTCACCATCCGATTGCACCTATCCATGTGCTCGGTCGTGGTGGATGCGTTCAATGGTGCACGTGGCGAACCGTCGTGACGTGGCCGAAGCGGCAGCAGTGTTGCGACGGTTGCTCGATCTCGTCGCCCGTGGCGAACTGGACGTCAGCGCAGGTCAAGGGACTGCGATGCTGCGCCGGATCGAAGGCGCTGCGGTCGCTTTGGAGGAATCCTCCAGATAACCCATTGACACAAAGGGACCCCTTCGTGTTACGGTAGGTCCACCAAACACATAAGTGACCCCGGCGAGGCGCCAACCTCCCGGGGTCTGGATCACCAGGAGGAAGCCTGATGACCGTAGCCAAGGCTACAGACCGCACCGACCGTCTGCACGAACTGCAAGAGCAGCTTGAGCAGCAAGTCGCCGAGCTCGTCAGCGGAGAGGATTGGGCCCGCATGTTGGAAACGGCGTCACGGTTCCACCGTTACAGCGCCAACAACGTCATGTTGATCATGGCGCAGATGTCGACCGCGTCCAGGGTCGCCGGATTCAACACGTGGAAGCAGCTCGGACGCTCAGTCCGCAAGGGCGAGCACGCCATCCGGATACTCGCTCCGTGCAAGTACAAGGTCGAGACCGACGACGGAGACCCACGCTGGATCCTGCGAGGGTTCACGACCGCTTGCGTGTTCGATATCTCGCAGACCGAGGGCGCCGACATCCCCGACATCCGCCCGGTCCTGCTTGCTGGTGAAGCGCCGGCAGGCCTATGGGATGCGCTGGCGAAGCAAGTCGCAACGGCCGGGTTCACGCTCGATCGAGGCGACTGCGGCGGAGCCAATGGCGTCACGAACTACGCCACCCGCACAGTCACCGTCCGAGCAGATGTCGACGACGCCCAAGCCTGCAAAACGCTGGCGCATGAACTGGCGCATGTACTCCTGCACGACCGCACCGACTCGGCTTGGTCGCTGTGCATGGAGCCGGGCAGTCGTCGTCTGGCCGAGATCGAGGCGGAGTCGGTCGCCTACATCGTCTGCCACGCTCAAGGTCTGGCCACGGGCGCCTACTCGCTCCCGTACGTCGCCTCCTGGTCGAGAGGAGACATCCAGACGGTCCGCAGGACGGCCGAGACGGTCTGCAAGGCCGCTGGGGTCATCCTCGCCGGGCTTGACACCGCAGAGGCCGCCACGGCCGCTCTGGTGGCGGTGTGATGACGTCGAAGCGGACCAATCGCCAACAAGGCGCCGGCTCCCCTCAGGGGGAGTCGCTGCGCGTCGTCGGGTACGTCCGAGTGTCGACCGATGAGCAGGCGGACTCGGGCGCCGGGCTCGCCGCGCAACGGACCGCGATCACCGAAGCAGCCGCGTCCCGCGGGTTCGAGCTGGTGGCGATAGTCGAAGATGCCGGATGGTCGGGCAAGTCGATGGACCGGCCCGGTATCGCCGAAGTCCTCGAACTGATCGAGTCGGGCGGCGCTGACGCTCTGGTCGTCTCCAAGCTGGACCGGTTGTCCCGCTCGCTGGTCGACTTCGCCAGTCTGATGGAACGCGCCAGGCGCAAGCGGTGGGCGCTGATAGCTCTAGACCTCGGGGTGGACACGACGACACCGGCCGGTGAACTGGTCGCCAACGTGATGGCGTCAGTCGCCCAGTGGGAGCGTCGGGCGATCGGTGCTCGCACACGTGAAGCGATGGCAGCCAAACGGGCGGCCGGTGTCCACGTCGGTCGACCCAGGTCACTACCCGAGGAGATCGTCGCTCGTGTCGTAACCGCCTATCAGTCCGGCGAGAACCGCTCGGAGATCGCCCGAGCGTTGAACGCTGACGGCGTACCGACTGCCCATGGCGGACTGAAGTGGCATCCGAGCACGGTCCGGTCTGTCTTGATCAGCGCCGGAGTCGACCTGGACAACTGAACCATCAACTTCCTGGAGTGAAGCGGAGACCCGGCCTAAGCGCCGGGTCTTTGCGCGTCAGCACTACCGCGAAGTGTCTCGCGGCGGATCGTTACCGCCTTCTGCCACTCCTGGTATGCCCGGAGTCGGCCCGGGCGCCGCTGACGCTCCAATCGTCGCCAGGCGCCTTCAAGCCGGTCGATCTCTTCGAGTGTCGGTATCTGCGGGCCGGTCATCGGTGCTGAACCCAGAACTCGTCTAGGCGGCGCTGTAGACGTTCCACAGTTCGCTGCTGCTCGTACAAGATCGCTTCGCCGTTAGCGAGGCACGAGCGGGTTTCTGTGTCCTCGGCCGCAATGTCCAATAGGGCAACGTTCTCTGGCGGCCGCAAGAGGCGGCTGGGCTCCTCGCATGGGTGGATCATCCACCGTTCGGCCAGCTCGACTGTCAGTGGATACACATGGGGCCAACCTTCGGTCTGGTCGCGCCAGGAGTCGGGGTCGTCCTTGTATGACCTTTCGTCGGCCCAGGACAGGAGGGCCACGGCCAGGAACGGCACACCTGCTCCTAATAGGTCGGCAGCCACCATCACCCGAAGCAAGTCACACTCTGCGTACCGCTCGTCGTCCTCGTAACCCAAGGACGGGTGAACGAGGCACGCCCACTGATCCAGCATCGCCTCCGGTGTACCGGTGATCTCGGCCGCCTCCTCGACGCTGAATCCCGGTGGTCGACTCGGCGCATGTTTCGCTCTCCATGCCGCCAAGGCCCGCTCGGCTGCTGCCAGTTCGGTCTTGTTGGTCATCGCATTCCTTTCCGCTGCCACCGCGGCCGCCGAATGACCATTTCGCCCCGCGGTGACCGGTCGCGCTTCGAGAGCGGGTACAGCCGGTACCCGGTCAGCGTCTCGTCCACCATCGCCTCTGCGATCTTCTCGGCCACCGGCAACGCCGCCGCGGCCAACCGGTCCGCCCTCGCCTCCCGGCGAGCCTGGTGGCCCTCCCTCCGGTCCGAAAACCGGTTCGACGGGGCGAGCGTCGGGCCGGCCAGGTCGGCCAGGCTGATGGCGATGGCTTCAGCGGCCGCCTCGTCACCGGCAGTGATCCCGAGGGCCAGAGCCCGCAAAGTTGTCAGCCTGGTTCGCTGCTCAGCGTGCTCTATCCCGTAGACCGTCCATTTGCTTCGACCGCTCGCAGCCGCCAACTGAGGGCGGCTCAACCCGGCACCCTCACGAAGCCGGCGCAGCTCGCCACCCACAGCCTCCAAGAGCGGAATCTCGTCGTCCGTGATCGGCCGTAGCCCGTGAGATCGGTGGTAATCCTGCCTGGCCGTCACGACCAGCAACCGATCCGAGCGGGCCAACCCGAAAGACATGACCCAGTGAAACCGAAAGGCAGATTCGTCTGATACGCCGATGGTTGGTGGGGGGTTTGGTTCCGTTCTGCGTTCCTTAGTCCCTGTTCGGAACGGAACGAAACCCGTTCCGTCCGATCCTGACTGTGGGCGGGGGGTTTGGGTTCGGGGTTTCGGTCTGTGGTCCGGAACGAAACTTTTTGGGGTGTGGTCTGGGGTTTCATGTCAGGAGGGGGTCGGTGTCGGGGGGTTTCGGTCCGGGGGTTTGGTCCGTTACTTCGGGGGTGTACCAGCGGGGGGCTGGGCGGCCTCCGGTTTTCCGGTCGGGGTCGGGTTTGTTGTGGGCGATTTGGCCGGTGTCGGCGAGGCGGTCGAAGGCGCGGCGGAACCGTTCGGCGTTTCCTCCGACGAGTTGTTTGACGTCGGTTTTGGTGATCCCGGGCCGGTCGACGAGGGTGGCGGTGATCGCTGCGGCGGTGTCGGCGTCTCGGTCGTCGCCGGTCGGTTTCCCGGGGCCGCCGGTCGCGGGCTGGATGTCCCATTCGATGTCGCCGTCGTGGGTGCCTGTGTCGTCGTCGAACCGGCCGATGGTGAGGTCGAGGTCCCAGCGGGTTCCGCCCCACTGTCGGGAGCCGATCTCTAGCCGGAGTTGAAAGGCGCCGTTTTCCAGGTCGGGTGTTTCCCGGTGGGCGACGAGCATCCAGGAGTCGACCCACTCCCCTGATCCGGCCATGGTGATCCGTTTGAGGTCCATACCGGTCCCGGTTTGGTTCATGTGGTTCACGACCATCAGCGACGCCCCACCGGCCAGGCAACGGCCGGACAGGCCGGACAAGAGGGCTCCTTCCTGGTGCAGATCGGACGCTTTGGTTCGGGACCCGTGGTAGGCGTAGAGCGGGTCGAGGAAGACGAGGCCGGGTTCGAGTTCGTCCAGGTCGCGTTGGAGTGACAGTTTGAATCCGTCGGTGTCGATTGGTCGGACCTCGGGGACGATGTACAGCGGGATGTCGGCGAGGTTGACGCCCATCGCCGAAGCGATCCGACGAAGCCGGCGCATGTACGGACGGCGGCCACCCTCACCGACATAAGCCACAACCGGGCTGGCGTGCGGTGGCTGGAACCGGCCGAGGATGGGCACCCCGGCGGCAAGTCCGACCTGGACCATGGCAGCGAGGTATGTCTTGAGGGATTTCTGTTCGCCGGCTACCTGCCCGTAGGTTGGAGAGGCGAGCATCCCAGTAACGAGCCATGTGAACTCGTCGGGCTCGGCGAGGAGTTCGTCCATCGACCACCGACGCATCAGCGGGATTGACTCGTCGTCCTCGGGGCGGCTGTCTGCCGGTCCGGTGTGCGGCGTCGAGCCGTTCAGGTTGGAAGGGTGGGCGCCCCGAGGGCAGGCCGGGCACGGTACGAAGCCGTTGAAGCCGTCAGCGAACCGTCCGGTGTTGTTGCACGTGTCGCAGTAGGCGGGTGGAGGCTGCAGCGGGGCGATCGTCACGCGCTGACCCCCAACACACTCAGAGCCGGTCGGAGTTCTTCGAGGCGCGCGCCCGTCCCAAGGGCGTTGTAGACCGTGGCCGCTGCCGTCATGACCCTCCGGCGGACCGCTGCATCTATGACCCGGGCTGCGAATCTCCCATTGGTGTCGTAAACGACCGGCCGTTCCCGAACGAGTCTGGTGACCTCTTCCAACTCGACGCCGGTCCGTTCCGCCACGACCGCGGAGCGGATGTCGTCCTCCAGCGGGGCCCCGCAGATGACACATCCACACAAGGCCGTGTGAAGGACGGTTGCGTTCGCCATCGCCGCGACGATCACGGATAAGTCCTCATCCCTACTGGCGTTCAGTTCGACGGCGGCTGCGAATAGTCGAGCGTGTTTCGGATTGTAGAAATCTGGGGGATTGACCTGGTAGGCGGCAAGGTCGGCACCTCGACGGCTGGCGATCGCGCAACCAACGACCGACTCCTCAGCCCACCGGTCATAGGGGGCTTCCAAGCAGGGCTCGCAAGTGGCTGCCGTTGGCATCGGCTGGTCCCAACCCGTCGACGGGCTCATGCCACGGCCTCGCTGTATTCGAGTGCGACGGCGGCATGTAGTCGGACCTTGCGGGCCAGCTCGATCTCGACCCGGCGCGTCGAGTCATCGGCCGGGACCAGTCCGGAGCGGACGTATTCCAAAGTCCTCAAAAGACCGCCCGAGAAGTCGAGAACGTTCCGCAAGGCCGTGTTGGTTGTACGATCGGTGCTGACGTTCATGGCTGTCGTCGATTTGGTGGCGTGTGACCGGCCCGCCCAGGCCGGTCCTCGCTCCGCTCTCACGACGAACCTTGCCTTGGTCGTATGGTGGGCCAACGGTCAGGGACGATGACAGATCCGTCGCCCGGAAACGTGACCCACTGGTAGTGCGCCAACACGCACGCCAAAGTGATCGCCCACAATCGGCCCCCGGCGATAGACCCAGGCTCCACAGCGACCTCAAACAGGTCCAGAACGTCACCGAGGCGTTGAGAGCCAGGAAACTGATTCAGAAGATCGACGGCTGTTTGCTCGTCCTCGGTGAGACAAGGCGAACCTAGCCTCCAAGAGGACGGAAGACGATCGGGTGCGCTCCCGTAAACGCGCCTCCGGTTCACGAGATGCTCCTCGCGCCCCGGGAGCCTGAAGACCCAGTCTCGTTTGCGCTGCTGAGCACGACGGCCACGGCCCGCAGAACATCTGGGTCCGTGACTTTCTCGGCGAGACCTTGTGTGCCACAAGTCCGACGGACGAGTGCAGCAGCAACGGCACCCATCCCCGAGGAGTGACGTGAAGAGGGGGTCATTTGCTCCTCCCCGCCAGTACACGAAGTTCGACCCACTCATCCAGATCTCGACGTCGATAAAGACGTCTCCGGCCGAGTTTGAAGCTCGGAATCCGTCCGGAAGCGGTCAGCTCATCAAGGTAGGCCTGACCGATCTTCAAATATGCACCCGCCTCCGGGCGGGTAAGTAGCGGGCTTTCGTACGAAGCCTGTTCATCAGACATAGCAGGTCCTTGCCGAGTGGATACGGCGGTGTCCGGTAAGACACCCTCTGGCGGTTAGTCCAGAGCGCCTGCTGTCGATTTAGCTAGAGACCCCACTTACCTGCGGAACTCCAGCAAATAACATACGTGCCTGAGCACGCCGGGTGTGGGATTCTAAAGGGTATGACTCCAGTCAGGGTCGATTTACGGTGCGCAAAGTGCGGCGCCGAGCTACAGCTCCCGTTCATCGGCGACCCCGAGACCAGAGGACTATTCGTAGATTCGGAAGGTCTACCCCCTCCCGAGACACGCCCATGGAAACAGAACGACAAACTCATGGGCGCCACGGAGCCGGTACCACCCGCAGAAACTCTGACGGGCGCGGTTTTACGACGCCATGGCCAGATAATCCAACGCAGACACGGTGAACGGATGCTTGAGGGATGGGCGGTGCAACGTCGCAAAGAGACCGTGTTCAGCGACTCATATCAAGGGAACGTCACCTATCGCTGGCGCTGCGGTACCCCCGGCTGCACCAACAAGCCGTCGCTCCGCAGGGAAAACTTCATCCGCGCGGTGGTTACCCGAACGAGGTCGAACGACCGCGTTGCCGTCCTAGCCATCTGAAGCCCACAAGGCTCAGACCCGCCAAACCAAATCGATTCGCTCCGGGTCGAACTTGTTGCCCCCCTTCGTCGTCGGAGCGATCGTGACTCGCTCGATGACGGCCTCCAGGATGAGCCGGCGCCGGTCGGCGCTCAGAGCTGGCCAGCGATCCCGAATGGCACCCTCAGCACCAAGAACGGCTGTGACGGCTGACGCTCGGACTTCGACCGCCTCAATGGCCTGGGCGATCTCCAGACGCCGCGCTAAACCTTCCCGGGCCCGGCCCCACTCTGCTCGGCTGATCTCTCCCGCAGCAAATGCGTCGGCTAAGTCGCGCATCCGCTCCTCGATCTCGTCGACTTCTGACCGCGTCGGCGCTGACTCAACGGCGGTGATAGTGCGGTCGAGTTCCGGCCCATCGAGTCTTTGGATGACCGCCTCGACGATGATCTCCTCAAGCGGCTCGGCACCGATGCCGCACCGGTTACACCCGCCGCGGTCCTTCAGGCAGGCGTACCGCCGGTATCGGTGGCCCTTGCGCATCACTGGCGCCGCTGTCATCCGGGCTCCACACTCGGGACGACCGCAGTAGACGAGGCCCGACAGGAGGTAACTCCTCACGTTGGTGTCGGACAGCCTTCGGGCCGGGTCTCTCAGCAGTCGGCGCAGCCGGTCAGATTCCTCCCTGGTGATGATCGCTGGCCACTCCGCCTCGGCCACGAGTTCTCCGTGATGTTCCCGCCAACCGGCGATCCGACCGCTCTCCAGCAGTCGCTTCATCGTGGAGGCCGACCATCGCACTCCGGTCACCGTAGGGATGCCCCGGGCTTGCCAGTCGGCGGCCACGGTACGCACGCCGTCACCGGCCAGCACCCGGGCTGCAGCCTCCCTGACCAACTCGGCCTCAGTTTCCCGGATAGTGACCCGGTCGGCGTCGTAGCCGAACGGTCGTCGTCCTCCGCCGGGCACCCGCCCATTCTGTGCGAGTTCCAGGTGCTTGCGCCGAATCCGCTCGCTTTTGTGGTCCGACTCGTGCCGGGCAACGGCGCCGACGATCCGGGCAGTCATCCGGCCAGTGGCCGTCGAGAGATCCAGATCGCCGGCCGTGACGGTAGCGACTGCAACGGCGGTCTTCTCGACGATCTCGATGAACCCTTCCAACTCCGCCGGCGAGCGGTGCAGCCGGTCCGGGTGCCAGACGATCAGCCCGTCACGCTCGTGGCTCTCGATCGCCTGCAGAAGCCTCCGGTACGCCGGCCTCCGCTTGCCGCTGTAGGCCGAGATGTCGTCGTCCACGTACACCTCGGCGACGGTCCATCCGTTCCGCTCTGCCCATTGTCGACAGTCGGCTTCCTGTCGGCCGACGCCGAGACCCGCGCCGGTGCGGTCTTGGCTGATTCGGCAGTAGATCGCAGCAGCGGCCGGGGAAGTTCGATGTTCAACGTGTGCGAGAGCCACGGGACAAACTCTACGAGTCTTGCATATGTTTTGTCAACGTTCGGTAGCGGGATATCAGTCTCAAATACTTCCTCGGCGACCACTACCCGCAGCGACGGATCGAGCTCCGCGGCCAGGCAGCCGAGCATCGTGGTCTTGCCCGAGCCGGGGGCCCCGGCCACCAGTACCGACAGCCCGCTGCGTACGCAGGCGGTGAGGAACCGGGAGGTCGGGACATCGAGCATCCCCCGGGCCGTCAGCTCGGACAGGTGACGGTGGGCCAGCCCGGAGAACTTTCGAATGTTGACGAGCATGTGGCCATCACGGCCGACATCGGCGTGGACGATATGGAGGCGGGCGCCGTTGTCGAGCTGGGCGTCCTGGAGGCCCTCGGCCGGGTCCAGCTTGCGGTGCGACCGGCTGGCGTCGTCGAGGACCTTGGTCAGCACCCGGACGACGTGATCGTCGTCATGGAACACCTCGTGGTGGTAGCCGCTGGGTCCGGAATGGCGCTTGCAGAAGATCGACGCCGGCCCGTTGACCATGATTTCCCAGACATCCGGATCCTCGAGCAGAGGCTGGAGCGGCCCGTATCCGGTGAGGTTGCGCAGTCCCCGCTCGACCGCGCCGTCCGGGTCGGCGATGTCCTGCAGCCGCTGGCCCCGCCGGAACTGGGCCCGCCACTCCTGCACCTCTTCGACGAGCAGGGCCCGCAGCCGGTCCCGCCCGTCCGGGGCCGACATGTCGATGTCGGCCCCCTTGGCCCGCTCCTGGGCGGCCCGCTCGATCTCGCGCAGGGGCGACGTCCAGCCCGGTTCCACTGCGTTGACCAACATCCCAGCCACTGTGCCCGAAATGTACTTAAATCACATATTTGTGAGATATAGGTAGAAGAAGAAATGTTGCGGCGACGGTTCGCCGCCCGAGCCGAGTTCCTGGCCCGGACGGCACCGCTCAAGCGGGAGCCTGGTTCTGGCGACACAGATGGAATGGCACAAAGGCGCGGCCCGGCCCTCAGAGGATCGTCGCGATCCGGCCACCCCTGGTCGACCGCGCCCGGGACGTGAGCCCGAGCCGGGCCCGGGTGATCTGGTCGATCGCCGGCGCCGGCGCCGTCGTGGCCTCCACGATCTACCTGACCTTCGTCCGGTCCCTGCCCGCACCCCACCAGCGCCTGCCGTTCTTCCTCATCGCCGCCCTGTTCGCCGTGGCCGAGGTAGCCGTCGCCCACGTCGAGGTCGGCTCGCAGTCCTACGGCTACTCGCTGGTCGAAGCACCCCTCGTGTTGGGCCTGCTCTACCTGGGCCCCAGGTACCTGATCTTCGCCTGGCTTCTGGGCGCGGCCATCACTCTGGGGCTGTTGCGCCGGCAGGCACCCGTCAAGCTGGCCTACAACCTGACCGCCTTCGCCCTCGAGTCCCTGACCGCCGCTCTCGTCTTCCATGCGTTCGCCCACGATCACGGCCTCCTCGACGCCGCGACCTTCGTGGGGGTGTTCGGCGCCACGTTGCTCGCCGCTCTGATCAACATCGCCGCCGTTTTCCTCGCCGTCCACCTCACGCAGGGGCCGGCACCGCGCCACGAGGGCATCCAGCAGCTGGCCTTCGGCGTCCTGTCAACGGTGGTGACAACCAGTGCCACTCTGATCGGGGTCGTGCTCTGGCGGTTCGACCAGCCGACCGTCCTGCTCCTCGCCGTTGCCGGCCTCGGCGTCTACCTGGCCCAACGGACCTTCACCGGCCAGCTGCGCGAGCACCGCCGCCTGGAATTCCTCCGCCAGTCCACCGAACTGGTCGGAGGCCTGGGGACGGAGGAGTCGATCACCGCCCTGCTCGGCCAGATCAGCCAGACCCTTCACTCAGAGGTGTCCGCCCTCGTATACCTGCCGGTCGACGTGCCCGACTCGCTGGCGCTCGTTGTGTGCGGACCTTCCGGCGCACCCGGCCCGCTCGAACTGGTGCCCCGCGAGGATCACTGGGGAGCCTGGTCCCAGCTGGCCCCCGGCCGCCATCCCCGCATCATCAGCCAGCCCCGGACAGCCGCCCGGCTGGCGGATCTGATCGGCCGACCCGGCCTGCGCCAGGCCATCGTGGTCCCCCTGTGCGGTGACCTGAACGTGATCGGCTACCTGACCGTGGCCGATCGCCCGAGCGACGTCCGCCCGTTCTCCGACGACGACCTCGAGGTGCTCGACACCCTCGAGCGGCTCGTCAGCATGGGCCTGGAGAACGGCCATCTCGAGCGGTCCCTCCACGAAGCCCGCCTGCTCGAACGGCATCTGGTGCACCGGGCCACCCACGACGCCCTGACCGGCCTGGCCAACCGCACCTTCCTGGCCGACCATCTGGCTCGCCTGCTCGACGAACCGGACGGCTCCGACCTGGCCTGCCTGTTCATCGACCTGGACGACTTCACGGCGGTCAACGACCGCCACGGCCCATCCATCGCCGACCAGCTCCTCGTGGTCACCGCCCAGCGGTTGGTGGGCGGCCTGCGCGACGGCGACATGGCGGCCCGGCTGGGCGACGACCGACTGGCCGTCATCGCCCACCTCAGCCCGGACAAGGACCATGCGATGGAGGCCACCGCGCTGGGCGACCGTATCGTCGTCTCCCTCGCCCGGCCCGCCTCCATCGGCGCCGACACCATCGAGACCGGCGCCACTGTGGGCATCGTTCTGGCCCGGCCTGGCGCGTCGGCCGCCGACCTCCTGGCCGCCGCCGACGACGCCGTGTCCGCAGCCAGGACCGACGACCCCGCCCGGGTCACGGTGCACACGCCCGGCCGGAAACGGGCCCGCCGCTGATCATCCTGCGGTCAAAGGAACACGCCTGCTCCGCCCCCGCCCTCATTCCGACGGCCCGATCGGCTGCGAGCACCCGGCTGGGTGCGACGGTTGTGAGCGGCGCCGGGCTCGGCGGCCGCCAGGCGCAGCGGCTCCGGCGCGGCGGCTCCGGCGCTCTGCGATCGGTGGCGCCGGCGGCGGGGCGCCGCGACGATCGGTGGCGACGGCGCGCTGCGACGATCGGTGGGGGCGCCGGCTGGGCAGCGACGTTGGTGGCGGCTACGCGCTGCGACGAACGGTGGCGGCGCCGGCCCTGGTGAACGTGGCGCCCCCGACCACTTCCTCCCAGTCGACCCTGGCCTCCGGCCCTCCGGTGACGAGCACCCGTGTGATCAGCTGCGAGGCGTCGACCGAGAGGTCGCCGCACCACACCATGGCCGCGGCCGGGCCGGGCCAACCAGGAACAGTCGCCACGATGCCCCGGTCCCCACCCGGGCGTTCCACGCAGGTGCCCCTCAGCTCGTGCGGGTTGTACGACGGCCCATCGGCGACCACTCGGATGCTCCCACTCAGCCGACCATCCGGATGGGTCACCAGATGGATGACCGTTCCGGCCGGGTTGACCCAGCGCCCATCGAGGTCGCGACCGAAGCGCGCGGCCGCGAACGTAGTTTCAGTCTTTTGCCCCATCGCCAGCATTTTCCCGCTCTCGCGGCAATCGCGCCATGGCCGCAACCGGCCATTGCGGGCACCCGGGAATGAAACGAACCTGGGCCCTCTGACATTTTGACCTTTCCGGCAAACATCGATCACTCGGACTCACCCAGGTCCTTCAAGGCGCGTCCCAGAGCGGCCCGCAACTGCCGGGCGCCGGCCGCCGACAGATGGGCGGTCTGGCCGTAACCCGGTCGACCCACCTCTTCAACGGTCAGCTCGACGCGTATGTCATTGCAGTCCGGGCAGTCGTCCATGATGGCGACGGCCCAAGCCGTCTGGGACTTGTCGCTGTCGGGATCCTCGGGGTGATGGTCCCGGCCATATTCGATGAGCTTTTTCATACTTCTATTGTGTTTACAACACTATTGATGTTGTATCAAGTGCATGGCGGTGTTCGAAAAGGTGGCGGCCACGGCGAGCCGGGTGAGCCGCCTCCAACAGGAGGCGGCTGTGCTGCGCTCGGTCGCCCATCCCGGGATCGTCACGCTGATCTCCGTCGAAGCGGACCGCCTGCGGCTCCGCCGGGTCAACGGCTGCTCGCTGGATCAGATCGGGCCAGTTCCCCTGCCATTGCTGGCCGGCTGGGCCGCCGCGGTGGCCACCGTCGTCGCCGACCTTCACCACCTCGGCTATGTGCACGGGTCCCTACGGGCCGATCACATCCTCATCGACCAGGGCGGCCGTCCGGTCCTGTGTGGCCTCGGCTCCGCCCGCCGATCGGAGTCCGAGGGCGACAAGGCGGCGGCAGCCGGCGCCGATGTTGCCGGTCTGGTCGCGCTCATCACTTCCCGGTTGGGTTCTTCACCGGTTGAGGTACGACTCCGCCGGCGCCTCGGACGCGGTCGCTTCGATGCCCGCACTCTCGCCCACCGCCTGGTGCAGTGGGTGCCCGACGCCTACGTCGGACCGGTGCCCACCGACCCGGCCGAGCCGCCATCCGGGCGGTCGGGTTCGGCATCTTCGGCCGACAGTGGTGATCTCCCGGAGGGCGGGCTGGATGAGCCACCCGGATCGTCTGCTCCGACACTCGAACCGGTCCCGTCCAGGTCCGAGGTAACCAGCCCGCCGGCGGCTGCGACTCGGCGGTTGGCCCGGCCGCTCGTCGGCCTGACCGTCTTCGGCCTGGTCGTCCTGGTTGCCGTATTGGTGGCGACCAGCATGGAGTCGGCGGGTCACCACCGGGCGCCGGTGGCGACAAACGGTCGCTCCCCGGGCCGGCTCGTGGTGGCCGGTCCGAGCGGCGACTACCGGTTGATCGTCGATCCATCGGAGCAACCGGTGGTGGCAGTCGGGCGATGGGGCTGCGGGCCAGCCCGGCCGGCGGTGCTCGACCAGAGATCAGGAACGGTGTGGGTCTTCAGCGCCTGGCCGTCCGCTGGTTCGCAAACCACCGGACACCTGGCCGGTGCTGTCCCGGGCGCCTCGAACCTGGCCGCCCAACCGGCGAGATCCGGATGTGACCGTCTGCTCGTCGACCGACGATCCGGTGGCGCCGTCGCCTTGGAGGTGGGTCCGTGATTCGCCTGTGGGCGCTGACCATCGCCGCTGGTGCCGGCCTGCTGGGCGCCCCGTTGCCCCTGCCGCCGGCCGGCGAACCCGGCCGGCTGTGGTCGTGGTGGGTCGAGACGGGCCCGTTGACGGCTTTGTTCAGTGTCACCCGTGTGACGCTTCTGGCCGCGTGGGCGGCCTGGGCCATCCTGCTCGTCGCCACCCTCCTGGTCCGGGGCGGACGAACCGCCGGCGCGTCCGGCCGCCTGGCCGCCAGGTGGGGTCGCCGGCGAGGCATCGGCGCTCTGATCCGGTTGGCCCTGGGAGCCTCGGCGTCGGGCGGAGTGCTGGCCGCCTGCTCCAGCCCGTCCTCGACCACGGCCATGCCCGCTGCGCCGGCATCGACCTCCCTGGCCTCGGCCTCCCCGGCATCGACCTCCCCAGCGACCACCGTCCCGCCCGGCGGACCACCCACCCCAGGGGTACCGAACTCCAACCCGCCGGCGCCGGCCCTGGCCGGGCCCCCTCCTGCGCCGGTGCTCGTTCCGCCGGCGCTCCCGGTGGCCAGCCCGCAGACCACGGACCCGGCGACCGTCGGCGTTCCGGGCGCGACCGGGCCATCTGGTCCCGCTCCCTCTTTGCCATCGATGGCAAGCCCAATGCCGGCCGCCCACGCTGCGCCTCCTGGCACCAAGGCGGCTACCACACCATCTGCGCCGCCCAGGCCCTCGACCGCGCCGGCCCGGCCGGAACCGCCGGCATCCGACCCGGCGGCTGCACCCGAACCATCCTCGACCGCCCTCGGCACGGGCGGCCGCCGGCCGGCGCACGCGACCCACGAGCCCTCGGCCGCTGTCAACCCCGATGGACGGTCACAACCGGCAGGCCGGTCCCGGATCTGGACGGTTCGACCGGGAGATGACTTCTGGTCCATTGCGGAAGCCACCGTGTCGGCGCACGGCAGCGGTTCCGTCCCCGCCTATTGGGCCCGTCTGATAGAAGCCAACCGCTCACGCCTACCCGATCCGGCCGACCCGAGCCTGCTGTTCCCGGGCGACGTGCTCGTGCTGCCGGCGCCAACCACCTGAAACCGCGCTGGTTCGGGCCACACTTGCCGCCCCCGTAGCTGTCCGGACCGCCAGAACGCCCAATTCGACGTTCCCGCGGTCCACCCGGCGCCGGGCGCGACGACTGTGGACCGATTTCACGCGTGGCGCCCGGGCCGAGGCACAACCGGACAGACTGAACAGCGTGGAGCGCGGGAGCCGAACCAGCCTGGTGGCGTTGACCATCGCATTCGTCGCCGTGCTGGGCGTGATGGCCCTCCTGCGGCCCACGTCGGCCCGGGCCAGCACCCCGATGCCGGTGCTGCAGACGGTCACCGTGCCCAATACGTCGCCGAGCACCTCGCCCAAGACCGTGCCGCACACCGTCCCTCCGACCACCCGGCCGGTCACAGAGACGACGAAGGCGACACCGACGACGATCAGGACCACGGTTCCGGCGACGGCGCCCATCAACCGACCGGCCGGTGTCCTGCCGTACCCGACGATCACCTACGCCCCGACGACGACCGTTCCGGCCACGACGACCACACTCGCCGGCATCGGGGCGCACCTGCCGGTCGCCCCGGCGACCGTTCCCCTCCGCACCAAGGGGACCAACGGTCACGTGGCGCCGGTCTTCGCCTGGCTGTCGGCCGGCGGCCTCGGGCTGGCCCTGCTGATCGTCCTGGTCCGCCTGTTCCTGACCCGATCGGGCAGCAAGGACCGCTCCCCACTGATCAACGAACCCGCCGCCTGACCACCGAGGGCGACGGCACCGACAGAATCGCCCCCCGGAACCTGCGTTCAGACGACCAGCCGGAGGGCGACCTCATTGGCCAGGAGCCGGCCGGCGACGGTGAGGACCAGGCGGTCGCCGGGCGCAGCAACGACCAGGTCGGCCAGGACCTCGTCGTCGGACCAGCCTGGCAGCGCGGCGCGAGGCACTCCCCTGGTGGTGCGCAATGACAACTCCAGCGCCTCCCGGCGCCGGGTCGCGGGGTCCAGGTCCTCGCCGGCCGATTCGCCGGTCTGGCCCTCGCCGATCAGCGAGATGTACCGGTCCGGGGTCCTGACGTTCCACCAGCGCCGGGCCCATCCGGTGTCGGTGTCGACGGTGTGCGAGTGGGCCGCGCAGCCGACACCGATGTACTCGCCCTGCTCCCAGTAGAGCTGGTTGTGGCGGCACTCTGCCCCCGGCCGGGCCCAGTTGGAAATCTCGTACCAGTGCAGGCCGGCCTCCTCCAGGATGGTCGACGCGTCCAGGTACTTGTCGGCCTGGTCATCGGGGTCGGGGTGACGTGTGGGGTCACCGGCCAGCGGCGTTCCCGGCTCGACCGTCAACCCGTAAGCGCTCACGTGTCGGGGCGGAGGGTCCAGCGCCAGCACGCCGTTCAGCGTCGACGTCCAGTCGGCGCCCGTCTCGCCGGCGCCGCCCATGATCAGGTCGACGCTGTAGGAGCCGGCGAACCCGGCCCGCGCCGCGGCGTCGACGGCCCGGGCCACCGAATCGGGATCATGGGACCGGCCGAGCGTCTGGAGGACATGGGGAGCGAGGGACTGCACGCCGAACGACAGACGGTTCACGCCGGCGGACGCGTAGCCCGAGAGCTTCGGATGATCGACCGTCTCCGGATTGCACTCCACCGTGACCTCGGCGTCGGGAGCCAGGTCGAGCGAGTCGATTATCGACCCGATCTGGGCCGGCGACAGCAGCGACGGAGTGCCGCCGCCGAAGAAAACCGACGTGGCCGGCCGGGTGATCGACGCGGCTGCGGACGTGCAGGCGCTGACATAGTCGTCCACCAGGTGGAACCGGTCGGTCCAGGTGGCGAAGGCGCAATAGTCGCACCGACTGACACAAAACGGCACGTGGACGTACACACCGAACATCGACTTCTACTATTCCAACCCGTGAAGGAGATCCGCGAAGAGCTGACCTATGCCGCCGCCCCGTCCGAGGTGTTCGACCTCATCTCGACCGGAGCGTTCCAGCTCGAGTTGATCGCCCACCTGGGCGGCCGCAACGGCGAACTGATCGAAGAGACCCGCAACGCCGACGGCTCGGTGAAGGTCGTCACCCGGCAGCAGACCGCGGTCGAGCTGCCCGGCTTCGCCAAGCGGCTCATCCCGGCCAACACGACCGTCACCCAGACCTACGACTGGGAGGCGCCCGACGGCGACGGAAACCGACGGGGCCGCTGGTCGGCCGACGCCAAAGGGGCGCCCGTCTCCATCGGCGGCCCGACCGAGCTGAAGGCGAACGGGAACGGGACCGTCCACATCTACCTGGGCCAGGTCAAGGCCTCTGTCCCGGTCGTGGGCGGCCGGCTGGAGGGCTTCGCCCTGGACAATCTGCGGCGGGAGCTGGCCAACACCGAGCAGTTCACCGCCAACCACTTGGGCGGCTGAGCGCCGGCCGAGCACGGGCAACCGGAGCACCACCTCTTCGCCGACCGCCCCGACCCGGGACCCGGCCGCCCGTCGGCCAGTCAGGCCGACACCGAACCGAGAGCCGGCCGGCCGTCGGCCGGTCAGGCGGCCACCGTCCCGGCCCGCAGGGCGGTCATCAACACGCCGGCCGCCACGGCCGCCGTCTCGGCCCGCAGTACCCCGTCGCCCAGGCCGACCACGGTGCCGGCCGTCGACAACTCGACGGCATCCCATCCGCCCTCCGGCCCGACCAGGATCGAGTGAACCTCGGGCCCGACCGGTCCCCCACCCATCTGGGCGACCGCTGACCCACTGATCGACGAGTAGGGCGCCACGCCGCTGAGGTCCGGCAGCCAGACGCCCCGGCTCTGCATCAGCGCCGAGCGGGCCACCCGGGCCAGCCGCTCGATGTGCGACGCCGCCTTGGCCCCCTCCCATCGGACGACCGACCGGGCCGACGAGAGGAGAACTATCTCGTCCACACCGAGCTCGGTGAGCTTCTGGACAACCCATTCCGGGCGGTCTCCTTTGACCGGAACAAAACCCACCATCAGACGGGGCGACCGCGCCGGTGCGACCACCACCGGCCCGGTCGGTTCCAGCTGGCCCGGCCCGGAGTAGGCGCAGGGCACGTAGCCACCACGGCCGTCTGTGGCGCCGACCTCCTCGCCCGGCCGTAGCCGGAGCGCCGAGGCCAGGTGGTGGGCGTCGTCTGGGGCCAACGTCGGCACCGACAGGTCGGCGACGAGGACGTGGGCGGCGGTCAACAGCTACTTGAACGCGCTGCGCAGCTTCGACATGAGCCCGGCGTCGGGCGCCGCCACCGGCTCGCCCCGCAGCTCGGCCAGCCGGCGCAGGAGGTCGTCCTGCTCCTTGGTGAGGTCGGTCGGCGTGTCCACGACGATGGTGGCGATCAGGTCACCGCGGCCTCGGCCCTGCAGGACGGGAACGCCCTTGCCCCGCAGGCGGATCTCACGGCCGCTCTGGGTGCCCGGCGCGACGGTCAGCTCCTCCTCGCCGTCGAGCGTCTCGAACGGCACCGTGACGCCCAGGGCGGCCTGGGTGACGGCGACGTGCACGGTGGCCAGGAGATCGACACCCCGCCGCTCGAGCAGCGGATGGGGCCGTACCCGGAGGTGGACGTAAAGGTCGCCGGCCGGCCCCCCGCGCATGCCTCCTGCCCCGCGACCGGGCAGGCGCAGGGTCGAGCCGTCGTCGACGCCGGCCGGGACGTCGACGACGAACGTCCGCTCCTCGCGCTTGCGGCCCTCGCCCCGGCAGTCGACGCACGGAGAGGTCACTTCCTCGCCGGTGCCGCCGCAGCGGGTGCACGGCGACGACGTCACCATCTGGCCGAGGAACGACTGGCGTACCCGGCGGATCTCACCGGTGCCGTTGCACTGGGTGCAGCTGACCGGAGTGGTTCCCGGGCGGGCGCCCGAGCCGACGCACGTCTCACACGTCTGCGGGAGGCGGACGGTCAGCTCGTGGTTGACGCCGAAGATGGCCTCGGAGAAATCGAGGGCGACCGTCGCCTCTGCGTCCTCACCCCGCCGCGGACCGGTCCGGGACCGGCCCGCACCCGGGGCTGCGCCCCCGCCGAAGAACGCGTCGAACAGGTCCCCGAAGCCGCCGGCGGAGAAGCCCCCGCCGAACGGATCGGCTCCGGCCGAGCCGGTGCCCCGCAGCCCGGAGGCGCCGAACATGTCGTACTGGCGGCGGCGCTCGGGGTCGCGCAGGGTCTCGTAGGCCAGGTTGACCAGCTTGAACTTCTCTTCGGCCGCGCTGTCGCCCGGATTGGCGTCGGGATGCAGCTCCCGGGCCTGGCGCAGATAGGCCTTCTTGATCTCGTCACCCGACGCGTTGCGGGAAACTCCGAGCAGCGCGTAGAAGTCGTCTTCGGCGGCCACAGGGGCCCTACCTTTCCTCGGAACCCTTGCTGAGCGCCTGGCCCAGGCGCTTGCTGACCACCGCCACGGCAGCCAGGGTCTGTTCGTAGTGCATGCGGGTGGGTCCCAGTATGCCGACCGTGCCGGCCGGTTCCCCCTCGATCTGGTACGGCGCCACCACAATTGAGCAATCGGCCAGAGGCACGACGCCGTGCTCGGCGCCGATGGCCACCGACAGGCCGCGGTCCATGACGTCCTTGATCAACGTGACCAGCACGTACTGCTGCTCGAGCGTGTCGAGCACCTGGCGGATGGTGGTCACCGCGTCGAACGCATTGGCCATGCGTGACGCCCCGCCGACGAACACCTGGGGCGTGTGGTCGGATGCGCCGGCCGGGACCAACGCCGCGGCGGCCGCCGACACCACGACGTCCACCTCCCGGGTGCCCGACGGGGCCACCGACAGGGGGGCGCCGAACAGGGAGCCGACGACCAGCGCCGACATCCGGGCCGAGGCGGCGCCGACCACCACCTCATCGACATCCTCCTGCACCTCCAGGGTGCGCTTCTCGATGGCCCCGCTGGCCAGCACGGCGACCACCAGGATGATCCTCGGGCCGAGCGACACCAACTGCAGGGACCGGATACGGGCCGGGTCCTCGGCGTCGCGCACCACCACCGCGGCGTAGTCGGTGAGGCCGCTCAGGAAACGCGACGTGTCGTACAGCATCCGCTCGAGCTCGCCGTGGGCCCGATCGAAGAACGCCCGCACCTGCTGGGTCTGGCCCGCCTCCAGCCGGCCCGACGGCAGCGAGTCGACGAAGAAGCGGTAACCCTTGTCGGTCGGGATGCGCCCGGCACTGGTGTGGGGCTGGGCCAGGTAGCCGTCGCGCTCCAGGGCGTTCATCTCGTTGCGGACCGTCGCCGACGACACGGCCAGGCCGGGGGCCCGCGCCACGGAGTTCGATCCCACCGGTTGGGCGGTCTCGATGTATTCCTCCACTACGGCACGGAGGATGGCGGCCTTGCGATCGTCGAGCATGGTTGGCACTCAAAGATACCGAGTGCCAAAGGCATAAGGGGGGTGAGCCGTATCCGTCGGTTCCGATCGACGTTGGGGTATAAATCGGAAGATGAAGACGGTCGAGATGGCCGGGCGTGCCATCAACCGCGTCGGCCTATCTGCTGGGGATATCAAAGCAACCGGCATGTGGGGTGAACCGGCCGACCGCAAACATGCGGTGGCGGCCATCCGCAATGCGGTGGAGATGGGGGTCGACGTCATCGAGGTGATGGTGCCGTTCGGCCCGTCCGCCGACCTGTTTCGGGAGGCCGCCCCCCGTGACGTGTTCGTCATCGCCCGGTTGACCTCCGAGCTGCCCGATCTCGACGCCGTGCGCTACCGCCTGGGCCGGCGGCCCGACCTGATCCTGGTGGACGAGCACCGCCTGGAACCGGTGAGCACCTGGGGCGTGCCGGTGGGCGCCATCGTCGGGAACCGCTCCTCGCAGTGCCTGTTCTCCCCTCTGCGGGCGGTGCGGGGCCCGTATCCGGCCCTGCGCCGGATGGTCGACTGGTGCGAACAGGCCGGCGTGTCGTACATCACCAACTCGACCAACATCCTGGATGCCGGCGAGCGCACCATCGCCCTGCTGACCCCGGCCAGCCTGCGCGACGTCGAGCGCCTGTTCGGGGCTACTCCTCCAGTCGCAGAGCCTGGATGAACGCTTCCTGGGGGACCTCGACGCGGCCGATGTTCTTCATCCGCTTCTTGCCCTCCTTCTGCTTCTCCAGCAGTTTGCGCTTACGGGTGATGTCGCCGCCGTAGCACTTGGCCAGCACGTCCTTGCGCTTGGCCTTCACCGTCTCCCGGGCGATGACCCGGCCGCCGACGGCGGCCTGGATGGGCACATCGAACATCTGCCTGGGGATGAGGCCGCGCAGCCGCTCGGTCATCCGCCGGCCGTACTCCTGGGCCTCACTCTTGTGGACGATGGCCGAGAAGGCGTCGACCGGGACGGCATTGAGCAGGACGTCGATCTTGACCAGCTCGGCCACGTCCCAGCCGGCCGGCTCGTAGTCCAGGCTGGCGTAGCCCTTGGTACGGCTCTTCAGGGCGTCGAAGAAGTCGATGACGATCTCGGCCAGCGGAATCCGGTAGACCAGCTCCAGCCGCTCGGGCGACAGGTACTCCATGCGCACCATCTCGCCCCGGCGGGACTGGCACAGGTCCATCAACGTTCCCGTGTACTCACTCGGCGTCAGGATGGTCGCCTGCAGGAACGGCTCCTCGATCGAGTCCAGCTTCTGCGGCTCGGGCATCTCCGACGGGTTGTGCACGTCCATCGAGGTGCCGTCGGTCAGGTGGGCCCGGTACTCGACGCTCGGCGCAGTGGCGATCAATGACAGGTCGAACTCCCGCTCCAGCCGCTCGCGCACGATCTCCATGTGCAGGAGGCCCAGGAACCCGCAGCGGAATCCGAAGCCCAGGGCGCCCGAGGTCTCCGGCTCGTAGGTGACCGATGCGTCGTTCAGGCGCATCTTCTCCAGCGCCTCCCGCAGGTTGGCGAAGTCGTCACCCTCGATCGGGTACAGGCCGCAGAACACCATCGGCTTCGGATCCTCGTAGCCGGCCAGCGGTTCGGTTGCGCCATGGGCAGCGGTGGTGACAGTTTCTCCGGACCGGGCCTCGCCCACGTCCTTGATGCCGGCGATCAGATAGCCGACCTCGCCCGGGCCGATCTCGGTGACCGGCAGGTTGACCGGCGTGCGCACGCCGATCTCCTCGATGTCGTGCAGCTTGCCGGCCTGCATGAAACGGACGCGGGCGCCGGAGACGAGCTTCCCGTTCATCACCCGGATGGCGCTGACCACGCCCCGGTACTGGTCGTAATAGGAGTCGAAGATCAGGCCCTGCAAGGGCTTTTCCGCGTCCCCGGTGGGCGGCGGGATGCGTTCGACCACGGCGTCGAGCAGGTCGGACACACCGGACCCGGTCTTGGCCGAGATGCGCAGGATCTCGTTGGCCGGCACCCCCAGCACCTTCTCGATCTCGGCCGCGTACCGGTCGGGGTCGGCCGCCGGCAGGTCGATCTTGTTGAGGGCGGCGACGATCTCGAGGTCGTTCTCGAGGGCCTGGTAGGCGTTGGCGAGGGTCTGCGCCTCGATGCCCTGGGCGGCGTCGACGAGGAGGATGACCCCCTCACAGGCGGCCAGGCTGCGGCTCACCTCGTAGCCGAAGTCGACGTGGCCGGGCGTGTCGATCAGGTGGATGGTGTGGCCCTTCCACCCGACCCGCACGTTCTGGGCCTTGATGGTGATCCCCCGCTCCCGCTCGATGTCCATCGAGTCGAGGTACTGCTCACGCATGTCCCGCGCGTCGACCGCGCCGGTCAGTTCGAGGATGCGGTCGGACAGCGTGGATTTACCGTGGTCCACGTGGGCGACGATGCTCAGGTTGCGGATGTTGTCGAGGTTCATTTTCAGGTCAAAGGACAGCCCGGGTCGCGGGCACGGACCCACCAGTGTGGCGCACCCCCTACGGGTGGACCGAAACGCATAGGGTTTGCGCCCGTGGCCCCAAACAAATACGAGCCGCTCATCACGGTATCGGCTACCTACGGGGCCGGCGGAAGCGTAATTGCGCCGCGCCTGGCCGCCGAGCTCGGACTGCCCTTCATCGACCGGTACATCAGCGCCGATTCGGTCCAGGCCTCCCAGGAAGGCCTGGTCAAGGGCGAGCAGGAAGCGTCCCCCGTCGGCCGGTTCCTGAGCTACTTCGCCCGGGCGGCGACCGTCGGCGTGGTGATCGGTCCCGAACCGGACATCCAGAACGACGACGACATCCGGGACAAGGCGGAAACCGATCTCAAAGCGGTTACCGGGGGCGCCCCCGGGGTGGTCCTCGGGCGGGCCGGGGCGATCGTGTTGAAGGATCGGCCGAGGGCCTACCACGTGCGCCTCGACGGACCGGCCGAGCAGCGGCTGGTCTGGGCGTCGAGCCATGAGCAGCTCGACCGCGACGCAGCCGCCAAGCGGCAATCGGAGACGGACCGGGCCCGGACCGCGTTCGTGAAGCGGCTCTACCGGGTGGACCCGGGCAGTCCCAGCCTGTACCACCTGGTGATCGATCCGACCGCCATCGGCGTGGACGCGACGGTCTCCGTGATCAAGACGGCATCGGCGGCCTTCTTCGACCAGACGGCGGGATGACCGTCATGGACCGCCGGGGCGGTTCAGACACCGATGGGGCCCGGTCCGGATGAGCGTCTTCGACCGTCCGGCCGCCTGGCTGCTGCCCCGCATCGACAAGTGGCGGTCGATCGCCGTATACCCGCTGCTCTGGACCTACCGCCTGACCGACCAGCGGGCGGTGATCGACGCCGACTGCCAGCGGTGGGCCGACCTGCTCTGGCTGGGCCCCCACGAGCGGTCCCGGCTGCTCGGGCGCTTCCTCTACGCCTTCCCCGAGTTCCGGTCGGTGTACTACCACCGGCTGGCCTCCGGGAACCCGGCCGGGGTGCTGGCCGGCCGGCTGGTCAACCACGTATGGAAGGGAGTCGGCGGCGTCGACTTCAGCGGGACGCCCATCGGGCCCGGTCTGTTCCTGTCCCACGGCCAGGGGACGATCCTGTCGGCCGAGCGGATCGGCGCCAACCTGCAGGTGCATCAGGGCGTGACCGTGGGCTGGGACTACCGGGGCGACCGTCGGCCGATCATCGGCGATGACGTGTTCATCGGGGCCGGGGCCAAGGTGCTGGGCGCCATCACGGTGGGCGACGGGGCCCGCATCGGGGCCAACGCCGTCGTGGTGTCCGACGTGCCCGCCGGGGCCACCGCCGTCGGCATACCTGCCCGGATCAAGAGCCCGCTCAGCTGCTAGTATCTCCTGGTTCCCGACCTGGATGGATGGATTGAGCAGTGGCCAATATCAAGAGCCAGATCAAGCGCAACCGCACCAACGAGCTGGCACGCGTTCGTAACAAGGCGGCCCGCTCCGAGGTGAAGACCCGGATCAAGACGGCCGTTTCATCGGCCACGTCCGGCGCCGAGACGGCGGCCGACGATCTGCGCCTGGCGGTGAAGCGCCTGGACAAGGCCGCAGCCCGGGGCATCATCCACAAGAACCAGGCATCGAACCGCAAGTCCCGCCTGATCAAGCGCATCAACGCGCTCCAGTCGTCCGACTCCGAGTAACAACCGGCTGATCTCTCCGACGCGAGGCGCCCGTTTCGGGCGTCTCTTCGGTCGCGCCCAGCCGCCGTGGGCTACAGGGCGGCGGCCAGCACGTCGACCGCCCGTTCCTGGGCCTGCTCGCTCATGCCCGGATAGATGGGCAGGCTGAGCACCTCCCGGGCCAGCCGCTCGGCGACCGGGAAGTCGCCCGGGCCGTAGCCGAGATCGCGGCAGGCCTGGGTCAGGTGCAGAGGCGTCCGGTAGTGGATCGCCGTCTCCACCCCGTGCTCCGACATCGCCGTGAACACCCGGTCGCGCCCGTCGGCCACCTGGATCACATAGCGGCTCCACACCGATTCGTTGCCGTCCAGCACCTGCGGCAGGGAGATCAGGCCGGCGTCGGCCAAGGGCCGCAGCAGCTCGTTGTAGTGCTCGGCCATCGACCGGCGCATGGAGATCCACCCGGCCACCCGGTGCAGCTTGGCCCGCAACACGACGGCGTGCATGGCGTCCAACTGCGAGTTCATGCCGAGCTCGATCGGCTCGGCCGTCTCGCCCATGCCGTGGTTGGCCAGCAGCCGCACCCGGGCGGCGACGTGGGGGTCGTCGGTCATGATGCCCCCGCCGTCGCCATAGGCGGCCAGGACGCGGTCGTGGTAGAAGCAGGTGACGCTGGCCCGGCTCCAGGCGCCCGGGACACGCCCGTGACGGGTGGCCCCGTGGGCCAGCCCGGCGTTCTCCACGATGGTCACCGACCGGCCCTGAACGGCGGCCTCGATCTCGTCCATCCGGCACATCTGGCCGTGGCTGTGGACCGGCACGACCGCTCCCGTCGCCCCGGTCAGCCGATCGGGCAGCAGATCCGGATCGAGCAGCCCGTTGCTGTCGCAGTCGACCAGCTCCGGCACCCCGCCGGCCCGGACCACCGATGCCAGGTTGGCCACGAAGGAGTTGGCTGCCACGATCACCGATTGACCGGCCTGCAACCCGGCGCCCCGCAGGGCCAGCTCCAGGGCGTCGCTCGCACTGGCGGCACTGACGAAGAACCGGGATCCGCTGAAGGCGGCGAACTCGTCCTCGAAGGCCTCGACTTCGGGCCCACCGATGAATCGACCGCCGCCCATCACCTCGAGCATGGGCCGGACGATGTCAGCGGCGATCTCGCCGTGCTGCCAAGTCGGATCGTGGTAGGGGACGGACGGCCCATACAGGCTGGTGGAGAGGGCAGTCACCCGGGTTCGTTCCTTGTTCGCGTTAGGGGGGCTTGTTACTGGCGACCGGCAGAGACGGTCAGCTGATTCCTTGCAATCGCTCGAGCCGCTGGGTCTCGCGCCGGGCCGTCGCCGTCAGCCAGCGGGACAACTGGTCGGCCTGCTGGGTCTGATCGAGATGGTCGACCAGTCGCAACCACGTGGCTCGTGACACCTCCACCGCGCCGGCTGGGTCCAGCCCACCGGCGCTCGCCTCCGCCCACACCGTGGGGGCCAGAGCCTCCACCAGACCATCCCAGGCCCGACCGTCTCCGGCGGTCGCTCCTGTGACCAAATCCGACAAGCGAGCCGCGTCCACCTCTACGTCGACTTCGCCCATAGCCCCAGAGTGACGTAAAGGACCCTGTTTGGCTACCCGCCGGTATACGAGTTGACCCTCAGTTGTCACAACAGTTGCCGCAACCTGACACCTACCCTCCTCGATGGACTAATTGCCCGGTTGCGGACGGTCGACGGAACCGCGACCCGCAGTTATCTTGACCTTCTTGACCGGTGACTCCCCGTCCCGCCCCGTACCTGACGAGGTGCTGGCCGCCGCCCGGCAGGCGTTCGCGTCCAACGATCCGCCCGGCCACGGCCGACCGCCGCAGAGCGAGCTGGCCGTCTCCGTGTTCGACTCGCTCCTGGACGGATCGGCCGGCCCGGAGAACCACTGGTTGCGGTTCGAGCACTCGATGCTCGCCATCAACGTTCACGTCTCCCGTGGCCCGACCACCACCCTCCTGTCCGGGGAGCTGGAACCGGCCAACTCGGCCCGCATCGCCCTCCATCTCGAGCCTTCTCCCCTGGCCATGGTCACCGACGCCGAGAACGGCCGCTTCGCGTTCACCCCGCTCGGGCACGGCCTGATCCGGCTCTCGGTCGAGGAGCAGACGGCGGCGCCGGCGATCTGGACGGAGTGGTTCCGGATCTGACCTCAGCCGGTCTATTTCAGGAAGAAGTAGACGGCGATGGCCACGCCTGCGATCACCACGATGCGGCGCAGCACGGCGCCGTCGATCACCTTCACCAGCCGGCCGCCGATGGTTCCGCCCACCAGGCTGCCCACGGCCATGACCGGCACCAGGGTCCACACCGTCTTGCCCGAGAAGGCGAAGAACACGGCGGCCACGATGTTGGTGACGAACGACAGCGCCTGCTTCAAAGCGTTGAGCTTGGTCAGCGGTTCGGAGCTGAAGATGCTCAGGATGGCCAGGGTCATGATGCCGAGCCCGGCGCCGAAGAAGCCGCCGTAAACCGCGCCCAGGAAGATGGCGACGCTCATGATGAGTGGACGGTCGGCGGTGTCCGGTCGCCCGGCCAGCTTCTTCAGCCGGTCGCTGAAGAGCAGGAGACCGCAGGACAGCAGGATCAGATACGGAACGGCGACCCGGAAACTGCCACCGGGCAGCAGCACGAGGAGTATCGAGCCGGCCAGTCCGCCGGCGCCAGCCACCCCGGCCAGGAACCGGGCCTGGGCCAGTTGCGGCCGGAGGTCGTCGCGCTGGGCCCACGAACCGGCCAGGTAGCCGGGTACGAGCGACACCGTGTTGGTGACGTTCGACGCCACCGCCGGCACGCCGATGGCCACCAGCGCGGGGAACGAGATGAGCGTGCCCCCTCCGGCCAGGGCGTTGACACCGCCGGCGAGCACCGCTGCCCCGCCGGCCACCAGTTGGTCGAGCGCGTCGAGATGCATCAGGGGGGTCAGTTCCGGCCGGATCGGCCCGGGCGGTC
>DASZNC010000025.1:0-25315 GCA_035551615.1 Acidimicrobiales bacterium
CAGATGGTGTCAGAGGCGGTCGCCGAGCTTAAGGGGGAGACCCCGAAGGAGCCGGCCGAGATCAAGCTCGATCTGCCGGTCACGGCCAACCTGCCGTCCGAGTACGTGGCCCGGGAGGATCTGCGCCTCGAGGCCTACCGCCGCCTGGCCACCGTCACCTCGCACGCCGAGGCCGACGACATCGAAAGCGAGTGGTTGGACCGTTACGGGCCCCTTCCGGCGCCGGCCCAGGCGCTGCTCCGCATCGCCCACCTGCGGGCCGAGTGCGCCCGTCTGGGTGTGCGCGAGGTGGCCGTCGTGACCAGCCCGGGCGGTCTCAGCGGGGCCGGTTACACGGCCCGCCTGTCGCCGCTGCAGCTGAAGACCAGCCAGAAGGTGCGCCTGTCCCGTCTGGCGCCCAAGGCGGTCTACAAAGAGGAGATCGGCCAACTGGTGATGACGCTGCCGAAGAGCACCGATCCGGCCGAGCACCTGGCCGTTTTGCTAGGGGAGTTGGCTCCCCCGGTAGCATCGGCGGCGTCGTGAAGTCAGCCCCTCGCTACAGAAGAACCCTGCGCGGCCTCTCGGTCCTCGGAGCGCTCGGCGCCGGGTCCCTGACCATGACCGCCTGCGATGCGTCACCGTACGCGGCGACCATCGGCAACCAGGAGATCTCGGTCAACCAGCTCAACCACCAGCTGGCCGAATACGCGTCCAATAAGGCCTACGTCACCTCCTTCGACCAGTCACAGGCGGAGAACGCCCAGGCGGCCCAGCAGCAGGGCGAGACGGCCCCGGCCTACACGGTGGCCGGCAACGGCGGGGCCGGCACCTACAGCACCGGGTTCGCCGCCTATGTGCTCCAGCGCGATATCCAGGTGGATGCCGTCCATCAGAGCCTGGCCAGCGGCAAATCCAAGTTCCAGCCAGCCACCGCCGACGAGTCGATCGCAGCCCGCGCCATCTACGAGTACAGCGCGCCGTACTTCGGTTCACTGGCCCCGGACATCCAGCAGATCCTGGTCGAGCAACTGGCCGATCTGGGGGCCATCACCAAGGCGCCGTCGCCCCTGTCGTCGGTCCAGCAGGACTTTGCCGAGATCCAGGGCAATGTGTTCTCGTCGGTGTGCGTGAAGGAGGCATCCGCTTTCACCAAGCAGGCGGCCCAGCTGATCGTCTCTTCGGGTGCGGTCAATGGCACTCAGGTTTGCTACGACCAGCAGGACCTGCAGGCCCAGCCGGCCGCAGTGCAGAAGGCGGTCATGGCCCTCACGTCCGACGGGCAGGTATCGGGCGTCATCACCACCTCGTACGGCTTCGAGGTTCTCCAGCTGGTCAACCGGCAGACACCCGGTCTGAGTACCGGCGTCGCTCAGGTCATCTCGGCTGCCACATCCTCCGATTCGCTGACGGCGGCCAACACCATCCTCGAGCGAGCCCACGTCAAGATCAACCCGGCGTACGGCACCTACTCGAGTCAGACCGGCCAGGTAACCCCGCCCGTTCAACCCGGACAGTGACCGGGCGGGTCATCGTCGTGGGCCTAGGCCCCGGCGATCCCTCGCTGGTCAGCACCGCGGTCAGCGACGTCGTCGCCACGGTTCCCGTGCGCTTCGTGCGCACGACCCGCCATCCGAGCGCCCATCTGGTCGCACCGGCCGCATCCTTCGACGAGTTCTACGAGCAGTCCGCGTCGATCGACGCCGTCTACACCGGCATTGTCGACCGGCTGGCGGCCGCCTCGGAGGAGCACGGAACGGTGATCTACGCCGTGCCCGGGTCCCCGTATGTGGCCGAGCGGACGGTCGAACTGCTGCGCACCGATGGGCGGATGGCCGTGGCGGTGGTGCCGTCGTTGTCCTTCCTCGACCTGGCCTGGGACCGGCTCGGGATCGATCCGATGGACTCCGGTGTCCGGCTGATCGACGGCCACCTGTTCGCAGCCGGGACGGCCGGCCAGGCCGGACCGTTCCTCGTCGGCCAGTGCGATTCCCGGATGGTCCTCTCCGAGCTGAAGCTGACCATCGATGACGGTCCCCGGGTGACCGTCCTGCAGCGTCTGGGGCTGCCGGACGAGTCGGTGTTCGAGGTCGGGTGGTCGGAGCTGGACCGCTCGTTCGAGCCGGATCACCTGACCAGCGTGTGGATACCCCGTCTGGCCGCCCCGGTGGCCGCCGAGTTCGTGCGCTTCGCGGCCCTGGTCCGCACCCTACGGGCCGAGTGTCCCTGGGACCGGACCCAGACGCACCAGTCCCTCACCCGGCACCTGATCGAAGAGACCTACGAGGTCCTCGACGCGATCGCCGCCCTCTCCGACGACGAGGGCTATGCCGACCTGGAGGAGGAGCTGGGCGATCTGCTGTTCCAGGTCGCCTTCCACGCCACTCTCGCCGCCGAGGCCGGTCAGTTCGACCTGGCTGACGTGGCCCGCGGCATCCACGACAAGTTGGTGGACCGCCATCCGCACGTGTTCGGGCCGCCCGGCCAACCGGTGCCGAACTGGGAGGAGCAGAAGAAGGCGGAGAAGGGGAGGGCGAGCGTGATGGATGGCGTCCCGGGCCATCTGCCCTCCCTGCTGTACGCGTTCAAAATGCAGTCCAAGGCCGCTTCTGTCGGTTTCGATTGGCAAAGGGCGGCCCAGGTGTGGCCCAAGCTCTCCGAGGAGTTGGACGAACTTCGGGCGGCCATCTCCGAGGAGCCGGCCGATGAACGGGCGGTCAACGAGGAACTGGGCGATGTTCTGTTCACGGTCGTGAATCTGGCCCGGCACCTGGGAGTGGATCCGGAGTCATCCTTGCGGGCCTCGGCCGGCAAATTCCGCAGCCGGTTCACCGCCATGGAGGCCCTGGCCGCGTCCCGTGGGGTGGCGGTTGACGACGATTTGTGGGACGAGGTCAAAGGAGCCGATCGTTCCTAGAGAGTTGTGCGGCCGCGTCCACCTGTGGGCGCGACGGGCGTACTACCTTTGTCCCCACTAGTAACAGGAGTCACACCAGTCACATGAGTGAAATCGAGGCGTTGATCGGTCGGGAGATCCTGGACTCCCGCGGCAACCCGACCGTCGAGGTCGAGGTCCTCCTCGAGTCGGGCGCCACCGGCCGGGCGGCCGTGCCGTCAGGTGCCTCGACCGGCACTCACGAAGCGGTGGAACTGCGTGACGGGGGCCGGCGGTTCGCGGGTAAGGGCGTGTCGCGCGCCGTGCGTCACGTCAACGAGGAACTGGCCTCGGCCCTGACCGGCATGGAGGCCCTCGACCAGCGGGCCCTCGACGCCGCGCTCGTCGATCTGGACGGCACTGCGAACAAGAGCCGCCTCGGGGCCAATGCCCTTCTGGGTGTGTCCCTGGCCGTGGCCCATGCCGCGGCCGACGAGGTCGGCCTGCCTCTGTACCGCTACGTGGGTGGGGCCGCCGCCCACGTGCTGCCGGTGCCCATGCTGAACGTCCTGAACGGGGGCGCCCACGCCGACAACAACGTCGACCTGCAGGAGTTCATGATCGTGCCGGTCGGTGCGGCCAGTTTCTCCGAAGGCCTGCAATGGGGGGCCGAGACCTACCACGCACTCAAAGCCCTGCTGAACAGCCGCGGGTTGTCGACCGCGGTCGGCGACGAGGGCGGCTTCGCCCCCAACCTGCCGTCCAACGAGGAGGCGGTGAAGGTGCTGCTCGAGGCCATCGGCTCGGCCGGCCTCACGCCGGGTGACGACGTGGCCATCGCCCTCGATGCCGCCTCCTCGGAGTTCTACAAGGACGGCGGCTACGAGTTGGCCGGCGAGGGCCGCACCCTGCCCCCCTCCGACTTCGTCGCCTACCTGGCCGATCTGGTCGGGCGGTACCCGATCATCTCGATCGAGGACGGCATGGCCGAAGATGACTGGGACGGCTGGGCCGAGCTCACCAAGACGCTCGGTGGCCGCATCCAGCTGGTGGGCGACGACATCTTCGTGACCAACGTCGACCGCCTCGAGCGGGGGATCGAGGCCGGCGTGGCCAACGCCATCCTGATCAAGGTCAACCAGATCGGCACCCTGTCGGAGACCCTTGACACGATGCACCGGGGGTCGCGCAGTTCGTACGCCAGCGTCATGTCCCACCGCTCCGGCGAGACCGAGGACACCACCATCGCCGATCTGGCGGTGGCCACCAACTGCGGCCAGATCAAGACCGGCGCCCCGGCCCGTTCCGATCGGGTGGCCAAATACAACCAGCTCCTACGCATCGAGCAGGGTCTCGGTGACTCTGCCCGCTATCCCGGCGCCAGCGCCTTCGCGCCGCTGTGAAGACGTGAGGACCCGATGAGGCGGGCTGTCCGCACCCTGCTCGTGGTCGTCGCTCTGGGCGGCCTGCTGTTCCTGTTCGTGCTGCCGGGGCGCACCTGGCTCCAGCAGCGGGACGCAATGGCCAGCACGTCGCACCGACTCCAGGTGCTCAATCAGGAGAACCAGGAGTTGGCCAAAAAGGCCGCCCAGCTCCAGAATCCGGACTATGTCGGACGAATCGCCCGGGATCAGTACGGGTTGGTTCGTCCCGGTGAGCAGTCGTACGGCATCCTTCCGCCGACGGCGACCACGACGACCACCACTACGCCCGTCGCGCCTGCCCCCTGAACCCGTAGGCTCAGCGGCGTGAGCATTCTCGGTAATCGGGTGCTGCGGCGCGAGGACCCCAAGTTCCTCACGACCGGTGGCGTGTACTGCGACGACCTGGAAGGCGAGGGGGCACTGTGGGCGACGTTCGTGCGCTCGACGATGGCCCACGCCCGGATCGAGTCGTTGGATGTCGACGAGGCCAGGAGCCGACCAGGGGTGGTGGCGGTCTATACCGCCGCCGATCTCGATGTCGGCAACATGCCCCCGGCCATGCCCCTCCTCCCCGAGGGCATGACAAGGGGGTTGCTGACCAGTGACGTGGTCCGCTTCGTCGGCGACCCGGTGGCCGTGATTCTGACCGAGGAGCGCTACCAGGGCGAGGATGCGGCCGAGGCCGTATTCGTCGAGTACGACCCGCTGCCGACCCTCGTCAACCCCGAGGTCGCCCTCGAGAGCGACATCCATCTGTTCCCGGAGATGGGCACCAACATCGCCGCCGACCTCAGGGTCCCGGCCGACCCCGGCTTCTTCGATGGCTGCGAGGTGGTGGTCACCCAGAAGGTGATCAACCAGCGGGTCGCCCCCTGCCCGATGGAACCGCGGTCGGGTTTGGCCTCGTGGGGAGAGGACGGGCGGCTGACCCAGTACGCCTCGGTCCAGCATCCGCAGGGCTCGCGTGACGCGCTGTGCGGCTTCTACGGCCTGACCCCTGAGCAGGTGCGGGTGGTGGCCCCGGACGTCGGCGGCGGTTTCGGCGCCAAGATCGGCCTCTACAACGAGGAGATGCTCCTCCCGTGGCTGGCCCGCCGGGCGGGTCGCCCGGTCCGCTGGACCGAGACCCGGTCGGAGTCGATGCTGACCCTCGGCCACGGCCGGGGCCAGGTGCAGACCTTCACCATCGGCGGCAGCCGCGACGGCCGTATCGAGGCCTACCGGCTCGAGGTCATCCAGGAGGCGGGTGCCTACCCGTCGATGGGGGCCATCCTGCCGTTCCTGACCGGGATGATGGCCCCCGGCACGTACACCATCCCCAAGGTCGTGACCTCGTCGGTGGCGGTCGTCACCAACACCACCCCGACGGTGGCCTACCGGGGCGCCGGCCGCCCCGAGGCGACAGCCGCCATCGAGCGGGCCATGGACATCTTCGCCGCCGAGGTCGGGATGGACCCGGCCGAGGTGCGGCGCAAGAACCTGATCCCGAAAGACGCCTTTCCGTACACGACGGTGGCCGGCGCGACCTACGACATCGGCGACTACGAGCAGGCCCTCGACCTGGCTCTGTCGACGTCCGGCTACGCCGACCTGCGGGCCGAGCAGGCCCGGCTCCGGGAGGGGAACGGCCCGATCCAGATGGGCATCGGTGTCTCGACCTACGTCGAGATCACCAATGGGGCGGGCGAGGCCGGCGACTTCGCCGCCGTCGAGATCCTGCCGGGCGGCAAAGCCCGGGTCTACACCGGGAGTTCCCCCCACGGCCAGGGCCACGTCACGGCCTGGTCGATGATCGCCTCCGAACAGCTGGGCATCCCGATGGACGACATCGAGGTGATCGCCAACGACACCGACCTGGTGCCGACCGGAGGGGGCACGTTCGGCTCCCGGTCGTTGCAATCAGCCGGGGTGGCTGTGCATGAAGCTTCGGTACAGCTGGTCGACGAGGCCCGCAAGGTGGCCGCCGAGCTCTTGGAGGCCAATCCCGAGGATGTCGTCCTGGACAAGTCCGGTGGCCGCTTCCACGTGGCCGGCACCCCGGCAGTGGGCAAGTCCTGGGCCGAGGTGGCCGAGGGCGGGACCGACCTGAAGGTCGAGCACAGCTCCGGTCCGCCCGGACCGACGTTCCCGTTCGGGTCGCACGTCGCCGTGGTCGAGGTCGACACCGAGACCGGGAAGGTGAGGCTGAAGCGGCTGATCGCCGTCGATGACGCCGGTACCATCCTGAACCCGCTGCTGGCCGAGGGCCAGCGTCACGGCGGGTTCGCCCAGGGGGCCGCCCAGGCCCTGCTCGAGGAGGTGCGCTACGACGAGGAGGGTAACCCGGTGACGTCCAACCTGGCCGACTACGCCATGATCTCGGCCGACGTGCTGCCCAGCTTCGAGCTGGTGTCGATGGAGACACCGACCAACTACAACGTTCTCGGCGCCAAGGGAATCGGCGAATCGGGGACGATCGGATCCACCCCGGCGGTGCAGAGCGCCGTCGTCGACGCCCTGGCTCACCTGGGCGTCCGCCACATAGACATGCCCGCCACCCCAGAGCGGGTGTGGAACGCCATCAGGGAGGCACGATGAAAGTCTCGGTCACCGTCAACGGGGCCGCTCAGGAGCACGAGGTCGAACCCCGCCTCCTGCTGGTCCACTACATCCGTGACGTGGTCGGCCTGACCGGCACGAACATCGGGTGTGACACGTCGTCCTGCGGAGCCTGCACGCTGCTGGTCGACGGGGAGTCGGTCAAGTCCTGCACCATGTTGGCCGCCCAGGCCGACGGGGCCCAGATCACCACCATCGAGGGACTGGCCGGCACCGAGGGCAACATGCACCCGATGCAGGAGGCGTTCCGTGAGAAGCACGCCCTGCAGTGCGGGTACTGCACTCCGGGCATGGTCATGGCCGCGGTCTCGTTGCTGGAGGAGAATCCGAACCCGACCGAGACCGAGGTGCGGGAGGGCCTGGAGGGCAACCTCTGCCGCTGTACCGGGTACCACAACATCGTTCAGGCCGTCCTGCACGCCGCCTCGGGTGCCGGGTCGGTGACGGCATGATCCCGGCCGGATTCGACTACCGCAGGGCCTCGACGGTCGACGAGGCGCTGTCGCTGCTGGCCGACGGCGGCGAGGACGCCAAGCTCCTCGCCGGTGGCCACTCGCTGCTCCCGCTGATGAAGCTGCGCCTGGCGGCCCCGTCCATGCTGGTCGACATCGGCCGGCTGCAGGATCTGTCGTTCGTCCGCGAGGAAGGCGATTCGGTCGTCGTAGGTGCCCTCACCCGGCACCGTGACCTGGAGACGAGCGATGTGCTCCGTCAGCACCTCCCGTTGCTGTCCCATGTCGCCGGTCAGGTCGGCGATCCGCAGGTCCGCCACCGGGGAACGATCGGCGGCTCGGTCGCCCACGGCGACCCGGCGTCGGATCTGCCGGCCGCCTGCCTGGCGCTGGGCGCCACCTTCACGGCGACCGGTGCGAACGGCACCCGCCAGATCGCGTCCGCCGATTTCTTCCAGGGATTCCTGGAGACGGCGCTCGCCCCCGACGAGATCTTGACGTCGATCACCCTGCCCAAGGCGACCGGCGCCGGATGGTCGTTCCAGAAGTTCAACCGGCGGGCCCAGGACTGGGCCATCGTCGGCGTGGCCGCTGTGCGCGGCGACCGGCCCGGAATCGGCCTGGTCAACATGGGATCGGTCCCTCTGCGAGCCACCGCCGCCGAGGAGGCCCTGGCCGGCGGCGCATCTGAATCCGAAGCGGCGGCCCGGGCGACGGAGGGCCTGGATCCGCCGGGTGACCTCAACGCCAGTCCCGAGTACCGCGTCCACCTGGCCCAGGTGCTCGTCCGGCGGGCGCTGGAGGAGGCCCGGGCCGCGTAGTGACGTCCTCCTCGCCGGACCAGGCGATGTCGGTCGATGTGGTGTCCGCCGCCCTGGCCGAGAACGGCTACCTGGCCGACGAGGGCCTGGCCACGTCGATATTCCTGGCCTTGACCCTGCACCGACCCCTCCTTCTCGAAGGAGAGGCCGGTGTCGGCAAGACCGAGGTGGCCAAGGTCCTGTCAGCATGGAGCGGCGGACCGCTGCTCCGCCTGCAGTGCTACGAGGGCATCGATGTCAGCCAGGCGGTCTACGAGTGGGACTACGCCCGCCAGTTGCTCCACCTGCGGGCGGCCGAGTCGGCCGGCACCACGGGCACGGCCGAGGACGAGGTCTACAGCGAGCGCTTCCTGGTGCACCGACCGCTACTGACCGCCATCGACACATCGGACGGTCCGCCGCCGGTGCTGCTGATCGACGAGGTGGACCGGGCCGACGACGAGTTCGAGGCGTTCCTGCTCGAGTTCCTCTCCGAGTATGCGGTCACGATCCCCGAGCTGGGCACGATCCGGGCCGTGCAGCCGCCGATCGTCGTCATCACCTCGAACCGCACCAGGGACGTGCACGACGCGCTCAAGAGGCGCTGCCTCTATCACTGGGTCGAGCACCCCGACTTCGAGCGGGAGGTGGCCATCATCACCCGGCGGGCGCCGGCCGCCATGCCGGAACTGGCCCGCCAGGTGGCGGCCGCCGTCGAGCAGCTGCGGGGCATGCACCTGTACAAACCCCCGGGCGTGGCCGAGTCCATCGACTGGACGTCGGCGCTGGCCGCGCTCGGCCGTCGCCGCATCGACGAGCGGACGGTCGAGCTCACCCTCGGCACCGTCCTGAAGTACCAGGAGGACCAGAACCGGGTTCGGGCTGCCGGGGTCGACGAACTGGTCCGACATGCCCTGCAACGCGGTGCCTGAGGCGGGTGGTCGAGGCGGTTAGCGGGTCGGCCGGCCCGGCCGGCACCGGTGATCCGGTCGCGACCCAAGGGCCGGCCGGAGCCCCCGAGCGGATAATCGCCGGATTCGCCCGCGCCCTGCGGGTCGCCGGTATCGCCGTGCCCACCGGTTCGGCCGTCATGTACGCCGAAGCCCTGGGGCAGGTCGGTGTCGAGGATCCCGGTCGCGTGTATTGGGCCGGCCGGTCCACTCTGATCCGCCGCCCCGAGGACGCGGACCTCTACGACCGGGTCTTCACCTCGTACTGGGCCGAGGTGACCGCCCTCGGCCTGACCCCGGCCTGGTCGGAACCGGTGACTCTGGCCGTCGACTCCGATCAGGGCGACGATCAGGACCCGGGCGACCCGGGTGCCGGGCCTTCCGGCGGGGAGATACACGCCCTGCGCTGGTCGGCCGCCGAGATCCTCGCCGACCGTGACCTGGCCGCCCTCGACGCCGACGAATGGGCTGAGGCCCAGCGGCTGGTGTCGGCCCTGCAGGTGAGCACCGACCTCCGTCCCTCCCGACGCCGCCGGCCGTCCCGGCAGAGGTCCGGGGTCCATCCCGACCTGCGGGGGACGATGCGCCGCAACATGCGCCACGGCGGCGTCCCGATCAGCCGAGCGTGGCGGACACCGGTCCAACGGTCGCGGCGGATGGTCTTCCTGCTGGACGTGTCCGGCAGCATGGAGGCCTATTCACGGGCCATGGTCCGCTTCGCCCACGCCGCCGTCTCATCGAGGCGCACCGGACGGGTGGAGGTGTTCACCCTGGGCACCCGGCTGACCCGCATCACCAGGGAGTTGGCCCGGCGCGATCCGGAATCCGCCCTGCGCTCGGCCGGTCGCTCGGTCGCCGACTGGTCCGGCGGTACCCGGTTGGGTGAGAGCATCCGTGCCTTCAACGACCACTGGGGGATCCGGGGGATGGCTCGTGGCGCGGTGGTGGTGATCTGCTCGGACGGCTGGGATCGCGGGGACCCCGAGCAGATGGCCGCCGAGATGGCCCGACTGGCGCGGGTCGCGTACCGGCTCGTCTGGGTCAACCCGTTGAAGGCGTCGCCCGGGTACGCCCCGCTGGCCCGTGGAATGGCGGCCGCCCTCCCGTATGTTGATCAGTTCGTGGAAGGACATTCGGTGACATCTCTCGAGCATCTGGCCGACATCATCAGCGGGACGGTTCGATGAGGGAGGTGCTGGCCGACATCGACCGCTGGCGGTCGGAGGGCAAGAAGGTGGCGCTGGCGCGGGTCGTGGCTCTGGAGGGCTCGGGCCCCCGTCTGCCAGGGGCCACGATGGCCGTCTCCGAGGCGGGCGAGGTCGCCGGATCGGTGTCGGGGGGATGCGTGGAGGGAGCGGTCGTGACCGAGGCGCTCTCGGTGCTGGACGGGGGCCGGCCCCGCCTGTGTACCTTCGGCTACTCCGATGACGAGGCATTCGCCGTCGGTCTCACCTGCGGGGGCACCATCCGGGTGTTCGTCGAGCCGCTCGAGTGGTGAGCCTCTACGAGGAGCTGTCGGCTGCCATACGGCGGCAGCAGCCGGTCGCCCTGGCCGAGATCGTGGAGGGTCCCGACGACCTGCTCGGCGCCAAGATTCTGGTCCGACCGGACTCGCCGTCGGACGCCCTCGGCACCCTCGGCGACCCCGATCTGGACCGGGTGGTGACCAGGGACGCACTGGGGGAGTTGGCCGCCGGACTCACGGCCACCCGTCACTACGGCCGCCACGGTGAGGCACGTGAGCGCGAGGTCTCGGTGTTCATCGAGTCGTTCGCCCCGCCTCCCCACATGGTCATATTCGGGGCCGTCGACTTCACCGCGGCACTGGCCAAGGTGGCCAAGATTCTGGGGTACCGGGTCACGGTGTGCGACGCCCGCCCGGTCTTCGCCACGCGGGCCCGTTTCCCCATGGCCGACGAGGTCGTCGTGTCGTGGCCTGACAAGCTCCTCGACCGGCTCGGTCCGACCCTGACCGGGCGCGACGCCGTCTGCGTTCTCACCCACGACCCCAAGTTCGACGTGCCGGCGATCGTGTCGGCCCTGGCCACCGGCGTCGGGTACCTGGGGGCCATGGGCTCGCGCCGGACGACCGACGAGCGGGCCGCCCGGCTGCTGGAGGCCGGGGTGGCCGACGCCGACCTGAGTCGGGTGATGGCGCCCATCGGTCTCGACATCGGGGCTCGCACCCCGGAGGAGACGGCCGTCGCCATCTGCGCCGAGGTCATCGCCATGCGCACCGGACGCCAGGCCCCCTCATTGCGCGATCGGCCCGGACCGATCCATCGCGACCATGCGCACGTCTCCGACTGACGGCGACGCCGTTGCCGTCATCTTGGCCGCCGGGGCCGGAACCAGGTTCTCCGCCGGCCGGCCGGGGGAGAAGTTGATGGTCGATCTCCGGGGTCGCCCGGTCGTGGTCCACGCAGTGGAGAATGCTCTGGCCGCCGGACTGGCCGGCACCTGGGTGGTGACCGGCTCGGTGGACCTGGCCCCAGTGCTGCCGCAGGGGGTGCGCATGTTGCCGAACCCGGATTGGGAACAGGGACAGGCCACCTCGCTGCAGCGGGCGGTGTCCGAAGCCGGGCGGGCGGGAGTGGCGGCCATAGTCGTCGGACTGGGTGACCAACCACTCATCGCCGCCTCGGCGTGGCGGGCGGTGGCCGACGCCGACGGTGAAATCGTGGTGGCCACCTACGATGGACGTCGCCGCAATCCGGTCAAGCTGTCATCGGCGATCTGGCCCCTGCTCCCCACCCGTGGGGACGAGGGGGCCCGCCAACTGATGCGGGATCGACCGGACCTGGTGCGGGAAGTACCGTGCCAGGGCGACCCGGCTGACATAGATACGAGAGAGGATCTTGAGAGATGGAGCTGAGCAATGACTTCCGGGTCGGTGTGTCGGTGCCGGAGGCGTGGAAGGTTCTCACCGATGTCGAACGCATCGCGCCGATGCTTCCGGGCGCCCAGCTGCAAGAGGTGGAAGGCGACGAGTACCGGGGTGTGGTGAAGGTCAAGGTGGGCCCGATCACCGCCCAGTACAAGGGGGCGGCCACCTTCTTGGAGAAGGACGAGGCCGGCGGCAAGGTCGTCCTGAAGGCCAGCGGGCGCGACACGCGCGGGCAGGGCAACGCCAGTGCCACCATCACCGCGACGATGGAGCCGGACGGCGACGGCACCCGGGTGACCGTGGTCACCGACCTGACCGTGACCGGCAAGGTGGCCCAGTTCGGACGGGGCGTACTGGCCGACGTCAGCGGGAAGCTGATCGGCCAGTTCGTCGACTCCCTCGAAGCTGATCTGTCCTCGAACTCAGCGGTCGCGGACGGTCCGTCGTCGGAGGATGCGCCGACTACGTCGTCCGCACCAGGCACCGAAGCCCCTTCGGAGGCGGCCGGTAGCGGGCCGCGCCGCATCGACGCGCCCGAGGCCGAGCCGCTCGACCTGCTCGCGGTGGCCGGCCGGTCCACGCTCCAACGGCTGATCCCGGTGGCCGGCGTGGTTGCCGTGCTGCTCGCCGTCATCCTGCGCCGGCGGGGCCGCCGCGCCGGCCGCCTGGCCTCCCGGGTGAACTCCCGCTGAGCCAACCCTCCGACGCCGCCCGCATCCATGAGCTCCTCGGTCGCGAGCCGCAGGGTGACTACGAGATCGTGGTCCGGGACGGCGACGGCGACCCGGTGGTCATCCGCAACCATCCGGTTCTGCACGACGGCACCCCGATGCCGACCCGTTACTGGCTGGTCGGTCCGGCCGAGCGCAAGGCGGTTGACCGGCTCGAAGCGGCCGGTGGCGTCAAGTGGGCCGAGGCCGAGGTGCCGGCCAGCGAGGTGGAGGCTGCCCACCGGGCCTACGCCGACGAGAGAGCCGCGGCGCTACCTCCCGACGGGCGGGGTCTGCGGCCGTCCGGGGGCGTGGCCGGGACCCGTAGAGGCGTCAAGTGCCTGCATGCCCACTACGCCTGGTACCTGGCCGGGGGGCCTGATCCGGTCGGCCGCTGGGTGGCCGGGCGTCTGAACCGGAACCGCCTCGACCCGGATGCCGGCGATGGCGACCGACCGGCGGCGGCCATCGACTGTGGGACCAACTCGACCCGCCTGCTGGTGGCCCGGCCCGGCGGGCCGGCCCTGGAACGGCTGATGACCATCACCCGGCTCGGCGAAGGGGTGGACCGCACCGGACGCCTGGGTGCCGATGCCGTGGCCCGGACGATCGCCGTGCTCGAGGAGTACCGACGGGTCATGGACCGATGGCAGGTGGGCGCAGTGCGGATGACGGCGACGTCGGCGGCGCGCGACGCCGCCAATCGGGAGGACTTCTTCTCCGCCGCCGAGGCGGCCGTCGGGGTGCGGCCCGAGTTGTTGGCCGGCGACGAGGAGGGACGGCTGTCGTTCTCGGGTGCCACCGCCGAGCTCGAGCCGGGGACCGGCCCGTGGTTGGTGGTCGACATCGGTGGTGGTTCCACCGAGTTGGTGTCCGGACCGGGCCGGGACGGCGGTCCCACTGCGGTCCGCTCGCTCGACATCGGCTGCGTCCGGCTCACCGAGCGCTTCCTGTCATCCGACCCGCCGCGGCCCGCCGAGATGGAATCGGCCCGGCGGTATGCGGCCGGGCTCCTGCAGCGGGCCCGCGACGAACATCCGCAACTGGGAGCCGGCCGGGTGATGGTTGGACTGGCCGGGACGGTCGCCGCTCTGGCCGCCATCGACCAGGAACTGCCGGCCTATGACCGGGACCGGCAGCACCATTACATCCTGCGCCGGCAACGGGTCGACCGGATACTCGACCGCCTGGCCGGAACCGACATCACCGGCCGGCGTCGAATCCCGGGCATGGAAGCGGAACGGGCGGGCGTGATCGTCGGCGGGACCATCGTGCTGACCGAGACCATGGCCGCCTTCGGATTCGACGAGTGCCTCACCTCTGAGGCCGACATTCTGGACGGGCTCGTCTGGAGCACCCGTGGCGGGCCGCACTTGCCTACAGTCTGAGCCCATGGTGTTGACCGACCGAGTATTGATGGGCCCCGGGCCGTGCAACCCGTATCCCGAGGCGACCGCCGCCCTGTCCCGGCCGATGCTGGGACACCTCGATCCGGACTTCATCGGTGTCCTCGACGAGACCTGCGACCGGCTGCGGGCGGTCTGGCGGACCGACAACGCACTGACGCTGCCGGTATCGGGGACGGGATCGGCCGGCATGGAGGCGGCGTTCGTCAACGTCGTTGCTCCCGGTGACGTCGTCGTCGTCGGGGTGAACGGGTTGTTCGGCGAACGCATGTGTGACGTGGCCCGGCGCTGCCGGGCCGAGGTCGTCCGCGTGGATGCGCCCTGGGGCCGGGCGCTCGATCCACAGGCCGTCCTCGACGCCCACCCGGACCCCAAGCTGATCGCCCTGGTCCACGCCGAAACCAGTACCGGGGTGCGGAATGACGTCGCCTCGGTCGCCGCCGGCAAGGGTGATGCTCTGGTGCTGGCCGACTGCGTGACGTCGCTCGGCGGCATCCCGGTCGAGGTCGACGGTTGGGGCGTGGACCTGGCCTACAGCGGCACGCAGAAGTGCGTCGGGGTCTCCCCCGGCCTGGCCCCGTTCACGATGGGGGAGCGGGCCTGGGAGCGCCGTCACCCGGACCCCCAGAGTTGGTACCTCGATCTGGGGATGATCGGCGACTACACGTCGGGCGCCACCCGGAAGTACCACCACACGGCGCCCATCTCGATGATCTTCTCGCTGCATGCCGCGCTCGGCGCCCTCCTCGACGAGGGACTGGATGCCGCGTGGGCCCGCCACGCCGAGTGCGGTGCCGCCCTCCAGGACGGCCTGCAGAAGATGGGATTCGAGCTGTGGGCCGAGGAGGGTCACCGCCTGCCGGAGCTGACCACCGTCGTTGTGCCCGACGGCGTCGACGATGCCGCCATCCGCCGCGACCTGCTCCACCGCTACGGGATCGAGATCGGCGGCGGCGTAGGGGCCTGGGCCGGTCGTGTCTGGCGCATCGGTTGCATGGGCCACACCGCCCGGCTGCGGAACGTCACGCTCCTGCTCGGGGCCTTGGCGGAGCTGCTCGGCCGGTGAGTTGGACCGCATCCAATCGGGGGCCGTCGCTGGCTCTGACCGGCCGCCGCGTCCTACTCCGCCCGTTGACGGTCTCCGACTTCGAGGCCTGGCGCGAGGTTCGTATCCGGGCTCGGGACTGGCTGCTCAAGTGGGAACCGCGCCCGCTGCCGGGGCAACCGGATGCCACCGAGGACCGCCGGGTGTTCGCCGCCCGGTGCGGGGCCCGCGAGCGGGAACGCCAACTCGGATCCGGTTACGGGTTCGGCATCTTCGTCGGAGCCGACCGGAACCGCTTCGCCGGGGAGATCAACCTGTCGTCGGTGCAGCGCGGTCCCTACCAGAACGCCTACGTCGGCTACTGGATCGACGAGGCGGTGGCCGGGCACTCCTACACGCCTGAGGCGTTCGTCGTCCTCTGCCGGTTCGCCTTCGAGGACCTGGGTCTGCACCGCCTGCAGGCGTCGATCATCCCCCGCAATGCACCCAGCCACCGGGTGGCGGCCAAGGTCGGCCTGCGCAACGAGGGGACGGCCCTGCGGTACCTGGAGATCAACGGGCAGTGGGAGGACCACGTCCGCTACGCCATCACCTCGGAGGAGTGGATCGAGCGGCGGGAGTCCTACATGCAGCACTGGATCCTGCCCGACTCCTGACCTTCAGTGGTCCCGGACGATGGCCGGTGAGCGGCGGAAGAAGGCCTCCACGTCGCCCTGGTAACGGTAGGCCGGCTCGGTGTGGCCGACGATGTTCCGGATCCGCAGGTTCTCCATGAAGTGCTGGACCGCTCCGGCCGTCGTGTACCGGTACTCGAAACCGGCCCGCTTCAGCTTGCGGTTGTCGATGCCGCGCCCGAAACGCAGCAGGTCGAGCGCCTCGGGCGGGACCTTGACCAGTCCCAGCCGGGACAGGACGGCCGCCGGTAGCGAGGTGAGCACCGGGCTCAGATACAGGGGTGGCCGGCCGGCGATGGTCCTGATCTCCGACCATGGCAGGCGGCCGTCTCCGGCCACGTTGTACACGCCCTCCAGTTCCCGGGTCACGGCGAACTCGATGGCCCGGACGACGTCGCCCGTCTCGACGAACTGCATCTGCGGGTCGAAGCCGGCGATCGTCGGCATGACCGGCATGCTGAGCGAGCGCGAGAACATCGTCTGCAGGTCGGTCCCGAGGACGTTGGCGCAGCGCAGGACGGCGACCTTGATCGACCCCATCTCCTCGGCGAACGACCGCAGGTAGTCCTCCACCTCGAGCAGCGACCGTTCTATGCGGGTCCGGGCCGGCGCCGAGCGCTGGTTGTGCTCCCGGAACCATGTCGGGTCCTGCCTGGACGCGCCGTAGACCAGGGCCGACGACTTGACCACCAGCGATGTCACCCGGCTCTCGTCGCCAGCGAGGGCGGCCAACAGGTTCATGGTGCCGATGACGTTCTTCTCGTTCAGGCGTCGATCGGGAACGAGGGACGAGTTGACGACCAGGCCGGCGTGCACCACCGTGTCGACCTGGGTCGACCTGATGATCCGGGCCAGGATCGAGTAGCTGTCATCGGTACGGACGAACTCGGTCCGTTCCAGCTCGACATTCGGGTCGTCGGTGTCCATGCCGACGACCACGTCGACCGACGGATCCTGCTCGAAGTGCTGGGCCAGCTCACCGCCCCAGAAGGAGGCCAGACCGGTGATCAGGATGCGACGACCCATCGGGCTCGGAGTCCGTTAACCGAACCAGATGCTGCGGCGCTTGCGCAGCATCTCGTACAGGTTCTTCTGCATGTCCTGCCGGATCGACTCCGCCTCTTCGAACACCCGGCTGCGCGGGTAGATGTCCTGGTCGGCGGGCACGTCGAAGTAGACCGGATCGAGGACCCGCAACTTGAACTTGGCCGGGAAGTACCCGATCACGCCGAGCGGCCCGAGCAGCAGCATGTTGGCTGTCACCGGGGCGTAGGGCAGACCCAGCGCCCGGGCCAGGATTCCTGATTTGGCCACGATGGGCATGGCCTCTTCGCTACCGACCACCACGATCGGCACGACCGGCACCCCGGCCCGCATGGCGATCTCGACGAACCCACCGCGTCCGAAGCGGCGCAGCTGGTACCGGTCCGAGTACAGCTTGCCGGTCCCCTTGGTGCCCTCCGGGAACACCAGGGCCAACTGCTGCTGCTCGCGCAGCAGGCGGTAGGCATTGTCCGGATGGGCAGCCACCCCGCCGCCCCGGGCCCAGGCGGTACCGACGAGCGGCATCGACTTGAACAGGTAGTCGGCCAGCCCGTACACCGGGCGGCCCAGCTCCTCCTCGATGCCGTGCATGATCGTCGGCGCATCGGCCGGGATGGCCCCGGCGTGATTGGCCACCAGGAGGGCGCCCCCGGCCAGCGGGATCTTCTCGAGGCCTTCCCACTCGGCCCGGAACCAGCGCCGGTATATCGGGCCGTAGAGCCTCCTCAGCCGGGCCCGGGTCGACTCGGACCGACCCCATTCATCGACGTCGCTCATGCGCTCGTCCGGCGGCGGCGCCGACGGCCGGCGCAGCGGCAGGAGTTCGCCGTGGGTCGTAGGCGTCTCCCGAACGCGGCCGCTCGCCATTCCCCCCGATGCTACTCGCCGATCCATCCGGTCCGGGCGGGCGGGTGGTAGCGGTAGACGGCCGTCCCGATGACAGAGGTGGCCGGCACCGGACCGAAATGGCGGCTGTCGGTGCTGGCCTCCCGGTTGTCCCCGGCGACCTCGAGCTCCCCCGCCCCGACGACAGTGACCCGCTTGACCAGCGTGCGGCCCGACCGGTTCGGGTCGGGCAGGGCGATGACGTCTCCGACGTCGACCTTTGACCGCTTCCACACGATCAGCCGGTCGCCGGGACTGAACGTCGGCATCATGCTCTCGCCGACGACCACGACCCGCCGGGGTCGGCCCCTCAGGTGGGCGGCGCGCGACAGCGCCTTTCGGGCTTGTCCGGCCCAGTGGGTAGGGTGACTGAGTCTCATAATCATCTGCAAAAGGAGTCCGGCAATGAAGATCCTGCCCCGCCTGCTCATCCTCGCCGACCGGGTGAGCCATCCTGGCACCGTCCATGCCCATTGTGATCTGCCGTGCGGTGTGTACGACCCGGCGCAGGCTCGCATCGAAGCCGAGTCGGTCAAGGCCTGCATGGAGAAGTTCAACGGGTCCGACGACAACGTGTTCAAGACCCGGGCCGTGACCATCAAGGAGGAGCGGGCCGACCTGGTCAAGCACCACTTGTGGGTTCTCTGGACCGACTACTTCAAGCCCAACCACGTGGAGAAGTATCCCGAGTTGCACGACCTCTTCTGGAAGGCGACCAAGGCGGCGGGGGAGACCAAGAAGACCACCGACACGGCGGTGGCTGACGACCTGCTCGCCCAGATCGCCGAGATCGACCGGATCTTCTGGGAGACCAAGAAGGGCTGACCTACCGGGCGCCGGGAGCGGAAACGTTCCCGGCGCCCGTCTTTTCGGCCTGGATACGGGCCCGGAACGGCGTGAGCGGCCCCGTTCACTGCATATCGGCGTGTGAGCGAGTATGCAGTTGGGATGCAACCCACCAGGCGAACGAGGGCGGGACGGACCGCCCGGAATGGGTCACCGGAATGAGCGGGTCGGACCTGGTCACCCCGGAACAGCGGGCCGCCTACTGGCAGGCGCTGTCAGATGGGGACGGCCCGGCCGCCGTCCATCTGGCTCTAGACCTGGTCGATGCCGGGCACGGAGTCGTCGACATCCTCGAGGATCTGGTGGCCCCTGGACAGGTCGAGTTGTCCGCCCAGTGGGCCACGAACGCATGGAAGATCGGACGCCAGCATCGGGCCGCCGGCGTGAGCGAAGAGGTCGTCATGGCCCTGGCCGCCCGGCTCGAGCCGACCGGTGACCGGGGGACCGCCGTCGTGACGTCGGTCGATGCCGGCGGTTTCGGCGTGATCTCCCGGATCGTGGCCACCGCGCTGCGGGCCGAAGGTTGGTGGGTCCACTATCTCGGCTACCTGGGCACGGCCATGCCCGAGTTGCACCTGTCCCAGTTGTTGGAGGAGGTGGACCCGGACGTCTCGGTCCTCTCCTGTTCGATCCCGACCGGTCTGCGGCTGGCCCGCCTGCTCGTCGAGGCCTCTCGTTCGGTCGGCGTGCCGGTGCTGGCCGAGGGCCCCGGATTCGGTGACGACGGTCGCTGGGGCCGCCTGCTCGGGGCGAACGGGTCGGCCGCCGGCGGCCGGGCCGCCCTTGAACTGCTGGCCGGGCCGAAATGGCCGGCCGGAGCCGAGCCGGTACCGCCGTTGGGCTCACCCGACGACGGCTCAAACCGCATCCAGGCCCGCCGCACCGAGATCATCGTGTCGGCCCTGGACCGGCTGCCGTCCGGCTGGCCCACGGCCCCGGTCAGGCAACGACCGCCGCTCGTCGATGTCAGCGAACTGATCACCTACATGGTCGACTACCTGACCGCCGCCCTGATGGTCGACGATGTCAGCCTGTACACCGACTTCATCAGCTGGGCCAGCCGGGTGCTGACCGCCCGGGGGGTCGACCCGATCGTGATCAGGGGGGCGCTGTCCACCACCGCCGACACGATCTGGAACCTGATCGGCCGTTCCGAACGCACGGCCCGCTTCGTCGGGGCCGCCCAACGGGCGCTGGGGGCCTGAGCCGGTCAGGTCTCGAGCAGGATGGTGAACGGCCCGTCGTTCACCAGCTCGACCGCCATCTCGGCCCGGAACCGACCCGTCTCCACGGAGGCTCCCTCGGCCCTCAGGGCTTCGACGACGGCATTGATCAAAGGTTCAGCCTGTTCCGGCCCGGCCGCCTCGATATAGGAGGGCCGCCGGCCGCGTGATGTGTCGGCGTAGAGGGTGAACTGGCTGACCACGAGGATGGGCCGGCCCAGGTCGGCCGCCGACCGGTTGGGTACACCGGCCTGGTCCTCGAAGATGCGCAGATTGTGCAGGCGCCGGGCCAGCTTGGCCGCCGCCACCGCGTCGTCGGCGTGGGTGACGCCGACGAACGCGCACAAACCGGGACCAATCTGCCCGACCGACTCCCCGTCGACCGTGACCTCGGCCCGGGTCACCCTCTGGACGAGCGCGCGCACATCCCGAGGTTACGGGTTTCTCGTTTTTCGGAAGTCTCAACCATCCGGCCCAGGAGGTCCCCGGTGCGGGCAGAATCCTCAGTTGTGAACAGCGATGAGCTTCTGCGCCAACTTGATCGTTCCGCCTGGGAGCTCGACGACGCCGCCGGCGAATTGGGTTGGGGCATCCTCGGCATCGACGATGACCGGTCCCGCTGCGGTGACATCGCCCGTCGCTACGACACCCTGGCCGACAGGGTCGGCGACGAGTATCCGTCGCTCGTCGGTCCGGCTTCCCGCCTCGGGGAGCTCTTCCGGGAGCTGGATGTCGCTCTCGGCCGCCTGTCGGCCAAGACCGAGGAACTGGTGGTGTGCTCCGACCGCATGGTCGCCCAGGTCCGGGAGATGACGACCTCCGCCTCCTGAGTGCGGCGTCAGCCGCACCTAGAGGGAGTCGGAGCGCAACCGGCTGTAGATCACGGCGTCGTGCCAGGTGCCATCACGGAACTGGGCGTGCCTAAGTACACCTTCCCTGGTGAAGCCGGCCTTTTCGAGGGAGCGCTGCTCGGCCCGGTTGTCGATATCGGTGGTGGCCTCGATCCGCTCTATGAGCTGGGTGGCGAACAGGTAGTCGGCGAGCAGGCGCTGCGCCTCGGAGCCGTACCCGAGGCCGCGTTGGGCGATGAACAACGAGATCCCGATGTTGAGAGCACGGCAGGCGGCCGAGGGTCCGTGCTGGACGGTGTGCCAGCTGACGTCTCCGATCAACTGCCCGTTTACGGTTTCCACGGCCAGGGTCCCGACGTGCTCGTCGAGACCGCCGGTCTCGGCAAAGCGCCGGTGGTAGCGGTTGGCGGCACCGATGACGAAGTGGTTCCACGGATCGAGGTCGGCCGTCGACTCGGCGGCCAGTGCGTCGAGGTCCGTCTCTCTCAGTGCCCGGAGGCGAACCCTGGTCATCGCCATCTCCTGGCCACGGGCGAGAGGTTAGAGGCCTTTACGATCATCACGTGGGCTACACGACGGTGCTGTTCGACCTGGACGGAACGCTGACCGACTCCAAGGCCGGGATCGTCGAGTCGTACCGGCACACGCTGGCCTCCTACGGGATCGAGGCCGACGAGACATCGGTGAGCCCGTGGATCGGCCCACCCCTCGCCGCCGGCTTCGCAGCATTCGGGCTGCCCGGAGAGGAGGTGCCGCGAGCCATCGATCGTTACCGGGCCCACTTCGGCGACGTCGGCATCCATATCAACCGGCTGTACGACGGGGTGGCGGACCTCTTGACGGAGTTGGTCAATGCCGGGATCACGTTGGGTCTGGCCACGTCCAAGCTGAGCCGCTTTGCGGATCAGATCGTCGCCCGGTTCGGTATCGCCGAGCACTTCCGGTTCGTAGCCGGGGCCAACGAGGACGGCTCCCGGGTGACCAAGGAGGACATCGTCGGATTCGCGCTCGAACGGCTGGACCGCCCCGATCCCGGCACGACAGCAATGGTCGGCGACCGGAGTGACGACATGCGGGCGGCCGTCCGCCACGGCCTGTTCGGCGTCGGTGCGGCGTGGGGTTACGGCGGCGAGGAGGAGCTCACGGCCGCCGGCAGCCGCGTTCTGGTGGCGGCCCCGTCCGATCTGGCGAGCCTGATCCTGGCTCCCGACTGAGCCTCAGTTCTGGGGTTCGATCAGGTACTTCTGCCCGGTCGCCTGACGGCCGTAGACGGCGATCGCTGCGGGGTCGAGGGCACCGGCCAGGCTGACCCGATCGGTGAACCGGCTGGCGAACGTGGTCTTGATGCCGGCCGCCACCTGCTCGCGCATCGATGCCACCTTGGCGCCGCCGGCTTTCATCAGGAACGGGGTCAGGAGCCAACCGCCCAGGCTCCAACTGAATCCGAAGCTGCGGGTCAGCTCGGTCGGTCCGCGATCCAGACCGCCGTAGATGTACACCTGCTTGAACGTGTTCGACCCGTACCGGCTGAACGCCGCACCGGCGGCGGCGGCGGATTCCATCGCCGTCAGCATCCGGCTGGCCATGGACCCGCCTCCGATGGCATCGAAGCCGATGGTCGCCCCCGTGGCCTGGACAGCCGCGACCAGATCGCCCATGAATCCGTCGGCCGAGGAGTCACAGACGTGCTCGGCCCCCAGATCGCGGAGGATGGCGACCTGGGCCGGAGACCTGACGATGTTGACCAGACCGATGTCTTCGCCCAGGCACGCTTTCTGCAGCATCTGGCCCAGGTTGGATGCCGCCGCCGTGTGGATGATGGCGGAGTGGCCTTCCGACCGCATGGTCTCGATCATGCCGAGGACGGTCATCGGGTTGACGAACGATGCCGATCCCTCGGCCGCGCTCACACCGTCGGGGAGGGCCAGGCAGAATCCGGCGTCGGCCACGCAGTACTGGCTGTACATGCCGCCACCGGCGGCCGCCACCACCCGGCCGACCATGTCCTCGGCGCCGGGCCCGGCGGCCACGACCGTCCCGGCTCCTTCATTGCCCGTCGGGAGGGACTGACCCAATCGGGCCGCATTGGCCCGTACGGCGGCGGGCGGCAGGCTGGCCGACACACCTGGCCGATCCCTGGATCCCGTGGCCGAGAACGTCGCCGGGTCGGCGCCGCCGAACAAGAGACCCATGTCCGACGGGTTGATCGGCGCCGCTTCGACCCGGATCAGGACCTGGTTGGGTCCCGGGTTGGGGACTTCCACCTCGACCAAAGACAGTTCGGCTTCGCCTCCCTCGGTGACGAGAGAGCGGATCTGCAGGGCATGTCTGGGGACGTCGGTCACGGAACCATCATGGCTTGATCACTGCGTCGGTGCCCGTTCACGAGTCCTCGTGTACCGGGGTCTTCGCCAATAGTGGTGAGCGCGATGGTCGGCGAACCAGGTCAGCGTTCGGAGATTGGTGTGGGCGCGGAGGGATTCGAACCCTCATGCCTTTCGGCCGCAGGGTTTAAGCCCGCTGTGTCTGCCGTTCCACCACGCGCCCATCCGTGCAGTCTGGCACCTTGGCTAGCCTCGATTCGTGCTGGCGGTCGTCTGCGCTCTCGGGAGCTCGTTGCTGTATGCGCTGGCGTCGGTGCTCCAGCAGCGGGGCGCGGCCGCTCAACCGGCCGATCAATCCTTGAAGATGGGACTGCTCGTCCGGCTGGCCAAATCGCCCGGCTGGCTGATCGGCTTGGTGTGCGACGGCGGGGGATACGTCCTGCAGTTCGTCGCCCTAGGCCACGGGCCGCTGGTGATTGTCCAGCCTCTGCTCGTGTGCGGGCTCCTGTTCGCCCTGCCCTTCGGTGCCGCCTGGTCCGGGCACCGGCTCTCGCGTAGTGACTGGCTGGGCGCCGTCCTGGTCTGCGCCGGGCTCGGCGTGTTCCTCGCCGTAGCCAACCCGGCTGCGGGCCGGAACAACACGAGGCCCCTTCACTGGGTCATCCTGCTTGTCTCCGTCAGCGTGGTGGCCCTGGCCCTGGTGGCCGCCTCGCTCGGGCCGAGCGCCCGCCGCCGGGCCGTGACGCTGGCCGCCGCCGCCGGCGTCGTCTACGGCGGGGCGGCGGCGCTCACCAAGACCTCCAGCCACCTCCTCGACCGGGGCATCCTGCCGGTCCTGACCCACTGGCAGCCGTACGTCCTGGTGTTCTTCGGGGTGACCGGCATGTTGGTGGCGCAGAGCGCCTTCCAGGCCGGTGCCTTGGACTTCTCGTTGCCGACCATGACGGTGGTCGACCCGGTGGTGTCCATCGCCATCGGGGCGTTCGTCTTCCACGAAGCGATCTCGGCCCGGCCGGTCCCGATCGTGATCGAGGTGGTGGCGCTGATCGTCATGTCGATCGGCGTCTACCTGCTGGCCCGTTTCGAAGCGGCACTGGCCCCCGCGCCGAACCGGAAATCGTGACGTTCGCGGCGGGTACGGCCGGCGGAAGGAATACAGTTGCCCCAGGCATGCGAGCGTCCGATCTTGACCGCCAACGCACGATCGAGGAGCTGAGGCGGCACTGCGCGGCCGGTCGTATCGATGTGGACGAGTACGCCTCGCGACTGGAGCGGACCCACGCCGCCGCCACTCTCGAGGAACTCGACGAGATCCGCTCCGACCTGCCCATGTTGCGCATCGCCGAACCGGCCGGACTCGGCTCCCGGGCGGCGTCCACCCGCCTCCCCGCTCTCCCGATGGCTGACCTGTTCAGCGGTCGCCGCGATGACGGGGTTCCCGGCGATCAGCGACTCAGGGCCATGGCCGTCGCCGTGATCGCCGTGGTCGTGGTCCTGGCGGCCGTATTGATCGGCCTCCTGTTCGAATGGTCGTGGGCCGTGGTCCTTCTTATAGGGTGGGCGGCCGGAATGCTCCAGAGCCGCATATCACGAGCGTCCAGGCGGACGAGCTGACTTCCGGGAGTACGCCGGCCGGTCCACTCGATCCGCTGGCGACCTTTCGCCTCGACGACCGGGTGGCGATCGTCACCGGTGCGTCCAGCGGGCTCGGTGCCCGTTTCGCCGAGGTGCTGGCGGCCGCCGGCGCCCAGGTTGCGCTGGTCGCCCGCCGGGCCGAGCGCCTGGCCGAGGTCGCTGCGCGCATCGACGGATCTCTTGTCATCGCAGCTGACGTTTCCGTCCCGGCCGATGTCGAGCGCCTGAGCGCCCAGGTCATCGAGCGGTTCGGCCGGGTCGACATCCTGGTGAACAACGCCGGGGTCAGCGACGTCATCCGCGCCGAAGAGGAGGAGTTGGACCAGTTCGCCGGCGTGATCGCCGTCAACCTGACGGCGGCCTACCACCTGGCCCAGGTCGTCGGTCGGCACATGTTGGCCCAGAGGAGCGGCTCGATCATCAACGTGGCGTCCGTCCTCGGCTTCCGCAGCGCCGGCCAGATTCCGCAGGCCGGCTACGCCGCGTCCAAGGGCGGACTGATAACCCTCTCCAAGGAGCTGGCCGCCCAGTGGTCGCGTCGCGGGGTGAGGGTCAATGCTCTGTGCCCGGGCTGGTTCCAGAGCGAGATGACCGACGACCTGTTCTCGACCGACGAAGGCCAGAAGTGGCTGAAGCGCAAGACCATCGCCGGTCGTCCCGGGCACCCCCACGAGCTGGACGGGGCCCTGATCTGGCTGGCCAGCGAT
>DASZNC010000026.1:0-3989 GCA_035551615.1 Acidimicrobiales bacterium
CATCCATACGATCAAAGGAGCAAGCGGGTTCCTCGGATTCGACAAGCTGACCGCTCTCACCCACGCGGCTGAGAGCCTCTTGTCGGGCCTGCGGGACGGGGCGTTGACCCTGAACCCGAACTCGACGGCGGCGCTGTTCGCCACGGTCGACTCGGTGCGGGCCATGCTCCGGGCCATCGAGTCGACCGGCCAGGACGGCACCGACGATCACGCCGCCCTCATCGTTCAGCTGCAGAAGCTGCAGAAGGGCGAGTCGGTCGACGCCGCCCCGGCGGCCCCGCCGGCGATCGAGACCTCGCCGGCGGCCGCGCCGGTCACCGAGACGGCGGCTGCGGTCGAGCCGCCAGTCGCGGACGTGGTGGCCGAAGCGGCCGCCCCGGCGGAGGTGACCGTGACGCCGGACCCCGAGGGCGTGGCCCCTGCAGATGCAGCGGTCGGGACGCCGGCGCCCGTCGAAGAGAAGATTTCCCCGGTGCCGGTCGAAGAGGCGCCGGTCGCCGCCCATCCGGTACCCACGCCCGTTCCGGAGCCGGTCCCGGCCGTGGCCGAACCGGTCGCTGTTCACGACGAGTCGGCCATCGTCCAGGAGGCGACGGCGGTAGTCGAAGAGGCGGCGGCGGTAGCGGCCGGAGCGGCCACCTCGGGCGGGGCGGAGGCCGACGACCAGCCGGCGCCGGCGGCCAAGGCGCCGGCCGAATCGGCCGGGACGGCGGCCCCGTCGACCATCCGTGTCGGCGTGAGCCTGCTGGACAAGCTGATGAACCTGGTCGGCGAGCTGGTCCTGGCCCGCAACCAGGTCCTGCAGTGCATGGCCAACAGCTCCGACGCCACGTTCCTGGCCACCGCCCAACGCCTGAACCTCATCACGACCGAGCTGCAGGAGAGCGTGATGAAGACGCGCATGCAGCCGATCGGCACCATCTGGAACAAGTTCCCCCGGGTGGTCCGCGATCTGGCCCTCATGTGCGGCAAGGAGGCGCGGCTGGAGATGGAGGGCGCGGAGACCGAACTGGACCGCACCCTCATCGAAGCCATCACCGATCCGCTCACCCACCTGGTGCGCAACGCCGTCGACCACGGCGTGGAGAGCCCCGAGGCCCGCCGGGCCGCCGGCAAGCCGGCCCAGGGCCGCATATCACTGCGGGCCTTCCATGAGGGTGGCCACGTCAACATCGAGATCGCCGACGACGGCAACGGCATCAGCGTCGACAGGATCCGTGACAAGGCCCGGGCCCTGGGCCTGCTGCGCACAGCCGACGAGGGACGGATGACCGACCGTGAGGTCCTGTCGCTGATCTTCGCCCCCGGCTTCTCGACCGCCGCCCAGGTCACCGACATCTCCGGCCGGGGCGTCGGGATGGACGTGGTGAAGACCAACATCGAACGGATCGGTGGCACCGTCGACATCGCCAGCGAAGTGGGCGGGGGCACGACCTTCCGGGTCAAGATCCCCCTCACCCTGGCCATCATCCCGGCCCTCATGGTGCACACCGGTGGCGATCGCTACGCCATCCCGCAGGTCAACCTGGTCGAGCTGGTCCGCTTGAAGGACGAGAGTTCCTCCGACGGCATCGAGTACGTGCACGGCGTGCCCGTCCACCGGCTGCGGGGCAACCTGCTGCCGCTCGTCGACCTGGCCGGTCAACTCGGGTTGCGCGACAGCTCGGCCGGCCCCCTCGGACGTGACGGCACCGTTTCGGTGGTCGTCCTGCAGGCGCTCGACCAGCAGTTCGGACTGGTGGTCGAGGAGATCAGCGACACCGAGGAGATCGTCGTGAAGCCGTTGGGCCAGCAGGTGAAGCACCTCGACACGTACGCCGGGGCGACCATCCTGGGCGACGGTCGGGTGGCGCTGATCCTCGACGTGCTGGGTCTGGCCCGGAGGTCCGGCGTCATCGCCGACGTCTCGGATCGGGGCGCGACAGAAGAGCGGGTGGAGCGGGAGGCCGACGATTCGGTCGATGCCCAGACCCTGCTGGTGGTCGAAGTGGGGGCTCAGCGGCGCATGGCCATTCCTTTGTCCGCTGTCAGCCGCTTGGAGGAGTTCGACCCGACCGAGGTCGAAGTCGCCGGTCGGGTCGAGGTGATCCAGTACCGGGGCCGCATCCTTCCGCTCGTGCGGGTCGGAGGCACCGCCGGGACCAGCACCGAAGAAGGCGTCCGGTTGCCGCTGGTCGTCCACGAGGACGAGCGCGGCGCCGTCGGACTGGTCGTGGACACCATTCTCGACATCGTGGAGGAGCAGGTCATGCTTGATACCGCCCGTGCCGGCGCCGGACTGCTCGGCTCGGCCATCGTCTCGGGTCGGGTGACCGACGTGATCGATGTGCCGGCCCTGGTCGACGCCACGATGGCTCTGGGGGTGCCGGCCTGATGGCTACCGCCACCGCTCAGCGCACCTGCCAGTACTGCACCTTCCTGATCGACGGGACCCTTTTCGGGGTCAACGTGCGGGAGGTCCAGGAGGTCATCCGGTACCAGCCGATGACCAGCGTCCCGTTGGCCCACAATGTGGTCAGCGGCCTCATCAACCTCCGCGGCCAGATCGTCACCGCCGTCGACATGCGCCGCCGCCTCGGTCTGGCCGACCGGGCCGAGGGCGAGCTCCCGGTGAATGTCGTCATCCGTCGTGACGACGGCCCGGTCAGCCTGCTGGTCGACGAGATCGACGACGTCGTCGAGATCGACGGCCAGACCCTCGAAGCGCCGCCCCACACGGTGCGCGCCGCCGGCCGTGAACTGATCGCCGGTGTGTACCAACTCGAGGACCGGCTGCTCCTCGTCCTCGATACCGAAAAGGCGGTCAGCCCCGACCTCTTCTGAGTCTGTCGCCGCCCGTCGCTAGGATAGTTAGCGATACGAACTGTCGGCGCGGCCGGCGGCTGACAGTGAGGAGGTCCGGAGTGGTAGGTGTCGACCAGCGCCCGGGACCCTCCCGCCCGCCGACCGAGACCACCGACCGCTACAAATGGATCGCCCTCTTCAACGTCACCTTGGGCGTGCTGATGGCCACGATCGATTCGTCGATCATGCTCATCGCCATGCCCGACATCTTCCGGGGCATCCATCTCAACCCGTTGGTGCCGGGCAACAGCTTCTACCTGTTGTGGATGATCCTGGGCTTCCTGGTCGTGAGCAGCGTGCTGGTCGTCAGCCTGGGCCGGCTGGGCGACATGTACGGGCGGGTCCGCATGTACAACCTGGGCTTCCTCGTCTACACGGTGTCGTCGCTGCTGCTCACCGTGGACTGGATGTACGGGCGGGAGGGGGCGCTCTGGCTGATCGTCATGCGCATCGTCCAAGGGGTGGGCGCCGCCTTCATCATCGCCAACTCGGGGGCCATTCTCACCGATGCCTTCCCGACCCATCAGCGGGGCCTGGCCCTCGGCATCAACAACGTGGCCGGTATATCCGGCTCGTTCATCGGACTGGTGCTGGGCGGGATCCTGGCGCCGATCAACTGGCGCCTGGTCTTCCTCATATCGGTTCCCATCGGTGCGGCCGGCACCTGGTGGGCCTACAAGAAGCTCCAGGACAACGGCATCCGGCGCCCGGCCCGCATCGACTGGTGGGGCAACCTGACCTTCGCCGTCGGGTTGATCCTGGTGATGATCGGCATCACCTATGGGATCGAGCCCTACCGTCACCAGACCATGGGTTGGACCAGCCCGGCCGTGCTGAGCGAGTTGATAGGCGGGGGCGCGTTGCTCATCGTGTTCGGGATCATCGAGACCCGCGTCGAGCACCCCATGTTCCGCCTCCCGCTGTTCCGGATCAAGGCGTTCACCTTCGGCACGCTCTCGACGTTCCTGTCCGCCGTCGGCCGGGGCGGGCTCATGTTCATCCTGATCATCTGGCTGCAGGGCATCTGGTTGCCGGAGCACGGCTACGGCTTCGAACGAACGCCGCTGTGGGCCGGTATCTACATGCTGCCGCTGACGGCTGGGTTCCTCATCGCCGGACCCTTGTCCGGCACCCTCACCGACCGC
>DASZNC010000027.1:0-5123 GCA_035551615.1 Acidimicrobiales bacterium
CGGTGTCGGTGGCTCCCGTGTCCGCACCTCCTCCGGTGCCGTACGTCGACCCCCGCCTGCCGCCGCCCCTTGCCGACCTGGTACTGGATCCGTTCCCCACACCGAAGTCGGCGCCGCCCGATATCGATCGCTGGGCGCCGCCGCCGGGTGAAGAGATTGCCCGCTTCGAAGATGTGGCGCCGGCCCGAGGGGTGCCGGTCGCCCCGACCCGGCCCAGCCGGCCGGTGGCACCGGGCGCGCCCGGCCAGTCGGACCCGCTCCCACCACCGCCGCGAACCATTGCGTTCACTCCGCCGGCCCGCACCGACGTCCCGCCCGTGCCGCAGGCCTTCGTCGAGCCGGTGCCGTTCCCGCTCCCGGATGTCGCACCCCCATCTTGGCCGGGACCTGTTGCCGACGTGGCGCCGGCGGTCGAAAGCCCCGCTGCTCCTGCGCTCGGGGTGGAGATGCCTCCGTTCGAACTGCCGGTCGTCCCGGCTGTCGAGGCCAAATCGGAGCCTCCGGCGCACAAGGTCGAGGCCGCCCCGGTCGTGGAGAAGGCGCAGCCAGTTGCGCCTGAGCCAGTCGTGACTCCGGTGGTGGAGGAGGCGCCGCCGGTCCCGACCGAGCCGGTCGTCGCTCCGGTCGTGGAGAAGGTTGCGCCGGTCGCTTCGCCGGTCGCTTCGCCGGTGGTCGCTCCGGTCGAACAGAAGACGGTTTCTCCGAGCTCGCCTCCTGCACCTCCGGGTCCACCGATCGTTCCTGCGCCGACCGTTTCCACATCGGTCCCGGCGGATGCAAGTCCCGTCAAAGAGCCGGCAGACGCGGCCCTGGAGTCGGAACCAGGGGTGGAGCCGGAAGCGGCCACGCCTCTGATCTCGTCGTCGCCCACGATCGAGCCCGACGCGGCGTCTGGGTTGATCTCATCGGTCCCCTGGTCAACGAACGACTCGACCTCTCCCGAAGTGGCCGCGCCTCGGCAGCAGACCCCGTCCTTCGAGACACCGAAGCCCCCGGCTCCGTCCTTCGAGGCACCCAAGCCGCCAGCCGCAGCAATCGTTCCCGTGCGGGCCGGTAGCACAGACGATGTGGAGAAGACGGTCGATCGGGCCTCGCTACCGGTCGCCGGGGACGGGGAGGCGACCGTCGATCGAGCGTCGATCCCAGCTGTTGAGGACGTCGACACCACGATCGATCGAGCATCGCTCGCACCCATTCCGGCGGCTGAGCCGGCTCCGCCCGCACCGGCGCCATCCCGACTGACAGAGGCCGCAGCTGCGGCCGCTGTCACGGCGGCTGCAGCAAAGGCAGCCGAGACGGTCGATGCGAAGTCCGACGCACCGGCGGCCGAGGCACCGGCGGCCAAGGCACCGGCGGCCGAGGCACAGGCGGCCGAGGCACCGGCCCTGTCGCCGCTGGCTCCGGCTCCCGTTGCTTCGCTGGCTGCCGCTGCTCCGACGCCGCCCCTCGCGCCGGCTGCCGCAGTTCCGCCTCCGCCCATCGCCCCGGCGCCGAAGTTCGCTCCGCTGGCGCCCGCTCCAGTCGCGGTCGAGCCCGAATCCCCTCCGACGAAGGCTGATGCTCCTGCGGCCGGTCCGCCGATCACCCCGGCTCCGCCGATCGATCCGGCTCCGCCGATCGATCCGGCTCCGCCGATCACCTCGGCTCCGCCGATCGATCCGGCCCGGCCGACCCCGTCGGCGCCGCCCACCGCCGCCGCCTCCGTCGCTCCGCCACTCGCACCCGCACCGGCGCAGCCGCCGAGGGATCCTTCAGGTCTTCCGCCGTTTGCTCCTCCCACTCCGCCCGGGCCGCCGGTGTCCTCCGCACCGACGGCTCCTTCGGCCCCGCCGGCCTTGCCCACACCGCCGACCCCGACCGCACCTCGAGCCGCGGCCCCCGTCCCACCGGTCAGCTTCGCCCCATCCGCTCCGACCGCCGCCCCCGTCGAAGACGCCGGGTCAACCCTGACGCGTTCATCGGCCACCATCGCCCCCTCCGAACTCGAGCCGACCACCGCCCGGACGCCCATCCCGGTGCCAGGTGGTCCGGGTGGTCCGCCGCCGCCCGTTTCTCGAGAGGAGAAGAAGCGCCCCATCCTCCTGTTCGCCGGCATCGGCGCAGTGGTGGTGATCGTCATCGTCGCGGTGCTCGTCCTGGCGGGTGGATCGGGTAAGCCGAAGCCGGCGTCGAACAACGTGGCAACCACTGTCGCCACCACCCCGGCCACCTCCGCGCCCCCTGTGGCCACGACCGCGAGCACCGTCCCGGCCACCACTGCGCCGCCGACTACCAAGCCGGTGGTGACCACCACGGTCCCGCCCACCACTCAGGCGACGGCTCCGCCCACGACGGTGCGGACCGTTCCGGCAACGACGCACACGACAACTCCGGTCACCACTCCTCGGTCGGTCATCACCAGCCCGCGCCCGACCTCGCCCCGCACGACACCGCCCACCAGTGCCTGCACAGACCCGCGTTTGTGCGGCTAATAGGACAAAGATCCGGATTTCCTGATCCGCCGTCGTGACACTTCAGGTCAGGTCGGGGTATACCGATGAGTTGAAGAGGTAATCTGAACAAGGCCTAAGAACGCAGACGAATCGGGGACATGGACCGGGTCAGCCCTCTCGGCGAATACGAGGCAAGACTGCCAGCCGAACTGGAGAGTTCTGTAGCTGCTCGCCGCCTGCTCGCGAGTGCGGTTTCGTCCTGGGGCCTGGGCGACGGTGCCCGTCAAGACGGCGCACTGGCCGTTTCCGAGCTGGTCACCAACGCTGTTCTCCATGCTCATACCCCGGTGTGTGTCCGGATCAAGCGTTTAGGTGCCGGGATTCGCATTGAGGTAGAAGACGGCGATCCCCACATGCCGGTCGTCAGCGCAGCTCGTCCTGAGGATCTGCTGTCCAACCGGTCCATGACCGGCCGTGGCCTGGCGCTGATCGCGGCCACCTGCGACCGGTGGGGGGCCGAGCCGCGCGGCTGCGGCAAGATCACCTGGGCCGAAGTGGCCACCGGGCAGCGGGTCATCGAAGCGGTACCGGCGCCCAACTACCCTCCGATGCCCGCCGCGCCGATGATCCCCGAAGCCGTTCTGGCCCGGGGGGTGTTCCGCCAGACGGCCGTCGCCGGCGCCGGCCGGCGGGTCCACCTGGTCGGCGTCCCGGTGCAGCTTCTCCTCGAGTCCACCCAGCAGTTGTCGGATCTGCATCGCGAGATGCAGGTCATGCTGCTCGGTCGGGATGCTCCGCCCGAGCTGGAGAACGTGGTCCAGGCCGGCAAGCCGTGGATCTCGGACATCGACCTGTGGACCGACTCCGACCGCCGCATGGCCGAGTCGGCAGCCGCCCTGGGTCGGGAGACGATCGACTTCGACGTGCTGGTCCCGGAGGACATCGTGTCCAAGATCGAGGGCGTCGCCTCGTGGTTGCGACGGGCGGCCAGCAGCATCACCCGCCGGCAACTTCTCACCCTCCCGGCCACCGCCGAGGTCACCGCCTACCGGCGCTGGTACGGCGACGAAATCCTCCGTCAGTTGTCCGGCCGGGAGCCTCGCCCGTGCCCGGTGCGCCTGCGCGCCGACGCCTGACCGTCAGCGCCGGGAGCGTCAGGAGCTGGGCTGCAGTTCCTTCAGGGCGGCCAATGCCTTGTCGGCGTGGGTGTTCATGTTGATCTCCGACGTGATGACGGCCTTGACCGTGCGATCGCGATCGATGACGAAGGTGGCCCGCTTGACCGGGCTCAGGCCGAGCATGCCGCCCTTCACCCCGTAGGCCTCGGCCACCGCCCGGTCGGTGTCGGCGAGGAGAGGGAAGCCGAGGGTGTGCTTGTCGTCGAACTGCTTCTGCTTGGCCACGTCGTCGCGGGAGATGCCGACCCTTTGCGCGCCGTAGGCGCCGAACTCAGCCGACAGGTCCCGGAAATGGCAGCTCTCCTTGGTGCAACCGGTCGTCATGGCGGCCGGGTAGAAGAACAGTACGACCGGCCCATTGGCGAGCATCTCGGACAGACGCAGCGTGGCGCCGGTCTGGTCCTGAAGCTCGAACTCCGGAGCCTGATCACCTGGTTTCATCGCAGCGGTTCCTCTCTGGCGAACGTGGTGAGGACGGTACATCCACACCGATCACTATGCGACATGACCGCGGAGAGCGACCGAGCGGGCCCTCCTGGAGCGGGTAGTGGATGTAAACTCATAAAAGGTGTGCAAAGTAGCTGATATAGTCAGCATCTTTGCACGCACCTCTTGTCCAGCGCCCGATCCTCCGGTCAAAGGACCCGCCGGGCGCGCCCCTCGCCCCGCTCCACCGGAGGCCGGGTGGCCGAAGGGCGGGCCGTCAAACGGACAAGGCGGGGCGCGTCGCCCGATCCACACCAGCTATGGCCGGAACGGCCGGCGGCCAGGGAAGGCGGCGTCAGGGGATGAGCAGTTGCATCAACACCACGTCGAGCCAGCGGCCGAACTTACGGCCGACCTCCCGCTCGGCGCCTATCTGCTCGAACCCGCACGCCTGGTGCAGGCCGATGGAGGCGGCGTGGCCGCCGACGATCCGGCCGATGACGGCATGGAAGCCGTGAGAGGCGGCCAGGGCGACCAGCTCGCTGAGGATGACCCGCCCGACGCCCTGGCCCTGGTAGTCCGGGTCCACGTACACCGAGTCCTCCACCGTCGTGCGGTAGGCGGGGCGGGGCCGGTAGGGGGAGAGGGAGCCGAATCCGCACACGTTTCCGGCATCGTCGACGGCTACCACGGCCGGGTGGGCGCCGCTGTGTTCGTCCAGCCAGGCCTGTTGGTCCTCGAGGGTCCGGGGGACCAGATCGAAGGTGACGGTGGAGCCGACCACCTCCCGGTTGTAGATGGTGCGGATGGCTTCGGCGTCATCCATCACCGCCAGGCGACACTTGACGGGCATCCGGGCAAGAGTACTGCTGGCCGTGGCTGCGGCCCCTCGGATAGCATGAATCGGTTACCCGCCCGGCAGTACCCGGATAACGCAGTAAACCTCCGCCCCCTTAGCTCAGTCGGCAGAGCACAGCCATGGTAAGGCTGGTGTCGTCGGTTCGATTCCGACAGGGGGCTCGGCGGCGTAGCTCAGTTGGTCAGAGCACTCGGCTCATAATCGAGTTGTCGTCGGTTCAAGTCCGAC
>DASZNC010000028.1:0-12728 GCA_035551615.1 Acidimicrobiales bacterium
CTCTCCGTGCCGCGGTCGGACTAGAAGTCCTCTCCGTGCCGCGGTCGGACTAGGAGTCCTCTCCGTGCCGCGGTCGGACTAGAAGTCCTCTCCGTGCCGCGGTCGGACTAGAAGTCCTCCATGCCTCCGCCGGGCATGGCGGGAGCCTTGTCCTCCGGCTTGTCCACGATGACCGCCTCGGTGGTGAGGAACAGGGCGGCGATGGACGCCGCGTTTTGCAGCGCAGACCGGGTCACCTTGGCGGCATCGATGACGCCGGCCTTGAACAGGTCCTCGTACTCGCCGGTAGCCGCGTTCAGGCCCTCCGCCGGGTTCTTCAGGTTCCGCACCCGCTCGACGATCACGCCGCCCTCGAGGCCGGCGTTGACGGCGATCTGCTTCAACGGCTCCTCGACGGCCCGGGCCACGATGCGAGCGCCGGTGGCCTCGTCACCCTCCAGCTTCTCGGCCCGCTCCAGGATGGCGGTCTGCGAGCGGAGCAGGGCCACGCCCCCGCCGGGCACGACGCCCTCTTCGACGGCGGCCTTGGTGGTGGAGACGGCATCCTCGATGCGGTGCTTCTTCTCCTTGAGCTCGACCTCGGTGGCGGCGCCGACCTTGATGACGGCCACGCCGCCGGACAGCTTGGCCAGCCGCTCCTGCAGCTTCTCCCGGTCGTAGTCCGAGTCGGTGTTCTCGATCTCGGTCTTGATCTGGGCGATGCGGCCCTTGATGTCGGACTCCTCGCCGGCGCCCTCGACCACGGTGGTCTCGTCCTTGGTGACGACGACCTTGCGGGCCCGGCCCAGGAGGTCGAGGGTGGTGTTCTCCAGCTTCAGGCCGACCTCCTCGGTCACGACCTGGCCACCGGTGAGGATGGCGATGTCCTGCAGCATGGCCTTGCGCCGCTCGCCGAAGCCGGGCGCCTTGATGGCCACGCTCTTGAACGTGCCGCGGATCTTGTTGACGACCAGGGTGGCCAGAGCCTCGCCCTCGACGTCCTCGGCGATGATCACCAGCGGGCGACCGGACTGCATGACCTTCTCGAGGAGGGGCAGCAGGTCACGGACGGCCGAGATCTTGGAGCCGACGAGCAGGATGTACGGGTCCTCGAGGGACGCCTCCATACGCTCAGGATCGGTGGCGAAGTAGGGGGCGATGTAGCCCTTGTCGAAGCGCATGCCCTCGACCAGCTCGAGGTCCATGCCGAAGGTCTGGGACTCCTCGACGGTGATGACGCCGTCCTTGCCGACCTTGTCGATGGCCTCGGAGATGAGGTCACCGATCTCGGTGTCGGCGGCGGAGATCGACGCGACCTGGGAGATCTGCTCCTTGCTCTCGGTCTCCTTGGACAGGGCCTTCAGCGACCCGGTCGCCGCCTCCACGGCCGCCTCGATGCCCCGCTTCAGGGACATCGGGTTGGCGCCGGCGGCCACGTTGCGCAGGCCCTCGCGGACCAGCGCCCAGGCCAGGACGGTGGCGGTGGTGGTTCCGTCACCGGCGACGTCATCGGTCTTCTTGGCTACTTCTTTGACCAGCTCGGCCCCGATCTTCTCGTACGGGTCCTCGAGGTCGATCTCCTTGGCGATGGACACGCCGTCGTTGGTGATCGTGGGGGCTCCCCACTTCTTCTCCAGAACGACGTTGCGGCCCTTGGGGCCGAGGGTCACCCGGACGGCATCGGCGAGCTGGTTCATCCCGCTCTCCAAGGCCCGACGGGCGGCTTCGTCGAAGGCAATCAGCTTGGGCATTTTGGTTTTGGTTCCCTCCGTTGGGTTCCGGTTAGCACTCTCACATCCCGAGTGCTAACAGTTAACCGCCTCCGGAGAGTTAGTGCAACCGGAGTCGGGCACCGGCCCGCCCCCCGTCATCAAGTGCGGTCAAAGGTGCTGACATGTGCAGCTACTTGGCACCCACTCCGCAAGTGCGGGCGCCCCGCCGGCGCCGGAACCCGGCCGAGCCAGCCGATTGCGGCGCCTGCGGGCGCCGAAACCCAGCCGATTGCGGCGCCTGCGGGCGCCAGAACCCAGCCGAGCCGGCCGTGGATCAGCCGCCGGCCACAGCCGGGACGATCGACACGGTCGCCCCGTCGGCCACCGGGGTGTCCAGGCCGTCGAGGAAGCGGATGTCCTCCTCGGCGACGAAGATGTTGACGAACCGGCGCAGCTTGCCGTCCTCGTCGAACAGGCGGTCCTGGAATCCCGGGTGGGCAGCGTCGAGCGCCTTCAGCACCTCGGCCATGGTCCCGGCGTCGGCCGACACGGTGGCGTTGCCGCCGGCGAGCGGGCGGAGCTGGGTGGGGATGCGGATGGTGACGGCCATTTGGTTCAGAACTCCGTGGGAAGGTCGACGGCGGCGGCGAACGCCTCCAGGTTGGGGGCGATGGTGGCGGTCGGGCCGCAGTGCGGGGCCACCGCCTCGATGGTCTTCAGCCCGTTGCCGGTGACCAGGGCGACGACCCGCTCGTCGCTGCGCACCACACCGGAATCGACCAGCTGGACGAGCGAGGCGATGGTGACGCCGCCGGCCGTCTCGGCGAAGATGCCCTCGGTACGGGCCAGCAACCGGATGCCCTCGACGATCTGGTCATCTGAGACCGAGCCGAAACCGCCCCCCGACTGGCGCACCGCGTCGATGGCGTACGGCCCGTCGGCCGGGTTGCCGATGGCCAGCGATTTGGCGATGGTGTCCGGTTTCACCGGCTTGACCACGTCCCGCCCGGCGGCGAACGCCTGGGCGACGGGTGAGCAGCCGGTGGCCTGGGCGCCGGAGATACGCACGTGGGGCTCTTCGTCGAGCAGGCCGACCGACCACAGCTCCTTAAACCCCTTGGCCACCTTGGTCAGCTGGCTCCCCGACGCCACCGGGACGATCACGTGGTCGGGTGCCTGCCAGCCCAGCTGCTCGGCCGTCTCGAAGGCGAGCGTCTTGGAGCCTTCGGCGTAGTAGGTGCGGACGTTGACGTTGACGAACGCCCACGACGGATGCTCGCCCGCCAGTTCGGCACACAGCCGGTTGACGTCGTCGTAGTTGCCCTCCACCGCGATCAGCCGGCCGCCGAAGACGGCCGTCGTGACCACCTTGCCCGCCTCCAGGTTGGCCGGGATGAACACCACCGACTCCATGCCCGCGTGGGCGGCGTGGGCGGCGACCGAGTTGGCCAGGTTGCCGGTGCTGGCACAGGCGGCCACCTTGAAGCCCAGTTCCTGGGCCTTGGTCAGCGCCACCGAGACGACCCGGTCCTTGAAGGAGCCGGTCGGGTTGAGGGTGTCGTTCTTGATCCAGAGCTCCCGCAGCCCGAGCTCGGCGGCCAGGCGATCGGCCCGGACGAGCGGGGTGAACCCGGCGCCCAGGCTCACGGCGCCATCGGCCGACGCCGGGAGCAGATCGGCGTAGCGCCAGATGGACAAGGGCCCGGCGGCGATGCGCTCCCGGGTCGCGACCGACTTGATGGCCTCGTAGTCGTAGACCACCTCGAGCGGGCCGAAGCACCACTCGCACACGTGCAATGCCTCGGCCGGGTAGCTGCGGCTGCACTCCCGGCAGCGCAGTCCGAGGACCGACGGCAGACCTTCTGGGAACGGCACTTCGAAGTCCTCCTGTGATGGCCTCATCGAATCGGGCATTGGCACCTAGTCCTTATGTCCCCGAAAGGGACGGAACCGGTTGCCGCGGCTTCACAGGGCCCGTCCCTCTGCCGCTCTTGATGAATGTCGTGACCAGTGTACATCGGCTCCGGCGACGCGCCACATCGGTTTCCACTTTCGGAAAGCGGTCGGCCGCGTGGCAGGATTGGGCGGTGCGGCGCTCGTACCGATCGGTCGACTTTCCGGTGGATCGCGTCCACGCGGCCAAACGGGGACGCCGCATATCGGTCTGCATACCGGCGCGGGACGAGGAGACGACGGTCGGGCAGATCGTCGCCGCCATCCGTCGGGAGTTGGTCGAGGCCACCGCCGTCGTCGACGAGATCATCGTCATGGACGACGGGTCGACCGACGCGACCGCGGCGGTGGCTGCTGCGGCCGGGGCCACCGTGTACTCCACCCGGGAGGTCCTGTCCGAGTTCGCCGGTCACGGCAAGGGTCAGGCCATGTGGAAGGGGGTCCACGTATCGGCCGGCGATGTGATCGTGTTCTGCGACGCCGACATCCGCGATTTCGATCCCCGGTTCGTACTGGGCATCGCCGGCCCGCTCCTGGCCCGTGACGACGTGGTGTTCGCCAAGGGCTTCTACGAGCGCCCGGTCGCCGGCTCGCCCGACGGTGGTGGCCGGGTCACCGAACTCATGGCCCGGCCTCTCATCTCCGTCTTCTTCCCCCATTTGGGTGATCTGGCACAGCCACTGTCAGGAGAGTGCGGCGCCCATCGCCGTGTGCTCGAATCGGTCCCCTTCGCCGGCGGCTACGGCGTCGACCTGGGGCTGCTCATCGACGTGACCGCCCGCTTCGGCAACGCCGGCCTGGTGCAGTGCGATCTGGGTGAACGGGTGCACCGCAACCGCACCCTCGCCGAGCTGGGACCGCAGTCGCTCGCCATCCTGCAACTGGCCCTCGAACGGTCGGGCGCGGCGGTCGAGCAGTTCCCGTGGACGGCCCAGCTGATCCGGCCCGGGCGGGAGGCCGCCGAAGTCTCCCTGGTCGAGCTACCGGCCCTGCTGGACGTGCCCGCCCACCGCAAGACCGCCTGACCGCCCCACACCCGGCGGATCGGCCGACCCTCAACGGGCCCGGACCGGCCCCGCCAAGCCCCGGACCCACTTCGGTCCCAGGCCGGATCCCTTCAGGTCCGGCCGGCCAGAAGCTCCTCGGTCACCCGACCGAGCGACGTAAGGGTGTCGGTCATGGCCGCCTCCTCGCCCACCTCGGCGATCAGGGTGCGCACCTCGAGGTCGGGGTTGGTGTCGGAGTCGCCGGCGATGACGGCCACCGGGACACCGAACTCGGCCGCCAGCTCGACCACCCCACCCACCGACTTGCCTTCGAAGCTCTGGTCGTCGAGCAGCCCCTCGCCGGTGATGACCAGGTCGGCGCCCTCGATGCGGCCGGCCAGGTCGATGCGGTCGGCCACCAGGTCGAAGCCGCTGGTGAGCTCGCCCCCAATGGCGGCCAGACCGCCGGCCAGGCCCCCGGCCGCGCCGGCTCCGACCAACTCCGTCACGTCCCGGCCGAACCGCTGCTGATACAGCTGGACCAACCGTTCCAGCCGCCGGGTCAGCATCTCGACCTGCGCCGGTGTGGCCCCCTTCTGCGGAGCGAACACGGCGGCGGCATCCACGAATCGGGTGCGCACGTCGCACGCCACCTCGATGTGCACGCCGGCCAGCCGGCTGATCGGCTCCAGTACCTCGATGGCCCCCCATCCTCCGTCGGTCGAGGCCGAGCCACCCATGCCGACGAGAAGGTGACGGGCGCCTCCTTTGACCGCCGCCGCGATCAACTCGCCCACGCCCCGGGTGTCGGCCCGCATGGGGTCGTTGGCCTCCTCGCCCCCGGCCAGGACCAGGCCCGACGCCATGGCCATCTCGATGGCCGCCGTGGCGCCGCCGTCCAGTTCGTACCAGGCCGACTCGATCGTCTCGCCGAGGGGGCCGTGGACGCTGGCCGGCCGGGCCCGCCCGCCGAGCACCTGGCAGAAACCCTCGCCGCCGTCCGACACGGGGGCCAGGTCCACCGACCATCCGAGGCGGGTGGCGGCCGCTCCGATCGCCTCGGCCGCGTCGGTGGCGGTGGCACTCCCCCGGAATTTGTCCGGGGCGACAACCAAACGGGGCACCCGACCATGGTGCCCGAAGCCGCGGACGGAGACCCGCTCGCGCGTGGGTATGTTCGATAACCAGATGAAAGCGCTGTCCAAACTGCTCGTCGTATCCAATCGGGGGCCGATCAGCTTCGTGCGCAACGACGACGGATCGGTCCGCCCCAAGCGGGGCGCCGGCGGCCTGGTCGTCACCCTCGGTCCCGGCGTCGAACGGGACGGCGCTCTGTGGCTGGCTGCCGCAGCCACGCCCGAAGACCGGGAGGGCGCCGCCTCCGGAGCGATTTCGACCGGCGGATTCAGCTTCCAACCGGTCGTCGTCGAACCGGGCGACTACAGCGCCTACTACGACGTCATCTCCAACCAGACGCTCTGGTACTGCCTGCACGGGCTGTGGGACCGGCCCCGCCGACCCCGCTTCGACCGGACGTGGTGGCAGGCCTGGGACAGCTACCGCAAGGTCAACCAGTCGTTCGCCGAAGCCGCCGACCGGGCCGCCGAGGAGGGGGCCACCGTCCTCGTCCAGGACTACCAACTGGCCCTCGTCCCGGCCCTCCTGGCCGCCCGCCGGCCCGACGTGCGCATCTCCACTTTCCTCCACACCCCATGGTGTTCCGCGCCGGAACTGGCCACGCTGCCCGATTCGGTAGCGGTCGAACTGGTGGCCGGCCTGGCCGACGGTGGACCGGTGGGCTTCCACACCGCGGCGTGGGCCGAGTCGTTCAACGAATGCGGCCGGCGGTTGCTCGGGCGGGCCCCTGAGACCTTCGTGGCCCCGGCCGCCACCGACCTCGACGACATCCGTTCGGTCGCCGCCTCCGAGGCGTGCGACCGGGCCCTGGCCCAGCTCGACGAGGTCATCGGCGAGCGGCAGGTCATCGTCCGGGTCGATCGGATCGAGCCGTCGAAGAACGTGCTACGCGGGTTCTGGGCCTACGACGAACTGCTGGAGACCAGGCCGGACCTGCGCCAGCGGGTGGTGTTCGCGGCCATGGTGTACCCGTCGCGCCTGGGGTTGGCCGAGTACCAGGCCTACGGCCAGGAGGTGATCGGGCTGGCCGATCACCTCAACCAGAAGTGGGGCACCCCCGACTGGACGCCCATCCTGCTGGATCCGGCCGATGACTACCCCCGGTCGGTGGCCGCACTGCGCCGCTACGACGTGCTCCTCGTCAACCCGGTGCGCGACGGCCTCAACTTGGTCGCCAAGGAAGGCCCGCTGGTCAACGAACGCGACGGGTTGCTCGTCCTCAGTCGGCAGGCCGGAGCCTGGGCCGAGTTGGGCGACGCCGCCATTGGGGTCAACCCGTTCGACATCTCGGAGACGGCCACCGCCCTGGGGGACGCCCTCGACGCCTCCGCCGAGTCCCGCAAGAAGTCGGCCGACGCCCTGCGCACCGATGCCGGCCGCCGGGACCCGCTCGACTGGTTCGACGACCTGGTCGGCCACGCCGGCTCGGCCTGACCGGAGTCCCCGGGTCGACCGCCGGCTCAGCCGGTGGCCAGGTCCGCCAGCAGGGCGAGGACCCCCTCGGGGCCGGCCACGGCCACGTCGGCGGCCGCCACGACGACCGATCGCGTCTCCGGGCCGTCGGCGGCGATGGCCAGCGTGGTGACCCCTTCGCCGCGGAGCGTCGCCAGCGCGGCGAAGGCGGGCAGGTCACCGGTGTCGTCGCCGGCGAAGGCCACCGCGTCCAGCCCGGTGGCCAACTGGCGGACGACCGACCCCTTGTCGACGTCGACCGGCGGCCGCAGTTCCACCGACTTCTTCCCCGGATGGACGCGCAGACCCAGTTCGGCACCGAGTCGGCGAGCCAGTAGATCGACTTGCTCACCCTGATCGGGCACCGCCCGGTAGTGGAGGGTGACGGTGAGCCCCTTGCGTTCGACGGCGCCCCCTTCGGGTAGCTCCCGGTCGGCCGCCCCGGCCGCCTCCTCGATGGCCGCCTCCCACCCCGCCGCCTCCGGGTGGGTGATGACCTCGCCGGTCCGGACGCCGGCCTCCTCCAGGCCGTACAGGCCAACCAGGCGCGTCGCCCCGGCGCCGGGCAGCTGTTCGGCCAGGAACGCGGCCGGCCGGCCGGACACGACGGCGACCACGCCCCACCGGTCGGCCAGCTGTCTGAGTACGTCGACGGCTCGGGGCAGGGGGCGGGCCGACGCCGGGTCGTCGACGATCGGCGACATGGTGCCGTCGAAGTCGACAAAGAGCCCGGCCCGGGCCGGTGCCGACCGGGCGGCGGCCAGCCAGCGGCCTACCGGATCGGTCAGGCGGTCGCCTGCAGGTTGGGCCCGACCACCAGCACCAGGTTGGCCGAGGCCCGGACCGACGCCGGGATCGGCGCCGCGGCGGGCGCCGGGATGGTCTGGTCGACAGCGGTCAGCGGCAGGCCGACGGCCGTGGCCAGTTGGTCGGCCTCAGGCAGGTAACCGGGGGTGATCACGTAGATCGCCGACGTGCTGACGTTGGCGGTGGCGTTGTTGGGGGTGAGGGTGGTGTAGCCCGGGTTGGTCTGCAGCTTGTGCGACCATTCGGTGGCCAGCGGCAGGGCGACGGATGCGCCGTTGAGAACCTGCACCTTGACCTGCTTGGCCGGCAGCAGCGTCGTCGTGGTCGTCGGCGCCGGCGGCAGCGAGGTCGTCGTGGTCGGGCCGGAGTGGTGGGTGGACCCGGTGCTGGTGGCCGCCTTGGTCGGACCCTTGCTCGACTTGCTCAGGATGACCCAGCCGACGACGACCAGAACGAGGATGAGGGCCAGCGCCTTGACCCAGTGCACCCCACCGTCGCTACCACCCGGTCGGCGCCCGGGAGCCGGGCGGGCCATCAGCCCTTCCGCCCGCCGGCCGGCCGGCCGGCGTAGCGGGCCCGCCGGCGCCGGTCACGCTCGCGACGCAGACGACGGATCAAGAGCGGGGCGATGCTCTCCGCTTCAGCTGAATCGATCAAACCGGCCAAGATCTCACGATAGCGGCTGGCCGACAGGCCCAGCCGATCCTTGATGGCGGCCTCTTTCGGACCGGGTCGGGTCCACCAGGAACCTTCGAACTCGAGTATCGCCCGATCGCGCTCGGAAAGTCCCATCCGACCGAGCCTGCCATCCCGGCCAGGTCCAATCAAGCATTCCGCCCGGCCGACCGGTCCCGCCGACCTGAGGAACGGCTATCCGACGGTGGTAACATTTCGTAACTTGACCATTTCCCGGGGGAAGAACATGAGCACCTATGCGGGCGATCGCGTCATCTTCGACGCCGACAGCCACCTGATGGAGCTGCCTGACTGGTTGGGGCAGTTCGCCGATCCCGATGTCAGAGACCGGCTCCGGCCATTGTCGGAGGCCATGGGTCGGGCCGGCGGCAAGCTGGCCGAGGACGCCGTCGCCAAGGCCGAAGCGCGCCGGGCGAAGGGTGAGACCGTCGGAGACGGCGACCTGGACGAGCGCCTGATGCAGCTCAAGGGTTGGCACGCGTTCGGTGCCTTTGATCCGGCGGACCGCAGCCGGGCCCTCGACCATCTCGGGTTCGGGGCCCAGATGGTGTTCTCCACCTTCGCGCCCACGCAGTACGCGGGCCGGGACACCGAGTTGGCCATCGGGGGCACCCGGGCCCACAACCGGGCCATGGCTGCGTTCTGCGCCGACGACGCCCGGCTGCTGGCTGTCGGCTACGTCCCCTGGCTCGGGCCCGAAACCACCCTCTCCCTGGTGACCGAGGCCATCGACGGCGGCTGCCGGATCATCCATCTGCCCAGCGCACCCGGCGACGGCGTGTCGCCCACCCATCCCGACTACGACCCCCTGTGGGCGCTGCTCCAGGACCGTGGCATCCCCATGGTCACCCACATCGGCAGCGGCGGCCGACCCGTGCCCCGGTCCTTCCACGACAACGGACTCACGGTCACCGACTTCCTGGGTGGCGGCGAGAACGTACGGTCGAAGGACTTCATGGCCATCCACCTCCCGACCGAGGTCTTCTTCTCATGCCTGATCCTCGACGGGGTGCTGACCCGGTTCCCGCGGCTCATGGTCGGCTCCATCGAGCAGGGCGCATCGTGGGTGGTGCCCTGGCTCTACCGGCTGGACCAGGCCTTGTCGTTCGCCAAGACCGAACCCCGCCTGCGCCAGCTCGAGCTGAAGCCGAGCGAGCTGGTGCGCCGCCAGATGCGTTTCACCCCGTGGCCGCAGGAACCCATCGGCTGGATGATCGAGCAGGCCGGCGAGGAGCTGTTCCTCTTCTCCTCCGACTATCCGCATCCAGAGGGGACAAAGGACCCGATCGGTCGCTTCGAGAGCAACCTCGGACACACGAGCCCTCGGGGTCGCGACCGGTTCTACGCCGGCAACTTCGCCGACCTGGTGGGGATGCCGGTACCGTCCTAGGGCGGTGACTGCCGTCCGCGTCGACCTGAACGCCGATCTCGGTGAGGGGGCGGGGACGGACCATGAGCTGCTGGCCATAGTGACCAGCACATCCGTGGCGTGCGGCGGCCATGCCGGCGACGAGGAGTCGATGCGGTGGGTGACCGCTCAGGCGGCGACCCACGGCGTGGTCGTCGGCGCCCATCCGTCCTATCCGGACCGGGAGGGATTCGGGCGACGGGCCATCGACATCGACGGCACCGATCTGGTCGCGGCCGTGACCGGACAGGTGTCGGTCCTGATGTCACTTTCGGCCCGTCCGGTCAGATTCGTCAAAGCCCATGGGGCCCTCTACAACCGGGCCGCCGCCGACGCCTCGGTGGCGGGCTCGCTGGTCGACGTGGCCGCCGACCGCGGCCTACCCCTTCTGTGCCCGGGGCGGTCGGAGATCTGGCGGGTGGCGATGGACCGGGGCGTGGCCTGCTTCGCTGAGGCGTTCGCCGACCGGGCCTACGCACCAGACGGGTCACTGGCGGCGCGGGGCACGCCGGGAGCCGTGATCGACGACCCCGGCGTCGTGGCCGAGCGGGCCGTCCGCCTGGTGCGTCACGGCGTGGTCGAGGCCACCGACGGCTCGATGATCGCCGTGCCGACCGACTCGATCTGTATCCACGGCGACACACCGGGGGCCGTCCCACTGGCCCGTGCGGTGCGCCGGGCCCTGTCGGAGGCGGGCATAGAGGTCCGGTCGTTCCTCGAGGACCGTTGATCCGGCCCTGGCGGGTCGTGGGTGACAGCGCCGTTCTGATCGAGGCCGGCAGCCAGGACGATGTGCACCGGATGTGGCGGGCGTGGCGGTGGGCGGCCGGGGTGCGCTTCGCCGTGCCCGGCGCCCGGACCGTTCTGGTGGTGGCGGAGGCGGCCATCGAGGACGGCGAACGCTTCGTGGCCCGGCTACCGGCCCCGACCGAGGCGACCGGCCCGGCCGGACGGACGGTGAACATCCCCGTCCTCTACGACGGACCCGACCTGGACGGGGTGGCCGAGTCGTGCGGTGTGTCGGCGGAGGAGGTCGTGGCCCGCCACAGCGGCGCCGAGCACCTGGTCGGGTTCCTGGGCTTCTCCCCCGGCTTCGCCTACCTGACCGGGGGCGACCCGCGGGTGGCGGTGTCCCGGTTACCGGAGCCCCGTACGTCGGTGCCGGCCGGGTCGGTGGCCCTGGCCGGAGGTATGACGGCCATCTATCCACAGGCCACCCCCGGCGGCTGGCGCCTGATCGGCCGTACCGGGACGGTGATGTTCGATCCCTACGCCGATCAGCCGGCCCGGCTGGTGCCCGGCGACCGCGTTCGCTTCATCCCGGTCGCCGAACTCCCGCCGTACGCGCCGCCCTCGCTGGGCACGCCCCTTGCGCCTCCGACGCCGTCCGTACCGGCGCTCGAGGTGCTCGACGCCGGTCCTCAACTCACCCTGCAGGACGACGGGCGTTCCGGTTGGGCCCACGCCGGGGTCCCGATCGCCGGCGCCGCGGACCGCCGATCGGCCCGGGCCGGGCACGCCATCGTGGGCAACCATCCGGGCGCCGCCGGATTGGAGTCGACCCTCGGCCGCTTCCGGCTGCGCCTGCGTGGGGGTGACGCGGTTCTGGCGGTGACCGGTGCGGCCGCCGACCTGACCGTCGACGGCCTGCCGGCCCGGTCCGGCGCCCCGCTCCATCTCCGGCCCGGCATGGAACTGCTGGTCGGTCCGGCCCGACAGGGGGTGCGCATGTACCTGGCTGTCGCCGGCGGCCTGGACGCACCCGTGGTCCTGGGCAGCCGGTCGGCCGACACGCTGTCCGGGCTGGGCCCGGCCCCACTCCGCCCGGGCGACGTGGTCGCCATCGGCACCGGTCCGGCGAGCGACGTCGGGACCGACCGAGCCGGTGGCCCGGCGCCGGTCCGGCCAGGTGGCATCGCTAGTGGCCCGGGGCGCGGCGTCGGCCCGGCGCGCCGCACAGATGCGAGCGGGGGGCACCTGATCGACGACCCAGTCGTCGTCTCAGCCCGCTTGGGACCGAGGTCGGATTGGCTGCACGCATCGGGTCGGGCCACGTTGGGGGGCGAGGAGTTCAGGGTCGGTCCGGCCAGCGACCGCATCGGCGTGCGTCTGGAGGGCCCACCGGTCCGGCTGTCACGGCCCGGTGAACTCCCTTCTGAGGGGATGGTCGCCGGCGCCGTCCAGATACCACCGGCGGGACGGCCGATCGTCATGATGAGGAACCATCCGCCGACGGGCGGCTATCCGGTGGTGGCGGTGGTGGACGACGCCGGCGTGGATGCTCTGGCCCAGGCCGGGCCGGGGACCGTCGTGCGGTTCCGGCTGGTCGACTGAGGTCTACCTGGAGAAAGTGGCCGAGGCGATGATGACCCCGTCAGTCGTCACCAGACGGGCCCCGGAGAAGGCGGAGCTGTTGGTGGGTTCGGGAGCAGCCCAGGAGCCGCTTCCTTTGACCAGATCGAAGGTGCCGAGCGATACCACCTGACCGTCCCGCTCCAGCAATTCGCAGGTCACCGAACCCGAGACCGAAGCACCGGTGACGCTCATCCAGATCCACGTCGGGTGGCCCTCGGTGTAGACCGAGCCGATGGTGTGGCC
>DASZNC010000029.1:0-2649 GCA_035551615.1 Acidimicrobiales bacterium
CCCGGCGAGATCTTCAGCATCTTCCTGATCCTGGCCGGTGTCGGGACCGCGGCCTACACCTTCAGCGTGCTCATCGACAGCTTCGTCGAGGGCCACCTGTCCGATCTCGTGTCGAGGAGACGCATGGAACGACGGATCGAGAACCTGAACGGCCACGTGATCCTGTGCGGGTGGGGTCGGGTCGGCCAGGCCATCGCCCGCCACGTGGCCGGCGCCGACCAGGACATGGTCGTGGTCGACCTGCTACCGGAGCGACTCCCACCCGCGCCGGCGCTCACCGTGCAGGGCGACGCCACCGACGACGCTGTGCTCAGGACGGCGGGCATCGGCCGGGCCCGCGTCCTCGTCACCGCCCTCGCCGCCGATCCCGAGAACCTGTACGTGACCTTGACGGCGCGCTCGCTGTGCCCCGATCTGTTCATCGTGGCCCGGGCCTACACCGAGAGCTCGGTGGACAAGCTCCTCCAGGCGGGGGCCGACCGGGTGGTCAACCCGGCCAACATCGGGGGCGCCCGCATGGCCGCCCTCGCCCTGCAACCGCACGTCGCCGAGTTCGTCGACGTCGTGATGCACGACGGCAGCCTCGAGTTCCGACTCGAGGAGGTGTTGGTGCCCCAGGGGTCTGCGCTCGACGGACGAACTCTGCGGGACGCCCGCATCCGGGACCGGACCGGTGCCCTGGTGCTGGCCATGCGGAACGAGGCCGGGGAGTTCATGACCAACCCCAGCCCGGACGTCAAGATCACGGCTGGTCACATTCTCATCGCCATCGGTACCGGGACCCAGCTGGAGGCGCTGACCAAGTCCATGCGCCCGTGACGGGTCGCTACGTCGCCATCACTTCTTGGTGGTGGACGTCGTCGTGCCACCCGCCTTGGAGATGACCCGGGTGGAGGTGACCGTGCCCTTGGGCCCCTTGGCCGTAAGCAGGTAGGTGTGGGACTTGCCGTCGCACGCGAACGGCACCGAGGCGCTGCCGTTGGCCGGATAGGTGCTGTAGATGCCGGGCCCGTCGATGCTGATGGTCACCGACGTGGCGTTCCTGGTCGCCCAGGACAGCGTGACGGTCGTCGACGTCGTGCAGCTCACCTGGCTGGGAGCCGAGAACGATGCGATGGCCGTCGCCGTGCTGGCCGACTGCCCACCACTGGACCCCGACGAGCCGCCGCCCCCGGTGCCACCCCCACTACTGGTCGTGGTGGTCGACGACGTCGAGGTGCTGGTGCTGCTACCTCCGCCGCATGCCGCTGCACCGAGACTGACCGCCACCAGCACGGTCAGGACTGCGGTGATTCCCCATGTGCGCATCTGGCCAGGATGGACCAATTCCGTGGCCCCCGCGCGGATGAGTGGCAGTCAGATCCGGCGGTACCGGGCGACGGCCAGCGGTACGAAGACGACCAGGATGAGGCCGGTCCAGACGACCATCTGCCACAGCCAGTGGTAGATCGGGCCACCCTGGGTGAGGGCGCGCACGGCGTTGACGGTGACGCTCACCGGCTGCACGCGAGCGAAGCCCTGGAGCCATCCGGGCATCGTCGCCACCGGCACGAACGCCGAGCTGGCGAAGACCAGCGGGAAGAGCGGGATGAACCCGGCGACCTGGGCGGTCTCCGGCTCCTTGACGACCATCCCGATGTAGGCGAAGACCCACGAGAAGGCGTACCCGAAGGCCAGCACCACCAGCATCGCCACCAGGTCGGGTATCGGACCGTTGTGAAAGCGGAACCCGACCGCGGTGGCCACGATGACCATGAGGAGGAGCACGAAGACGTTGCGAGCCAGGTCGGCGAAGGTGCGACCGGCCAGCACCGCCGAGCGGGCCATGGGCAGTGACCGGAAGCGGTCGACGATCCCACCGCGCAGGTCCTCGGCCAGCCCGACGGCGGTCTGCGCACCCCCGAACAGGGTGGTCTGGACGAAGATCCCGGCCATCAGGTAGTCGACGTAGGTGCTCCCCGGAGTCTGGATGGCGCCGCCGAAGACGTAACGGAACAACAGCACGAACATCACCGGCTGGATGGTGGAGAACACCAGCAGCTGAGGCGTCCGGGCGACGCGCAGCAGGTTGCGCTTGGCGATGGCGGCGGTATCGCCGACTGCGACCAGCGGCGTGATCGGTCGCGCCTGACGCACGGTGGGAGCGGTGGTGACGGTCGCGGTCATGTCCTCCTCCTTCGCCGCCGGGGGGCGTCGTTCGAGGGCGCCGGCTCCTCAGCGCCTTCACCATCATCGCCCGCACCGTCAGCGCCGGCGCCGTGGCCGGTGAGGGCCATGAACACGTCGTCGAGCGACGGCCGGCGCAGGCTCAGGTCCTCCAGGGTGACCTCGCTCTCGTCGAGGCGGCGGGCGGCGGCCATGAGCGTGGCGGCGCCACCCTTGGCCGGCAGCGTCATGCGCCGCTGCTCGGCGTCGACCTGGGGCGTGCCGTCCCCGAGCCCGGCGACGGCAGCGAGGGCCTTGTCCAGCTCGTCCGAGCTGGCCACCCGCAGCTCGACCACGTCACCACCCAGCTGGTCCTTGAGCTGGTCGGCCGTGCCCTCGGCGATCACCTTTCCGTAGTCGATCACGACGATCTGGTGGGCGAGGCGGTCTGCCTCGTCGAGGTACTGCGTCGTGAGGAGGATCGTCGTGCCGTCTGCCACCAGG